>NZ_JBIRAY010000006.1:0-452615 GCF_044326405.1 Actinomadura sp. 1N219 | reverse complement strand
TTCCCCGCGCGGGGGGCGGGTCTCGCTAACGGGCCCTCCGCCCGGCGGGTCGTGCGACCTCCGGCGCTAGGCGCCTACGGCCGCACGACCCGTGACCCCGGCTGAGGCCTTGCCCAGGAAGCGCGAACGGGGGTGGGTTCCTGAATTGGACACATGGGGTGAACTGGGTCTTCCTGCTTGATCAGGCTGGTAGCTTCGGCGCATGACCGCCCGAGATCTTCCTGGCGCGCCGGCGTCGCAGCCGTCCGGCGAGGGGCCGCCGCCGGCCGCTGAGCCGAGCGCGCCCGGTGCGTCCGGTGCGCCCGGCGCACCCGGGACGGAGGACGCGGAGAACGCGACCTTCTGGGGCGGTACCGCCAGCGACGCCGGCGATACCGGGGACGAGGGCGAGCTGAAGCGGAAGCGCCGCTGGCCCCGGGTGCTGATCGCGATCGGCGTCTTCATCGTCCTCGTCGTGGCGGGGATCGGCGGGCTGGCGTGGCAGCGGCAGTCGTCCTACAACGGCAACATCGACCGGATCCCCGGCGTGATGCCGGACGACGGCGCGCAGCGCCCCGGCCCGAACATGAAGGGCACCGAGAACTGGCTGCTCGTCGGATCGGACTCGCGGGCCGACGCCGCCACGACCGGTGAGGGCAACCAGGTCTGGAAGCCGGGGCAGCAGCGCACGGACACGATCATGCTGCTGCACCTGCCGGCCGACCGGAAGAAGGCGTACATCGTCTCGTTCCCGCGCGACTCGTGGGTCGACATCCCCGGCTACGGCAACCAGAAGATCAACGCGGCGTTCTCGTTCGGCGGGCCGAAGCTGCTGATCGAGACGATCGAGAACCTCACCGGCGTCCGGGTCGACCACTACGGGGCGATCGACTTCGAGGGGTTCGAGTCGATGACGGACGCGCTAGGCGGCGTCACCGTCAACATCAAGCAGAGCGTGTACGACCCGGCCCGCAAGAAGCAGTGGACGGCCGGGAGGCAGAAGCTCAACGGCGAGGAGGCGCTGCTGTTCGTGCGCCAGCGCTACAACCTCCCGAACGGCGACTTCGACCGGATCAGGCGGCAGCAGGCGTTCCTCGGCGCCCTCGCCAAGCAGGCAGCGGACCGCGGGACGCTCACGAACCCGCTCAAGCTCGACCGGTTCCTGTCCGCGCTCACCAAGTCGATCAGCGTGGACGAAGGCGTCTCGGCGGGCGACCTGCGTTCGCTGGCGGTGAGCATGCGGAGCGTGCGCGCGTCGGACGTGATGTTCCTGACCGCCCCGCACAAGGGCACGGGCAGGCGCGGCAAGCAGAGCGTCGTCCTCCTCGACGGGACGAAGGCGCCCGCGCTGTTCGACGCCGTCAAGACCGCGCGCATGGCCGATTACGTGCGGCAGCACGGCGGCGGCAACAGCCTCGGCACGGTCTCCTGAACGCGGTGCCCTGATCGCCGGATTTCCATACGGGCATAACCTGGTCATTGGGAGGGCCCTCCTCGACCGGTGAAAAGGCCCGCCGGACAGGGGCCGTCGGACAAGGGGTTCGCAGAGTGCTTCGTCAGGCGTTGCTCGTCGCGTCGCGCAGCGGCGGCGCACGCAGGGTTATGGAGACCGCTCCGTTCACGGGCGATGTCGTCCGCCGGTTCATCGCCGGTGAGACGATCGAGGACGCGGCCCGCGTCACCACCGACCTCACCAGCGAAGGCTTGCTCGTGACCCTGGACGTCCTAGGCGAGGACACGCAAGACAAGGGCCACGCAGAAGCGAACGTCCAGAACTACGTCGAGCTACTGGAACGGCTTGGCGCGGCCAGTCTCGGTACACGCGCTGAGGTGTCGCTGAAGCTCTCCGCCATTGGCCAGACGTTCGGCGAAGACCTCGCCTTGGAGAACGCACGCCGCATCTGTGCCGCCGCCCGTTCAGCCAGTACGACGGTGACCCTCGACATGGAGGAGCACACCACCGTCGACTCGACGCTGAGAATCGTCCACGAACTGCGGCGCGATTTCCCCGACGTTGGGGCCGTCATCCAGGCGTACTTGCGGCGGGCAGAGGAACACTGCGCGGAACTGGCCTACGAGGGTTCGCGCGTAAGGCTGTGCAAGGGCGCCTACGGGGCACCCACCGCGGTCGCGTTCACCGACAAGGAAGAGATCGACAGGTCCTTCGTGCGGTGCATGAAAGTGCTGATGGCAGGCAAGGGCTACCCGATGCTCGCCACGCACGACCCACGGCTCATCGACATCGCCGGTGCGCTGTCCGTCCTGAACGAACGCGACGCGGACACGTTCGAGTACCAGATGCTTTACGGCATCCGTCCGCAGGAGCAGCGCAGGCTCGCGGCCCACGGCGCGCAGGTCCGCGTCTACGTCGCGTACGGCCGCGACTGGTACGAGTACTTCATGCGGCGCCTCGCGGAGCGTCCCGCCAACCTCCGCTTCTTCATGCGCTCCCTGGTCGGACGCTCCTGAACCGTCCCGCCTGGGCCGAGCCGTCCCGCCCACCACCACGGCTATAGGCTGGACGCGTCTTTGAATCCCCACGTCAAGGTATGTCGATGATCGCGATTCTGGGTGCCGGGAAGATGGGCGAGGCGCTGCTGTCCGGGGTGCTCCGGGCCGGCCGCCGCCCGTCCGAGCTGATGGCGACCGCGCGCCGGGAGGAGCGGGGCGCGCTGCTGCGCGAGCGGTACGGGATCGAGATCGTCCCGAACGCGGAGGCCGCCGCGACGGCCGGCACGCTGGTCCTCGCCGTGAAGCCCCAGGACATGGGCGTCCTGCTGGACGAGATCGGCCCGCACGTCCCGTCCGGCCGGCTGGTGATCTCGATGGCGGCGGGCATCACGACCGGGTTCATCGAGGCGCGGCTGCCCGAGGGCCTGCCGGTCGTGCGCGTCATGTCGAACACGCCCGTCCACGTGGACGAGGCGATGAGCGTGATCTCGCCCGGCTCGCACGCGGGCGAGGAGCACCTGAAGCTGACGGAGGAGCTGCTGTCCCCGGTCGGCAAGGTGCTGCGCATCCCCGAATCGCTGCAGGACGGCGCGACGGCCCTGTCCGGCAGCGGCCCCGCGTACTTCTACTACCTCGTCGAGGCGATGGTGGACGCGGGCATCCTGCTCGGCATGCCGCGCGCCGTCGCGCTGGAGATGGTCATCCAGTCGGCCGTGGGCGCGGCCGTCATGCTCCGCGACTCCGGTGAGCATCCGGTGCTGCTGCGCGAGGCCGTCACGTCCCCGGGCGGGACGACGATCTCCGCGATCCGCGAGCTGGAGCGGCACGGCGTCCGCGCCGCCGTCCTGGAGGCCATCGAGGCGGCCCGCAACCGGGGCAGCGAACTCGCGAGCGGCTAACCGGCCGAAAGTTCACCCTTGAACCATTGAGCCGATCCGGGGTCCCCACCCGTGTAGGAAGTATGGGACTCATACTCCGCCTGCTCGTCGCCGCCGGACTGGCGGCGGACGCCATCGTGCACTGGAGGTTCGCGCCCGAGATGGCCTTCGTCCAGGGCGGCTCCATCGACGGCGAACTGCTCTTCCGCGTCCAGGCGGCGGTCGCCGGCGTCGTCGCGGTCGTGATCCTCACCTACGCGACCCGCTGGGCGTACGCGCTGGCCTTCCTCGTGGCGGCCAGCGCGGTCGGCGCGATCGTCTTCTACTACTACGTCGACGCCGGCGCGCTCGGACCGCTGCCCGACATGCACGAACCCGTCTGGTACGCGGAGAAGACGATCAGCCTGGCAGGCGAGGGCATAGCGGCACTCGCCGCCCTAGCTGGCTTCGTCACCGCGTCACGCACGAAACGCGAGGACGAAGACGCCCGCACCCCGGAACCCGCGACCCGCCTCTGACCGAGCCGGTTTTGGCGGCCGCGATACCGTGAGGTCATGAGCAGCGCCGCGTCCTCCCCCCGGTCCGGTCCCGAGAACTGCGGGCTGGAGATCTTCTGGGACGAGCGGCTCATCTCCTACGACTTCGGTCCCGGGCATCCCATGAACCCGGTGCGCGTCGAGCTGACGATGGCGCTGGCGCGGGAGCTCGGCGTCCTGGACCGTCCCAACGTGACCGTGTCCGGGTTCGAGGCCGCGGACGACAAGCTGCTCGGGCTCGTCCACGAGGAGGGTTACATCGCGGCGGTCAAGCACGCCGGCGCGACCGGGACGCCCGACCCCCGGCACGGCCTCGGCACCCCCGACAACCCGGTGTTCCTCGGGATGCACGAGGCGTCGGCGCTGGTCGCGGGCGCGTCCGTCGCCGCGGCAGAGGCCGTCTGGACGGGACGCGCCGAGCACGCCGCCAACATCTCCGGCGGCCTGCACCACGCGCTCAGCGGCGGCGCCAGCGGGTTCTGCGTCTACAACGACCCGGCCATCGCGATCGCGTGGCTGCTGGACAACGGCGCCGAGCGCGTCGCGTACGTCGACATCGACGTCCATCACGGCGACGGCGTCCAGGCCGCCTTCTACGACGACCCGCGCGTCCTGACGATCAGCCTGCACGAGACGCCGCGGACGCTGTTCCCCGGCACCGGCTTCCCCGACGAGACGGGCGCGGACGGGACGTCCGTCAACATCTCCCTGCCGCCCGGCACCGGCGACGGCCCGTGGCTGCGCGCGTTCGACGCGATCATCCCGCCGCTGCTGCGCCGGTTCCGCCCGGAGGTCCTCGTCACGCAGCACGGCGCGGACGGCCACGCGCTCGACCCGCTCGCGCACCTGACCCTCAGCGTCGACGGCCAGCGCACCGCGTACGGCCTGCTGCACCGCCTCGCGCACGAGACCGCGGGCGGCCGCTGGATCGCCACCGGAGGCGGCGGCTACGAGCTGGTCCAGGTCGTGCCGAGGGCGTGGACGCACCTGCTCGCGGAGGCGGCGGGCGGGCCGATCCCGCCCGACACCCCGACGCCCGAGAGGTGGCGCGAGCTCGCCCGGCACAGAACCGAAGAGATCGCCCCCCTCCGCATGACCGACGGCACGGACGAGGTGCGGATCAGCAGATGGGGCGACGGCTACGACCCGGGAAGCCCCATCGACCAGGCGGTCCTGGCGACGCGGCGCGCGGTGTTCCCCGAGCACGGCCTCGACCCGATGACGGACGAGTGAGCGCGCACGTGAACCCGGCACCGACGCGGGACGAGCTGCGCGCCCACCTGGTGCGGACGATGATCGCCGGCGATGTCGCGACGCCGCGCCAGAACAACCTGCTGCACTACCGGCGGATGGCCGCCGGCCACCCGTACTACCAGTTCGGCCTTGAGCTCAAGCCCTCGTGGACGGAGCAGACCGTCCTGGAGATGATGGTCGAGCGCTGCGGCGTGGACGCCGACCCCCGGCACGTGTACGGGGACGACACCATCGACCCGGAGATCACGCTCGACACCCTGGAGGCGATGGGCGACCGCGTCGGCCTCGCCGCCCGCCGCCGGGAGAGCGTGGTCCTCGCGACCGGCCATCCGTCGACGCTGGCGCCGCTGTACCAGGCCGTCGCGCGGGCACTGGCCGAGGCGGGCTGCCGGCTCCTCACCCCCGCCGCCGGCTGGACGTACGAGATCGAGACCGGCTACGGCGGCTCCGACCTGCGCCGCATCGTCTACGCCGAGCCCGGCGTGGCGATGCTCGAAGGTGACGACCAGCGGACGCACCACACGCACGACTCCCGCCCGATGGAGACCATGCTCCGCGAGCTTGCCACTACCGCTTCAGCGGACTCTCCGGAGGCTAAACCTGATTTTTGGCCGGATCTGGCCATCGCCGATCACGGCTGGGCCGGAGCCGCCGGTCAGGCGGGCATCGACACCGTCGGTTTCGCGGACTGTAACGATCCCGCGCTGTTCGCCGGCGCCGCAGAAGGCAAGATCGACGTCGCCGTCCCGCTCGACGACGGCGTTGCTCCGCAGCACTACGCGCCCCTGACCGCCTACATCCTCGGCCGTGCGGGGCTCGGCCCGTCCGCCTGACCTTCCTCGTCCCGGGCCGCCCGGCCGTCCTTCCCCGCGTGCCGGGCCTTGTCGGGGCGTCCCTGCTGTCACTGCGTGTGACAGGGCGGCCGTAACGGGACGCATGGGCTTGCGCGACGCCATCGGGAGCATCGGAACCGCAGGTCAACACGGGGTTTCGGTTGACAACCGTTCGCCGCGCCACGCGTGGTGCCGTCAGCTCCACCCTCCGTAGGGGATTAGCACTGTGTCCTCCTGGTCAGGTCGGGATACGGAAATGTGCGGAACTCCCCTCTTGCGACTGCCGATACGCGATTTACGCTGGAGGAAGTACACGTGCGTGATCAAAGTCACCCGAAGGGCCGGTGCGCGGCACGTGTGGAAGAGGGCGTCCGATGACCTCAGGCGAGCGACCTCTGAGCGAGGTCAGGTTCCTGACCGTGGCCGAAGTGGCGGCGGTGATGCGGGTGTCCAAGATGACCGTCTACCGCCTCGTCCACTCGGGCGAGCTTCCCGCGATCCGCGTGGGCCGCTCGTTCCGGGTTCCCGAGCAGGCCGTTCACGATTACCTGCGCGACGCGTACATCGAAGCCGGATAACGGGTAAGGGCGGGGGATGACCTCGCCGCCTACTCCATACCCGGCCGTGCAGGGGGCGTCGGGACGGTTCCCAGGAACCGTCCCGAAGCTGGGGAAGCAAGACGAGGACCGGGACGACGGTCCGGACACCGGGCGGGACGGGCGGTGGCGCGTACAGCGGCCACCGGACCGCCCCGTCCGCGCGAAACGGTGCCCGGCGCCGCGCGACGCGCGGCGCCAGGCTCCGCACGCCAGGTGCTTGGCTCTGCACGCCCAAGGCGCGGGCCACCGGCGTGACCCGCCCCGTACAGCGGTACCCTTGGGCGGCGGACCGTGCGCGCACTTCGAGCGAAGCTCGCCGGCGGCACGCCCGCCTCCTGCACATCACCCGAAATGCCGAGCGAGGTCCCGTGGGCTCTGTCATCAAGAAGCGGCGCAAGAGGATGGCCAAGAAGAAGCACCGCAAGCTGCTGAAGAAGACGCGCATCCAGCGTCGCAACAAGAAGTAGTCGTCACGCCGGCCATTCAGCCGTAAGGGGTGGGGCGCACCATGTCCTCCATGCCCGCCGCCGCGGCCCGTGTCGTCCTCGTCACGGGCGTCTCCCGTTTCCTGGGGGCGCGGGTCGCGAACACCCTTCAAGCCGACCCCGGCATCGAACGCGTCATCGGCGTCGACACAGTGCCGCCGGACGCGTCGCTCGGCGTACCGCTCGGACGCACCGAGTTCGTCCGCGTGGACATCCGCACCCCGAGCATCGCGAACCTCATCGAGTCGGCCGGGGTCGACACCGTCGTGCACCTCCATCTCCTCACCTCCTCGTCCGCCCCGCGGGCGAAGGTGAAGGAGCTCAACGTCATCGGCACGATGCAGCTGCTCGCGGCCTGCCAGCGCTCGCCGGACATGCGCAAGCTCGTCGTGCGGTCCTCGGCCGCCGTGTACGGCTCCTCGCCGATGGACCCGGCCGTGTTCACCGAGCTGGACGAGCCCGTCGAGGGCCCGAAGTCCGGGTACGCCAAGGACGCCGTCGAGGTCGAGGGGTACGTGCGCGGGCTGACGCGGCGCCGGTCCGACCTGACGGTGTCGGTGCTGCGGTTCGCGAACGTCCTCGGGCCCGGCGTCGACTCGCCGCTGACCCGGTACCTGCGGCTGCCCGTCGTCCCGACGGTGCTCGGCTTCGACCCTCGGCTGCAGTTCGTCCACGAGGACGACGGCGTCGAGGTGCTGCGCCGCATGACCGTCGAGGACCATCCCGGCTGCTTCAACGTCGCGGGCGACGGCGTCCTGCTGCTCTCCCAGGCGCTCCGCCGCGCCGGACGCCCCTACGTGCCCGTCCCGTCGCCGTCCCTCTCGATGCTCGGCGACATGGGACGCCGCTTCGCCGGCCTGTCCGGCTTCTCGCCGGAACTGCTGCGCTGGCTGACGTACGGCCGCGTCATCGACACCACGGCACTGGCGGACGAGCTGTCCTGGCACCCGAAGTACAGCTCCGAGGCCGCCTTCGCCGACTTCGCCGCCGCCCAGGGCTTCGGCGCCAACCCGCTGATCGCGCTCTTGGGACGGCCCGGATGATGAACGCCCACCACAAGGACCACGAGGACCACGACGAAGGCGATGGCGACGGCGACCAGGACGCGCAGGTCATCCGCCTCGACACCGCCCGCCACCAAGACGACGACGATGCCACTGACGAACGCAGCCCCTTGGAACGAGGCATAGCCTCCGGCCTGGCATTTCTGCGCCGCCGCCTGGCCGGCGAGTACGAGGTGGACGAGTTCGGCTACGACCCGGAATTCAACTCCACGCTCCTCCTGCCGGCCGCCCGCGCCCTGTACGAGCACTGGTTCCGCGTCGAGCTCGCAGGCGTCGAGAACGTCCCGGACGGCGGCGCCCTCGTCGTAGCGAACCACTCCGGCGTCATCCCCCTCGACGCGCTCATGCTGTCGGTCGCCCTGCACGACCACGCCGACCGCCAGATCCGCCTGCTCGGGGCCGACCTCGTCTACCAGATCCCGATCCTCGGGCACCTGTCCCGCAAGGCCGGGCACACCCTCGCCTGCCAGGCCGACGCGGCCCGCCTCCTCGGCAAGGGCGAACTCGTCGGCGTGTTCCCCGAGGGCTTCAAGGGCGTCGGCAAGCCGTTCGCCGAGCGGTATCGGCTCCAGCGCTTCGGCCGCGGCGGCTTCGTCGGCACCGCGCTGCGCGCCGGGGTCCCGATCGTCCCGTGCGCCATCGTCGGCGCCGAGGAGATCTACCCGAAGATCGCCGACGTGAAGCCGCTGGCCCGCCTGCTCGGCCTCCCGTACTTCCCGATCACGCCGACGTTCCCGCTGCTCGGGCCCGCCGGGCTCGTTCCGCTGCCGTCCAAGTGGATGATCCAGTTCGGCGAGCCCATGACCCTGGACGAGTACGACGCCGACACCGCCGACGACCCCATGACGGTGTTCGACATCACCGACCACGTCCGCGAGAACGTCCAGCAAATGCTCTACGAGACACTCCTGCGCCGAGGCCCCGCCTTCCTCTGACGGCCACACCTCCGCCACCTTAGAGTGAGCGAATGAAGGCGTTCCGTAGCCGCATGGTCGCCCGCGACGTGGACGAGCCGCACCGCGCGTCCAGCCCGCTAGAACTGCTCTTCGACCTGACGTTCGTCGCGGCCGTCTCCCAGGCCGCCGGACGGCTGGCGCACGCCACCGAGGAAGGGCACGTGGGCGACGCCGTCCTGCCGTTCCTCATGGTGTTCTTCGCAATCTGGTGGGCGTGGATGAACTTCACCTGGTTCGCGTCCGCGTACGACGCCGACGACGTCCCGTACCGCGTCATGACGTTCGTGCAGATGGCGGGCGTCCTCGTCCTGGCGGCCGGGGTGCCGGACGCGTTCGACGGCGACTTCACCACCGTCACCATCGGCTACCTCGTCATGCGCGTCGGCCTGGTCGGCCTGTGGACACGGGCCGCGATCGCGCATCCGGAGACGCGCGCCACGACCGTCCGGTACGCGGTCGGGGTGTCGTTCGTCCAGGTGTTCTGGCTGTCGCGGCTCGCGCTCCCGGGCGACGGGCCGAGCTGGGTGTTCCCGCTGCTGGTGCTGCTCGAACTCTCCGTCCCGCAGATCGCCGAACGCGCGGGCGCGACGACCTGGCACCCGCACCACATCGCCGAACGGTACGGGCTGTTCACGATCATCCTGCTGGGGGAGAGCGTCCTCGCCTCGACCAACGCCGTCCAGGACGCCGTCGAGCATGGCCTCAGCACCGAACTGGTCACCATCGCGATCGCGGGCCTGGCCATCCTCTTCACCCTTTGGTGGATCTACTTCTCCGAACCTGCGGGCGAGGGGCTGGCCGCGCGCCGCGAATGGTCCTTCATCTGGGGCTACGGCCACTACGTGATCTTCGCGGCGCTGGCCGCCGTGGGCGCCGGGCTGGAGGTCGCGGTCATGTGGGCGGGCGACCACATCAAGGCGGACGAGAAGACCGTGATCGCCGCCGTCGCCGTCCCCATCGCCGTGGTGCTCGTCATGCTGTGGGCCCTGCACGCCCCGATGCGGCGCACGGCCGCCCGTCCCGAGCTCATCGGGATCACGGCCGTCCTGGCCCTGCTCACCACGTTCGCCGCTCCCGCCATCGGCGTTGCCGCGAGCCTGGTCGTCCTCGCAGCCCTCCTCGCCCTCCTCATCGCCGCCACGATCGTCACCAGGTCGATGGGAAGAGCCGGTGCTTGAGCAGGCGGTCGACCTGCGCGGCGGCCGCCCCGGCGTCTCCGCACAGGCACAGGTAGCCGTGCCGCCCGAACTGCGCCTCGTGGTAGCCCCACGTGCACCCAGAGGTGGCGAGGACGCTGACCACCATGCCGACGTCCTTGGTCGCGCGCGCGTGAACCCACAGCAGCGGCACGGGGACGGCGAACTCCTCGCGCCGGTAGAACTTCATGAACCGCCAGCCTTCCGGCGCGAGTTCGGCGGCGAGATCGTCCAGGTAGCGCACCGCCGTCTCGCGTCCCCAGCGCGTCCGCAGGCGCAGCAGCCGCCGCTCGGCCCGGACGGCTAGATCCCGCACTTCGCCCACGCCACCTTCCCTCCCTCCACCAGCGGCCGGGTACCCCAGTCGCGCGCGAGGCAGGCCACCATCAGCAGCCCGCGCCCGCCGATGGCGGCGTGGTTCTCCACCTGGATGACCGGCTGCCCGTCGCCGCCGTCCCGGACCTCGATCATGGGCAGCCCGTCGCGCTCGTCCTGGAACACCCGCAGGACGATCGGCCCGTCCCCGTGCACCAGCGCATTCGTGACGAGCTCGGAGACGATGAGCCGCCCGTCGTAGTCGTCCGCGATGCCCCACTCGGCGAACCGCCCCGCCAGAAACCGCCGCGCCTCGGCCACTGCCTCCTCCGTGCGTTCGAGGACGCACTCACTCTCATCCCGCTCCTGAACGGCTTCTTTTGTGAATTCATACATCGCCACGCGCTATCCCTCCTGCCCGATTTGCGTTGGAGATGGCGAAAAGGCATTCCGCTTTGACCGATTCGGGGGGAACCGTCAAAACGATCGCCTCGAACATCGCGACCTCCATTTCCGCCATCCCTCTGGCCGAGCATCGCGCAAAGTGTCATGCTTATGAATGTGTACTCCACGTCATGAAGCAACCTCGGAGCATGGCCCGGAATCCACTGGTCGTCATGGGTCATGACTGGTCATCGGGAGGACGAAATGCCGCAGCCCCCAAAGCGCCTCACCCCGTCGAACAGCGCCCTCGACCTGTTCGGATCAGAAGTCCGCAGATACCGCGTGCTCGCGAATTACAGCATCAAGCAGCTCGCGGCCAAGATCCCCTACAGCCCGTCGTTCATCGGCGCGGTCGAACGCGCCGAATCGCACTGCGAACGCTCCTTCGCCGAACACTGCGACGCCGTCCTCGACACCAAGCAGGCCCTCGCCCACCTCCACGACGGCCTCTTCGGCAACAAGAAGGACGGCATCCCTGAGTGGTTCCGCAAGTGGCCCGGAGTCGAAGAGGAGTCGAGCACTCTCAAGGTGTACGAGCCCCAGGTCGTCTACGGTCTCCTCCAGACGGAGGAGTATGCCAGCACACTCCTTTTCGGTAATCGGGAGTCGGTCGAGGCTCGAATGGCTCGGCAAGCCATCCTTACGCGGACGGGTCCTAACCCTCCTCGCCTGGTGTACGTCCTGCCCGAGGTCGTACTCTGGTATGACGTTGGAGGGCCGAGTGTTATGCAAGCCCAGCTCAAACACCTTGCAGACTCCATCGGAGACCGCCTCAGTGTTCAGGTCATCCCGAACGGTGTTCCCCACCCCGGCAATGAGGGGGCATTTGTGGTGGCGACTCTTCCCGATGGGAAGGAGGTCGCCCTGGTTGAGACCGCCGCACGTGGGATCATGATGGACAGCCGAGAGGACATCTCCAGGCTCAAGGACACGTTCGATGCGATCGGCACACAGGCCCTCCCCACGCGCATGAGCGCCGACCTGATCAACCACACAGCCGAAGAGAAGTGGACAACATGAACCGAGAGCTCACCTGGCGTAAGTCGAGTCGTAGCGGCAGCTCCGGTGGCAACTGCGTTGAGTTGGCCAGCATGGACGAGAAGGTGGCCGTTCGGGACTCGAAGGACCCCCACGGGCCGGTCCTCTTCGTGACGCGCGCAGCGCTGCGTGCCGCCATCCGCTCGGCGCACGAGTGAGAATGCCATGCATCAGCTGACCTGGCGTAAGTCCAGCCGCAGTAGCAGCGACGGTGACATGTGTGTCGAGTTGGCCGGGCTTGAAGCCTCGATCGCGATTCGGGACTCGAAGGACCCGGACGGCACCGTCCTCGTCGTCCACTCGGCCACCTTGCGCGAGGCCATCCGGGCGGCGGACGGTATCAGTACCGGTTGAGGAGTTCGCTCGCCGCAAGGGCGTCCGGCCCGTGGAGTCGGTGGAGGACAAGGCCCAGGACGGGTCTTGAGTCGGACGAAGAACCGGCGTGCCCGTTTAGCGAACTGGGGTGGCGGGTGTGTCCAGCCAGAGGTGTTGGCCCTTGTCGGTGATGGTGATTCCGTAGCGGGTGCAGTCGGGCCTACCGGCGTTGATCCATCGTTGTTCGGTCTCGTGGATCACCGACTGTGGTAGGCGCTGGCTGCGGAGTGGCATGAATGATGCGGGGCCGATGAATTTGCCGGTCGCCGTGCCGTCTGAATGAACGGTCAGGCGGCACAGCGGCCAATCGGGGTGGAAGGTCGGCCCCCAGGGCACCACGATCAGGCCGCCGGGTTTGGTCTGGCGAACCCAGGCATAGGGGATTTGGTGGGCGGCGGCGGTCACGATGACGCGGTCGTAGGGTGCGTTCGGCGGGTGCCCCTGCGTCCCGTCAGCGACGACGAGGTGTACCGAATACCCGCCGTCGTGGAGTGCGGTGCGGGCGTGCGCGGCGATCGCTGGATCAATCTCGACGGTGGTGACGTTCTGGGCTCCGGCAATGGTCGCCAGGACGGCGGCGTTGTATCCGGTGCCAGTGCCGATCTCCAGAACACGCATGCCGGGGTGAACGTCAAGCGCGTTGAGCATGTCGGCCATGACTTCGGGTGAACTGCCCGACGATGTCGGCCACGTTCCCCGGTCGGTGGCCCCGTCATCCACCTGGGTGATGACGGCTTCGTCGTCAGCGCCGACGATGCGTTCCCAGTCGTCCGGCTGGTTCTGGCGAGTGATGGGAACCGCCCAGCCATCGTCTTGTCTGATCCATATCGTGTCGGGGACGAACAGCTCCCTCGGGACGGCGCGGCGAATGTCGTCTGGGTTCACCCCTGTTCCCCGCTGCCATTGCAGCCCGTGCACTGGACCTCTTGTTGCCGCCCCTTGCCGTTGGTTCCGGTCTTGATCTTTCCCGTGCCGTTGCACATGCCGCATTTTTCCTTCTTGCCGTGCTTGCCCATGGTCCGCGCCTCTCCGCTCGGGTCTAGTTGACGCTAGTGATTGGGCGTGCGTCGGATCTGCGGAGAATTACCGGCAGAAGGCTAACCTGTCGCGCCCGCCACCTGTTGCGGGCTGCACCCGCCCGTAGGTTGATCAGAAGTTGAGCCCTCCGGCCTGGATCCGGACGACGATCTCGTTCATGGCGGTACGGGAGACGTTCAGGTGACCGGCCTCCGGCGCCTGGCTGTCACGCACCCCGATGCCGACGCCCAGGTCCGCGACCTCGACGCACTGGGCCTTGTTGGTCTCGTCCTCGCTGTACGAGGACTTGCGCCATCCCTGTGTTGTCGGCGATCGGGCTGTGTTTGGCGACCTCGGCCAGCGTGCCTGGGTCGGTCATGGTCGTGCCCTGGAACATGAAGTCCCCGGTCTCGGGATCCACGAACACGGCCGGGGTGCCCAAAGGTGACATGCCGCCCACAACCTCACCGGGATGCCCGCACGGAGTTAAGGAAAGTAGCGTCAGCGCCTACGAAGACGCTCTACAACCCCGACCTATCGTGGTGATGCCCAGATGATCGTGAACGCGCACGGGTTCGGTTGCCGAGCGGTCAAGGAGTAGTGCAATGGCGCGTACTGAGTATTACGACGATCCGGCCGCGCCGGACGCGAATTCGATGGTGGTCGCCGCGTCGGCTGTCGTCCTCAACGAGCGCGGTGAGGTGCTGTTGCAGCGCCGGGCTGATTCGGGTCTTTGGGCGTTGCCGGGTGGGGGGATGAATCTGGACGAGTCCCTGCCGGGCACGGCCGTCCGGGAAGTCAAGGAAGAGACCGGGTACGACATCGCGGTCACGGGGCTTGTCGGTACCTATACCGACCCGCGCCACATCATCGCTTATTCAGATGGCGAGGTTCGTCGGCAGTTCAATGTCTGCTTCAGGGCTCGCCTGCTCGGAGGCGAACTCCAAGTGAGTGATGAGTCCCTGGAGGTCCGTTGGGTGCCGGTCGAGGAACTGGACGAACTGCCCATGCACCACACCCAGCGCTTGAGGTTAAGTCACTACCGCGAAGGGCGAGACACGCCCCACCTCGGTTGAGAGTCAGCGGCCTCGGAAGTACGGCGGACGAGCGCGGCTGGGATTCACCAGCTGTTTTGGAAGAAGGCTAGGAGGGCCGGGGTCGGGTCGGTTGCGGTGGTGATGTTTGCTACGGCGACGACGATTCCGGCCAGGGAAAGCAGGGCTGAGAGGGCGCCGAACGAGCTCAGGACTCGCCTTGTTCGTCTGGCTGACCGCTCCGTCTGTGTGAACCGCCTCCACAGGAGCGCGCTGAGGGCTATGAGGGCGGCCGCCGCGATTGTGGCGATTACGGCCATGGCCACGTGGTAGCGGGCGAAGTCGTCGGTCATCAATTGCAGGGCGGGTGCGGTGTGGCCGTCCGTGTCCAAGGAGTTGGCCAGTTGCAGTTTGATTTGATCGAGCGTGCCGGTGAGTTGGGCGTCGGGCGCGTCCGCTGTCAGCATCGGCAGCATGGAGGCGTAGGGGGCGACCATGCCCTGGAGGTTGGCCATCACCGCTACCAGTGAGAACAGCGCGAGCATGGTGATGAGAACGCCGGTCGAGGCCAGCGCGACGTTCTTTCCCGTCCCGAGACCGTCGGCCTTCGCGAATGTTTTCCAGACGCGGACGCCGAGTGCGACGAGCACGATCAGCAAGAGTGCGGCGATCGCTGCTTTGGCCAGGTGATAGCGGAACCAGTAGTCGACGACCCCTTCCAGGGTCGGGGACAGATCCCGGTCGCCAGAACTCCAGTATCCGGTGAACGACGTCCGGAGAGCTTCGACGAGGTCGTGCTCTCCGGTGAAGGCGCTGCCCGGCCCGATGCCCGCCAGGAAGCCAGGGGCGACGACGAAGGCGGCCGCCAGAGCCAAGGTGAGCACCGCAAGGGCGCGACCGGGAACCCTGGGCGGGCGCATCAGGGCTGTATGAGCTGACATGAGGTTCCTTAGGCGATAGCGGGTGGGACCTCCATGGAGCATGTCGTTTCGGGGACCGGCCCACATCGGTCCCCAGCGTGATCCGGCATCGGTGCCTGGTGTGATTTCTCAGGACCTGGTCGTCTCGCGGGCGGGGAGTGGGGCCGGGGTGGTCGGAGTCGTTGGGCGCATGGTCAGGACCAGGACGGCCAGGCCAGCGAAGATCACTGCGGCTATGGCGCCGGTGACGTGGAGGCTGGTGGTGAAGGCGTCCTGGGCGGTGTGCAGCAGTTCGGCGGCCTGGGCGGCGGGGAGGTGCTCGCTGGTGGCGACGGCGGCGGGTAGCGAGTCGGACGTGCCGTCCATCCGGTCGCGGTAGACCACGGTGGCGACCACGCCCAGCAGGGCGAAGCCGAGCGAGCCGCCGATATAGCTGCCCGTCTCCGACATCGACGCGGCCGACCCGGCGCGCTCCGGTGGCGCGGACCCGATGATCAGTCCGGTGCCCAGCGCGAACAGCGGGCCGGTGCCCAGTGCCAGGACCGTGATGCCGGTGATGACGAGCGGGAGGGCACGGCCGTCGTCCACGCCGATCAGCAGTAGGCCGCCGACCGCCGATGCCGCCAGCCCGGCGGCGATCGCGGACGTCTGCTTCATCCGGTGGGCGAGCAGGGGCGCGGTCAGGGTGCCCGCCGCCACGCCCAGGCCCATGGGGGCGAATAGCATCGCCGACGCGAACGGCGAATAGCCCAGCACGCCTTGCAGGTATTGCGTCACCAGCAGGCCCGTTCCGGCCATCGCGATGCCTGCGAAGACCAGCGCGACGAGCACGGCCGTGAACGGGCGGTTGCGGAGCAGCCGCAGGTCGAGAAGTGGGGTGTCCAGGCGCAGTTGGCGGCGTACGAACACCCATCCGATCGCGCCGCCGGTGACGAGAGCCACTGCGGGCAGGGCGCGGACGTCCTCGACGGTCAGCTGCTTGATGCCGTACACGATCAGCAGCATCGACGCCAGCGACAGCGCGACGCTCGCGGGGTCGAGCCGTCCTGCCTTCTCGCTTCGGAACTCCGGCAGCAGGACGGGCCCGGCGAGCACCAGCAGCAGCATCGCCGGGACGGCGGCCAGGAACACCGATCCCCACCAGAAGTGCTGGAGGAGGAGCCCGGCGAGGACGGGCCCGAGCGCGCCGCCGGTGAACTGGCAGGTGGCCCAGGCCGCGATTGCCTTCCCGCGCCGGTGCTCGTCCCGGAACATGGTGGTGAGCAGGGCGAGGGTGGACGGCGCGAGCGTCGCACCGGCGACGCCGAGCAGCGCGCGGACGACGATCAGCATCAGCGGGCCGGTCGCGAACGCCGCCACGACCGACAGCGCCGCGAACGCCGCCGCGCCCGTGAGCAGCAGCCGTCGGCGGCCGATCCGGTCGCCGAGCGTGCCCATCGTGATGACCATGCCGGCCACCAGGAACCCGTAGCCGTCGCTGATCCACAGCTGCTGGACGCTCGTGGCGCCCAGGTCGGCGGTCAGCTGCGGCAGGGCGAGGAGCAGGGCCGTCGTGTCCATGGCGACGATGAAGGTCGGGAGCATGAGGAGGGCCGCTCCCAGCCACGCGCGGTCGATTCGCATATCCGAAGCACTCTGCCGTTCTGTCGAGGACGTCCTTCGCTGGTCGGTCGGAGCGGCCGGGCGCTTCTCGACATCAGGGCGGAGAAAATCTTCGGGGTTTGACGATTTTCACTACGGCGGGTAGTACTACTTGCCGTAGTGACACTGGGGACGCGGAGGTTCCATGCCGGCGAAGAGCAGCAGCTTGACGAACCTTGGCGAGCGCAATTCGGTGTTCTGGTTCCGGGTGATCACGCTTGCGGAGGGGTGGTCGTTCGTCGTCCTCCTCATCTTCGGCTCGCTGCTGAGCCGCGTCTCCGACATCGACCTGGTGCAGCCGCTCGGCCTCCTGCACGGCGCGCTGGTGATCGCGTGGGTGCTGGTGTTCGTGGCGGCGCGCCGCAGGCTCGCCTGGGGCGTCGGGCCGAGCCTGCTGGCGGTGCTCGCCTGCCTGCTCCCGCTGACCCCGTTCGTCTTCCACCGGAGCAAGCGCGCGGAACTGCTGCGCGCCGAAGCGCGGGCCTGAACGCCGTCGCTCGCTCGTCGGATTACGCATCGTTCCCTATACGCCCCTAAGATGGGGAACGATGGCGGAGAAAATGTACTCTGTGGAGGAGGTCGCCGACCTCCTCGGTCTCCATGTGCGCACCGTCCGCGGCTACATCCGCGCCGGACGGCTCGCGGCCGTCCGGATCGGCAAGCAGTACCGGATCTCCGCCGCCGACCTGGAGGCATTGACCGGTCGGCGGCCGCCGCCCGCGAACGCGGCGTCCCCGGTCGAGGTGTCGAGCATCGTGCAGGTCGACGGCGTCGACCGGGTCGCGGCCGACCGGCTGAGCACGCTCGTGCTGGCCGGGGTGAACACGGGCGGCGGCGCCGGGCCTCCGCTGCGGGTGCAGGCCGTCCATGACGAGGAGCGGAGCCGGATGAAGATCGTGATACTGGGCGGCGCCGCCGCGACCGCCGACGTGCTGCGCCTGATCGACGCCGTCATCGGCGGCGAGAACGGCCTGCTGGCCTCGGAGGACGACCATGCCTGACGTGGTGGAGGAGCGGGCCGGGGCGCAGGTGCTCGTGTGCGACCCGGACGGCCCGCCGATCGCCACCGAGCAGGACGCGCTCGACCTGATCGGCGCGGCCTTCCTCGGCGCGGAGGTGGTGGCCGTGCCCGCGAGCCGCCTGGACGAGCGCTTCTTCGCGCTGGGCACTCGCTTCGCAGGCGATGTCATGCAGAAGTTCGTCAACTACCGGCTGCGTTTGGTGGTTGTGGGCGACATCTCGCGGCATGTGGAGGCCAGTTCGGCGTTGCGGGCTCTCGTCCGGGAGTCGAACTCGTCCGGTCACGTGTGGTTCGTCCCCGATCTCGACGCGCTCGACGCCCGCCTCCGCACCGTCGCCTGAGCCGCCCGAGCCCCGGGCGCCGCGATGACCTGGACGACGGCGCCCGCCGCCAGGAGCCCGGCGAGCCACATGACCGAGGCGGTGCCGAGACCGTCGGCCGCGCGTCCGCCGAGCAGGGCGCCGAGCGCGATCGCGGCGTTGAACACGGCGACGAGCAGCGCGGACGCCGCCTCCTCGGCGTGCGGGGCCGCCGCGAGCAGCCAGTTCTGCACCGTCACCGACACGCCGCCGTAGGCGAGCCCCCACAGCATCAGCAGGGCCGCGCCGCCGCCGAGGGATCGGCCGAGCAGCGGGACGAGCAGCACCGTCAGGGCGAGCGTCGCGCCGAGGACCAGCAGGGTGGCGCGCGGCGACCGGACGGCCCCGGCGCCGCTCGCGAAATTCCCCGCGACGCCCGCGACGCCGTAGCCGAGGAGCAGCGCGCCGATCTGCCCGGCGTCCGCGCCGGAGACGTCCTCCAGCACGGGACGGACGTAGGTGTACGCCGCGAAATGCCCGCTGACCAGCAGCGCGGTGGCGACCAGGCCGGCCCGGACGCGCGGCTCCGCGGCCAGCCGGGCCGTGCCGCGCAGGCCGGTCGCCCGCGCCACGGGCAGCGGCGGCAGCAGCACCGCCATGACCACCGCGAGGACGGCGGCGAGCCCGGCGGACGCCGCGAACGCGGCCCGCCAGCCGGCGGCCTCGCCGAGCAGCGTCCCGGCGGGCACGCCCAGCACCGACGCGATCGCGACGCCGCTGAAGGCGACCGCGATGGCGGTCCCTCTCGACCGTCCGGGGACGAGCCGGGCCGCGAGGGACGCGGCCAGCGCCCACACCCCGCCCATGCCCGCGCCGACGAGGACGCGCCCCGCCATCAGCGTCGCGACGTTGGGCGACCAGGCCGCCAGGGCGTTCCCGAGCGCGAGCGTCAGCAGCAGCGCCACCACCACGGGACGCCGGTCCATCCGGCCGAGGACGGGGACGATGAACGGCGCGGACACGGCGGCGACAAGGCCCGTGACCGTCAGGGCCAGTCCGGCGACCCCCTCGCTGACGCCGAGCGTCCGCCCCATCGGGGTGAGCAGGCCCACCGGGAGCATCTCGGAGGTGACGACGGTGAAGGTGGCGGCGGCGACGGCACCGACCGCCGCCCAGGCCGCGATGCCCGCGCCGTCCGGGGAGGTCACGTGTCTCATGGCCCGAGTCAACCGGCGGCCCGGCGGCCGGAACAACGACGTATGTCTCACGGCTGCATTAGTGACGCTCATCGATCACGGAGGCGGGATGTCCGGTCTGGAACTGCGCGAACTCGAATGCTTCCTCGTCCTGGCCGAGGAACTGCACTTCGGCCGGGCCGGTGAACGGCTCTACATCTCGCAGGGCAGGGTCAGCCAGCTGCTGCGCTCGCTGGAGGACCGCGTCGGCGCCCGGCTGGTGGAGCGGACGAGCCGCCGGGTCGACCTGACCCCCCTCGGGGAGGCGTTCCGGCGGGACCTGCGTCCGGCCTACGACGGCCTCCGCCAGGCGGTGGACGGCGCGCGCCTGGCCGCGCGCGGCGTCGAGGGGACGCTGCGGGTGGGCTTCCAGTGCTTGGCGAACGACCAGGTGACGGAGGCCGCGTCGCGCTTCCAGGAGCGGCACCCGGCCTGCGTCGTCGAGCTGGCCGAGCTGCCGCTGCACGACCCGTTCGGGGCTCTGCGGCGAGGCGACCTCGACGCGGCGATCGTGCTCGGGCCCGTGCTGGAGGACGACCTGGTCGTCGGCACGATCTTCTCGCGGCAGCCGCAGACGGTCGCGCTGTCGGTGCGGCATCCGCTGGCCGCGCGAGACTCGCTGTCCGCCGAGGAGCTGGCCGGATGCGCGTTGGTCCAGGTGGGCGGCCCGGCGCCCGGCTACTGGCGGGAGAGCTTCGCGCCGTCGACGACGCCTGGGGGCCGTCCGATCGGGGCGGGCCCGGTGGTCGGCACCCTTCAGGAGGGGCTCGCGCTGGCGGCGGCGGGACGGGGACTGATGCTGCTGTGCAGGGCGACCGCCGAGGACCACGACCGGGGGGCCGTCACCTACGTCCCGGTCACCGGGCTGCCCGAATCCACGCTGGCGCTCGTCTGGCGCCACGACCACGAGACCGCCCGGGTCCGCGCCTTCGCCGCCGAGCTGGCGGACGTCGCGCGCCGCGCCGAGTCGGCCGACGTCGCGAGCCGCGCCGAGTCGGCCGACGCCGCGCGCCGGGTCGAGCAGGCGGACGTCGCGCGCCGCGCCGGGCGGGCGGACGTCGCGCGCCGCGCCGGGCGGGCGGACGTCGCGCGCCGCGCCGGGCGGGCGGTGCCCGAGGACGCGCCGCGTGCCGAGCGTCGGGGGATGCGCCGCGTGCCGGGTGGGTGAAACCGGGGTGAAAGCGGCCTGAAGGCGGGGCCGTGCAGGGTGCGGGCATGAACAGAGAACCGGCGCAGACGGCCATTCAGGCGATCGGTCTGCGGAAGGCGTTCGGGGAGAGGGTCGTCCTCGACGGGATAGACCTCGACGTCCCGCGCGGGACGGTCTTCTCACTGCTGGGCCCGAACGGCGCAGGGAAGACGACGGCTGTGCGGATCCTGTCCACGCTGATCCCTGCGGATGGGGGCGTCGTGCGGGTCGCGGGATGTGATCTGGCCAGGGACCCCGACGGGGTGCGCAGGGCGATCGGCGTCACCGGGCAGTACTCGGCGGTGGACGGCCTGCTCACCGGCCGCGAGAACCTGATCCTGATGGCCGACCTGCACCACCTCGGCAAGACCGAAGGCCGCCGGGCGGCGGACGAGCTGCTGGAGCGGTTCGACCTGGTGGAGGCGGCGCGCACGATGGTCGCGACGTACTCCGGCGGGATGCGGCGGCGGCTGGACCTCGCGATGACGCTGATCGGCGCCCCGCGGATCATCTTCCTGGACGAGCCGACCACCGGCCTCGACCCGCGCAGCCGCCGCACCATGTGGGAGATCATCCGCGGCCTGGCCAGGAACGGCGTGACGATCTTCCTGACCACGCAGTACCTGGAGGAGGCCGACCAGCTCGCCGACAAGATCGCGGTGCTGGACGGCGGGCGGCTCGTGGCCGAGGGCACCTCGGACGAGCTGAAGCGGCTCGTCTCCGGCGGGCACGTCCGGCTCCGGTTCCATGATCTGGCGGCGCTGGACGCGGCGGCGCGGACGCTCGGCGCGGTGACGCTCGGCGCGGTGACGCGCGACGACGACGCGCTCGCCTTGCAGGTGCCGAGCGACGGCGGCGTCCGGTCGCTGCGCTCGCTGCTCGGACGGCTGGAGGACGAGTCGATCGAGGTCGACGAGCTGTCCGTCCACACCCCCGACCTGGACGACGTGTTCCTCGCGCTCACCGGACGCCCCCAGCCGCAGCGGAACGAGGTGACCTCCGTATGAGCACGCTCTCGCACGCGGCGGCGGACTCGGCGACGATGCTGCGCCGCAACCTGCGGCACGCGCTGCGCTACCCGTCCCTGTCGGTCGGCATGATGATGATGCCGATCCTCATCATGCTGCTGTTCGTCGGCGTCTTCGGGAACGCGCTCGGCGCGGGCGTCGGCGGCCCGGCGAAGGGCGACTACATCAACTACGTCGCGCCGGGGATCATCCTGATGGCGATCGCGTCCGGGTGCCTGACGACGTCGGTGTCGGTGTCCCTCGACATGACCGAGGGCATCGTCGACAGGTTCCGGACGATGGCGATCGCGCGGGTGTCGCTGCTGACCGGGCACGTGGTCGGCAGCATGATCCAGACGGTGATCAGCACGGCCGCGGTGATCGGGGTCGCGGTCGCGCTGGGCTTCCGGACGCACGGCGGCGTCCTGGACTGGCTCGCCGCGATCGGCCTGCTGGTGCTGCTCACGTTCGCGCTGACCTGGGTGGCGGTCGCGCTGGGGCTGCTGGCGAAGAACCCGGAGGGCGCGAGCAACTCGCCGCTGATCATCCAGTTCATGCCGTTCCTCGGCAGCGCGATCGTCCCGCCGGAGTCGATGCCCGCCGGGGTGCGGTGGTTCGCGGAGTACCAGCCGTTCACGCCGATCATCGAGACGGTCCGCGGCCTGCTGGTCACCTCGCCGAGCGGGAAGGACGCGGCGGTCTCGCTCGCGTGGTGCGCCGGGCTGGCGATCGGCGGCTACGTCTACGCGAAGTTCCTGTTCAACCGGAAGGCACCCCGCTAGCCCCGCCGGCCCCGCCGGGCGCAAACTCGCGGGCGAGTTTGCGCACCTCGTTCCGCAGGGCCGCGCCGTCCAGGCCAGCGTACTCCGACACCGCGGCGGAGTGCGCCGGCGCGTCGGCGTCCTCGGCCTCGCGGCGCGCGGCCGAAGCGGACATGGTCGGCTGGAACGACCGGACGTGGTGCAGCCGCTCCGCCAGCGCGATCGTCCGCGCGGCCCGGGACCGGACGTCTGGTGGGGCCGCATCGCCCCGGCGCGCGAGGTCGGCGACGGCCAGGGCGAGGAGGACGCCGCCGCAGAACGGCAGGTCCATGAAGAAGGACGGCATCGTGTCCTGCGGCAGCGCGAGCAGGTCGGACAGCTTGGCGGGCAGCCCTGCCGCGAGGTCCTCGACGAGGTCGAGCCGCCCGTGCCGCGCGTGGGCGACGACGGTGGCGCAGTGGGCCTCCAGCGTCCACGGGTCGAGGCCGGGCGCCGCCATGGGGTCGTCGGTGTCCGCCAGCCGTTCGACCGCCTGCCGCCAGAGCCGCAGGCCCGCGTCGGCGTCGCCGCGCACGAGGGCGACCTCCGCGCGGGCGCCGAGGTTGAACGCGGCGACGCCGGACGTCTCGTCCGGGCCGGACACGAGCGCCTGGTCGAGCCACCGTTCCGCCGTGTCGTACTCGCCGAGGCTCGCGTGGGCGGCGGCGAGCGCCCACAGCAGCCCGAAGTTGTCGGGCCATCCGTGCCGCTGCACCAGGTCAAGCGAAACGTGGAGGTGGTGCACGGCCCGTTCGCCCTGGTCGAGCTGCATCAGCAGCTCACCGAGCCGCGAGTGGACGAAAAGGCTGAGCCACGGGGTGTAGGTGTCACCGGCCACCGCCAGCATCGTCTCGGTGACCGCGAGCGCCCCTTTCAGGTCGCCGTCCCGTTCCCGGACGTAGCCCGCGACGCAGTTCGCGATGGCGGCGAGGGCCGGTTCGTCGCTCGCGCACATCCGGTCGAGGAACTCCGCGCCGCCGTCCGGGTCGAGGAGCTTCGGCCCGGACGCCGTCACGAACGCCAGCGCCCGGACGACGCTGGTCGGCGGGACGGGCGGCAACCGGCGCAGCGCGACGAGCGTGCGCGTCGCCCGCGGGCCCTTCAGCATGGACGAGGTCAGGACGCTGAGCGCGAGGGCCGTCCGGGTCGTCTCGGCGTCCTCGGGACCGGGACGGAAGCGGCTCAGCAGCCCGGCCGTCTCCTCGGTCAGGACGATCATCCTGCTGTACGCGGACTCCAGCGTCCACAGCCCGCTGAGGACGGCGGCCACCGCCGCGACCGCCGGGCCGTCGTCCCTGGCGAGCCCATGGCGCAGCGCCTGCAGCAGGTTGTCCTGCTCGACCCGGACGCGCGCCAGCGATCCGAACGGCTCGGCCCCGAACAGCGCCTCGTGGTGCGCGGCCCCGAACTGCCGGGCCCAGGCGAGCAGCCCGCCGACCGCGCGCTCCGTCTCGCCCGCCGCCTCGCGGTGCGCCGCGCTGAACTCCCGGACGCTCTCCAGCATCCGGAACCGCGTCCCGGCCTGCCACTCGGTCATTTCGAGGAGCGACTGGCCGACGAGGTCTTCCAGGGTTTCCAGGGCGTCGCCGTCGAGGAGGATGCGCGCGGCGTCCGCGGTGAAACCGGCCGAGAAGACCGACAGCGACCGCATCGCCGCCCGCCTGGACGGGTCGAGGAGAGTCCAGCTCCAGTCGACGACGGCGTGCATGGTCCGGTGCCTGGACGGCGCGTCCCGCACGTTGCCGCGCAGGAGGGCGAACCGGTCGTCCAGGCCGCGGGCGATCTCGGGCACCGACATGACGCGGACGCGCGCCGCCGCCAGCTCCACGGCGAGCGGCAGCCCGTCCAGGTGGCGGCACAGCTCCGCGGCCGCGTCCGCGGGGACGTCGGCGCTCGGCCGCGCCGCGTGCGCCCGCTGCCGGAACAGCTCGACGGCCGTCGGCAGGTCGAGCGCGGGCAGCGGGTACACCGACTCCGACGACAGGCCGAGCGGCGCGCGGCCCGTGGTGAGGACGCGCAGGTCCCGCGTCCGCGACACCAGCGCGCCGACCAGGGCGGCGACGCCGTCCACCACGTGCTCGCAGTTGTCCAGGACGAGCAGCACCGGGCCGGGACCGAGCGCCTCCACGATCCCGCCGACCCGGTCGGCCGCCCCGCCGAGGCCGCGCGGCGCGGCCGCCGAGCGCAGGTCGCTGACGCCGAGGACCGACGCCACCTCGGCCGACACGTCCTCGTCCCGCGCGACACCGGCGAGCGGGACGAGATGCACGGCCCGCTGCGGCGCGTCGCGCGCCACGGTGTTCGCGAGCCGGGTCTTGCCGAGCCCGCCCGTCCCCACGATCGAGGTGACGCGGGACGTGCGCAGCAGCCCGAGGACGGCCGCGATGTCGCCGTCGCGGCCGAGCAGCGGGTTCGGCTCGTGCGCGACGCCGCGCCGGACGGCCGGGGCCTCGTCCCGCAGCAGCTCCTGCTGGACGGCCCGCAGCGCGTCCCCCGGATCGGTGCCGAGCTCGTCGCGCAGGGAGCGCCGGTAGGACTCGAACCGGGCCAGCGCGGCGGACGGTCCCGCGGTCGCCGCCTCGCAACGCAGCAGCCAGGCGAGGACCTCCTCGTCCCGGGGATACTCGCGGGCCACGGCGGTCAGCGCGTCGAACGCCTCCGCGTGCCGGTCGAGCCGCGCCAGGGCGAGCGCGCGGGCGCGGGCGAGCGTCCAGTACGTCGAGACCCTGCCCGCGCGCAGCACGGACAGGGGGTCGTCGTCGCCGTCCGGCTCCGGGGGAGCGTCCCACAGAGCGAGGCCCTGCTCGGCGTGGGCGAGCGCGGCCGCGTGGTCGCCGTCGCGGGAACCGCGGGCGCTCGCGGACGCGGCGAGCAGCACGGCGGACGCGTCGACCTCGTCCTCGCGCAGGCCGAGCCGGTATCCGGCCGGGGTGCTGGCGATGACGTCCGCGCCGAGCTGCGACCGGGCCCGCGACACCACGACCTGCAGCGCCTTCGCCGGGTTCTCGGGACGTCCGTCCGGCCAGAGCCCCTCCACGAGGCGCACGATGGACGCGCCCGCGCGCGGTTCCTCGGCCAGCAGCGCGAGGAGGCCGCGCATCCGGGGGCTCGTGACGTCCCGGCCGCGGCAGGACACCCGCGTCAGCAACGTCAGCTCGACGGTCACGGGGACAGGCTAATCCCGGCGCCGTCCTGGACGGGCAGGTCAGTTCGCGCGGTAATGGCGGCGCAGCGCGATCCCGGCCGCGACCCCGCCCGCGAGCGCGCCCGCCCCGGCCGCCGCGGGCAGCGCGATCATCGTCACCCTGCGGCCGGTTCGGAAGTCGTGGATCGGCCAGCCGTTCTCCTTGGCGTGCTCGCGCAGCTCCGCGTCGGGGTTCACGGCGTGCGGCTGGCCGACCGCCGTCAGCATCGGCAGGTCGTTGATCGAGTCGCTGTAGGCGGCGCAGCGCGCCAGGTCGAGGCCCTCCCGCTGTGCGAGCGCGCGGACGGCCTCCGCCTTCGCGGGCCCGTGCAGCAGGTTCCCGACGAGCCGTCCGGTGTAGACGCCGTCGCTGGTCTCGGCGACGGTGCCGAGCGCGCCGGTGAGGCCGAGGCGGTGCGCGATCGTCCGGGCGACCTCGACGGGCGTGGCGGTGACGAGCCAGACCTGCTGGCCCGCGTCCAGATGCTGGAGGGCGAGGGTGCGGGTGCCGTGCCAGATCCGGTCGGCCATCACCTCGTCGTAGATCTCCTCGCTGAGCGTGACGATCCCGGCGACCTTCTGCCCGGCGACGAACGCGAGCGCGGCCTCCTTGGCGCTGCCGATGTGCTCGGAGTTCTCGGTGCCGCGCAGCCGGAAGGTGGCCTGCCCCCACGCGAACATGGCGAGGTCGCGCATGGTGAACAGCTTCCGCGCGGCGAGCCCGCGCGCGAAGTAGTAGATGGACGCGCCGCGCATCATCGTGTTGTCGACGTCGAAGAACGCCGCCGCGGCGGGATCGGGCTCCGGCAGCGGCTCGTGCTCGGCCGCTGCCGCCGCGGCGGCCTCTCCGGCGCTCACATGATCTTCGTCCTTGCCCCGCTGCCAGAAAGGAAGCTGCCAGAACGAGCCCCGCCGAAGCGGGCCCTGCCGAAACGACCGCTGCCTTATCTGAACCATGGGGCGACTCTAGTCAACCGCCTCCCTCGCACCGTCGCCTCGCCCGTGATTGCGACGGCCGTCACTCCGGTCGCCCGCCGCCGCGACGAGCCGCTCGCGCAGCACGGCACGGAACCGCGGGTCGGGCCCGGCTTCGCTCGCCCGCAGGCGGGCGAGCGCGTTCCCTTGTTCGATGATCTTCCCTCGCCTGGTTCTCACTGGCTCTCCTTCTGGAGTCCAGGCGTAAACGCTCTCCTGACCGCACAAACGATCGGGCGGCGCGGAGGGTTACGGCCGCGCCGCGAATAGACGATCAATTCAATAGAGCGAGCGGCGGGGGTCAGTGGCGCAGGTCGTCCGGGAGCATGCGGCCCAGCGACCGGACGGCCCGGTACTGCAGCGCCTTGATCGCACCCGTCTTCTTGCCCATGACCAGCGCCGTCTCGGCGACCGACAGGCCGTGCAGGAACCGCAGGACGATGCATTCCTGCTGCTCCGACCCCAGCCGCCGGACGGCCTCCAGCAGCGTCCGGTTGGTCATCGAGTCCAGGACGGCCCGCTCGGGCCCCTCCTGGTGCCGGTCCGGCTCGACCAGCTCGGCGGTGCAGACCTCCAGCCGGTAGCGGCTGGACTTGAAGTGGTCGGCGACGAGGTTCCGGGCGATCGTGACCAGCCAGGCCCCGAAGTCCTTGCCCTGCCAGTGGAAGTCGCAGATGCGGCGCAGCGCGCGGAGGAACGTCTCGCTGGTGAGGTCCTCGGTGAGCGAGTGCGTCCCGACCCGGTAGTAGACGTAGCGGTAGACCAGCTCGACGTAGTGGTCGTAGAGGGAGCCGAACGCCTCGGCGTCGCCGTCCCGCGCCCGCAGGACGAGCGCCTTGAGGATCTCCGCGCGTCCGGCGTCCTGCTCGGCCGCGCGGTCGGCGGCGCGGTCGGCGGCGTCCCGTCCGGGCAGGGTCCGGTCGGCGCCGCGGAGGCCGGCGGAGCCCAGCGGGCCGAAGCCTCCTCGTGGGGGCCGGGGCCGCGGGAGGACCCCGGCATCGAGGGACAAGCTGCTCATGCAGTTCTCCTCGGGGCTTACGCGACCTCCGGCGTGATTTGCCACTCTAGATACCGCCAGGTACCAGAGGCAATGCCGCACGCGACCCCCAAATGGCGTACCTCAGCCACTGGCGATGACATGCCACTTGACGTATGCGCACTGGCCGGGCGGTGTAGGCGCGCACGCCACCGGCGCGTGCCGCGCGGGCGCGTTCACCTGGAGGCGGGTTACCCCTCCGCCGCCGCCATCGGGCACCATGGGGCGCGATGGTCGACGCTCTTCTCGCGCTGGTGGCGACCCTTGGTGCCTTAGTGGCCACGGGGTTGCTGATCTCGCGCGCCAACAAGGACCGGCTGCTCTACCTCATCGCCTGGTCGTTCACGCAGGTGGGGCTGTCGCTGTCGCTGCTGTGCATGACCGTCGGCTTCCTGGCCGGGTTCAACGGCGTGCTGTTCCGCGTCGCGGAGCTCGGCGCGGCGCTCATCGGGCCGATCTGGCTCGCGCTCGGAATGATCGAGCTGATCGCGCGGTACGTGCAGGTGCGGTTCGCCGGCTGGCTGTTCGCGATCTCCTACACGGTCGTCGCGACCGTCATCCTCGTCCTGGACCCGCTCAAGGGCGACCTGTCCAAGAAGCTGCCCAAGCCGGGCTCCACCTACGACGCGCTGCCGCTGCTGCTGATCGACGGCGCGCACGTCGTCGCGGTGCTGGCGCTCGCGGCGTGCACGGGCGTCACCGCGTGGCTGGCGAGCAAGCGCGACCAGGAGGCCGCCGAGCTGCTGATCCCGGTCGCGCTGGTCGCGCTCGCGGGCGTGCTGGTGGTCAGCGGCACCCGCGGGTTCCTGCCCGCGCCGCTCGCGGTGATCGCGCTCGGCGGCGCGGCCGGGCTCGTCTGGTACGGCGCGATACGCACGATCCCGGTGTACGAGGACGAGGAAGGCTACGAGGGCTACGAGGGCGGGGACGAGTACGGCGACGGGTACAGGGACGAGCCCGCGACCGGCTACGAGGAGCAGGGCTACGCGGGTGCGCGGCACGAGCCCGTCTCGGCGCCGACGCCCCCGGCCCAGGACCCGCGGCGTGGAGAGCTCCGGTTCCCCGACCCCGTCCCGGCGGCCCCGGTCGACGACTTCCGGTTCCGGGAGAACCCGGCCGGGCCCACCGCCGTCGACGGCGTCGGCGGCGTCGGCGGGGCCGCCGGTGTCCCGGGCATCGGCGGCGGGCTCGTCCCCGAGCAGGCGCGTCCCGCCGGGGCGCCGAAGGGCGGGCTGGGCCGGCTGGCCGACGCGTGCGGCCAGATCACCGTCTACACGCTCCTGGACGGCCGCGAGGACGCCTTCGACCGGCTCGCCACCGACCTGGTGAAGGCCGCGCTGGCCGCCGAGCCCGACACGGTGATCTTCGCCTGCCACGAGGTGGTCGGCGCCCCCACGCAGCGGATCTTCTACCAGCTCTTCCGGGACGAGGCGGCGTTCGCCTCCCACCGGCAGCAGCCGCATCTGCAGCGGTTCCTGGCCGAGTCCCGCACGCATGTGCTGGCCACCAACGTGATCGAGCTGCGGCTCGGCCCGGCCAAGGTGCCGCTCCCGGCGCCGGAGTTCCCCGGACGGTGACGGCGATGGGCTCCTCGGCGGGCGGCGACGTCACGATCACCCTGCTCGGCAAGCCCGGCTGCCACCTGTGCGACGACGCCCGCGCGGTGATCGAACGGGTCGCCCGCGAGCTGGACGTCCCCTGGGAAGAGCGCGACATCACGAAGTCGGAGCGGGACACCGAGCAGTACTGGGAGCAGATCCCCGTCACGCTGATCAACGGCGTCCAGCACGACTTCTGGCGCGTCGACGAGGACCGCCTCCGCGCGGCGATCGGCGCGCTGCGCGCCTCCTGACGCGGCCGCCGGGTGTCTGGTCGGTCACATCCGGGCCCGGGGCCCGGCGTGCGCCCAGGACGCCCGCCCGCGCTGGAAGTCCCTGGTTTATGGACCTTCGCGGCGTACCCGTCCGTACCGCCGGTGGGGCTACGGAGGGGGGCGACTTTGTGCGCGTATTCACAAAGGCTTAACCTGGTGGACGGCCCCGAGGCGGTCAGGCCGCGGCCGTGCGGCCGTCTCCCGGCCGTCCGAGCGGTGCCGGGGGCCTCGCGGCCTCCATCCCAGCGTCCGTCCCAGCGAGCCCGAAGAAGCAGGCCGTGACACCTCGACAGAACCGCCAGCGCGACCGCGCAGGACGCGGCATCCCCGAAGCCACCGTGGCGCGGCTTCCGGTGTACCTGCGGGCCCTCACCGGGCTGCAGGAGCGCGGCGTCGCGACCGTGTCGTCGGAGGAGCTCGCCGCGGCGGCCGGCGTCAACTCGGCCAAGCTCCGGAAGGACCTCTCCCACCTGGGCTCGTATGGCACGCGCGGCGTGGGGTACGAGGTCGAATACCTCGTCTACCAGATCTCCCGGGAGCTGGGGCTGACGCAGGACTGGGTCGTGGCGATCATCGGTGTGGGTAACCTGGGCCGTGCGTTGGCCGGCTACGGCGGTTTCGCGTCCCGCGGGTTCCGCGTGGCGGGCCTGCTCGACGCGGACGACTCCATCGTCGGCCAGGAGATCGCCGGCATGACGGTGCAGCACATCGACCGGCTGGAGGACATCATCGCGGGCCACGGCGTCTCCATCGCCGTGATCGCGACCCCCGCGGGAGCGGCCCAGGGGGTCTGCGATCGCGTCGTGGCGGCGGGCGTGACGAGCGTCCTGAACTTCGCGCCGGCCGTGCTCTCGGTGCCCGACGGCGTCGACGTGCGCAAGGTCGACCTGTCCATCGAACTGCAGATCCTCGCGTTCCACGAGCAGCGCAAGGCCGGCGGGCCCGACGGCCCCGCCGACCTGCCCGGCGGCGGTGCGCCGCCGGGCACGAAGCAGTACGTGGAGACGGTCGAAGCATGAGCGCAGCGGGAGACACGGGAGGCAGGGCGTGAGCGTTCTGGTCGTAGGGCTCAGTCACCGGAGCGCTCCAGTCGCGGTGCTGGAGCGGGCGGCGGTGGCCGGGGACGACCTGGTGAAGCTGCTGCACGCCGTGCACGGCTCCGCGCACGTGGCCGAGGCCGCGATCGTCTCGACGTGCAACCGGGTCGAGATCTACACGGTGGTCGACAAGTTCCACGGCGGCGTCTCGGCGGTCTCCGAGGTTCTCGCGCAGCAGTCCGGCGTCGCGCTGGACGAGCTGTCGCGGCACCTGTACGTCCACTACGAGGAGCGGGCCGTCCAGCACGTGTTCGCGGTTGCGTGCGGGCTGGAGTCGATGGTCGTCGGCGAGGGGCAGATCCTCGGGCAGATCAGGCAGGCGTTCCGCGTCGCGCAGGACGAGGGCACGCTCGGCCGCGAGCTGCACGACGTCCTGCAGCAGTCGCTGCGCGTCGGCAAGCGCGCCCACCACGAGACGGGCATTGACCGGGCGGGCGCCTCGCTGGTCAGCGTCGGGCTGGACGTCGCCGCCCGGCATCTCGGCCCGCTGGACGGCGCTCGCGCGCTGGTCGTCGGCGCCGGGTCGATGAGCTCGCTCGCCGCGGCGACGCTGAGCCGCGCCGGGGCGCGCGAGGTCGTGATCGCGAACCGCACCCACGAGCGGGCGGTGCGGCTGGCCGAGTCGCTGGACACGCCGTCCCGCGCGATCGAGCTGTCGGCGATCGACTCCGCGGTGGCCGCGGCCGACCTGGTGGTGTCCTGCACGGGCGCGACCGGGCTGGTGCTGACGGCGGCGCAGCTTCAGGCGCAGGGCGTCGGCGCTGACGGGCGGAACCGGTTCTTCCTCGACTTGGCGCTGCCGCACGACGTCGAGCGGTCCGTCCGCGACCTGCCGGGCGTGGGCCTGGCCGGGCTGGACGACCTGCGGACGGCCGAGGAGGCCGCGCACGCCATCGGCCCGAAGGCGGTCGAGGCCGTCCGGCGGATCGTCTGCGACGAGGTGGAGGCGTTCCTCAGCGCCGCCCGCGCCGCCGCCGTGGCCCCGACGGTCGTCGCGCTGCGCAGCAAGGCGGCCGACGTCGTCGAGGCCGAGCTGGCCCGGCTGGCCGGACGGGTGTCCGGGATCGACGACCGGGCCCGCGGGGAGATCGAGCAGACCGTCCGGCGCGTGGTGGACAAGCTGCTGCACGCGCCGACCGTCCGGGTCAAGGAGCTCGCGTCGGCGCCGGGCGGCGACTCCTACGCCGACGCGCTGCGCGAGCTGTTCGACCTGGACCCGAAGGCGCCGGAGGCGGTGGCCCGCGCTGACATGCGCGACACCGAAGTGAGCAACGAAGGGGAAGGCGCGTGGACGGGCTCCGCCCGTACGGTGGACCCGGAATGCGCTGAAGCCGACTGCGTGAGCACCATGCCCGCGACGGACGGTCCGAGTGCGCGGGAACTGAGCGACCACGGGCTGCGCGCGGAGACGGTGAACGCGCAGGCCGCGAACGTCCGGGCGGTGAGCGCCCGCGACACCGTGGCGGGGCGCGGAGGAGACCAAGGATGAGCGGTAGCGAACCGGGGGGTGTGGGGCGTCCGCTGCGGCTCGGCACTCGCAGGAGCCTGATGGCGACGACCCAGTCGCAGCAGGTCGCGGACGCGTTGACCCGGCTGACCGGGCATGCGGTGGAGCTGGTGGGGGTAACCACGGAGGGTGATGTCTCCAAGGCCCTGCTCGCCCAGATCGGCGGGACGGGAGTCTTCGTCAACGCCCTCCGCGACAAGATCCTGTCCGGCGAGGTGGACTTCGCCGTGCACTCGCTGAAGGACCTGCCGACGTCCGCGACGCCGGGGATCGCCATCGCCGCGACCCCGCACCGCGACGACCCCCGCGACGCGCTCTGCGTCGCCCCCATGGCCACACCCCACCACCCCCGGGGCGGCCCCGCGAAGCTCGCCGACCTGCCGCGCGGGGCGCGCATCGGCACCGGCTCCCCGCGCCGGGTGGCGCAGCTGCGCGCGATGCGGCCCGACCTGGAGATCGTCCCGATCCGCGGCAACGCCGACACCCGGCTCCGCAAGGTCGCCGACGGCGAGCTGGACGCCGTCGTCCTCGCCCATGCGGGCCTGAAGCGGATCGGCCGCCTGGACGCGGTCGGCGAGGTCTTCGACCCCAGCCTGATGCTGCCCGCTCCCGGGCAGGGGGCGCTCGCGCTCGAATGCCGGGCCGACCGGCCCGACCTCCGGGAGATCCTTGGAACGGTCGATGACGCCGCGACCAGGCGGGCCGTCACCGCCGAACGGACGGTCCTCGCCGTGCTCGAGGCGGGTTGCTCAGCGCCCGTGGGGACGTACGCTGCCGAAGTAGATGAAAAGCTCCATCTGACGGCGACCGTCGTGGCCTACGACGGGACCCGGCAGGTGCGGCTGTCCGCAAGCGGCCACCCGGACGCCGCGGAACAGCTCGGACGCGATCTCGCGGACCGGCTGCTCGCGCAGGGGGCCGACCAGTTGATGGGGGAGCGCGATTGAGCCCCGCCGCTAAGAGCACCACCGCAGCGAGCATGCCGAGCGAACCGGCCGAGGGCGCGGCCGAGGAGGCCGTGCCGATCGAAGAGGCCGTGCCGATCGAGGACGGCGCGTCGGCCCGGGAGGCCGGGCCCGGCGGCGTCGTGATCGTCGGGATGGGTCCGGGCGATCCCGGCCTGCTGACGCTCCGTGCCGCCGCCGAGCTGGAGCGCGCCGACACGGTCGTCGTGAGCCGCGCGCACTGCCCGGCGGAGATCCTGTCCCACTGCCGTCCGGACGCCGAGATCATCGACTCGGCGGACGGCGACCCCGTCAAGATCGCCGCGCGGGCCGCGAAGGCCGGGCGCCGCGTCGTGCGGCTGCTGCAGGGCGATCCCGGACTGGCGTGCGATCTGGCCGCCGAGGGCAGCGCGCTGGCGAAGGCCGGGGTCGCGTTCGAGGTCGTCCCGGGCGTGTCCGCCGTGACGGGCGTCCCCGGCTACGCGGGGATCCCGCTGACCGACGCCAAGCACCGCGAGGTCAGGGTCATCGACGCGGCCGAGGGCGGCGTCGACTGGGAGCGCTTCTCCGACCCGGACGCCACCCTCGTGATCATCGGCGCGGAGGCCGCGGTCGCGGAGGTCTGCAAGGGCCTCGTCGCCGCCGGACGCCCCGACTCCACCCCGGCGGCGATGACGAGCCTCGGCACGACCACCGAGCAGGAGACGGTCGTGTCGACGCTGCAGAAGCTGGCGTCCGACGCCAAGGGCATGGAGGCGCCCGCGCTGATCATCGTCGGGGACGTGGTCGGCTGGCGCGACGAGCTGTCCTGGTTCGAGACGAAGCCGCTGTTCGGGTGGCGCGTCCTGGTGCCGCGGACGAAGGAGCAGGCCGCGTCGCTGTCGGACCAGCTGCGCAGTTACGGGGCCGTCCCGGACGAGGTCCCGACGATCTCCGTCGAGCCGCCGCGCACCCCGCAGCAGATGGAGCGCGCGGTCAAGGGCCTCGTCACCGGACGGTACGAGTGGGTGGTGTTCACGTCCACCAACGCGGTCAAGGCCGTCCGGGAGAAGTTCACCGACTACGGGCTCGACGCCCGCGCGTTCGCCGGGCTGAAGGTCGCCGCGGTCGGCGAGCAGACCGCCGCCGCGCTCGTCGAGTTCGGCATCCAGCCCGATCTGACGCCGTCCGGCGAGCAGTCCGGCGAGGGCCTGGCGCGCGAGTGGCCGCCCTACGACGAGGACCTCGACCCGATCAACCGGGTGCTGCTGCCGCGCGCCGACATCGCCACGGACGTGCTCATCGCCCGGCTGACGGAGCTGGGCTGGGAGTGCGAGGACGTGACCGCCTACCGGACGGTCCGCGCCGCGCCGCCGCCCGAGCCGATCCGGAACGCGATCAAGGGCGGCGGGTTCGACGCCGTGCTGTTCACCTCGTCGTCCACGGTGAAGAACCTGATCGGGATCGCGGGCAAGCCGCACAAGGTGACGGTCATCGCGGTGATCGGCCCGCAGACCGCGAAGACGGCCGAGGAGTACGGGCTGCGCGTCGACGTCATGGCGGACAAACCGTCCGTCTCCGCCCTCGCGGACGCCCTCGCCGAGTACGGTGCCAGGTGGCGGACGTCCCGGGCCGAGGCGGGGGAGCCGCCCCGCAAGCCCAGCCAGATGCGCCGCGGCGCCCGCCGCCGCAAATGACGCGATCGCGGTAGCGCCTCACCTCACGGGGAGAAGGATCATGTCTGCTCAGTTTCCGGTGGCGCGGCCGCGCCGGCTGCGCCGCACGCCCGCGCTGCGCCGGATGGTGGCCGAGACGCGGCTCAGCCCCGCCGACCTGGTGCTGCCGATGTTCGTCAAGGAGGGCATCGCCGAGCCGCAGCCCGTCTCGTCGATGCCGGGGGTCGTCCAGCACACCCGTGACAGCCTCCGCAAGGCCGCCTACGAGGCGGTCGAGGCCGGCGTCGGCGGCCTCATCCTGTTCGGCATCCCGGCGGTGAAGGACGGCACCGGCTCCGCCGCGGACGACCCGGACGGGATCGTCCAGCGCGCGCTGCGCGACCTGAACTCCGACCTGGGCGACTCGACCGTGATCATGACGGACCTGTGCCTGGACGAGTACACCGACCACGGGCACTGCGGCATCGTCACCGCGTCCGGCGAGATCGACAACGACGCGACGCTGGAGCGGTACGCGTCCATCGCGGTCGCGCAGGCCGAGGCGGGCGCGGCGGTCGTCGGCCCGAGCGGCATGATGGACGGCCAGGTCGCCGCGATCCGCGCGGCGCTCGACGGCGCGGGTCACCCCGACCTCCCGATCATGGGGTACTCGGTGAAGTACGCGTCGGCGTACTACGGCCCGTTCCGCGAGGCCGCCGAGTGCGCGCCGCAGTTCGGCGACCGCTCCACCCACCAGCAGGACCCGGCCAACGCCGACGAGGCGATCCGCGAGGTGCTCCTCGACCTGGACGAGGGCGCCGACATGGTCATGGTGAAGCCCGCCGGGGCGTACCTCGACATCGTCCGCCGCGTCCGCGACACGGTGGACGTCCCCGTCGTCGCCTACCAGGTGAGCGGCGAGTACGCGATGATCGAGGCCGCCGCTGAGAAGGGCTGGATCGACCGCGACCGCACGATCATGGAGTCGCTGCTGGCGATCCGCCGCGCCGGCGCCGACATCGCCCTCACCTACTGGGCCACCGAAGTAGCGCGTGCCCTCTAGTGGTGGCCGGAGTCCCGCCGTGGCGGGACGGGTTCTAGTTACTTAGGGTCGTTTCCGGGGGTTGCCGTGCCCGGGTTTTCGCCCGCCGGGCATCATCGGTAACCAGGAACCCACGTTCGACCTTGGGTAATTGGGGGGCGGAAATGCTGGCGGTCTCGGGGAACAGGCGGCTGAAAGCGGCGCGTGACCGGATGTCCTCGGCGGCGCGGGAGTACGCCGCCCTCGGCTGGCCCAGCTTCCCCGGCGCCCATCCGCCGAACGCCGCCGACCGCAAGGGCGGTGACAGGGCGTGTTCGTGCGACCGGATCGGCTGTCCCGACCCGGGCGCGCATCCGGTGTCGGCGGCCTGGGCGCACCAGGCCAGCGTGGACGCGACCGTCATCGGGCGCTGGTGGGACGAGCGCCCGCAGGCCAACATCATCCTGCCGACCGGCCGCGTCTTCGACGTGTTCGACGTCCCCGCCGCCGCGGGCACCCTCGCGCTCGACCGGATCTCCCGCGACGACCTGCCCGTCGGGCCGGTCGCGTCCGTCGGCGGCGACCGGAGCCTGTTCTTCGTCGCGACCCGCGGCGCGCCCGTCGACGAGGACGAATGGTGGTCCTGCCACCTCGACTGCTCCCCGGAGGACGTCGCGGAGACGCCCGGCATGCGGTGGCACTGCCGCGACAGCTATGTGGTCGCGCCGCCGTCCATCCTGCCGTCCGGGCGGGAGGTCAGCTGGCTGCGGCCGCCGTCCAGCGGACCGCTGCCCGACCCGCTGCGGCTCCTCGAAGTCCTTTCCGACAGCTGCGACCTCGCGGGCTAGTCAGCGCGGCCGGGCGCCTGGATGGCGGGCTTGCGGCCCCACTTGGTGAAGGAGCCGCGCATGGTCTGGTTGCGGCCCTTCTCCGGCCCGGCGCGCACCCAGAACTTGACCGGACGGTAGCCCGCGTCGAGCTTGACGGCGAACGCGATCCGCTGGACGCCGGTCGCCTCGGCCATCCGCGCGTACATGGGCCCGACCTCGGGGACCTGCGCCAGCGCCGCCGCCGGGGCCTCGCCCTCGTAGATCGCGCCGGTCCTGGTGAGCTTCGTCGCCGACCGCAGCAGCGCCGTCAGGTTCGCGACCGAGCTGCCCTGGCGCACCTGGTCGGCCGCCGCCGGGTAGCCGCGCCCGCTCAGCGGCGACGAACGCCACTTCTTGCCGACGCGCACGTAGAACCGGTCCTGGACGATGACGGCGCGGATGGGCTTGCGGGCCGCGCCCGCCCCCGACAGCGTCAGCGAGTACGACGGCAGCGCGGCGGACGCCTGCCCGCCCGGGGCCAGGCCGAGCGTCCCCTTGCCCCCGGCGGGGAAGCCGCAGCAGCCCGTCTGCCGGTAGCTGAACAGGGCGCCGGGCGCCTGCGCGACGGCCCGGTCGATCCGCGTGACGAGCGCCTTCGGGTCGACGCCCCCGGCCGGCGGCGTCGGCTGCGGGGTGCTGCTCTGCGCCGTCGCGGGCGCGGCGGGCTGCTTCTTGTCGCTGTTCAGCAGTGTCGCGGCGCTCGCCCCGGCGCCCGCGACGACGAGGACGGCGACGGCGGCGAGGACCCAGCGCGTCCGGGAGCCTCCGCCGCCCGGCTGCTTGGCCGCGACGACGGGATTGCGGCCGCTGCTGCGGGCCGGCTTGGGCTTCGGCGGCTCGGGCTGGAGGGCGGCCTGCGTCGCCAGTTCGGTGAGGCGTCCGCGGCCCTGCGCCTCCCAGGACGGCCCGTACGCCGACACGGCCGCCTCTTCCAGCGCCGCGAGGTAGTCGGCGGCGGAGGCGGGGCGCCGGGCCGGGTCCTTCGCGAGGCCCTGGTGGACGAGGTCGCGCAGCGGCCCGGGAACCCCGTCGGCCGGGATCGGCGCCTCCCGGTGCTGCCGCGCCATGTTCCGTCCGGCGAAGGGAGAACGTCCGGTGAGGCACTCGTAGAAGACCGCGGTGGCGGCGTAGAGGTCGGTGGCGACTGTCGCGGGCACGCCGTCCCACAGTTCGGGCGCCGCGTACGCCGGGCCGGACTGCGCCTCGGTGCCGGGCGGGGTCGTCGCGAAGTCGGTGAGCCGCGCGTTGCCGTCCGCGTCGATCATGATGTTCGCCGGACGCAGCGCGCCGTGCACGGGCACCCCGTGCTCGCCCGCTGACGCGAGCCCGAGCAGCGTCCCGCCGAGCATGGACAGGGCGGCGAGCGGACCGGCGGGGCCCTGCGCGGCGAGCACGCGCCGCAGGCTGACGCCCTCCACGCACTGCATCACGATCGCGGCGCCGTCCGAGGTCTCCACGAAGTCGTACAGGTCGACGACGTTCGGGTCCTCCAGCTGGGACAGGCTGCGCGCGGCCGTGCGGAACCGCGTCAGGAACGCCTCGTCGGCGAGCAGCCCGCCGGCGAGGTACTTGATCGCGACCCTCGTGCTGGTCAGGTCGTCGACCGCCAGCACCACCCGGCCCGCGGCGCCGCCACCCAGCTCCCGTTCGTGGGTGAAGCCCGGGACCGTCCAGCCGTTGACCACGGTGTAAGCCATCCCTCCGATACGCCTGTCCCGGTGAGCCGCCCGGGGGTTCGGCGGCGCCGTGAGACCGCGGGCAGAGACAGGGCGCCATGTCGTACTTGGTGGAATATCGGCCCGTACCCGGCGAGGTCAAGGCAAGTTCCCGAACTGCAACTGAGAGACTGAATCAATGACAGGTATTGATCGCTCCCAGGACTTGTTCGATCGTGCCTCCCGGGTGGTGCCGGGCGGTGTGAACTCCCCGGTGCGGGCGTTCGGCGCCGTCGGCGGGACGCCCCGGTTCATCGCGTCGGCGCGCGGCCCGTACCTGACGGACGCCGACGGCAACGAGTACGTCGACCTCGTGTGCTCGTGGGGCCCGATGATCCTCGGGCACGCCCACCCGGCCGTCGTCGAGGCGGTGCGGGACGCGGCGGGACGCGGCACGTCCTACGGCGCGCCGACGCCCGGCGAGGTCGAGCTGGCGGAGGAGATCACGTCCCGGACGCCCGCGGAGAAGGTCCGGCTCGTCAACTCCGGCACCGAGGCGACGATGTCGGCGATCCGGCTCGCGCGCGGCTTCACCGGACGCACCAAGATCGTGAAGTTCGCGGGCTGCTACCACGGGCACGTCGACGCGCTGCTCGCCGCGGCCGGGTCCGGCGTCGCCACGTTCGGCCTGCCCGACACCCCCGGCGTGACCGGCGCGACCACCGGCGACACGCTGATCCTGACCTACAACGACGTCCCGGCCCTGGAGACGGTGTTCGACGAGCACGGCACCGACATCGCCTGCGTCATCACCGAGGCCGTGCCGTGCAACATGGGCGTTGTGCCGCCGCTGCCGGGGTTCAACGCGCTGCTGAAGCGGCTCTGCGAGCGGTACGGCGCGCTGCTGGTGATGGACGAGGTGCTCACCGGTTTCCGCGCGTCCCCGTCCGGCTGGTACGGGATCGAGGGCGTCCCGGGCGACCTGATGACGTTCGGGAAGGTGATGGGCGGCGGGCTGCCCGCGGCCGCGTTCGGCGGGCGCGCCGACGTCATGGACCAGCTCGCCCCGGCCGGGCCCGTCTACCAGGCGGGCACCCTGTCGGGGAACCCGCTCGCGACCGCCGCCGGGCTCGCCACGCTCCGGCACGCGACCGGCGAGGTGTACGCGGCGGTCGACCGCGCGGCGGAGACCGTGTCGAAGGCCGCGTCGGAGGAGCTGGCGCGGGCGGGCGTCCAGCATTCGATGCAGAACGCCGGGAACCTCTTCTCGATCTTCTTCACCGAGGGGAAGGTCGGCGACTTCGCGGCCGCGCAGCGCCAGGACGCCAAGGCGTACGCCGCGTTCTTCCACGCCGCGCTGGAACGCGGCGTGTACCTGCCGCCGTCCGCGTACGAGGTGTGGTTCCTGTCGGCGGCGCACGACGAGGAGGCGCTCGGACGCGTCCTGGACGCCCTCCCGCACGCCGCCCGAGCCGCGGCCCAGGCGTCGTCCTCCTAAAGGGACCTGAACGCCCTCAGCGCCGCGGCGACCGATTCGGGACGCGGTGCGTGCAGCGGAGCGCGCACCGCGGCCTCGTCGATGAGCCCCTCCTCGACCAGGCACGCCTTGAGGACGCTCGGGGACGGCTCGCCGAACAGCGCGTCCGCCATCGGGAGCAGCGCGTTGTGCAGCGCGAGCCCGCGCGGCGCGTTGCCGTCGCGCGCCGCCGCGGCCATCGCGGCGTACGCGGCGGGCGCGAGGCAGGCGGACGCGGCGATCCCCCCGGACGCGCCGAGCTGGAGCATCGGATAGACGTACATGTCGTCCCCGCACAGGATCGCCTTGCCGGAACCGGCGGCGAGCACGGCGAGGGTGTCGTGGTCGACGGCGCCCGCGCAGTGCTTGATACCGGCGACGCAGTCGAGTGCGAGGATCTTCAAGAGCGTGCCGGCGGACAGCGGCTTCCCCGTCCGGTACGGGATGTTGTACGGGACGAGCGGCACGTCCACCGCGGCGCCGATGGCAGCGAAATGGTCGATGACGCCCTCGTCCGACGGCCGCAGGTAGTACGGGACGACGACGAGCAGCGCGTCGGCCAGCGGGGCCCGCTCGCGGGCCTGCCGGATCGAGTCCTCGGTGCCGATCGTCCCGGCGCCGACCGTCAGCCGCGTCCCGTGCTCGATCGAGACGGCCCGGCACACCTCCAGGACCGTCCGCTGCTCGGCGGGGCTCAGCATGGCGGCCTCGCCGGTCGTGCCCAGCGCGACCAGGCCGTCCGCGCCGTTGTCCAGGCAGTGGACGGCGAGCCGTTCGAGCGACTTGGCGTCCACCTCGCCGGAGCGGGTGAACGGCGTCACGAGCGACGCGTGGATTCCGTGCACGGGTCTCACCTTGTCTCAGCCGGTTGCGGTTCGGGCCGGGGCAGTTCGACGCGGGGCCGCGGGCGGACGCTGCCCGCGGCGACGCCCGCGATGATCAGGGCGGCGGCGGTGAGCCGGACCGCGTCCACGTGCTCGCCGAGCAGCAGGCCCGCCGAGACCAGCCCGAACGGCGGGACGAGCAGCGAGTACATGGCGACCGTGCTGGCCTCGTACCGGCGCATCAGCCATCCCCACACGCCGAATCCGAACAGCGTGGAGATGTAGGCGATGTACGCCATCGAGCCGAGCCCGGCGAGGGACAGCTCGCGTGCCGCGTCCGGCACGGCGCCGGGTCCCTCGAAGATCAGCGACAGGGCGAGCAGCGGGAGCGGCGGCACCAGCGACACCCACACCATGAAGCCCAGCGGGTCGACCCTTCCGGTGGCGGCCTGGTTCATCCGCCGCATGGCGACGTTCGCCAGCCCCCAGCTCGCCGCCGCGAGCAGGCAGACGAGGAACGCGCCGACCGGGCTGCCGCCCTCGGCCTGGGCCACGCCGAGCAAGGTGACGCCGCCGAACGCGACGGCCATGCCCGCGACCTGCCGGACGCCGAGCCGCTCGCGCAGCAGCAGCCCCGCGAACAGCGCCGTGAAGATCGCCTGGACCTGCAGCACGACGGACGCCAGGCCCGCGGGCATGCCCATGTCCATGCCGATGAACAGCAGGCCGAACTGCCCCACGCCGAGCGGCAGGCCGATCAGGATCAGCCAGCGCACCGGAATCGGCGGACGCCGGACGAAGAACACCGCGGGCACCGCCGCGAGGACGAACCGCAGCGCCGCCATCAGCAGCGGCGAGATGTCGTCGAGCGCCCAGTGGATGGGTACGAAGTTGAAGCCCCACAGCGCGGCGACCAGCGTGGCCAGCAGGACGTGGCGCGATCTCATGCCCCGATCGTGGGCGAGGAACTCGCTTTAGGACAAGCGAGAACTTCTTGACACATCGCTTTAGTATTACTACATGCTTGATTTGGAGCGGCTGCGCGCCCTGCACTCCGTCGCGACGTACGGCTCGGTCAGCGCCGCCGCCGACGTCCTGCACGTGACCACCTCGGCGGTCTCCCAGCAGCTCGCCAAGCTGGAGCGGGAGACCGGCCAGAAGCTTCTCGAACGCAACGGCCGCGGCGTCCGGCTCACCGACGCCGCCGAGCTGCTCGTCGCGCACGCCGAGCGGATCCTGTCGCTCGTCGAGCAGGCGCAGGCCGACCTGGAGGCCCACCGCGGCTCCGTCGTCGGGCAGCTCACGGTCGCCTCGTTCCCCACCGCGATCCGCGGGCTGATGCCCGCCGCGCTGCGCGCCCTCCGCGCCGACCATCCCGACCTGCGCGTCCAGCTCCTCGAAGAGGACCCGCTGCGCAGCATGCCGCTCGTCTCGCGCGGCGACTTCGACATGGCCGTCGTCCAGGACTGGAACAACGAGCCGCTGCCCATGCCCGAGGGCCTCCACAAGGGCGTCATCTGCGACGACGTCGCCGACGTGGCGCTCCCGTCCACCCATCCGCTCGCCGGGCGCGACACCATCGACCTCAAGGAACTCGCCGGCGACCCGTGGATCAGCTCGTCGCCCGACAGCATCTGCTGCGACTGGCTCCTGCGGACGCTCCGCGCCGTCGACAGCGAACCCAGCATCGACCACATGGCCTACGAGTTCGCCACGCAGCTCTCCCTCGTCTCCGCCGGGCTCGGCAACGCGATCCTGCCGCGGCTCGGGCGCTGCGACGTCCCGCCGGGCGTGGCGATCGTCCCGCTGTCGGACCCGCTGTCGCGCCGCGTGTACGCGCTGTGGCGCGAGGAGGCCGCCCGCCGCCCCGCGATCCGCGCCGCGCTCGGCGCCCTGCGCGCCGCCGTCCCGGCCGACCTTCCTGCCGTCTCCGCCATCTCCCACTGACCCCCGCGGGCAAAGGCCATGCCGGTGGACGGAAGCGCAGATGCGCGTAGGTAATCTTGCTGGCGATGACCGAGAAAACGACCGTTCACCTGTTGCGGCACGGTGAGGTGCACAATCCCGAGGGGATCCTGTACGGGCGGCTGCCCGGCTACCGCCTCAGTGAGGACGGCGTCCTCATGGCGAAGGCCGTCGCCAAGTGGTTCGCCGACCGGGACGTGACCGCCATCCTCTCCTCGCCGATGCAGCGGGCGCTGGAGACGGCCGCGCCGCTCGCCGACGCGTTCGACCTGCCCGTGACGGTGGACGACCGTCTGATCGAGGCCGGCAACCACTTCGAGGGGATGGCGTTCGGGGCCGGGGCGGGCTCGCTGCGCCGTCCCGAGCACTGGCGGCACCTGGTCAACCCGTTCAAGCCGTCCTGGGGGGAGCCCTACGCGGAGCTCGCCGCCCGGATGCGCTCGGCCGTGATCAGGGCGCGGGAGGCGGCGAAGGGCCACGAGGCCGTGTGCGTCAGCCACCAGCTGCCGATCTACGTGCTGCGCCTGCACGCCGAGCGCCGCCGCCTCTGGCACCACCCGAAGCGGCGCGAGTGCGGGCTGGCCAGCCTGACGAGCCTGACGTTCGAGGGCAGCCGCCTGGTGGAGGTCGCCTACTGCGAGCCCGCGGCGGGAATCGCCAAGGGCCCCAGTGTCGCCGGTGCCTGACCCCACCGCTAAGTTGTGTACTACGTCTTGTAGTAGCTCGCCCTGAGCCGCCCGAACTCGCCCTGAATTGGAGGGTCTGTTGAGCCCCCGAGTCTCCCCCCTGCGCGCCGTCGCCGCTGCCGCCGCGCTGTGCGGGCTGCTGGCCGGGTGCGCCGGGACGGGCGCCTCGGAGAGCGGGCAGGGCGGCGACGACACGCGCTTCGTCTCCGGCGACGGGAACGTGACCGAGTACAAGCCCGCCGACCGCAAGAGCGTCCAGGACGTCGGCGGCGAGGGCCTCGACGGAAAGCCGTTCAAGCTCAGCGACTTCAAGGGCAAGGTCGTCGTCGTCAACTTCTGGGCGTCGTGGTGCGCGCCGTGCCGCGGCGAGGCGCCGTCCCTCCAGCAGGTGTACGACCAGAACAAGGCCAAGGGCGTCGAGTTCCTCGGCGTCAACTTCAAGGACTCCAAGGCCAACGCGCAGGCGTTCGAGCGCAAGTTCAAGGTCACCTACCCGAGCCTGTTCGACGACGGCGGGCAGGTCACGCTGGCGTTCCGCGAGGTCCCGCCCAGCGCGATCCCGAGCACGCTCGTCCTGGACCGGCAGGGCCGCGTCGCCGCCCGGATCATCGGCGCGACGACGTACTCCAAGCTGAACCCGCTGGTCGCCAAGGTCCTCGCGGGGACGTGAGCCGATGAGCGCGCACGGATGAGCCCGGTCAGCGAGACCGTCGTCAGCGGGTCTCTGGTGGCGGCGGCGCCGCTGGCGGCCCTGGCCGGGCTCGTGTCGTTCGCCTCGCCGTGCGTGCTGCCGCTCGTCCCGGGCTACCTGTCGTACGTGACGGGCATGTCCGGCGCCGACCTGGCCGACCAGCGGCGCGGCCGGCTCCTCGCGGGCGCCGTGCTGTTCATCGCCGGGTTCAGCGCCGTGTTCGTCAGCTACGGCGTGATCTTCGGGGGGCTCGGACGGTGGCTGCTGGAGTACCAGGACCCGATCACCCGCGCCCTCGGCGTCATCACGATCGTGTTCGGCCTCGCGTTCATGGGCTTCATCCCCGGCCTGCAGCGGACCATGAAGTCCGGCCACCTGCCCGCCGCCGGGCTCGCGGGCGCGCCGCTGCTCGGCGTCCTGTTCGGGCTCGGCTGGACGCCCTGCATCGGCCCCACGCTCGGCGCGGTGCAGGGCCTCGCGATCACCGAGGCCAGCGCCGGCCGGGGCGCCCTCCTTTCCCTGGCGTACTGTGTGGGCCTTGGCCTGCCGTTCGTGGCCACCGCGGTCGCCTACCGATGGGCGCTCGGCGCGTTCGGCGCGGTGAAGCGTCACTACCCCCTGGTCATGCGGACGGGCGGGGGCATGCTCGTCCTGCTCGGGGTGCTGCTGGTGAGCGGCCTGTGGGGCGACCTGACCATCGAGCTGAGGTCGTGGATCAGCGGCTTCGAACCGGTTATTTGAGATGACTGACACCAAGGACACTGACATCAGGGACGGGGTAAGGGAATCGGGCCCCGAGTCCGGCACGCAGGCCCCCGCCGCGCGCCAGGCGCCGGAGGAGGTGCCGCGCCCGAAGGGCCTCGGCCCCGTCGGCTGGCTGCGCTGGGGATGGCGGCAGCTCACCACGATGCGCACCGCGCTGATCCTGCTGTTCCTGGTGGCGCTGGGCGCGGTGCCGGGGTCGATCCTGCCGCAACGGGGCCAGGCTCCCGAGGACGTCGCGGTCTACCTGGACGAGCACAAGACGCTCGGCCCGTGGCTCGACAAGTTCTCCATGTTCGACGTGTTCGCCGCGCCCTGGTTCGCGGCGATCTACATCCTGCTGTTCGTGTCGCTGGCCGGGTGCGTCATCCCGCGCGCGGGGAAGCACTACCGGTCGATGCGGGCCCGTCCGCCTGCCGCGCCCCGGAACCTGGGACGGCTGCCGCAGTCCGCGACGTACGAGACGGACACGTCCCCGGACGACGTCCTGGCCGAAGCCCGCACGGTCCTGCGCGGACGGCGCTTCCGGGTGGACATTTCCGGCAGTGCCGCGTCCGCCGAGAAGGGCTACCTCGGCGAGACGGGCAACCTGCTGTTCCACCTGGCGCTGCTGGCGCTGCTGTTCGCGCTCGGCATCGGGAACCTGTTCGGCTACCGCGGCGACGTCCTGCTCATGGAGGGCCGGACGTTCGCGAACTCGCTGAACCAGTACGACCAGTTCACGCCCGGACGCGCCTTCGACGACGGCGAACTGGCCCCCTTCACCGTCAGCCTGGACGACTTCAAGGCCGAGTACGAGACGAGCGGCGACAAGCGCGGCCAGGCAACCGAGTTCAACGCCAAGATCCGCTACCGCGCCGCGCCTGACGGCGGGGAGAAGACGCACGACCTGCGGATCAACCATCCGCTGAAGGTCGGCGGGACGAAGGTGTACCTGCTCGGCCACGGGTACGCGCCGACGTTCACCGTCCGGGACGCCAAGGGCAACGTCGCGTTCCAGGACTCGGTGCCGTTCCTGGAGATGGAGCCGCGGAACCTGACGTCCGAGGGCGTCATCAAGGCCCCGGACGCCGAGCCCGATCAGCTCGCCTTCTACGCGATCCTGTGGCCGACCGCGATGGCCAGCGAGGACGGCAAGCAGATCATCTCCGCGTTCCCGGCGCCGCTCCGCCCCGTCATCACGATCACCTCGTTCAAGGGCGACATCGGCCTGGACTCCGGCTCCCCGCAGTCGGTCTACAAGCTGGAGGGCATCGGCAAGACGCTCCAGCCGGTCAAGGACGGCCAGAAGCTGCTGGAGCCGGGCGAGACGTTCACGCTGCCCGGCGGCGCCGGCTCGGTCACGTTCGACGGCCTCAAGGAGTACGCGACCCTGTCGGTCAACCACGACCCGGGACGCATCCCCGCGCTGGTCGCGGCCATCCTGGCGGTGCTGGGCGTGGCGGCGTCGTTCATGGTCAGGCGGCGCAGGGTGTGGGTCCGTGCGAGCGCCGCGGAGGGCGGGCGTACGGTGGTCGAGGTCGGCGGTCTCACGCTCGGGAGCCCGGCCTCGGAGTTCGACGACATCGTGACCGCCCTGCGCGGTTCCGAGCAGGCGCCCGGCCCCGGTGCACCGGACGAGCCAGGTGAACCGGATGAGCCAGGTGAACCGAACGGGTCCGGGGAACCGGACGGGCCCGGCGAGCCGGATGGCCCGGCGACCGAATCGAAGGAGTGACGAGGTGAGCACCAGGTGAGCAACGCCGACCTCGCGAACCTGAGCGACAAGCTCATGCTGACCACGGTGGTGATGTACATCATCGCGCTGGTCGCGTACGCCGCCGACATGGGCTTCGGCCGCCGCGGCGCGGCGACGGCCGCGGCCGCCAGGACGGCGGACGCGGCGGTTCAGGAGAAGGCCGCGGCCAAGGTCCTGGTCGGAGCCGGCGGCGCCGCCGACGTCGGCGACACCGAAGTCGCCAAGGCCGACGCCACCACCGACGACGACGCGGAGCGTCCTCAAGTCGACTGGGGCAGTCTCGCGATCCTGCTGAGCGTGCTGGGCGTCGGCGCGCACCTCGGCGTCCTGGTGTCCCGCGGGCTGGCCGCGAGCCGGTGGCCGTGGGGCAACATGTACGAGTTCCTCACCGCCATCTCGTTCGCCGCCGTCGCCGCGTTCATGGTCGTGATGTTCCGCCACAAGGCGCGCTTCCTCGGCGCGCCCGTCATGTTCGCGGCCGTCATCGCGCTGGGCGCGGCGAACATCTGGCTGTACGACTCGGTGGGCCCGGTCACCCCGGCGCTCAACTCGTACTGGATCGCCATCCACGTGTCCGCCGCGATCATCGCGACCGGGGCGTTCACCGTCGCGGGCGCGGCCACGATCCTCTACTTCCTGAAGTCCCGCGAGGAGGCCCGCGAGGAGGCCCGCGAGGAGGCCCGCGAGGAGGCCCTTGCGGGGGCCGGTGCCGGGGCCGGGGCTGGAGTCAAGGTCCGGGGCGGTGCGCTGGCGCGCGTCCCGTCCGCGGAGACCCTCGACCGGCTCGCGATGCGCGTCACGATGTTCGCGTTCCCGATCTGGACGGCCGCGATCATCATGGGCGCGATCTGGGCCGACCAGGCGTGGGGCCGCTACTGGGGCTGGGACCCGAAGGAGATCTGGTCCTTCGTCACCTGGATCATCTACGCGGCCTACCTGCACGCCCGCGCGACGTCCGGCTGGAAGGGCCGCAAGGCGGCGTTCCTCTCGCTCCTCGCGTTCGCCGCGCTGCTGTTCAACTTCTTCGGCGTGAACTACATGTTCTCCGGCCTGCACTCCTACGCCTGAGAAGACTTCACGCCCGAGAAGAAACCGGGAGATCCGTGACTCCCGGAGATGACGGCGTGTCGGGTTCCGGCTTACCCTTCCTCAGGGACCCGGTCGCGCGGCGGACGCCGCTCGCTACCCCCGCGGGTCCGCTGACAGAGGAGCCCGATGCGCTTCAAAGGCGTCCATCGCAAGCCCCGCCCCCGGGAGCTGTGGCATCGCGAGCCGTCCCGCGGCGGGCGGATGCGCGGGGACGGCGCGGCCCAGGACCGCACGCTCCGGCGAGACGACGCGGCGTACTCCCCGTCGCCGCCCGACTCGGGGCAGGTGCGCCCGCGCAGCAACCAGCCGCGCGACCGGTTCGGCCGGTTCCGCAAGGCGGGCCGCGACGACGACTTCGCGCTGGGCCCCGGCGGCATGGAAGGCGACCGCGACACCCCTGAGAACGGCGAAGGACGGGACGCGGCGGGCGTGCTCGCCGGCCGGTTCGGGCGCCGCAGGCGGGGCCGTCCGCGGGCGGGCGACTACTCGTGGAGCGACTTCGAGCTCGACGACGACCGGCTGCGCGTGGAGCCGTACCCGCCGGGCATGCCGCATGTCTCCGACGGCCGCCGTAACTGCGGCGTCCTGGAGAACGTCCTGTACCGGCAGTGGGACGTCCGGGACGGGCCGCCGAGCGCCGAGGTGATCGGCGCGGTGGACAGCCTCGCGGCCCTGCCGGAGCAGCTCAAGGAGAAGCTCGCGGCCGGGCTCGACGGCATCTACGTGGGGCCGGGCGGCGTCCCGCAGCTGGACGACATGGGCCATCTGCGCGACCGTCCGCTGCCGTCCGGCCGCGCCACCTGGGACATCTGCGCGGGCGCGTACGGCGACCACAAGATCGTCGTCGGGGACCGGCCGTCGCCGACGCCGGACGTGATGCTGCACGAGGTCGGGCACGCGCTCGACGACATCGACGGCGACGACGGCGAGTGGACGTCCGACAGCCCCGCCTTCCAGCGGCTGTACGAGGAGTGCCTGCCGCATCTCGCGAGCGACTTCCACCGCCAGCCGAACGCGCTCGGCCGCCGCGAGTTCTTCGCGGACGCGTTCGCCGCGATCTCCTCCCGGCAGCGCCCGGCCCTCGTCGATATGCTCGCCGGCAACATCCGGATGGCGCTGGAGGTCATGCTCTTCTTCAACCGCAGGTACGGGATCTAGGACATCCTGATGGCAGGGCGCGCACAAGCGAATCGCGAGGGTGGACGACGATGTACGTGATCCGGCTCCCGGACGGCACGCTCCGGGTTCCGCACAGCGTTCTCGCCGACGGCGGCGAGGGCGGGTCCGGGCCCGAGCCGCGCGAGGGACGGATCATCGCCGACGCCTACGTCGAGATCGGGCCCGGCGACCCCGACTACGACCGGCTGCTCCGCGAGTCGCTGACGGAGGACGAGCTGGAGGAGAAACGGCGCCGCTGGCGGGACGAGGACGCCGACCTGCTCCGCCGGTTCGAGGAATGGAAGTCCGACGCGCCGGGGGAGCCGGACGCCGCCGGAGAGAACGGCGACTGAGCGGGAACGCCCGGGAAATGCGAAAGGGTCTCGGAAACGGCGCGGCCCCGGAAACGGAACGGCCCCGGCCGCCCGGGCGAGGGTCTCCCCCGGGGGACTACCACGACGCGGCGGTCCGGGCGGCTGAGGCCGGTGGCGGGCCCCGAAATCGGCGGGCGGGCCCTGCGATCAGCGAGGTTCAGGCAGGTCAGCGGGCCGAATGCTCGGCGATGGGCTCATCGCCGCGCAGCAGCGCGTGCACCTCGGACTCGCGGAAGCGCCGGTGGCCCCCCGGAGTGCGGATGCTGCTGATCCGGCCCGCGGCGGCCCACCGGGTGACCGTCTTCGGGTCGACCCGGAAGAGGGCGGCGACCTCTCCTGGGGTCAGCAGGCGCTCGCTCGTGCTCTCCACGTTTTCTCTCCCCCTTTGTCCCGCTCTCGGCGCGGGTGGACTGTTTAACAGTGTGGCGGGTCAAGACCGATTTCTCCCTTGTTTTCGGAAAAGATCACGGACCGTAGTTTTCCGAGCAGGACCGATCACCCTCGGTGCGGGCGAGTTTCCGGGCATGCCTCCCGCTGACCCCGTTTGACCTGCCAAGTAACGCTTTGAACGGGGGTGTGAAAGCGTCCCGTCCGACACGCCGCGGCCGCCGCGCGCGGCCCCTGGGAAGTAGTCTCCGTCCATGTCCGATCTTGTATCGCTCCCGGAGATCGAACGGGCCGCCGAACGCGTCGCGGGCGTCGCCGTCCGGACGCCCCTCGTCCCGTTTCCGCACGGTCCCGCCGGCTCGCCCGGAGGCGGACCGGCCGGGGAGCCGGCGCTGCTGGTCAAGGCGGAATCGCTGCAGCCGGTCGGCGCCTTCAAGGTGCGCGGCGCCTACTCCGCCATCGCCTCCCTCCCGCCCGAGCGGCGCGAGCGCGGCGTCGTCACGCACTCCAGCGGCAACCACGCGCAGGCCGTCGCGTACGCGGCCCGCGTGCTCGGGATCAAGGCCGTCCTGGTCATGCCGCACACCACGCCGGGCGTGAAGGTGGACGCGTGCATCGCGCTCGGCGCCGAGGTCGTGTACGTCGAGCCGACCGCGCAGGCCCGCTCGGAGACCGCGGCCAAGCTCGCCGACGCGCACGGCTTCACGATGATCCCGCCCTACGACGACGCGCGGGTGATCGCGGGGCAGGGCACGGTGGGGCTGGAGATCGTCCGGGACCGTCCGGACGTGGACGTGGTGCTCGTCCCGATCAGCGGCGGCGGCCTCATCTCGGGCGTCGCCGCCGCGGTCAAGGCGCTGCGGCCCGAGGCCCGGGTGGTCGGCGTCGAACCGGAGCTCGCCGCCGACGCCCGCGACTCGATGGCCGCGGGACGTCCGGTCGCGTGGGGCGCGGAGGAGACGGGCCGCACCATTGCCGACGGGCTCCGCGTCCAGCAGGTCGGCGACCTGCCGTTCGCGCACATGCGCGCGCTCGTGGACGGCGTCGTCACGGTCACCGAGGACGAGATCCGCCTGACGATGCGCCGCCTCGCCCGCGAGACCCGCCTCATCGCCGAGCCCGCGGGCGCCGTCGCGACCGCCGCCTTCCTGTACCACCGCGCCGAACTCCCCGAGGGGCGCCTCTACGTGTCCGTCCTGTCGGGCGGCAACGTAGACCCGGCCCTCTTCCTGGACGTCCTGAGGTAGGCGTTACGCTCGAAGGGCCATGAGTTCCGTCATCCTTTACACCCTCGCGCGGCTCGCGATCTTCGCGGTGACCGCGGGCGTGCTGGCGCTGCTGGGGGCCCGCGGGTTCCTGCTCCTGCTGCTGGCGCTGCTGGTCAGCGGCGTCGTCAGCTTCGTCCTGCTGTCCGGGCAGCGCGACCGGATGTCCGCCGCCGTCGCCCGCGGCGCCCGCGCCCAGCGCGCGAAGTTCGAGAAGTCCGTCACCCGCGAGGACGCCTGACCCACCCGGGGTGCGGGAGCGGTGAACACGGCTTTTAGGGTGGGGGCATGAGCCGCGCCTCCCTGGAGAAGAAGCCCGCCGACGTCGCGGCGATGTTCGACGGCACCGCCGAGCGGTACGACCTGCTGAACACGCTGATGACCGGCGGGCGCGACCGGCGGTGGCGGCGCGAGGTCGTGCGGGCGCTGGCGGCGCGTCCGGGCGAGCGGGTCCTGGACCTCGCGGCGGGGACGGGCACCTCGTCGGTGCCGTTCGCCGAGGCGGGCGCCGAGACGGTGGCGTGCGACTTCTCGCTCGGCATGCTCCGCGTCGGGGCGCGCCGGCAGGCGGACGTCCGGGGGCTGAGCTTCGTCGCGGGGGACGCGCTGCGGCTGCCCTTCGCGGACGGATCGTTCGACGCGGTGACGATCTCGTTCGGCCTCCGCAACGTCGCCGACACCGGCAGGGCCCTGCGCGAACTGCGGCGGGTCGCGAAGCCCGGCGGACGGCTGGTGGTCTGCGAGGTGAGCCACCCGCCGAACGCGCTGCTGGCGTTCGGGCACAGGACGCATCTGCGGTACGGGCTGCCGCTGCTGGCGCGGGTCAGCTCCAATCCCGACTCCTACCGCTACCTCGCCGAGTCGACGCTGGCCTGGCCCGACCAGGCGGCGCTGGCCCGGCTGATCCAGGACGCGGGCTGGGGGAACGTGCGCTGGCGCGACCTGACGTTCGGCGTCGCCGCGCTGCACCACGCCGTCAATCCGGGCTGATCCGGGTGATCCCGGGCCTGGTCCGGGGCGATCTTCGGCTGGTGGGACGGGACCGGTCCACGCTCGACCGGCCCCGAAGTACCCACCAGTCGTGATAAAGGAATAGACTCCCCACCGGACCCTTGTGAAGTACTTCACAAGCGAACGAGCTGAAGAGGAAACGCCGTGACCGACTCCGCCCGGCACGCAGACGTCCGACACGCAGATGTGGTCGTCGTCGGGGCAGGCCCCGCCGGCGCGTCGACCGCCTACTGGTTGGCGCAGGCCGGCCTGGACGTGTTCCTGCTGGAGAAGGCCACCTTCCCGCGCGACAAGATCTGCGGCGACGGCCTCACCCCGCGCGCCGTCCGCGCGCTCATCGGGATGGGCGTCGACGTCAACGACCCCGGCTGGGGACGCAACCGGGGCCTGCGCATCTACGGCGGCGGCGTCAAGGTGGAGCTGCCGTGGCCGGAGCTCGCGAGCTTCCCCGACTTCGGGCTCGTCCGCAGGCGCACCGACTTCGACCAGTTCCTCGCCGAGCACGCCGCGAAGGCGGGCGCGCAGCTGTTGCAGGGCTGCAACGTCACCGGCCCGATCCTGGACGACCGCACCGACCGCATCACCGGCGTCACCGCCCGGTACGAGGGCGAGGACGTCGAGTTCCACGCGCCGCTCGTAGTCGCGGCCGACGGCAACTCGACCCGGCTGTCCCTCGCGATGGGGCTGCGGCGGCGCGAGGACCGTCCGATGGGCGTCGCCGTCCGGCGCTACTTCCAGACCCCGCGGCACGACGACGACTTCATGGAGGCGTGGCTGGAGCTGTGGGACGGCGAGCGCCTCCTGCCCGGCTACGGCTGGGTCTTCGGCGTCGGGGACGGGACGTCCAACGTCGGGCTCGGGCTGCTCAACACCAGCAAGCAGTTCCAGAGCGTCGACTACCGCGCCATGCTGAAGCGCTGGTGCGCGCAGATGCCCGAGGACTGGCAGTTCGACGAGGACCACGCCACGTCCAAGATCGGCGGCGCGGCGCTGCCGATGGGCTTCAACCGGCAGCCGCACTACACCCGCGGGATGCTGCTCGTCGGCGACGCCGGCGGCATGGTCAACCCGTTCAACGGGGAGGGCATCGACTACGCGCTGGAGTCCGGCCGGCTGGCCGCCGACATCATGGTGCAGGCCCTCGCGCGCCGCACCCCCGCGCAGCGCGAGCGGACGCTCTACGAGTACCCCCGCATCCTGAAGGACGAGCACGGCGGCTACTTCACCCTGGCGCGGCTGTTCGTCCAGGCCATCGGGGACCCGCGGATCATGAAGTTCCTCACCGCGCACGGCCTGCCGCACCCGACGCTCATGCGGTTCACGCTCAAGCTCCTCGCCAACCTGACCGACCCCAAGGGCGGGGACGCGATGGACCGCGTCATCAACGCGATGCAGAAGGTGGCTCCCGCGGCATGAGGCACGGCATGAGGCACGCATTGAGAACCAAGCTTCCGCAGGTGAGCGGACTAGTGTGCATTACCCGACCCCCTGGAGGGGAGTGCTATTGATCGCCTTGGCTAGGGTGGCGGCGGCTCGCGGAGGGCCGAACGCGTACAACCCTGTCCCGTACAACGCCGTACGTCGCGAGGAGAGGCTGTAGAGACATGGATCTCTATATTCCGGTCATCGTGCTGGGGGTGCTGGCCTTCGGCTTCGCCGCGTTCTCCGTGGTGATGGCCTCGCTCACCGGGCCGAAGCGGTGGAACCGCGCGCGGCTGGACGCCTACGAATGCGGCATCGAGCCGACTCCGCAGCCGGTCGGCGGCGGGCGCTTTCCGGTCAAGTACTACCTGACGGCGATGCTGTTCATCGTCTTCGACATTGAGATCATCTTCCTTTACCCCTGGGCGGTCGCTTTCGACCGGATGGGCATTTTCGGTCTTGTGGAGATGGTCCTTTTCATCGTCACCGTGCTTGTGGCGTACGCCTACATTTGGCGGCGCGGCGGTCTGGAGTGGGACTGACATGGGTCTTGAGGAGAAACTCCCCAGCGGCTTCCTGCTGACCACGGTCGAGCAGGTCGCGGGGTGGGCGCGGAAGAGTTCGGTGTGGCCGGCGACGTTCGGCCTGGCGTGTTGCGCGATCGAGATGATGGCGACCGGCGACCCCCGGCACGACTTCTCCCGGTGGGGCATGGAGCGCGCCTCGGCGACGCCGCGGCAGGCCGATCTGATGATCGTCGCGGGCCGGGTGAGCCAGAAGATGGCGCCGGTGCTGCGGCAGATCTACGACCAGATGACCGAGCCGAAGTGGGTCATCGCGATGGGCGTGTGCGCGTCGTCCGGCGGGATGTTCAACAACTACGCGATCGTGCAGGGCGTGGACCACATCGTCCCGGTGGACATCTACCTGCCCGGCTGCCCGCCGCGGCCGGAGATGCTGCTGGACTCGATCCTGAAGCTGCACGACAAGATCCAGAACACCAAGCTCGGCCCGCAGCGCGCGAAGCAGATCACGGAGCTGGAAGTGGCGAAGCGCCGCCAGCTCCCGCTGCTGGGACAGGGGGCCTGAGATGAGTTCTGAGCACCCCGAGCAGCAGGCTGAGCAGGGGGCCGACAAGCTCCCGGCGCACACCGAGGAGGAGCGCCGGGAGCAGCCGGTCGTCCGCAAGGGCATGTTCGGCGCGGGGACGACGGGCGACACGTCCGGGTACGGCGGGCTGGTCGTCCGGCAGAGCCCGAAGGTGTCGGCCGCCCGCCCCTACGGCGGGCCCGGCGGCGCCGCCGAACCCGGCGAGTACGACGAGATCGCCGACGAGCTGGAGCGGGCCTACCCAGATTTCGGCGACGCGATCGAAAGGGTCGTCGTCGACCGCGGCGAGATGACGTTCTTCGTCAAGCGCGAGCACCTGCGCGAGGTCGCGAAGACGATGCGGGACGAGCCGTCCCTCCGCTTCGAGCTGTGCTCCGGCGTGTCCGGCGTGCACTACCCGAAGGACGAGGGCGCCGAGCTGCACTCCGTCACGCACCTGCTGTCGATCACGCACAACCGGCGCGTCCGGCTGGAGACGACCTGCCCGGACGCCGACCCGCACCTCCCGTCGCTGGTGCCCGTCTACCCGACGAGCGACTGGCACGAGCGGGAGACCTACGACTTCTTCGGGATCGTCTACGACGGCCATCCCGCGCTCACGCGCATCGAGATGCCCGACGACTGGGTCGGCCATCCGCAGCGCAAGGACTACCCTCTCGGCGGCATCCCCGTCGAGTACCGCGGAGCGGAGATCCCGCCGCCCGACGAGCGGAGGTCGTACACATGAGCTCGGCCAAGTACACCGAGTACGACGCCTACGCGGCCGACGAGGCCGCCGAAGGCAAGGTGTTCGACGTCGGCGGGCAGGACTGGGACAGGGTCGTCGCCGGCGCGGAGGACCTCGGCGACGAGCGGCTCGTCGTCAACATGGGGCCGCAGCACCCGTCCACGCACGGGGTGCTCCGGCTGATCCTCACGCTCGACGGCGAGACGGTGAACGAGGCCCGGGTGGGCATCGGGTACCTGCACACCGGCATCGAGAAGAACATGGAGTTCCGCACCTGGACGCAGGGCACCACGTTCTGCACCCGGATGGACTACCTCGCGCCGATCTTCAACGAGACGGCGTACTGCATGAGCGTGGAGAAGCTGCTCGGCATCACCGACCAGGTCCCCGAGCGCGCCCAGATCATCCGCGTGATGATGATGGAGCTGAACCGGATCTCCTCGCACCTGGTCGCGATCGCCACGTTCGGTCTCGAACTCGGCGCGACGACCGTGATGCTCAACGGGTTCATCGAGCGGGAGTACACCCTCGACCTGTTCGAGGAGATCACGGGCCTGCGGATGAACATGGCCTACGTCCGTCCGGGCGGGGTCGCGCAGGACCTGCCGAGCGGCGCGACCAGTAAGATCCGCGACTACCTGGACCGGATGCCGAAGCGGCTCCAGGCGCTCCGCAAGCTGATGGACGACAACCCCGTCTTCAAGGCGCGGACGCAGAACATCGCCTACCTCGACCTGACCGGCTGCATGGCGCTCGGCATCACCGGCCCCGTCCTGCGCTCGACCGGCCTGCCCTGGGACCTGCGCAAGTCGCAGCCCTACTGCGGCTACGAGACCTACGACTTCGAGGTCGCGACGCAGGACACCTGCGACGTGTACGGCCGCTACCTCGTCCGGATGGACGAGATGGAGGAGTCGCTGAAGATCGTCGAGCAGTGCCTGGACCGGCTGCAGACCGCCAAGGGCCCGGTGATGATCGAGGACAAGAAGATCGGCTGGCCGGCGCAGCTCGCGATCGGCGCGGACGGCATGGGCAACTCGCCCCGGCACATCGCGCACATCATGGGCACCTCGATGGAGGCGCTGATCCACCACTTCAAGCTGGTGACGGAGGGCTTCCGGGTGCCGGCGGGGCAGGCGTACGCGCCGATCGAGTCGCCGCGCGGCGAGCTCGGCGCGCATGTGGTCAGCGACGGCGGCACCCGCCCCTACCGCGTCCACTTCCGCGAGCCGTCCTTCGTCAACTTGCAGGCCACACCGGCGATGTCGGAGGGCGGCATGGTCGCCGACATCATCGCCGCCGTGGCCAGTTTGGACCCGGTCATGGGGGGAGTGGACCGATGACGTACGAACCCGACGTTCGCGAACGCCTGGAGCGGGACGCGAAGGAGATCATCGGCCGGTATCCGCGGCCGAGGTCGGCGCTGCTGCCGATGCTGCACCTGGTGCAGTCGGCGGAGGGGCACGTCACGCAGGACGGCATCGAGTTCTGCGCGGAGCAGCTCGGGATCACGCCGGCGCAGGTGGTCGGCGTGGTGACGTTCTACACGCAGTACAAGCAGAAGCCGGTCGGCGAGTACCACGTCGGCGTGTGCATCAACACGCTGTGCGCGGTGATGGGCGGCGACCAGATCTGGGACGAGCTGAGCGAGCACGCCGGCGTCGGCCACGACGAGGCCACCCCGGACGGCAAGGTCAGCCTGGAGCGGATCGAGTGCAACGCGGCCTGCGACTTCGCCCCGGTGATGATGGTCAACTGGGAGTTCTTCGACAACATGACTCCCGAGAAGGCGAAGCAGCTCGTCGACGACCTGCGCTCGGGCGAGCGCGTCCTTCCCACGCGCGGGGCCGAGGGCCTGGCCACGTGGCAGGAGGCGTCCCGAGTCCTCGCCGGGTTCCCGGACGGGCGCGCGGGCGAGGGCGTCCAGGCCGGTCCGGAGTCGCTCCGCGGCCTGAAGCTGGCGCAGGAGCGCGGCTGGGCCGCTCCGTCCACCGACGTCGACCGGGAGCGCCCGGACGAGCCGGTGCGGCCGGGAGAGATCAGCGAGCCGCCGCACGAGCCGGGCAAGCCCATCCCCGGCGACGCGAAGCCCGGCAGCCAGGAAGGCCGGAACAAGTGACCACGCTCACCCCGATCCTCACCAAGAACTGGGACCAGGCCGACTCGTTCACCCGCGCGGGCTACGAGCGCGACGGCGGCTACGAGGCGCTGCGCAAGGCGTTCCGGATGGAGCCGGACGAGATCGTCCAGGCGGTCAAGGACTCCGGGCTCCGCGGCCGCGGCGGCGCGGGCTTCCCCACCGGCATGAAGTGGGGGTTCCTGCCGCCGAGCAGCCCGAACCCGCGCTACCTCGTCGTCAACGCGGACGAGTCCGAGCCGGGCACGTGCAAGGACATCCCGCTGATGATGGCCAACCCGCACGTGCTCATCGAGGGCGTCGTCATCAGCTCGTACGCGATCAGGTCGAACGTCGCGTTCATCTACGTGCGCGGCGAGGTGCTGCACGTGATCCGGCGGCTGCACCAGGCGGTCGCGGAGGCGTACGAGGCCGGCTACCTCGGCAAGGACATCCTCGGCTCCGGCTACGACCTGGACGTCGTCGTCCACAGCGGCGCGGGCGCCTACATCTGCGGCGAGGAGACTGCGCTGCTGGACTCCCTTGAGGGGTTCCGCGGCCAGCCCCGGCTGAAGCCCCCCTTCCCCGCCGTGGCGGGCCTGTACGGCGGGCCCACTGTCATCAACAACGTCGAGTCGATCGCGTCGGTTCCCTCGATCGTCGGGAACGGGCCGGACTGGTTCGCCTCGATGGGCACGGAGAAGTCGCAGGGCTTCGGGATCTTCTCGCTGTCGGGGCACGTGACGCGTCCCGGCCAGTACGAGGCGCCGCTCGGCATCACGCTGCGGGAACTGCTCGACATGGCGGGCGGGATCCGGGAGGGGCACCGGCTGAAGTTCTGGACGCCCGGCGGCTCGTCCACGCCGATCTTCACCGAGGAGCACCTGGACGTCCCGCTGGACTTCGAGTCCGTCGGCGCCGCCGGGTCGATGCTCGGCACCCGGGCGCTGCAGATCTTCGACGAGACGACGTGCGTCGTCCGGGCGGTGCTGCGCTGGTCGGAGTTCTACGCGCACGAGTCGTGCGGAAAGTGCACGCCGTGCCGCGAGGGCACCTACTGGTACAAGCTCATGCTGAAGCGGCTGGAGTCCGGGCAGGGCACCGAGGAGGACCTGGAGACGCTCCTCGACATCTCCGACAACATCCTCGGCCGCGCGTTCTGCGCCCTCGGCGACGGCGCGACGAGCCCGGTCGTCTCGTCCATCAAGCTGTTCAGGGACGAGTACGTGCGGCACTTCGAGCAGGGCGCCTGCCCGTTCGACCCGGCCAAGTCCACCCTCTGGGGAGGTGCCAAGTGACCGTCACCGACGACAAGTCGGCGGTGGAGAAGACCGAGATGGTCTCGTGCACCATCGACGGCTTCGAGATCGAGGTGCCGAAGGGCACGCTGATCATCCGGGCCGCCGAGCTGCTCGGCATCCAGATCCCCCGGTTCTGCGACCATCCGCTGCTGGACCCGGTCGGGGCGTGCCGGCAGTGCCTGGTGGAGATCCCCGACGCCGGGAACGGCCGCGGGATGCCGAAGCCGCAGGCGTCGTGCACCACCGCCGTGATGCCGGGCATGGTCGTCAAGACCCAGCTCACCTCGCCGGTGGCCGACAAGGCCCAGCACGGCATCATGGAGTTCCTGCTCATCAACCACCCGCTGGACTGCCCGATCTGCGACAAGGGCGGCGAGTGCCCGCTGCAGAACCAGGCGATGTCCAACGGGCGCGGCGAGACCAGGTTCGTCGAGGTCAAGCGGACGTTCCCGAAGCCGATCCCGCTGTCGAGCCAGGTGCTGCTCGACCGCGAGCGCTGCATCCAGTGCGCCCGCTGCACCCGGTTCTCCGACCAGATCGCCGGGGACGCGTTCATCGACCTGTTCGAGCGCGGCGCGAAGGAGCAGGTCGGCGCGGCGGACGGCAAGCCGTTCCAGTCGTACTTCTCCGGCAACACCGTGCAGATCTGCCCGGTCGGCGCGCTGACCGGCACCGCGTACCGGTTCAGGTCGCGGCCGTTCGACCTGGTGTCGGCGCCGAGCGTGTGCGAGCACTGCGCGTCCGGCTGCGCGATGCGGACCGACCACCGGCGCGGGAAGATCACGCGGCGGCTGGCCGGGGACGACCCGCAGGTCAACGAGGAATGGAACTGCGACAAGGGCCGTTGGGCGTTCACCTACGGGACGCAGCCGGAGCGGCTGACGCACCCGCTCGTCCGCAACGAGGACGGCGTGCTGGAGCCGGCGTCGTGGCCGGAGGCGCTGACCATCGCGGCCGAGGGCCTCGCGGCGGCGCGCGGCTCCGCCGGGGTGCTGACCGGCGGCCGCGTCACGCTTGAGGACGCCTACGCCTATGCCAAGTTCGCCCGCATCGCGCTCGGCACCAACGACGTCGACTTCCGGGCCCGCCCGGCGTCGGACGAGGAGGCGCAGTTCCTGGCCTCGTCCGTCGCGGGACGCTCCATCGAGGTGTCGTACGCCGACCTGGAGAAGGCGCCCGCGGTGCTCCTCGCCGGCTTCGAGCCGGAGGAGGAGTCGCCGATCGTGTTCCTGCGGCTCCGCAAGGCCCACCGCAAGACCGCGCTGAAGGTGTTCGGCGTCGCGCCGTTCGCGACGCGCGGGCTGAGCAAGGTCGGCGGGACGCTGCTGGCGACCCCGCCCGGCGCGGAGGCCGAGACGCTCGGCGCCGTCATCGGGGACGCCGCCCGCTCGGACGTTCGGACGCTGTTGGAGACGCCCGGCGCGGTCATCCTCGTCGGCGAGCGGCTCGCGACCAGCCCCGGCGCGCTGACGGCGGCGGTGCGGCTGGCGCAGGTGACCGGCGCGAAGCTGGCGTGGGTGCCGCGCAGGGCCGGGGAGCGCGGCGCGATCGAGGCCGGGGCGCTGCCCGGGCTGCTGCCGATCGGCCGTCCGGTGACCGACCCGGAGGCGCGGGCCGAGGTCGCCCGCCGGTGGGGCGTCGCGGACCTGCCCGCCGCGCCCGGCCAGGCCGCCGACGGCATCATCGCCGCGGCGGCGGACGGACGGCGCGGCGCGCTGCTCGTCGGCGGCGTCGACCCCTACGACCTGCCCGACCCGGACGCGATGCTCCGCGCGCTGGACGCCACCGAGTTCGTGGTGAGCCTGGAGCAGCGGCCGAGCGCGGTCACCGACCGCGCCGATGTCGTGTTCCCGGTCGCGGCCGTCGCGGAGAAGTCCGGGACGTTCGTCGACTGGGAGGGCCGCGGCCGCCAGTTCGACATCGTGCTGAAGGCGGCCGGGCGGATGTCCGACCTGCGGGTCCTGGACGCGCTGGCCGACGAGATGGACGTCCACCTGGGCCTGCCAGGCCCGGACGTGGCGCGCCGCGAGCTGGCCGAACTCGGCGCCTACCGCGGCGAGCGCCCGGCCGCGCCGAACGTCGCGCAGTCGCTGCCGCCGCACCCGGACGCGGGCGAGGCGCTGCTGGCGACCTGGCGGCTGCTGCTCGACCGGGGCCGCCTCCAGGACGGCGAGCCGTTCCTCGCGGGCACCGCCAAGGCCGCGGTCGCCCGGCTGTCGCCCGCGACGGCCGCCGAGATCGGCGCGACCGAAGCGGTGAAGGTGACGGCGGCGCGCGGCGAGGTCGTGCTCCCGCTGGAGATCACCGCCGACCTGCCCGACCGGGTGGTGTGGCTGCCGACGAACTCGGCCGGCTGCGCGGTGCACCGGGATCTGGGCGCGGCCGCCGGCGGCGTCGTGAGGATCGCGAGCGGGACGCTCCCGGGCGCGACCGCCGCGACGGAGATCGCTGGAGGCGTGAAATGAACCCGTCGGCCCCCGCGCAGGCGCCGCTGGAGGGTTTCGGCAACGACCCGTGGTGGCTGATCGGCGGCAAGGCCGTCGTCGTCTTCGCGTTCCTGGTCGTGACCGTGCTGCTGACGATGTGGATCGAGCGGCGCGTCATCGGCCGGATGCAGCTGCGCGTCGGCCCGAACCGCGCCGGGCCCTTCGGCCTGCTGCAGGGCCTCGCGGACGGCGTGAAGCTCGCCCTGAAGGAGGACATCGTCCCCCGCCAGGTCGACAAGGTCGTGTTCGTGCTGGCGCCGGTCATGTCGGCGGTGCCGGCGTTCATCTCGTTCGCGATCATCCCGTTCGGCCCGAACGTGTCGATCTTCGGGCACGAGACCGCGCTGCAGCTCACCGACCTTCCGGTGGCGGTGCTGCTCGTCCTCGCGATGTCGTCGCTGGGGATCTACGGGGTCGTGCTGGCGGGCTGGTCGTCGATGTCGCCGTACTCGCTGCTCGGCGGGCTCCGCTCGTCCGCGCAGATGATCTCCTACGAGATCGCGATGGGGCTGTCGTTCGTCGCGGTGTTCATGTTCGCGGGCTCGATGTCCACGTCGGAGATCGTCGCGGCGCAGCACGACAAGTGGTTCGTGATCCTGCTGCTGCCGTCGTTCATCGTCTACGTGATCACGATGATGGGCGAGTCGAACCGCATCCCGTTCGACCTGCCCGAGGGCGAGGGCGAGCTGGTCGGCGGCTTCCACACCGAGTACTCGTCGCTGAAGTTCGCGATGTTCTTCCTCGCGGAGTACATCAACCTCGCGACGCTGTCCGCGCTCGCCACCACGCTGTTCCTCGGCGGCTGGCGCGCCCCCTTCCCGATCTCCACGGTGTGGGCGGGCGCCAACTCCGGCTGGTGGCCGATCCTGTGGTTCCTGGCCAAGGTCTTCCTGTTCATCTTCTTCTTCATCTGGCTGCGCGGCACGCTCCCGCGCGTCCGCTACGACCAGCTCATGAAGCTCGGCTGGAAGGTGCTGATGCCCTTCTCGCTCGGCTGGATCCTGCTGGTCGCCACCATCCGCGCGCTGCGCAACGACGGCTACGACATGCGGCAGATCGTGGTCTACGCCGCGGTCGCCGCGGCGGTGGTGCTGCTCGCGACGGTGGTCTGGGAGATGATCCGCGGCGGCGAGGACGAGAAGGAGATCGTGCCGGGCGCGGCGGAGCCGGGCGGCGGGCCCGATCCGTCCGCCGGCGGGTTCCCGGTGCCGCCCATGGACGCTCCCCACTACCACGGACGGGGCGCGAAGCCGGCCGGGGCATCCATCGCAACCCCTCCTGAGGAGGTCACCAGTGGGACTCACTGATTTCCTGAACCCGGTCAAGGGGTTCGGGGTCTCGTTCCACCAGATGTTCATGAAGAGCGAGACCGTTCAGTACCCCGAGGTGAAGAAGCCGACCGCCCCGCGCTTCCACGGGCGGCACCAGCTCAACCGGTGGCCGGACGGCCTGGAGAAGTGCATCGGCTGCGAGCTGTGCGCCTGGGCGTGCCCGGCCGACGCGATCTTCGTCGAGGGCGCCGACAACGACCCGGACGAGCGGTACTCGCCCGGCGAGCGCTACGGCCGCATCTACCAGATCAACTATCTGCGCTGCATCCTCTGCGGGCTGTGCATCGAGGCGTGCCCGACCCGGGCGCTGACGATGACGAACGAGTACGAGCTCGCCGACGACAGCCGCGAGAGCCTGATCTACACCAAGGAGATGCTGCTGGCGCCGCTGCGCGAGGGCATGGAGGCGCCGCCGCACGAGATGCGGCTCGGCGACACCGAGGAGGACTACTACCGCCTCGGCCTCCAGCCGGACGAGGGCGGTGAGGGCAAATGACCTCCGCGCACCTGCTGGCGGCCCCCGCGCTCGCCGCGGAGATCGCGGACAAGCAGTCGGGTGAGCCGTTCTTCTTCTGGCTGCTGGCCGTGGTCTCGGTGTGCGGCGCGCTCGGCATGATCCTCGTGCGGAAGGCCGTCCACTCGGCGCTGCTGCTGGCGACCGTGATGCTGTCGCTGGCCGCGCTGTACGCGATCCAGAACGCGCCGTTCCTGGCGTTCGTCCAGGTCATCGTGTACACCGGCGCGGTGCTGATGCTGTTCCTGTTCGTGCTGATGCTCGTCGGGGTCAGCTCCACCGACTCGCTGGTGGAGACGATCAGGGGGCAGCGCTTCTGGGCGGTGATCGCCGCGGTCGGGTTCATCGTCCTGCTGACGATCGGGCTCGGGAACGCGGCGCTGAGCAACGCGGCGGGCCTCGACCAGGCCAACGCGGAGGGCAACGTCGTCGGCCTGGCCCGGCTGCTGTTCTCCAAGTACGTGTTCGCGTTCGAGGTGACCAGCGCCCTGCTGATCACGGCGGCGCTGGGCGCGATGGTGCTGGCGCACCGGGAGCGCGTCGATCCGAAGCCGACGCAGAAAGACCTGTCCAAGGGACGGTTCCTGTCCGGCGACCACCCGGGGCCGCTGCCCGGCCCCGGCACCTACGCCCGGCACAACGCCGTCGACATGCCGGCGCTGCTGCCCGACGGGACGCCGTCCGAGCTGTCGGTCAACCCGGTCATCGCCGCCCGCACCGACACCGCGGAGCGGCACCCCGACCTGTACGGGGGGACCGAGGAAGAGGCCCTGGAGCGGGACGTCCGCGCGGTGCGGGCCGTCACGGAGGAGGCGAAGGACGCCGACGCCGAAGGCCGCGCCGTCAAGTCCGCGTCGCCCGCCGCGGGCGACGCCGGCGGCAGTGAGCGTCAAGGGGAGGCTGGTCAATGAGTCCGGGGCACTACCTGGCGCTCTCGGCGATCCTGTTCACCATCGGAGCGCTCGGCGTCCTCGTGCGCCGCAACGCGATCGTGGTGTTCATGTGCGTCGAGCTCATGCTGAACGCGACGAACCTGGCGTTCGTGTCGTTCTCCCGCATGCACGGCAACCTGGACGGCCAGATCATCGCCTTCTTCGTGATGGTGGTGGCCGCGGCGGAGGTCGTGGTCGGCCTGGCGATCATCATGACCGTCTTCCGGACCCGCAGGTCGTCGTCGGTGGACGACGTGAACCTGCTGAAGTACTGAGAGGCCGGTAATGAAAGCGGAAGGCATCCAGGCCGCGTCCTGGCTCCTCATCGCGCTCCCGCTCGCCGGCGCGGCGATCCTCCTGCTGGGAGGGCGGCGCACCGACAAGTGGGGGCATCTGCTCGGCGTCACCATGTCGGTGGCGTCGTTCGCGGTGGGCGCGGCGATGTTCGTCCAGATGCTCGGGTACGAGGCGGAGGAACGGCGCCGCACCCTGCACCTGTGGGACTTCGTCGACGTCGGCTCGTTCAAGGTCGGCATGGACCTGCTGGTGGACCCGCTGTCCATCAGCTTCGTCCTGCTGATCACCGGCGTCGGCTCCCTGATCCACATCTACTCCATCGGCTACATGGCCGAGGACCCCGAGCGGCGCAAGTTCTTCGCCTACCTGAACCTGTTCGTCGCGGCGATGCTGCTGCTGGTGCTCGGCGACAACTTCCTGATCATGTTCCTGGGCTGGGAGGGCGTCGGCCTCGCCTCGTACCTCCTGATCGGGTTCTGGCAGTACAAGCCGACCGCCGCGACCGCCGCGAAGAAGGCGTTCGTCGTCAACCGCGTCGGCGACATGGGGCTGATCATCGCGATCGCGCTGATGTTCGCCACGTTCGGGACGGTCGGCTACGGCCCGATCCTGGGTGAGGGCGCCGAGCACGCGGGCCTCGCGTCCCAGCTCGGCACCGGCACCGCCACCGCGATCGGGCTGCTGCTCCTGCTCGGCGCGTGCGGCAAGTCGGCGCAGCTCCCGCTGCAGTCCTGGCTGCTGGACGCGATGGAGGGCCCGACCCCCGTGTCGGCCCTCATCCACGCCGCGACGATGGTGACCGCGGGCGTGTACCTGATCGTCCGGGCCGGGCCGATCTTCGAGATGTCCGACACGGCGCAGCTCGTCGTGACGATCGTCGGCGCGGCCACGCTGCTGTTCGGTGCGATCATCGGGTGCGGCAAGGACGACATCAAGAAGGCCCTCGCCGGGTCGACGATGTCGCAGATCGGCTACATGCACCTCGCCGCCGGTCTCGGCAAGGCCGGCTACGTCTTCGCCATCGCGCACCTCATCGCGCACGGCTTCTTCAAGGCGGGGCTGTTCCTCGGCGCTGGATCCGTCATGCACGGCATGAAGGACGACGTGAACATGCGCCACTACGGCGCGCTCCGCTCGGTGATGATCCTCACCTACGCGACGTTCGGGCTCGGCTACCTCGCCATCATCGGCTTCCCTGGCCTGTCCGGCTGGTTCACCAAGGACGCCATCATCGAGGTCGCGTTCGACAAGGGCGGCACGTCCGGGATGATCCTCGGCTCCTGCGCGCTGATCGGCGCGGGGATCACCGCGTACTACATGTCGCGGGTCATGTTCATGACGTTCTTCGGCGAGAAGCGCTGGGCGGACGACGCGCACCCGCACGAGTCGCCGGCCGTCATGACGTGGCCGCTGATCCTGCTGGCGGTCGGCTCGATCGGCGCGGGCGGGTTCCTGGTCCTCGGCGGGTTCGCCGACTTCCTCGAACCGGTCGTCGGGGCGCCCGAGCACCACCACGAGTTCAAGCCGCTCGCCGCGCCCGGCATCGCGACCTTCGTGCTGATGATCGCCGGCGCGGCGATCGCGTGGCGGCAGTATGGCAGCCGGAAGGTGCCGCGCGAGGCGCCGAAGGGGTCGTTCGTCACCGTCGCGGCCCGCAAGGACCTGTACGGCGACGCGCTGAACGAGTCGCTGCTGATGCGTCCCGGCCAGTGGCTGACCCGGCTCGCGGTCTGGTTCGACGGCCGCGGCGTCGACGGCGCCGTCAACGGCACCGCCGCCGGGATCGGCGGGACGTCCGGCCGGTTCCGCCGCGTCCAGACCGGCTTCGCCCGCTCCTACGCCCTCTCAATGTTCTGCGGCGCCGCCCTCGTGGTCGCCGCCCTGCTGGCGGTGAATGTCTCGTGAACGACTTTCCCTGGCTGAGCGTCCTCATCGCGCTGCCACTCGTGGGCGCGGTGCTGCTCAGCGTCATCCCGCGCGAGCGGGAGACGCTGGTCAAGCAGTTCGCGCTCGGCGTCTCCATCGTCGTCGCGGTCCTCGCGGGCGTGATGGCGGCGGGCTTCGACGCGGACGGCGCCCGCTTCCAGTACGACGAGAAGTACTGGTGGATCAAGGAGTTCGGCGTCCACTGGGCGGTCGGCGTCGACGGCGTCGCGCTGGTGCTGATCCTGCTGTCGGTGATCCTCGTCCCGCTGGTCATGCTGGCGTCCTGGACGGAGGCCGACCGTTCGGGCGGCGTGGACGTCCCCGCCAAGCGCTCGGTGAAGACGTACTTCGCGCTGCTGCTGTCCCTCGAAGCGGCCATGATCGGCGTGTTCGCCGCGACCGACGTGTTCATGTTCTACGTCTTCTTCGAGGCGATGCTCATCCCGGTGTACTTCATCATCGGGTACTTCGGCGGCCCGCAGCGCTCCTACGCCGCGGTGAAGTTCCTGCTGTACTCGCTGCTCGGCGGGCTGCTGATGCTCGTCGCGGTGATCTGGCTGTACCCGCTGTCTGCCAAGCCGAAGTCCGAGGGCGGCCTCGGGCAGGGCACGTTCATGTTCGACGAGCTGTCGCAGATGAACGTCGACCCGACGACCGCGAAATGGCTGTTCCTCGGCTTCTTCGTCGCGTTCGCGATCAAGGCGCCGATGGTGCCGGTGCACACCTGGCTCCCGGACGCGGCGCAGCAGTCCCCGCCCGGCGCGCTGGTGCTGATCGTCGGCGTCCTCGACAAGGTCGGCACGTACGGGATGCTGCGGTTCTGCCTGGAGCTGTTCCCCGGCGCGTCCAAGTGGGCGACGCCGGTCGTGCTCGGGTTCGCGGTGCTCAGCATCATCTACGGCGCCGTCCTCGCCATCGGGCAGGTCGACCTGAAGCGGCTGATCGCCTACACGTCGGTGTCGCACTTCGGGTTCATCGTGCTCGGCATCTTCGCGATGACGTCGCAGGGCCAGTCCGGCGCGACGCTGTACATGGTGAACCACGGGTTCTCCACCGGCGCGCTGTTCCTGATCATCGGGTTCATGATCGTCCGGCGGCGGTCGGCGAAGATCTCCGACTACGGCGGGGTGCAGAAGGCGGCGCCCGTCCTCGCCGGGACGTTCCTCGTCGCGGGCCTGTCCGGGCTGTCGCTGCCCGGCCTGTCCACGTTCGTCTCGGAGTTCCTCGTCATCGTCGGGACGTTCGAGCGCTACAAGTGGGCCGGCGCGCTCGCGGTCAGCGGCGTCGTCCTGGCGGCGGTCTACATCCTCTGGATGTACCAGCGGACCATGGGCGGCCCGAAGGCCCCGGCCGTCGAGGGCATGAAGGATCTGAACGCCCGCGAGAAGTGGGCCGTCGCCCCGATCATCGCGATCATCGTCGCGATGGGCGTCTTCCCCCAGCCGGTGCTGAACGTGATCAACCCTTCGGTGAAGGAGACGCTGGTGCGGGTCGACAAGCACGACCCGGCGCCGGACATCACCGGTAACGTCGCCGAGAACGGAGCCCGTCCATGAACACCGGCGGTCACGCGAGCGCTCAGCTGAGCGCAGCCCTCGCGCCGGGGGGTGACATCCCCGCGCCGCACATCGAGTACGGGCAGCTCGCCCCGATGCTGCTGGTCTTCGGCGTCGCGGTGGCGGGCGTGCTGGTCGAGGCGTTCGTCGGCCGCACGTGGCGCTACTACCTCCAGGTGCCGCTGGCGTTCCTCGGCCTCGCCGGAGGCTTCGCCTGGACGGTGGCGCTCGCATGGCGCGACGACCCGCACCACGTCGCCGCCGAAGGCGCCCTCGGCGTGGACGGACCCACCCTGTTCCTGCAGGGCACCATCCTGGTGCTGGCGCTCGTCAGCCTCCTGCTGATCGCCGAGCGCGGCGACGGCCGGGCCGGGGCGGTCGGCGGGCACTTCGCCGCGCAGGCGTCCGCGCTGCCGGGCAGCGAGGCCGAGCAGCGCACCACCCAGGCGGGCGTCATCCAGACCGAGGTCTTCCCGCTGATGATGTTCGCCGTCGGCGGCATGCTGATGTTCCCGGCGTCGAACGACCTGCTCACGATGTTCGTCGCGCTGGAGGTCCTGTCGCTGCCGCTGTACCTGCTGTGCGGGCTCGCCCGCCGCAGGCGCCTTCTCTCCCAGGAAGCGGCGGTCAAGTACTTCCTCCTCGGCGCGTTCTCGTCGGCGTTCTTCCTGTACGGCGCCGCGCTCCTCTACGGCTACGCCGGGTCGGTGCGGCTGTCGGACATCTCCGCGCAGATCGGCAAGGACGCAGGCAACGAGACGCTGCTCCTCGCGGGTGTCGCCCTGCTGTCGGTCGGGCTGCTGTTCAAGCTCGGCGGCGTCCCGTTCCACATGTGGAAGCCGGACGTGTACCAGGGCGCCCCGACGCCGATCACCGCGCTGATGGCGTCCTGCACGGTCGTGTCCGCGTTCGGCGCGATCCTGCGCGTCTACTACGTCGTGTTCGAGACCCTCGAATGGGACTGGCGGCCGTTCATGTGGGGTGTGGCCATTCTCACGATGGCCATCGGGTCGATCATCGCGATCACGCAGACCGACATCAAGCGGATGCTGGCGTACTCGTCCATCGCGCACGCGGGCTTCCTGCTCATGGGCGTCATCGCTTCGTCCCCGGACGGCCTGTCCAGCACCCTGTTCTACCTGCTCGCCTACGGGTTCACGTCCGTCGGCGCGTTCGCCGTCGTCACGATGGTGCGGGACGCGGGCGGCGAGGCCGGCCACCTGTCGCGGTGGGCGGGGCTCGGCAAGCGGTCCCCGGTCGTCGCGGGCGTGTTCGCCTTCTTCCTGCTGGCGTTCGCGGGCATCCCGCTGACCAGCGGCTTCACCGGGAAGTTCGCGGTGTTCAAGGCGGCCGTCGAGGAGGGCGCGACGCCGCTGGTCGTCGTCGCGGTCATCTCGTCCGCCGTCGCCGCGTTCTTCTACGTCCGGGTGATCGTCGTCATGTTCTTCAGTGAGCCGGACGCGGACGGGCCGGTCGTGGTCGCCGGCCCGGCGACCGCGGTCGCGGTCGCGCTCGGCGCGACGGCTACTGTGGTACTCGGCGTGCTCCCACAGCCCATTCTGGACCTTGCGGGACAAGCCACGACCCACATGTTCGTCCGGTAGGGAGTCCTGGGTGAGCAACCCTTCCACTGAGAAGCCCGGCGGGCCGGCCACCGAGACCGGCCCGTTCGGGCTTTCCGTTGACGCGGCTCTCGCGGCCGACGCCAAGGAGCGCCTCGCCGCCGTCGAGGCCCTCCTCCTCGACCGCGTCCGCGGCGAGGACCCGCTGCTCTCCGACGCCTCCAAGCACCTCGTCGAGGCGGGCGGCAAGCGGTTCCGGCCGATGCTGGTGCTGCTCGCCTCCCACTTCGGCGACCCGGACGCGCCGGGCGTCGTCCCCGCCGCGGTCGTCGTCGAGCTGACGCACCTCGGCACCCTCTACCACGACGACGTGATGGACGAGGCGACCGTCCGCCGCGGCCAGCAGTCCGCCAACTCCCGCTGGACGAACACCGTCGCGATCCTCACCGGCGACTACCTGTTCGCCCGCGCGTCCGACCTGCTCGCCGACCTCGGCCCGGACGCCGTCCGGATCCAGGCCCGCGCGTTCGGACGGCTCGTCCGCGGCCAGATCCAGGAGACGGTCGGGCCGCGTCCCGGCGCCGACCAGCTAGAGCACTACCTGCAGGTCGTGGCCGACAAGACCGGTTCCCTCATCGCCGTCTCCGGCCATTTCGGCGCCCTGCTCTCGGGCGCACCCGACAAGGTCGTGCGGACGGTCACGTCCGCGTGCGAGAAGATCGGCGTGGCGTTCCAGCTGTCCGACGACATTCTCGACATCGCGTCCGAGACGGAGGAGTCGGGCAAGACCCCCGGCACCGACCTCCGCGAGGGCATCCGCACCCTGCCGATGCACCACGTCCTCGCCGGGATCGGCTCGGGCGCGGACGACGCCCGCCTCCGCGAGCTCCTCGTCCAGGACCTCACCGACGACGCGCTCCACGCCGAGGCCCTCGCACTGCTGCGCGCGCACCCCGCGATGGACCGGGCCCGCGCCGACCTCCGCCGCCGGGCCGAGGACGCCCGCGCCGAACTCCTCACCCTCCCCGCCATCCCGGCCCGCGACGCCCTCACCCACCTCTGCGACTACGTCGTCTCAAGGACGGGCTGACGCCGCAGAACGGGCTGACGCCGTCACACGTTCTGCGGCTGGGCTTCCTCGGACAGGCCGCGGTACTTCATCGCATGCACGACGAGGTCGACGAGGACCTCCTTGCAGGAGTCGAGCCGGCGGGCGTCGCAGAGCATCACCGGAACCTTCGGGCCCAGGTTGAGGGCCATCTGGATCTCCGCGAGGTCGTACCGCTTGGCGCCCTCGAAGCAGTTGACGGCGACGACGAACGGCGTCTTGCGGCGCTCGAAGTAGTCGACCGACGGGAAGCAGTCGGACAGGCGCCGCGTGTCGGCGAGGACGACCGCGCCGAGCGCGCCGAGCGCGACCTCGTCCCACATGAACCAGAAGCGCTTCTGGCCGGGGGTGCCGAACAGGTAGACGACGTACTCGTCCCGCATCGTGATGCGGCCGAAGTCCATCGCGACCGTGGTGGTGTCCTTGCGTTCGACGCCGGCGACGTCGTCCACGCCGACGCCGCGGTCGGTGAGGAGTTCCTCGGTGCGCAGCGGCCGGGTCTCGGAGACCGTGCCCACCATGGTGGTCTTGCCGACCCCGAAGCCGCCCGCGATCACGATCTTGACCGCGGTGGGGAGCCGGCGGGCGCGCACACCCCCTGCCGGGGCGTCGCGTCTAGAGGGCCCGGAGACCATCGATCACCGCCTTGTAGATCCTGATGTCGTGCATGTCCGCCTCCGGTTCGGGTTCCTGCAGGGAGACGAACCCCTTGTCGAGCAGATCGCCGAGCATCACCCGCACCGTCGCGACGGGAAGGTCGAGGTGGCCGGTGATCTCGGCGACCGACAGCACGTCCTGGCAGAGCCGGACGATGGCCAGATGCTCGGGCCCGAGCCCGATCGTGGTGTCGGGTTCCACGCCGACCGCGACCACCATCGTGATCAGGTCGAACGTGCCGCGGGACGGCTCGATGCGGCCGCTCGTCAGCACGTAGGGGCGCACCATCGGGCCGGCGCTCTCGTCGAGCCAGCGGTCCGGGGCGTCCGCTTCCGGGTCCGGTTCCGGCGGCGCCGGCGGATCCTCCGCCCAGAAATCGGGCGAGGGGTCGTCGGGGGGGATCATGCGGTCTGCCCCTCCGCGCTCTCCGCGCGGGACGGCGACGTGAGATGGTGCCCCATCGCCGTGACCAGCATGGCCATCTCGTAGGCGGTGAGGCCGACGTCGGCGTCCTCCTCGGCCAGGACCGCGAGGCAGGCGCCCTTGCCGGCCACCGTCACCAGCAGGTACGCCGACTGCATCTCGACGATCGTCTGCCGGACGGGCCCGCCGCCGAACCGGGTGCCGGCCCCCTTGGCGAGGCTCTGGATCCCGGCGGCGACGGCGGCGAGATGCTCGCCGTCGTCCTGCGGCAGGCCCTCGGAGGCGGCCATGAGCAGGCCGTCCGCCGACAGGACGACCGCGCTCCTGGCGTGCGGCAGCCGGTGGACCAGGTCGTCCAGCAACCAGCCCAGATCGGATGAGGAACCGGTCTTCTGCGTCACTGATCTTCCTCGCCTTCCGCTGCGTTGGTGCCGAGGATCTTGTCGCTCTGTTCGGTCCGTGCGGCTTCTTCGGTGCGTGCGGCTTCTTCGGTTCGGGCGGCGTCCGTGCGGCCCTTCTCGGTGCCGCGCTGGTAGGAGCCCATGATCCGCTGGATCTCCTCAGGGGAGCGGCCGGGGTCCTCGTGCTCGTCCGGCTCGTCCGCGGCGACCGGTTCGCCGGTGCGGAGGGGCTCGGCGAGGTTCGCCTGCGGAACCCGGACGGGCAGGCCGGACGGTGTGATGGAGACGTCGGGCACTGGCGGCTGGTCCTCCGGCCGGGGATGGGAGACCTCCGCCTCGGGCGGCGGCACCGCCACCAGCGCGGGCTGCGGGCCCGTGCCCCCGCCGCCGGACGCGGCGCCGACCGCGGCGGGCCGGCGCACCTCCAGGCCGTTCTCGGTGGTGGCGGGCGCCGGGCTCTGCTCGACGACGAGGTCCCGGGGGATGACGACGACGGCGGTGGTGCCCCCGTAGGCGGAGCGCTTCAGCGAGACCTGCACGTTGTACCGCTCGGCCAGCCTGCTGACCACGAACAGGCCGAGCTGGACGGAGCTCTGCAGGTTGAAGTCGGGCGGGTCGGCGATCCGCGCGTTGACCTCGGCGAGCCTCTCGTCGGACATGCCGAGCCCGCGGTCCTCGATGTCGATGGCGTAGCCGCTGGCCACGAGATGCCCGCCGACCTGCACGACGGTCTCGGGCGGGGAGAACGACACGGCGTTCTCGATCAGCTCGGCGAGCAGGTGGGTGAGGTCGCCGACGGCGCGTCCGGCCAGCTCGACCGGCCCGAACGGCAGCACGGTCACGCGGGTGTAGTCCTCGACCTCGCCGACCGCGGCGCGGACGACGTCCACCATCGGGACGGAGTTGCGCCACCCGCGGGCGGGCAGCGCGCCGGACAGCACGATGAGGTTCTCGGCGTTGCGCCGCATCCGGGTCGCGAGGTGGTCGAGCCGGAACAGCTCCTCCAGCTCCTTCACCTCGATGTCGCGGCGGCGCTCCATCGTGTCGAGCATGGTCAGCTGCCGGTGCACGAGCGTCTGGGTGCGGCGGGCCAGGCTGAGCAGGACGTCCCGGACGCCGCGCCGCAGCTCGGCCTGCTCGACGGCGGTCCGGATCGCGGTCTCCTGCACGGCGTTGAACGCGTGCCCGACCTGCCCGATCTCGTCGCCGCCGAACTCCAGCGGCGGCGCCTCGACCGCGACGTCCACCTTCTCCCCGTGCCCGAGCCGCTCCACGACCCCGGGCAGCCGCTGCTCCGCCAGCTCCCACGCCGCGCTCCGCAGCCGTTCGAGCTGCCGCACCAGCGCACGCGCGGTGGTGATCGACACGACGACGGACGCGACGACCGCCAGCAACCCGAGCCCCCCGGCCAGCAGCAACCGCACGATCACGCCGGTCGCGACCGGCTTGGCGCGTTCGACGACGTGGTCGCCGCCCGCCTGGACCAGCTCGTCGTGCTTCGTCAGGACGGGCTGCACGGCGGCTTTCCACTCGGCCGCGCTGATCGGAACTCTCGTGGTGTTCTGCGACCTGTTCAGCACCCGCTCTTCGAGCAGCTGGAGGCGCCGGTGCTCGGTTCCGGCCCGGAAGCGCTCGTAGGCCTCCCGGTCGGCGTCGGGCAGCTCGGCGACCGCCTCGTCGAAGAAGAAGTGCTGGGCGCCGACGAGCCTGCCGAACTCGATCGACTCGGGGCCTGTGAGGTGGCCGGTGGCCAGGGCGCCGGCGAGGAGGGCGTCCTCGCGGGAGAGCACCTCGCGGGCCCTGGTCAGGTCGATGAGGGTGCGGCTGTCACGGGCGATGGTCTCGTCGTCCAGGCTCGCGCTGGAGCGGAAGATCCGGAACGTGGAGTCGATGATGGCGTTGAAGGTCTGCGAGGCCTGGGCGCGGTTCGCGCCGGCGTCGATCGTGCGCCGCGCGGCCGGAAGGGCGTCCAGGCGGTTCAGGGTGTCCGTGATCCGCTTCCAGCCGAGGTCGCTCGCCGCGGACTTCACGTCGTCGCCGCTCGCGAGGCGGCGAAAACGCGTCACCACCTGGTTGGTGCGCACGCGTTGCCCGTCCAGCGCGGCCCGCTGCTGCCCGCTCGGACGCCCCAGGAACACCAGGGTGGCGCGGCGCTCGTCCTGCAGCGCGGTGATCAGGTCGGAGCCGGGGCGGCCCGTGTTCTTGTCGAGCGTGTTGAGGGTGAGCAGGTTGAGTCCGTCGCGCAGGGTGACCCATGCGGCGAAGCCCCAGAGCGCCGCGAGCGACAGCAGCAGCGCCGTGATCTTGATTCGCACACGTGAATTGCGCAAGCGCATATGACCTGCCCAGGAGAATAGAAAGCCTCCCAGACTTTCCAGGGGGCTGGAGTCCAGGGCGCCCGACTTGTGAGGGGCATGACGGAAACGGGCTATGTTCCCGGCCAGGGTAGAACTTTAGCAACGCTTTCATATCCACTCAAGGCGAATCCCGACGAACGGGCGTGCCAGGTGTCCGATTTGTGGGCTTCACGCCGTTCCAGGTCGGACGGAATCGCCGGTTCCGGTGGAGAGCCGGCGATCGGCCAGGTAGAGGGCCGCGAGGATTCCGGCCTCGACCACCGCCGTTGGCAGATAGAGATCCTTGTCATGCCACAGCGCCGGGTGCCGTGCCGCCTCCGCGGAGGAGATCAGGCTGCGGCGGCCATTCGTCAACGCGCGTTCCGTGGCGTCATCGGACGGTGCCCCGGCGAGTGACAGTGTCTGGATCGCGTAGGCAGTCTCTTCGGCGGTGCCGCTCCACGCGCCCCACGAGCCGTCCGGGCGCTGCGTGGCCAGCACCCAGCGGACCGCGCGTGCCACCGCCTCCCGCGCGCCGCCGCCGCCGAAGTCGGAAAGCGCCAGCGCGCAGCATGCCGTCGCGTAGTAAGGCGAGGCGTGCCATCTGTCGCGCCAACTGCCGTCCATGTGTTGCCGATCACAAAGCCAGGATGAGATTTTTCGCACGGACGTGGCCGCGCGGTGAACAGTCCGGGGATTGGCGGTGGACGCCTCCCGCGAAACGTCCCGCAGATATTGCCCGAAAGCGTCGAGGATGTGCGCGTTCACGCTGGTCGAATGACCGTCTTCTCCGGGCCAAGTACAAAAATGCGTCTCGGTCTCGTATCGCCATAGCGCGTCCGGCGTTCGCTTGACGCCGAGCAGAGAAAGCGTGTAGAGAGCCACAGCCGTGGTGTCGGCGTCGGCGGGCAGCCCGGCGGCCGCCGGGCTGCCGTGCGGGCCCACGGCGGCGGCCAACTCGGCCGCCAGCCCGGCGGGCACCGCCGGGGAGAGCCCCGCGCGCAGCAGGCTGCTGATCACCCAGGAGCGTTCGAAGACCGTGATGGGGATGCCGCACGGAACCGGACCGCGGTGGCGTTGTCCCACCGCCTCCAGGAAGCGGCGGGCAGGGTGGCCGGGGTCGGCCGGCCCCCGTTCGCCGAGCCATGCGGCGGTGGCGGCCGGCGCCGCGCCGATCGCGCCGGTCGGGGCGGGCGCGGCGCCGGCCGCGCCGGACGCCGCCGGACCCGCCACCTCCAGCGCGTGGAAGAGCTTCATCTGCAGGGGCAGGCCCGCGTCCAGTGCGGCCAGCATGGCGTCCAGGCGCCTGCGGTCGATTCCGGCGGGCAGGGGAGGCGGCGTCCAGTCGGCCACCCGTCCGACGTCCGTGGACGGCGCGTCCCGCAGAACACGCAGGCGCGCCCCGATCGAGCCGACGAGCGAGGCCGTGATCATGTCCACCGCGGGCGTGTCGGGGACGTCGTTCGCGTCGAGACCGGGAATCAGCCGGGCGAGCATGCCCAGCGCACGGTCGGCCGAACGCGCCAGGACCGCGGGGGCGACGCCGTCCGGCCGGCGCACCAGCGCGCTCAGGACGGCGTCGGCCGCGCTCAACGTGGGGACGAGCGCGTACCCTCCGGGCCCGCCCCAACCGCCGTCCGTCCGCTGGTTGGCGAGGAGGTAGGCGACGCGGCTCGCATGCCCGGTGAGCCAGGGCGCGACGGCCACCAGACGCGCGGTCTCGTAGGCCGACGGCGAGACCCGCCCCCAGGGCTCGCGGACGAGTCCGTTGATCAGTTCGTTGGCTTCGGTCTCGTAGCGGCAGGGCTGGACGTCCGAGGACGGAACGTGCACGGTCACAGCGCACCCCAGTAGTCGGTGATCCCGTAGAAGCCGGTGCTGTATCCGATCTGCCGCTCCAGATAGTCGACCTGGGTGGGGCACGCCTCTCGCAGCGGCCGGAGCGACTCGCGGCAGTCCTCGACGATCGAGGTGATGCGCGCGGCCACCGTGGACCGGTCCACACCGAGCATCAGGGAGTTGAGGTCGCCCCAGGTGACGTCTCGCTCGTAGGTGGCCAGATCGTTGAGGAGCCGCAGGACGCACTGGACCTTCTCGCTGACCTTCCTCAGGGAGCCGAGGCGGGCGAGCGTGGGATCGTCGCCGGTGAAGATCCAATGCGCGATGTTGACCAGCGAGGACCCGAAATTGTCGGCATTGGCCAGGTACTGCTCGAACGTGAGCTGATCGGCGCGGCGGTGCCGGCGGTGCGCGCCGTCCGCCTTCCAGTCCCACTCGACGGCCATCGCGGTCAGATAGCGCCGCAGCTGGTCCCGCCACATCCACCGGTGGGCGTCGAACGCCGGCACGGACGTGAGGTCGGCCTGGATGTCGGCCAGGCAGCGCGCGAGTTCGGCGCCCGGCGTTCCGGATTCGGCCGCCTTCTGGCCGGCGACGTCGACGTCGGGCACCGCGAGGCACTCGCGCGTCACGGCGTCGATCTCGTCGCGCGTCTTCGCGACGTAGTCCACGATCCAGTCGGCGGCGAACACCCAGAGCGAGGTGCGGACGGCGATCCGGAGCCGGTCCGCCGACTCCCAGGGCGCGCCGAACGCGTTGGCGAGCGCCACCGTCCCGTACAGCCGGGCGTCGAAAGGGCGGGCGGAGAAGAGGACGGGATAGGACGCCGCCCACTCCTGCAGGTCGCGTTGGCACTCCGCCGCGAGCGCGGCCGTCCTCCCGGCCTCCAGCGCGCGCTGGATCTCGTCCTCGCCGGAAGGGTCCTCCGGTCCGGTCACCGCCGGTCCGCCGGATCCAGGACGATCTCGACCCGTTCTCGCGGGCTCAGCGTCAGCCCCACCTGCGGGCGGACCGGGCTCTCGTTCCGCACGACCGGACGGAATCTCCGCAGCATCGTCGCGGCGATCAACTGGGCCTCGACGGTGAAGAGGAGTGTCCCCAGGCACTGGTGGGGTCCGGCGCCGAACACCATGTAGGCGAACCGATGACGCCCCTTCGACCGGGCGGGGGAGAACCGTTCGGGGTCGAAGACGTCCGGGTCCGGCCACACGTCCGCCAGCCGGTGGGTGAGGTAGGGGCTGATGACGATCGTGCTGCCGCCCTTGATCCTGATCCCGTCGATGACGTCGTCGTCGACGGACGTGCGGGGGAGGATGCAGGCGACGGTGTACACCCGGAGCAGTTCCTGGACGACCATCTTGGTGTAGCGCAGGTGCGGCAGGTGCGTGCGGTCCGGCATGTCCGGCCCCAGCACGGCGTCGATTTCGGCGTAGACCTTGTCCGCGATCGCCGGATGCTCCTTCAGCGCCACCCAGAGCCAGGTGAGGGCCGTGGCGGTGGTCTCCGTCCCCGCCATGAACATCGCCAGGACGCCGTCGCGCACCTGCTGGTCGTTCAGACCCCGGCCCTGCTCGTCCCGGGTCTCGATCAGCATGGAGACGATGTCGCGCTCGGCTGTCTCGCCCCGGCGCGCCCCCTCCACCATCGGGAAGATGACCTCGTCGACCGCCCGGCGCGCCTCGTGGAACGCCCGGTCTCCCGGCAGGCGGACGGAGAGCGGGGCGAACGGCGTCAGCAGCCGGGGGCGCATCGCCTTCATCGCCGTCCTGATCGCGTCGGCCAGGTGGTCCGCCCCGTCGAGGGAGATCCGGTTGCCGAAGAACACGCGGATGATGGCGCGTTGCACGATGCGGGTCATCTCGGCATGGGAGTCCACCGGCCGTCCCGTCGCCCGCCGGGCCAGATCGTCGACGGCCTCCGCGATCGTCCGGGCCATCTCGCCGGTGACCGAGGCGATGTTGGGACCGGTCATCAGGCGCTGGAAGACCCCCCGGTTGAGCGCCCACTTCGGGCCCTCGCCCGCCATGTCGCCGACGAGGCGAGTGAGCGGTTTCCACATCATGCCGCCGCGCGGATAGTTCTCCACGTTGTCGCGCAAGATCCATTGGACATGCTCGGGGCGGGTCACGAGATAGGGCCGGGAAACGCCGAGGTTCACCCTGACGATCTCGCCGCTCGGCTCATTTCCCAGCCCGTCGAATGTCTTCAGCGGCTCTCGCATCAGGGCTGGCAGTTGGCGGAGCGGCAGCGTCCGGGCCCTGCGGGCGGGCCCGGTGTCGACCTCGGCAGTCATTCTCGACCCCTTGTGCCGGTTGACGAGCTCTCGTCGTTTGCGGGGAAGCGGAGGGGCATGAAGGATCGAATGCGCGGTTTGTTGGTGGATGGGCTATCTGGGCGTTTTATGGGGAGTATCACATGATCAATTAACGGATTCAAGTGTCATTGAGGTAGGAAAACACCCATTCGTGAGTGACCTGACTCACTTTGCAAGTAAAATGACACCAAGGTCAACTAAATCTGACACCGACCGCGGTCGGCCGGGGCCGTCGAAACGGTTCTCGCGCCACCTCGTCAGCGGACGTGCTCCGCGGCCGGAAGCAGGCCGGGCCAGGGCCGTCGTTTGGCCACCGTGAACCGGCCTTTCACCGTGTCGTCTCCGCAGCGCGCGACGACCGTGTAGGTGCCGGGCTCAGCCGCCCGCTCGATGGTCGCCGTCCCGTCCTTGGCCGGTTGGTTGAACGCCTCGGACGTCACCTGCTGCCCGCGGTCCACGCAGTGCGGCACCGAGACGTCGACCCGCTGCCCAGGATGGGCGACGTCCGGGTCGATCAGGACGGCGTCGTCGTCCGCCGTCCCGCCCGGCGGCGGTACGAGCATCCCGGCGGCGACGAGTGCCGTTCCCAGGACGATGACGCTGACCAGCCGCAACGAGAGCTCCCTCGGATCCGGGCGCGTGTGACGTCCGGCACTTTAGCCTCCCTAGGCGGTCTCGGGGAGCGCTTCGCGGCGGGCGGCGCGCAGACCGTCCCAGGTGAGCATCACCAGCGCGAGCCACACCAGCAGGAAGCCCGTCCAGCGGCTCGCCGGCATCTCCTCGTGCTGGACGAACACCCCGATGGCGAACTGCAGAACAGGGGCCAGGTACTGCAACATGCCGATCACCGTCAGCGGCAGCCTGATCGCCGCCGCGTTGAAGAACATCATCGGCACAGCCGTGACCACACCCGCCGCGGCCAGCAGAACGGCCTGCCCGACACCGTGGTGGCCGAACGTCCCCTCGCCCTGCCCCTCCAGCATGAGCACGAACCCCATGGCGGGCAGGAACAGCACGGCCGTCTCGACCGCCAGGCCCTCCGCCGACGGCATGTCGACGAACTTCTTGATCAGCCCGTACGTCCCGAAGGCGAACGCCAGCACCAGCGCGATCCAGGGCGGACGCCCGTAATCGACGGTCAGCACGACCACCGCCAGCGTGCCCATCCCGACCGCGCACCACTGCCACGTCCGCAGCCGCTCGCGGAAAACAACGACCCCGAACAGAACACTGATCAGCGGGTTGATGAAGTACCCCAGCGCGGCCTCGATCGTCTGCCCGCTGTTGACGGCGTAGATATAGGTGCCCCAGTTCACCGTGACCACCACCGCCGCCAGCGCCAGCAGCGCGACCTGCCGGACGGTCAGCGTCCTGACCCACCGCAGGCTCCGCCGCGCCGCGAGCACCGCCGCCACCGCGACCAGCGACCACATGATCCGGTGCGCGAGGATCTCGACCGCGCCCGCGGGCTTCAGCAACGGCCAGTACAGCGGGAACAACCCCCACAGTGCGTACGCCGCGACCCCGAACGCGATCCCCCGTCTCGCCACGAAAGCAACCTACCAGGACGTAATCAGCCAAAAGGAGAAACACTCATGACTCCGGCGGCGAGCTAACCTGAAGGCATGTTCGGCTTCGCGAAGACCCAGATGGTCACCCCGGAGAAGGCGCTCCCCGGCAGGGACGAGCCCATCCCGGTCCCACTGCGCCACGAGGTCCTCAACGCCCCGCTCGCCCCGCCCTTCCCGGACGGCGCCGAGATCGCCGAGTTCGCCCTCGGCTGCTTCTGGGGCGCCGAACGAAAGTTCTGGCAGACCCCCGGCGTCATCTCCACCGCCGCCGGCTACGAGGGCGGCTACACCCCGAACCCCACCTACGAAGAGGTCTGCAGCGGCCACACCGGCCACGCGGAGGCCGTCCGCGTCGTCTACGACCCGGCCAAGGTCACCTACGACGACCTGCTCCGCGTCTTCTGGGAGTCCCACGACCCCACCCAGGGCATGCGCCAGGGCAACGACGTGGGCACCCAATACCGCTCGGCCGTCTTCTACCGCAACGCCGACCAGCAAAAGGCCGCCGAAGCCTCCCGAGACGCCTACCAGCCCGTCCTGACAAAGTCCGGCTACGGCGAAATCACCACCGAAATAACCGCCGCCACCGACTTCTACTACGCCGAGGACTACCACCAGCAGTATCTTTCAAGCAATAAAAACCCCAACGGCTACTGCGGCCTAGGCGGCACGGGTCTGAGCTGCCCTGTGGGTGTCGCTCCGGCGGAATGAGCGCCTCGGCTTTCAATGAGATCGCGGTGTTGTGGGCTGAGCACGTCGAGGCGCCGTGGCCTGATGATCTCTACTCGGCAGGCGGCCCTGGCAAAGACGTGGCCGAGATCGATGGCGCCATGGCGGGCTGCATCTCCACCTACCTACAGATACATGGGGTGCTCGACACGGACCGCTCTCGCATCCTCCGCTCCTCTTCCAGTGACTTGGAAGAGATCCTTCCCCGCCTGCAAGGCGAAGCGGCGGCGTACGTACGTCGCCTTATCCGCATGGCCGATCTGATCGCCTTCTGAGTCGATCACTCGGTCACATGGCATGGCGGGCTGGCGGGACGGGCGTGAGCCGCACTGTCGGCGTCGCCGGGGCTGAATAGAGATCGACCTGTTGGAACGGCCGTCATGCGGGTGTGTCGAGCACTTCGCGTACTTCGGGGATGTCGCGGAACGGCTCTAGCTTTGTGAGGACGATGCGGGCTCGCTGGGCCGTGCGGTCGCTCGCGAAGTCGGCCGAGAGGTCGAGCATCTGGCGAGCCGCGCGAGCGGCTTCCTCTGGCTCGTTGGCGTCCACGAGTACGACGGCTAGCCACGAGAGGTAGAGAGCCAGTTCGCGAGTGTGGGTCGAGTCGTAGCGGCTGAGCACCTCTTGCAGGAGTGGGACGGTGCGCAACGGTTTCCGGAGTTCGGTGTAGACGCGGGCGTCCATCACGTCGAGTTCCTCGGGGGGAGACCCAGTAAGCCCAGTCGGGGGACTCCTGCGAGTCCTCGTCGGCCACGGCTTCGTGGGCCTCGGCGAGCGCGCGCATTGCTGGCTGGGCCTGGCCAACTTTGGTGTGCGCCCATGCGACTCGGTCAAGGTAGAGCGCACGGGCCTTGGCCGGGGCGTCCGGCCCTGCCTCTTCCAGCGTTGCCAGGGCAAGGCCCAACCCGTCGTCCTCCCAGCCGGTGTTGGAGAGCTGATAGGCGAGGCTCCCAGCAAGATTGCCGACCAGGGCGAAGTCTCCGGCCTCCCTGGCGGCCGAAACTCCAAGCCGGTAGGCGCGCGTCGCCTGGTTGTGCTCGCCCGCGTCGCTGGCGATCCATCCCGTGATCTGCGCTATCTCTCCGATGCTGCTGAGAAGGGAGCGGCCGGTCTCCTCGGAATGCGTCGTCTCCCGGTAGAGCCGGACGGCTCCGTCCAGTTCTCTGAGCGCGGGGGCGACTAGGTCGCCACCGGCGATGACGTCGTCGGCCAGTCGCAGGCTGTGCGCCCGGTCGGCAAGGGCGGCGGCTGCGGAGGTTCCGACTCGGCGGCCCGTTTCGCTTGCCAGCGGACCAAGTTCCACGTCGTGATCGGGCAGGAAGTAGGCGAGTGCCTCGGCCGGACTGCGCGGCCCGGCGCTGAAGTCCACGCCTCGCGCATGGGCGGCTCCGCGTTCAAGGGTGTCGAGTGGAACGCCCAGAGCCGTCGCAAGAGCGGACAGCCAGACTTCCGGAACGCGCTCGCCTCGTTCCCATCGGCTGACCTCGTGCCGCGTCACAGAGGCGGTCCCGGATATCCGGCACAACGTCTCCGCCAGTTGCCTCTGGCTCTTGTATGCGTCCCTGCGCATCTGTGCGAGGTACGCCCCGAATCGCTTCCGCCTTGTGTCGCCCACGCTGGCCCCTCCCTCACTCAAGTTTGGCCTCCCTGGCTGGTGCCTCCGGGAACCCGGTGAGAAAGACAGGCTCAGAGCCCTGGAACGGCGGCACGTCCCGTCGGTCAACTCCGGTCGGCGGCGGTCGAGCGCGGTGGCGCTGGTGCTCAGGTGCGCACGCTGGTCGAGTTGCGGCTTGCGTCCTGAGGGCTGGGCAGGCTGCGCGACGACGTGGCGCTGATCGCCAGTGAGTTGGTAACCAACGCCGTGAAGTGGGGGACGAGCGGGAGATCCGGGTGAGGCTCACGCGGGAGCCTCGCGGGGTGCTGCTGGCGGTGTGGGACTCCTCGGCTGGCAAGCCAGTACGTAAGCGGGCGTGGGCGTAATGACCGGCGACACGGCTGCGGACGCTGAGGCGCTGAACCCGGGATACGACTCCGGGACAGGCGGCGGGGGCCTGCAGATCGTGGAGGCGCTGACGTCGGAGTACGGAGTGACTCAAACTGCCCCGGCCGGGAAGTGGGTGTGGGCTCGCATGGCCGTTTGACCTGCTCGGACAGCCCAAGGAACGAACAGATCAGCCGAGCGGGGCCGGAGATGGTTGACGGTGTCCGCCGCAGAGTCGGCCGGTGGCAAATGGTGCTGCGCTGGCGGACGCTGCTGGGAGACGACACGGCTGGACCGGCTGTTGAAGTATCGGATGTTCCCCAACGTCGAATGGGCGTGAGGGCCGCGGCTTCCCTTTCGCGCTGGCATGGTCGGGCCGGTCGACGGCCGCCCGAGGTGGACGGCTGTGGAAGATTGACGGCTGCTGGCCACCGACCTTCCGGCGATGATCTTAGTGCGTCGACCGCCGGCTACTGTTCCGAGCCCTCTTCGGTGTCGTCCTCCGAACCGCCCTCTTTAGGGTCGTGCTCCGAACCGCGCCGGGTCCGGGTCGCCTCCTTGCGGCCGACGAACGACAGAATCAGCAAGACCAGGGCGATCAGCGGCCCGAAATAGACGAGAAAGGCCGTGACGGGTTCGTGGTAGAAATCCACTGGCCGTGATCCCGCTTCCTGGGAGGCGCCGAACCAGAGCACAAAGCAGATCACGAGCCCGATGCGTGCCCGTTTGCGGGTCATGGCGATCTCCGTTTCCAATTATGGCCCCGCCCGACGGGGCTAGTCTCCTGGTCAACACCCTCCGAGGACAGGCAGAGGCCGACGTCTACCCCGAAACCTGGTGCCAGACCTTGCGCATCGCGCACCTGACCATGCCTGATCGTGCTCGGGACCCGTCCCGCTGGAGCCGGTCGGCCCGGGGCGGGTCGGCCCGGAGAGGCCGCATGCCCGGCCCCGGAACCGACCCGGCGGCCGCGTAGCGGGCACCCTTGATCTTGATCTATTGGTTGGGTAGTTGTTGGTCGGTGACGCGGCGGTTCGAGCTGCCTGATGCGGAGTGGGAGCGGCTTGCGCCGCTCCTGCCCTGTTCTGGGGGGCGTGGTGGCCGGGGGGCCGATCACCGGCGGGTGGTGTCGGGGATCTTGTAGCGGGTCCGGACAGGGGTGCCGTGGTGGGACTTGCCGGAGCGCGGCATCGGCGCCCGCGTCGGCCACCTGGCCGTCGACCGGCGGTGCCGGCCGATCGCCCGGCTGACCTCACCGGGCCAGCGATTCGACGGCGCGATGCTGCTGCCAGTGCTCGGCCAGGTCCGCATCAAACGCTGCGGCGTCGGTCGCGACCGAGTCCGGCCTGGCCGATAAGGCCTACTCCAGCCAGGCCATCCGCGCCCATCTGCGCCGCCGGGGGATCAAGGCGGTCATCCCGGAGAAGACCGACCGGCAGAAATGGTGTAAGCGCCGTGGCGCGGCGGGCGGTCGCAACCCGCTACGACGAGAGGGCCTTCGTCTACGACGGCACCATCGACGTCGCCTCCATCAAGATCTGGCTCCGCGACCTCACCCAAGATCTACCGGACACGGCCTAGTTGATCAACCGGTGTTGCGACCACCCCTAGGGCTGTTGACCGTACTGCTGCTGCGCGAACGGTTGCTGCACCGGCTGCCTGCCGCCGAGCCCGCGGTCCCGGGTGAGGTGGTGGCCGGCGAGCGCGCCGAGGCCCGCGGTCCAGCCGTAGAGGAGGCCGAAGGAGGTGCCGTCGGCGACATACCCTCCGATCTTGTGGAACTCGGCGCTATCGATCACCAACTCCACGAACAGCCCGGTGATGAAGCCCCCGACGCCCGCGGCGACGACGCAGGCCCACCAGCCGGTGATGACCGCACCCAGAGCTCCGCGGTTCGGGTCGACGGCGCGTATGCCCACCGCGACGAGAGCCGCGAGCAGTGCCAGGGAAAGAATCACGCCGAAGTCCACGGCGATGACCACGCCCCAGCTCATCCCGTTGTCCGCGTAGAGGAACCATCGGAGGGTCTGGAGCCAGTAGACCGGCTGCCAGATGCCCCCGTAGGCCGGCCCGGCCTCGTTCCTGAGCGCCTCGGCCACCCACTGGTTGCCGAAGACCACGGATATGACCGCGACCGGGAGCACCGCGCCTCCCGCTGCCATCACCATTCGCCGCATCGTCATGGCGCGCAGTGTAGTGCCGCCGACTCCGCGCCTGAATGCCCTGCATTACGCGGGGGTGCACGGTTGGCCCCGATTCTGTCAGGCGGGGCAGAATGCGAAAATTCGGGTCCACCTGCTTCTCCAGATCCCTCGCCGACGGCCCAGCCCGCCCAAATGGCGCGGCAACGCCACCCGGTTCGACAAGCTCGCGCGCAACTACCGTGCAGGAATCGTCCTGGTCACAGCCCTGCTCTGGATCAATGCATGATCCACCGGACAGGGCCTAGTTCGCCTTCGGCTGTTCGTCACGCTCTGTGTGCTGGCTGCGGATGGCTTTCGCTTGCTGGATGCGGGCTTGTTCGGCCCAGAAGTGTTCGCCGTGCGTGAGGCCGCTGCCGAGGTACTTCCATGGCGGGTGGTCACGGTGGTGTGGTCGGCTTCGGGCTCCGACCCCCTGGGTGACCGCTCGATGAGCGGATGGTGGTGGGCCGGGATCGCGTCGGCAGAGTGAACCAGCCGCCTGGCACTGAGGTGCTCGAAAATGATTGGCCGATCGGAAACGGTTGGCCTCACCATCGACGCCATGGAAGAACCACGACACAGGATCCGCGCTCTCCATACGACGTCCACGATCACCGTCTACCAGGCGTACGCCCCCCATATCGGGGTGCCGGCTGTGCGCCAGGGTGGTTTCCCGGCAGCATTTAAGCGGGACCGGATGACGTGGATCAAGCCATCGTTCCTGTGGATGATGTACCGCTGCGGTTGGGCCACGAAGGCGGGGCAGGAGACCGTCCTCGCCGTCGAGATCACCCGCGATGGCTTCGAGTGGGCGCTGCGCCACTCGTGCCTCTCGCACTACGTGCCCAGACTGCACTCAGATCGCAAGACCTGGGAGCGTCAGGTCAAGCGCGCGCCGGCCCGCGTCCAGTGGGACCCTGAGCGCGATCTGGATCTAAGGCCCCTGCCGCACCGCTCCCTGCAACTTGGGCTTTCCGGTGAGGCCACACGGTGCTACGCGGACGAGTGGATCGTCTCGATTAGCGACGTGACACTGCTCGCCCATGAAATCCACGCGCTCGTCAAGGCTCGTGACCTGGATTCCGCGACCCGGCTGCTACCGCACGAGCGCCCGTATCCCTCCGAGGACGATCTGCTGGTACACCTAAAGGGATGACCGAGCAACCTCACCCAACTACTCACATGGGAGTGCGGCCTAAGCGGCACTGACCTCTCGTGCGCGGTGGGGGTTGCGCCGACTGATAGGTGAGCCAGGACGCGGAAGTCACTTTGCCTGTCCTGCGGATGTGGTGCTCGTTGATCCAGCGCATGGAGCGGGCTGGCGGCGTTCGGCCACGTAGTCCGATCACTCGGTGGAGGTTGCCGAGGTGGGGACGTCGATCGTTTGTGGTGGGTCAGGCTGCTGTGGTTATCGAGATGAGGATCGCTGCGATGGTTACGGCTAGTACGGCGCTGGCGATTGCGAAGGCGATTCGGTGGGGATGTCGTTCGGCCCACGAGACTAGGCCTGGGTATGTCTTGGTGAATTCCTTGGCGCTGCCGTAGTAGTCGGGTCCGGTGCACGGTACGCCGAGCGTCTGGATCAGGCGGTCGACGTCCTCGCGCTTGTAGTAGTTGACGCCGACTCTGATGAGCAGTTTGCCGTGTGCGTCGAGTAGGAACAGGCTTTCGTTAGCCCCTCTCGGCACCTGGATGGTTGCGCGCACCGCCTTTGTGACGCGCGAGCGTGAGCGGTGCTGCCGAATGAACAGCCCGCGTACGACGATCTCGTGCGAGGTCAGGGTGATGCGGGACGTGAGGAGGGCTGCTGTCCCCAGGGCGATCAGAACGGTCCAGAAGGCGGCCACGATTGGGGCGAACACGGTCGGGGCGTCGCCGATCAGGATCGCGGCGACCGTGGCCGCGCCGCCCAACGCCAGAGCGGCCAGCACGATCAGTCCTGTTCTGGAACCTGGCCGCAATTCTAGGGTCGCCTGAACATCACGCACGCTGACTCGCCCCTTCCGTTCGAGAGCGTGTCACATCGCTGGCAGGCTTCAACACGCGGGGCACGGTCGTTTGTGAGTCAGGCGAAATCGGCCTCTGTCATGCCGGGTGGGTGGCCGGGGGGCCACTGTACGAGTTCGATTCGGTAGCCGTCTGGGTCGGTTAGCCAGGACGTTCTGAATCCCGGGGCCGGTTCCGCCGGTGGTTCGGCCGTGACGCCCTTGTCCGCGAGGTCGGCGATCGTGGCGTCGAGATCGTCCACCTGGACGACGAGGTGGTTGACGGCGCCGGTGTCCTTGACCGGGCGCGCGGGGTCGTGGACGAGTTCGAGGCTGACGAACGGATCGTCGGGCAGTTTGAGCATGGTCAGACTGCCGAAATCCGTCTCGGGGACATGGCCGAGTTCGGCGTAGCCCAACGCGGTGTAGAAGGCGAGCGAGCGTGCCAGGTCGGTGACCCGCAGCCCGAGGTGCAGCATGCGCATGAGTGGCAGGCTAGTGCGGCACGGGCCGCCAGGAGTCAGGTGGGGAATCGGTGGGTGGTGTGGGTGAAGTCGCCTTTGCCGAAGGCTAGGGCCTTTGCCGGACGGACCGTGAAGACCTGCACGTCGTCTGCGCTGTTGTGGGAGAAGCCGGTTTCGGTGACCTGGTATTGCCATTGGCCGTCCCATTTGGCTGCCCAGGCGGTGGCGAGACGTTCGAGGGTGGCGCGGTCGGTGACGCGTTGGGCCGTGCCTTCGACCATCACGTCTAGCCCTTCGTCCCATCGGTTGCAGCCGGTGGTCAGGACGACCTGGGGATTGCCGGCGAGGTTCCGCGTCTTCTGCTCGCCCGGGCCGGTGCAGAAGTGCAGGGCGTCGTCGAGCCAGACGGCCACCAGAGGCGTGACATGGGGGCGTCCGTCCGGGCGGACGGTGGTGATCCAGAACAGTTGTGCGTTTTCCAGGGCTTCGCGTGTGGTCGTCCAGGACGTCGCTTGGGCGCCGGGATCGCTGAACCGTTCGTCCAGACGGGTCACCGGGTCGGTCATGGCCACTCCCGAGGAAGAGAGGTGGTGCGGTCGGATCATGCCGGGGGAGGAGATCCCCGCTGCGAGCCGTGCTGAACCTCGCGGGCGACGCGGTCGGGGGCCCGCGCGCCACTGAGATGTGAATGTACGGTCGGGGCATGACATTCGACGGGGTGCGTCTGGTCCGGTCAGCCGGTATTGGGGCGTGGCCGTGGCTTGGACGGGAGTTGTGACGCGTGGAGCCGGGGCTGCGGGCGGAGACGTCCATTGTGGTCGGGGACGAGGACACCGCGTCCGCGGTGGGGAGCGGCGACGTCCCCGTATTGGCGACGCCGAGGCTGCTCGCGGTGATGGAGGCGGCGACGGTCGAGGCCGTCCGGCCGTCTCTGGACGGGGGCCAGACCTCGGTGGGGACGCGTGTGGAGTTGGAGCATCGGGCGGCCAGTCCCGTGGGCATGCGCGTGACGGTCGAAGCCGAACTGCTGGAGGTCGAGGGGGCGCGGCTCGTCTTCGGCTGTACGGCCACTGACGAGCGCGGCACGGTGGTCGGTGGCGGGCGTATTGAGCGTGTCGTCGTCGACCGGGAACGGTTTCTCTCGCGCCTTTCCCGGTGATCTGAACCTGTCTGTCAGTGGGCGTGGGTAGGGTCGGGGGATGGGGTTTGAGGTCGTTTGTGAAGTCGAGCCGCCGACTCGGCCGGATTTGACGCGGGTGCGGCATCAGATCGGGGTGCTGAGCCCTGTCGCGGATTCGTTTCTGATTCCGGACAACCATATTGGACGGGCCACCGTGTCGAGTGTGGCCGTCGCGCACGAGGTTCAGGCCATGGGGGCGCGGGGGATCGCCTGCTTGAACTCGCGCGACCGTAATCTGCTGGGCTTTCGACGCGATTTGCTGACGGCGGCGGCGTATGGGGTGGAGCGGTTCCTGTTCGTCTACGGGGACAAGCCCTCGGCGGGCGGACGGACGAGCGAGTTGACCGTCCGGGCGATGATGGACGAGACGCGCGCGTCCGGCGAGGATGCGGTGTTCGCGGGCTGCGGGCCGTTCCAGGTCGGGGTGACGTCCGGTCTGCGCAAGGTGCCGGAGTGGAAGAGGGCCGCGGACTTCATGTTCGTCCAGGTGAGTTACTCGATTGAGAATCTGCTGCGGTGGCGGGAGAGCGTCGAGGTGGACGGTCCCGTCTACGCCGGTGTGATGGTCTTGGCGAGTGCGGGAATGGCCCGGAATCTGGCGTCGTCCATTCCGGATATCGACATTCCGGCGGAGCTTGTCGAGGCTGTCGAGCGGGATCGTTCGGCGGGGGTCGCGGCGGCTTGCGAGCAGGTGCTGGCCGTCCGGGAAAGCGGCGCGTTCGACGGGGTGCATCTGGTGCCGGTCAGCCGGTATCGGGAGGTCGCGGCTGTTCTGGAGCGTGAATTGGGTTAGATGAGGTTCTGGTCGCGGGCGTAGAGGGCGGCTTGGGTGCGGTCGCGGAGGCCCAGGCGTTGCAGGATGCGGGAGATGTGGTTCTTGACCGTGCCCTCGCTGAGGTAGAGGCGCTTGGCGATCTCCTTGTTGGTGGCGCCGGCGGCGATCAGGCGCAGCACCTCCGTCTCGCGCGGGGTGAGGAGGCCCGGGTCGGGGAGGGCGGCGGCGAGGCGGCGGGTGATCGTGGCGTCGAGCTGGGCGACGCCGGAGCGGGCCAGCCGGACGGCGGCGGCGAGTTCGGCCGCCGGGAGGTTCTTGAGGAGGTAGCCGGACGCTCCCGCGCGCATGGCCTGGACGACGTACTCGTCGTCGTCGAACGTGGTGAGCATCACGACCTTGCAGGACGGGTGGCGGGCGAGGACCTCGGCGGTGGCGGCGACGCCGTCCATGCCGGGCATGCGGACGTCCATCAGGACGACGTCGGCGGACGCGGCGGCCTCGACGGCGGCGGCCCCGTCTGCGGCGGTGCCGATCACCTCGATGCCGGGCTGGATTCCGAGGAGCGACGCGATCCCCTCGCGGACCAGTTCCTGGTCGTCGACGACGAGGACGCGGACCGGGTTCACCACGGCACCCGGATCGAGATCGCGGTGCCCGCGGGGCTGCTCGCCAGGTCGAGGCTGCCGTCGAGGAGCGCGATGCGGTCGCGCATGCCGCGCAGCCCGAATCCCTCGGCGTCCTCGTGGGCGGGGAAGCCCTGGCCGTCGTCGTCGATGGTGAGGGTCGCGCCTGTGTCCTCGTAGGCGAGGGTCAGGCGGACGTTGGTGGCTCCGGAGTGGCGGCAGGCGTTGGTCAGGGCCTCCTGGGCGGCGCGGTAGAGGGCGGTGAGGGACGTCAGCGGGCGGCCTTCCTCGTCGCCGGTCACGTCGAGGGTGATGGTCGGGCCGTCGAGGTGGTCGATCAGGTCGGTCAGGGCGTCGGTGAGGAGGAAAGGGCGTTGTCCTAGGGCGCGCACCGACTGGCGGACCTCGGTCAGCGCGCGGTCCGCCGACCAGCGGGCGTTGCCTACGGCCTCCCGGGCGCCGGACGGGTCGAGGTCGGCGAACGCGTCGGCCTTCTCCAGCTGGACGGCGATCGCGGTGAGGTGGTGGCCGAGGCTGTCGTGGATCTCGCGGGCGAGGCGGTTGCGCTCCTGGGCGGCGGACAGCGCCTCGACCTCGTGCATGATCCCTTCCAGCCGGACGCGGGCCTCCCGCTCGCGGACGGCGACGGCCGCCATGGTGATCGCGAGGACGATGCCGAGCGCGAACATCACGACGTCGGAGACGTGCTCCGCGCGGGTCTGCCAGCCCGGGACCCGGAGCGTGAACAGCACCGGGAGCGCCGCGACGCAGGCCGTGCCGAGGACGATCGCCGCACGGCGTCCGAGCGTGAAGTACGCGGTGAACGGGACGAGGACGAACAGGGCCCGCGAGATGCCGGAGTCGTCGAGCGCGTTGACGGCGACGTAGAGGCCGGTCTGGGTCAGGAGGAGCACGGCCGCTGGAAGACGGCGTTCTGCGGCGTCGATTCCGATCAGGAGGAGCAGGAGTGCGGAGAAGGCGGCGATCTGGAGGGATGGGCCCGTGTCGACAAGTGCGTAGTACGCGCCTCCGGCCAGTACCGCGAGGCAGAGGAGGGGCGACACCCAGGGCACTGGGCGCGTCGAGGCCATGGACGGAGGCTACGTGGGCGCGGACGCCCCGGCCACCGGCCGGACGGATTCCGGCCAAAGGTCATGTGCCGTTCGGGCCAAGCGGGTCCGGCTGGTTCGCACTTATCCGTGAATGGCGGCGCTCATTACGGTGCGTGATGTCCCTCACGGAAGGTGTTCGACATGATGCGTGCCATAGCGCTCGTTTCCGTCCTGCTGGCTGCGATGGCCGCGCCGGCAGCGGCCGATGCGGCAGCGGCCGGAGCGGCGGCGGTCGGTGCGGCCGCGGCGGCGGATACGGGGTGCGGTGAACGGGAACTGCGGGTTCCGGGCGCCGTGCGGTCTGTCGCGGTGTGCCTGCCCGATCTGACGACGGCGGGGACGGTGCCGGGCGGGCATACCGATCCGGCCGACTGGGCCGGGTTGGAGGCTCCCGGGACGGTGAATCCGTCGGGCGTTCCCGGAATCCAGATCGACGGCCATTTCCCTGACTCGTCCAAGACCAATCCCACGCACGGGTGGAACCAGGATTCGCAGTTCGTCATCCGGCTGCCGCAGCGTTGGAACGGCGGGCTGGTCGTCAGCGGCCCGCCCGGCGTCCGGGAGCAGTACGCGAACGACCGCATCATCGGCGACCACGTCCTGGCCAGGGGGTATGCGTTCGCGGCGACGGACAAGGGCAACACCGGGCCGGCCATCTACACGGACGGTCGCCGCCCGGGTGACGCCATTCAGGAATGGCACCTGCGGATGGCCCAGCTGACGCAGGCGGCCAAGCGCGTCGCATCGCAGAAGTACGGCCGTGAGCCGCGGTACACGTACGTGGCGGGGTTGTCGGCCGGTGGTTACCTCGTCCGCGGGCAGCTCGAACGATTTCCTTGGCTGTACAGCGGCGGGGTCGACTGGAACGCGCTGTTCTTCGCGTCGAAAGGGCCGAGCCTGCTCACGACGTTGCCTCCGGCGCTGCGCGCCTTTCCGCGCTATGCGGCGGGGAAGGCGGGAGCGCATGAGGAGATGCTCGCGGCCGGATATCCGGCCGGTTCGGAGCCGCTCTGGGGCTATCACCACAAGAACCTGTGGGATTTCCTGCAGCGGATCGTCCGGGAGGAACTCGACCCGTCCTATGACGGCGCGCGGGAGGCGGGGACGCCGTTCTGCGCGGAGGGGACGGGCGCGGGATGCGACACCGACTACGAATATGGCTCCCGCCCGCGCGAGGTGCAGGAGGCCGTCCGGCGGGTGTCGTTGACGGGACGGATCCATCGTCCGCTCATCAGCGTTCAGGGGACGCTCGACGTCCTGACGCCGATCAGCAAGTACGGCGACGTGTACGCGCAGATGGTCAAGAAGGCCGGGCGGGGAGGGCTGCACCGCTACTACCGCGTGCCCGGCGGCACCCACACGGATGGGCTGAGCGGCGCGTTTCCCACGCTCGTCCGGCCGATGCAGGCTGATTTCCTGACCGCCTTCGACAGGCTGGTCGACTGGACGCAGCGCGGCGTCCGCCCGGAGTGAACACGTCCGAAAATGCCGCAGGGCCTTCCCGACGTGCGGGAAGGCCCTGCGGAGGAAGCGGTCAGTACGGCAGGAGGCGGCCCGAAGGGGTCCGCAGGTCGGGCTGGCTCGGTTGACGTGGGGGCCTGGGGCGTTTGATGAGCTGCTGCCGTGCCATGTTGATCATCTCCCCCCGCCGGGCTGGATCTAACCCGGCGATCGAGCCGATGTCGCGCTGCACTAAGTAGGACGCCTTCACCCTGCGCGAGGTTCGCCGAGCTTATGCGACAACCTCTGCCCGTTCGACCGATTTTCAGCCGCGCGGACGTCGCGGAATGTGTCCGGACCGTCGGCCACCCCTGGTCAGGACACCCGTCGCGGGGTCAGGACACGATGTCGCGGCTGCGGAAGCGGCGGAACGCGAACGCGAACAGGACGGCGGCGTAGGCGACCGAGACGGCCGCGCCCTTGGCCATGCCCGTCCAGGCGATCTCGGGCTGGAGGGCGTCCATCCACGCGTACATCCAGTGGGTCGGGAGGAAGTCGCGCCAAGCGCCGAGCGCGGTGACGGCGTCCAGGATGTTGCTGACGATGACGAGCCCGACCGCGCCGCCGACCGCGCCGAGCGGCGAGTCGGTGGTGACGGAGAGCAGGAACGCCAGCGCCGCGACGACGAGCTGCGAGACGAGGGCGTACCCGACGATGATCGCCATCCGGTCGAGCGCGGTGCTCACCGGGACGGTGCCGCCGGTCGGGAGCTCGACGTCGCCCCAGCCGAACGCGACCGTCCCGGCGAGCAGCGACATCAGCGGCAGGCTGACGACCGCGATCACCGCGTACGACAGCGCGACGATCAGTTTCTGGCGGAGCAGGCGGCCGCGCGGCACGGGCGCGGCGAGGAGGTAGCGCAGCGACGACCAGCCCGCCTCGCTCGCGACGGTGTCGCCGCAGAACAGCGCCACCGCGACGACGAGCAGGAAGCCGGTCGAGACGAACAACGCGAACAGGGCGAAGTTCAGGGCGCTGGACGTGGCGACGTCGACCAGGCTGGGCACGCCGTCCGTGCCGGGGTCGCCGCCGACCTTGAACGCGACCACCAGCACCCACGGCAGGACGAGCAGGATCCCGAACGCGACCAGCGTGCGGCGGCGGCGGAACTGGCGCACCGCCTCCACCCGCAGCGGAAGCGTCCGCCGCACGTCGTACGCGGTCCCGGGCCTGGCCGTCGTCCCGGTTTCGGGCGGGCTCGTGTGAGCGGTCACGAGGTCTCTCCGATGATCTCCAGGAAGGCGTCCTCCAGGCGGCGGCCGGAGCCGGTGATCTCCGTGACCGGGCCCGCGGCGACGCGCCGGCCGCCCGCCATGACGACCGCGTGCGTGCAGGTCTGCTCGACCTCGGCCAGCAGGTGGCTGGAGACGATGACCGTCCGTCCGGCCGCGGCGTACCGGACGAGCACGCCCCGCATCTCGCGGATCTGCGGCGGGTCGAGGCCGTTGGTCGGCTCGTCCAGGACGAGGAGGTCCGGCAGCCCGAGCATGGCCTGCGCGATGGCGAGGCGCTGGCGCATGCCCTGCGAGTACGTCCGGACGGGACGGTCCAGCGCGGAACCCAGGTCGGCTATCTGCAGCGCCTCGTCCAGGTGGGCTTCGTCCAGGGGGCGACCGGTGGCGCGCCAGTAGAGGTCAAGGTTGTCGCGCCCGGAGAGATGTGGAAGAAAACCAGGCCCTTCAACGAACGAACCCAGTCGCGACAGGACGGGAGCACCGGGATAGACGCGGTGACCGAAGATGCGCATCTCGCCTGAGTCGGGATGGATGAGGCCCATCAACATGCGCAGGGTCGTCGTCTTCCCTGCGCCGTTCGGGCCGAGCAGCCCTAGCACCTGACCCTTCTCCACCCGGAACGACAGGTCGGCGACGGCCAGATGGCCGTTCTTGTACGCCTTCGTCAGGCCCGTTATCTCCAGCGGGACGTCGCTGTCCTGCTCGGGGGCGGGACGGCGCCGTCCGGTCAAGACGATGAGCAGGGCGAGAGCGACGCCCGCGAGCGGGAGGGCCCAGACCCACGCGGGGACGGGCGTCGGCTCGGTCGCCAGCGACGGGACGGTCGGGACCGTCAGCGGCGACACCGCCCGCACCTTGTAGGACGAGGGCTCCGCCGGAGTCGCGAACCCCAGGTCGGTGGTCGCGATGACGAGCCGGAGCCGGTGGCCGCGGTCGAAGCGGTGGTCCATCGCCGGAAGCGTGACGGTGACGTCGCGTCCCCCGGACACCCGGAACGGCGCGGCCAGCCGCCGCGCCAGCGTCGCCGTCCCGCCGCTGGGTGCGACGTCGTACAGCTTGGCGAACAGCGGGCCGTCCCCGTCCACCCGGAGCCGGACGCTCGCGGCCCCCGTCAGTTGAAGCGGTTCCTCCAGCGGACGCGTGTCGAACACGGCGAACTGCCCTGGCCGCTCAGCCGGGAACCCGCCGCCCACCGAACCGAGTGCGCCTAGCGAGCCGGCGGCGCCGCCGGAGCCGAGCGACCCCAGGCCCGGCACCGCGGAGATCGATGCGGGTGACCCGCCCGGCGGGTTGTAGATCGTCTGCTCCCGGCCGCTCAGCGGCAGAGGCACGGGACCGCTCGAAAGGCCCGGATACGTCGGCGTCGTCGCCTCGTCCACGACGACCCTCCGCGTGGACGAGTCGATCCCGCCCGACCGCGTCACCGTGAACCCGCCGTCGGCGGAAGCCCCCTTCAGCCGCGCGTCGAAGAAGTCGACCACCAGGCCCTCGACCCGCTCGGTCTCGGGATCGCCGCCGTCGTGGCCGCCCTGGAACCAGACCACCGACACGGGCGCGCCGTTGCGGGCGATCGCGCGGGCGTTCGCGTCGGCGTGGTCGAGCGGGAACAGCGAGTCGGATTGTCCCTGGACGAGCAGCGTCGGCACCCTGATCCGGTCCGCGACGGAGGACGGGCTCGACCGGCGCAGCCTCTCGATGGCCGTGGCGGTGGGACGGCCCTTCTCCGCGACCTCCTGGTACATCTCGCACAGGGACGGCAGGAAGCGTCCGCATGCCGTCCGGCCCGCGCTGCCGGTGAAGAACAGGCCCGCCCACAGCTTCTTGAAGACGCCGTCCGAAGGGCCCGCGCCCGTGAAGTTCGGGAACAGCGCGTCCGCGAGGCTGTGCCAGGTGATCATCGGCGCGATGGCGTCCACCCGCCGGTCGTACGCGGCGGTCAGCAGCGCGATCGCGCCGCCGTACGACCCGCCCGCCATGCCGAGCCGCGGGTCGCCGGGGCGGTCGAGCCGGACGCCGGGACGCCGCGCCAGCCAGTCGATGAGCTGCCGGGCGTCCTTGACCTCGTAGTCGGGGGAGTTGAGCGCGATCTCGCCGGTGGAGCGCCCGAACCCGCGCGCGGACCAGGTCAGCACCGCGTAACCGGCGCGGGCGAGGCGGCGCGCCTCGGCCGCGACGTCCCGCTTGCTGCCGCCGAAGCCGTGGCCCAGCATGATCGCCGGCACGTCGGCGCGTCCGGCCGGGCGGTAAAGCGTGGTGTCGAGCGTGACGCGCTGGTCGTCGCGCGGGCCGTCGACCACGGCGATGCGCTGGTCGGAGACCTGGACGCGGGACGCACGGTCCGCCGTGACGCCCGCGACGCCCGCGACGCCCGTGAAGCCGACGCCCCAGGCGGCGCACCCGGCGGCGAGCGTGATCGCCGCCCCGGCCGCGGCCCAGCGTGCGGCGCGCCCCGTCCTGCCCCACCACGCGCGGAACGCGCCCCCGACCCTCATGTTCAGCACCCTATGCGCGGGCGGGCCGCCCCTCCTCGTCCGACGTGCGGAGCCTGCCCGGCGCGGCCCGGCCCGTCAGCGTGCGGGGCGAGGCGAGCGCGTCAGCGTGCGGGCGTGTGCGGGGCCAGGGCGGCGGTGAACATGGCGGTGAGGCGGTCGGTGAGCTCGGCCGGGTCGGCGGCGCGCAGGTCGTTGAGGCCGAGGAGGCGCCGGACGGGGCCGCCGCCCATGATGATCGTGGACGCGAGGAGCGCACGGGCGCGGGCGTCCGGGCCGTCCAACTGCGCGACCAGCGGCTCGACGATCACGTCCTCCAGGTGGTGCAGCAGGATCTCCTTGACCTCGGGCTGCCCGGCCGACCGGTCGAGCATCCGCGACATCGGGGTGCCCCCGGGCCGGTCGGTCTGCCGGACGAAGTGCTCGGCGAGGCGGCGCGGCAGGCCCGCGGGCTCCCCGGCGATGACCTCGCGCAGCAGGGACTCGCCGGCCAGGACCTCGCCGAACAGCGCCGCCTTGGACCCGAAGTACCGGTTGACCAGCGCCATGTTCGCCTCGGACCGCGCCGCGATCATGCGGACGGTGACGCCGTCGTAGCCGTGCTCGCCGAACAGGTCGCGGGCGGCGTCCAGGATGCGCCGCCGGGTCGCCTCCCGGTCGCGCTTCGGCCGCCGCGCCGCCCCGTCGCCGGTGCCCGCGCCGCCCGTCGACGCCGCGCGTTCGGTCTCGTCCCTGAGCCGCATCACCACATCCTGTCGATCGGTCACGGCCGGTGTCCAGTGTCCTTCGAGTTGCAAGTAAACAAGCGCCTACATAAGATACATGCAAAGCACAGGTAATTCATCGGCTACGCGCAGCATGGGGGCAGGGGTGGCTCAGGCGAGCGTGGCGTCGCACGGCCCGGCGGCGTCAGAGCAAGCGCGACCGCAGTACACGCACCGCCAGATCCTGGAGATCCTCTCCGGCCTCATGCTGGCGATGCTGACCGCGATGATCTCCAACTCGGTCATCGCGACGGCGCTGCCGACGATCGTCGGCGACCTCGGCGGCCAGGACCAGCTGTCCTGGGTGGCGAGCGCGTCGCTGCTCACCATGACCGCCTCGACCCCGCTGTGGGGCAAGCTGTCGGACATCGCGGGCCGCAAGCTGATGTTCCAGACCGCGCTGGTGATCTTCGTCGTCGCGTCGGTCTGCGCCGGGCTGTCGCAGGGCATCGGCCAGCTCATCGCCGCCCGCGCGGGCCAGGGCCTCGGCGCGGGCGGGCTGTCCGCGCTGGCCCAGGTGATCCTCGGGGACGTCGTCGAGGCGCGGCAGCGCGGCCGCTACGCCGGGTTCATGGGCGCGGTGTTCGGCGTCGCGACCGTCGCCGGGCCGCTGGTCGGCGGGTTCATCGTGGACGCCGACGCGCTCGGCTGGCGCTGGTGCTTCTTCGTGTGCGTCCCGCTCGCGCTGGTCGCGTTCTTCGTCATCCAGCGGGTGCTGAAGCTGCCGAAGGCGCACCGCCACACCAGCATCGACGTCTTCGGCGCGTTCACGATCACCGGCGGCGCGGCCACGCTGATGCTGCTGCTGTCCATGGGCGGCAAGCAGTTCGCGTGGAACTCCGCCTGGACCTACGTCCTGCTCGGCGCCACCGTGGCCCTGATCCTGCTCGCGGTCGTCGCCGAGCGCACCGCCCGCGACCCGATCCTGCCGCCCCGGCTGTTCCGCAACCGGACGTTCGTGCTCTCCTCGATCGTCTCGGTCTGCGTCGGCATGGCGATGTTCGGCGTGATGATCTACATGCCGCAGTACCTGCAGATCGCCAAGGGCATGAGCCCGGCGTCGTCGGGGCTGATGACGCTGCCGCTGGTCATCGGGATGCTGATCACGTCCACCGGCTCCGGCCAGATCGTCACCCGGACCGGACGCTACAAGATCTTCCCGGCCGCCGGGATGCTCTGCGTCACCGCCGCGATGATCCTGCTGTCCCGCCTGCACACCGACTCGCCGAAGCTGGTCATCGGGGCGGACCTCGCCGTCCTCGGCATCGGCATGGGCCTGACCCTGCAGATCCTGATCCTCGCCGCGCAGAACGCCGCCGCGTCCTCCGACCTGGCCTCGACGACGTCCGGCGTCTCGTTCTTCCGCAACCTCGGCGGCGCGATGGGCGTGGCCGCGTTCGGCGCGATCCTCACCAACCGGGTGGCGAGCGAGATCGCGTCCGGGTTCCGCGCGGCGGGCATCCAGCGGTCGCCCGGCGGCGAACTCGGCTCGCCGGACGCCATCCAGATGCTGCCCCCGCCGGTCAGGAGCATCGTGCGGGACGCGTTCACGACCTCGCTCGAAACCGTCTTCCTGGTCGGCATCCCGGTCGCGGTCATCGGCTTCCTGGCCGTCCTCGCGCTGAAGGAGCTGCCGCTGCGCGGATCGAGCGGCCGCGCCAAGGCCCTGAAGGAAGCCACAGACCCCGGCCTCAGCCCCCCTTGAGCCCGTAGCCCCATGCGAACGGCCCCGCCGGGGGCGAGGCCGCACGCCTTCACCGCAGTGACGAGCCGCGGCGGGCCCACTCGGTGAAGGGGCGGGGCGCGCGGCCGAGGACCCGCTCGACGTCCGGACCAGCCGCAGCTCGCCGGCGTGGGAGCGAGGGGAGTAGCGAGTGCCGGCCGCAGGTTGGACGCGATCGGGGGCGGGGGCGGTTAAGCGGGTAGCCGTCCGAGCAGGTTGTTGGCGCGGGCGTTGGGGTTGTCGCTGTAGAAGAATTCGGTGAAGGCCCGGTGGAACTGTTCGCGGGACACGGTGCCCCGCCCTTCCAGGTCCAGGTAGTCGAAGATCTCGGCGCCGTCCTCGGCTCTGTTGTGGGTGGCGGCCTGGTACACCCGGGCGTAGTCGTCTGGGCCGATCGCTCCGTCGCGGTCGGTGTCGACCAGGTCGAAGTAGGCGTCGATGATGGGCTGGAGTTGCTGGGAATAGGAGTCGCGGGTGGTCAGCGTCTGGCGCAGCGTTGCGACCATTTCCTCTTCTTCGACCCGGGAGTCGAAGTTGTGGTCGAACCGTCCGATGACCCGGTCCCAGGCATTGGCGGCGGCCTCGGAGAGTCGCTGCGCTTGCGATGGGCGGCGGGGGTTGGTGAGCCCGGTCAGCCGTTCGGCCAGGAGGTGGGCGTCCTGCCGGGTGATGGCTCCGTCGTTGTCGATGTCGAGGGCGTGGAACCAGCGGCGGTACTTGAGTTCTCGTACTCCTTCCATAAGCAGAAAGTAACAACATCATCGCTGACTGTCATCGGCAGTTAGGCGTTCATATCGACAGGGTGAATGGCATTACACCTGGCCAGACAGCCTTGCAACGCCCGAACTCCCACCACGCCGCTCCCTCCGCCGCCGTCTCAACTCCGCAAGTGATCACCCGCCAGAAACACAAGAACGGCCCCGCCCGAAGGGCGAGGCCGCTACAGGGGTCGTTGGATCAGAAGTTCAGCTTGCCCGCCTTCACAGCGGTGAGGAACTGGGCGAGGCCCTTGGCAGAGAGCGTCAGGTGCCCGGCGTCGGGGGACTTGCTGTCGCGTACGCCAATCACGCCAGCGAGAGCGGCGAGTTCTACGCAGTCCTCGCCGCCCTGGCCACCTGAACCGCTTCGGCTGGACTTCCGCCATACGGGGGGATTCACTTCATGGCCTCCATCAGCTCGCGCAGGAGACTCCTAGTGGAATCTCGGGACAGGGCGTCGTCGCCTATCCGGTCATACCGTAGCCGCTGCTCCCTGAGCTTCGCGGGGTCGGATACGAGCCGACCGCCCCCGACCGCTGAGGACCAGGCGTACTCCGCCTGGCCTATGCGCAGGATGGTGAACGAGCCGTCAACGCCCGCGTGTGTCGCCTTGGCCTTTGCTAGCGCACGGATAACGACCCCGCGGTGCTGACTCATGTCCAACAAGTGCGCCAGTTGGGCACGCATGACCTCCGGTCCCCCCACAGGGTCCTCCAGCACCGTCTGCCGCACGTACAGGCGCACCTCGTCGGGCGGTTCTGGGCGGTTGAAGACCCCTTGTCGGGCCATGCGAGTCGCGACGGCAGCCTCGATGTCATCGACGATCTGAGCGCCCGCGATCAGCGCCCGCGCATAGTCCTCGGTCTGGAAGAGGGCGTGAACCACGAGCGCGGAGTAGGCGCTGATGGTGTCGGAGCGCTCCTCGTACTGCGTGTACTGGTCGAACCAGTTGGGGTCATGGCTGCTCTCCGCGAGCGTGCGAAGTCGGGTGAAATGCCCGCGAGTCTTCCAAACCCGGTCAAGAGTTTCGGCCCGACGCTGCGGCAGCTTAGCGGTGCCCGATTCCCAGTTTGAAACCGTGGAATTATCCACCTCGCAGATCCGGGCCACGTCCGCCTGAGACAGGTTCCGCTCCAAGCGCCAAACCCGCAGGTCAACGGCAAGCCAGTGCCACACGTTGTGGTCAGGGTCTAGCCTGTCCAGCCGCGACATTTCATGATCCTTAATTTAGGGATCGGTGAACGAAACGAGAAAAGTCTAAACGGCAGCGCCAGTCTGTGTCATGAGAAACAGATCCCGAAAGGCCCATCTCATGGACGCCGTCACGCACAAAACGGACCAAATTCATCAATTTGCGGTCAGGGTTACCGCATGTCGCGAAACGGTCTATTTGACCCGCGATCTCGTGCAGAGCAGCCTCATCACCTGGGGGCTCAACGCCTACAGCAGCGACGCGTGCCAGATCATGTCCGAGCTGGCGTCCAATGCGGCCCGGTTCTGCCTGAGCGCGAAGATGCGCGCGTGGATCAGCCGGATCGACGTCGGCATCGAGCTATGCGTCTGGGACGACCACCCCGGCCGCCCGGTGCTGCAGTCGCCCGGACAATTCAGCCAGCACGGCCGGGGTCTGATCCTCGTCCAGGCATTCGCGACGGGCGGTTGCGGGTGGGCCGAACTGGCGGCGGGGAAGATCGTCTGGGCTCGCATCGCCATCGACGAGCGGTCCATGCGGGCCGCCGCCTCGTCCGCGGGATGCCCCATAGTCGGCGACCTCCCGCGCGTGGACAGGCCGCACCGCCTCGCCACGTCCTCCTAGACAGGCTCCGGCCTCTGCGGCCGCACATCCCCCCGCACGTCCTTACGCCCCCCGGACGTGCTACGCCGCCGCAGGGCCGGGGCCGCCGTGTTCGACCGCCGGGCCGTCACTTGCCCTTGAGCTGGCCGACCAGCTTGTTCGCGGCCGTCCGGTCCGGCGGGCCGGTCACCACGACCTTCCCGTCCGTGATCGCCATGTCGACGCGGGGCAGCGTGACCAGCCGGTTCCGCACGACGAACGCGAGGTCGCGTCCGACGGTGGCGCGGGTCAGGCTCGCGAACGCCTCCCGGTCGATCGGACGCAGCGTCACCGCCACGTCGTAGCCGCCCGGCCGCGCCGGCGACTTCTGGACGCGCAGGTCGGCGACCTTGTGGATCGCGATCCCCTGCGCCAGCCGGTAGCACGTCGGCCCCATGCCGGACTGCCCGGTGATGCCCTGCGTCCCGGCCGGGCACTGCCCCGGGTTCACCTGCGTGACCGGATAGATGTGCAGCGGCGCGGCCAGCGTCACCGGCCGCGTCCGCATCGAGGACGCGATCATCCCGCCGGTCACCGCGACGGCCGCGATCAGCAGCCCCAGCGTCAGCACCATGACCAGCAGCGCCGACCGGTGCTGGTCGGCGGCCTTGGCCGGCGCCACCGGCTCCCGGTACGGCCGCGGCTCCCGCCGCGCCGCCCGGCTCCGCTTAGCCTCCGCCGCCGCCCGCCTCCGCTCAGCCGCCCGCGCCCGCCGCCGAGCCGCCGGATCCACAACCCCCGCCCCCGCGGGCATCACGGCCGTAGCCGCCTCCCCACTCGCGCCCACGGCCCCCCGCGACCCTTCCGACCCACGCGCGGCCTCGGCCCCCTGCGGCGTCGCAGCCCCACGCCCGGCCTCCGACCCACGCGCGCTCTCCGACCCACGCGCGCTCTCTGGCCCGCGCGCGCTCTCTGGCCCGCGCGACGCCTGCGGCCCGCGCGCTGGCTGAGCACCCCGTGGTGCTTCGGTACCGCGCGGTGTTCCAGGCCCGCGGGCGACGTCCTGCCCGTGTGCGGTCTCAGAGCCAGGTGATGCCTGCCGCCCATGCGCTGTCTCAGTGCCGCGCAATGCTTCAGTGCCGCGTTGCGTCTCAGGCCCGCGTCCCGCCTCCGGCCCGCGCGCGTTCTCTGGCACGCGTGGCGGCTGCGTCCCGCGCTCTGCCTCCGCGCCGCGTGGTGCTTCGGTACCGCGCGGTGTTTCAGGGCCGCGTGGCGGCTGCGGTCCGCGTGGTGTCTCGGGGGCGCGCGGTGGGGCGGACTCGCGGGTTGGTGGGACGTGTGGTGCCGCAGGGCCGTGGGGTGTGTTGTCGCGGACGGGCTTCTCGGGGAGCGGCCGTGCCGGGTCAACGGGCTGGGCGGGCTGCGGGTAGTAAGGCTGGGCCGCTTCGACCGCCTGGGTGGCGTCCTCGGGGAGCGGGGTCTGGGACGGCGGGGGCGCGGGGTCTCCGCCGCGGGGGGTGGTGGACGGGTCGGGGGGTGCGGAGGTGCGGGCGGGAGCAGTGTCCCGCCGACGACCCTTGCTGCGGCGCGGAATGACCCGCATCGTCACCTCCCCGGCTTCATGATCTCCTCAGTCTTGCAGGACCGGGCACCGTCGCGCATCGGGTCCTGTCCGGAAGACCGTCGCGGGGCGTCCGTTGCTCACCCGCGTGATGAACCGTGCCCCGTTCTCGTGGATTCAATGCGCGAAAAGGCCCGGCCCCGGACGAACCGGGACCGGGCCTGCGAAGATTCCGCGGCTCAGTCGATGCGCCAGGTGTCGCCGCTGCCCAGCAGCGAGGCGAGGTCGCCCTTGCCCTGGTTCTCGACGGCCTCGTCGAGCTGGGCCCGCATCAGCTCGTCGTAGGACGGACGGTCGACGTCGCGGAAGATGCCGATCGGGGTGTGCTCGAACGCCGGTTGGTCGAGCCGCGACAGCGCGAACGCCATCGACGGGTCCGGATTGTGGGCGTCGTGCACGGCGATTTCGGACGGGTCGACGTCCGCGACCTTCACGACCTCGAAGGAACCGGACGGCGAGCGGCGCAGCGCCTTGGAGCGGTCGGCGCCGAAGATGATCGGCTCGCCGTGCTCCAGCCGGACCGTCACATCGTCGCGGACCGAGGCGTCCTTCAAAGGCTCGAACGCGTTGTCGTTGAAGATGTTGCAGTTCTGGTAGATCTCGACCAGCGCGGTGCCGCGGTGCTGCGCCGCGGCCCGCAGCACCGACTGAAGGTGCTTGCGGTCGGAGTCGATGGTGCGGGCGACGAACGTGCCCTCCGCGCCGATCGCCAGCGACAGCGGGTTGAACGGCGCGTCCAGCGACCCCATCGGCGTCGACTTGGTGATCTTGCCGATCTCGGACGTCGGCGAGTACTGGCCCTTCGTCAGCCCGTAGATCCGGTTGTTGAACAGCAGGATCTTGAGGTTGACGTTGCGGCGCAGCGCGTGGATCAGGTGGTTGCCGCCGATGGAGAGGGCGTCGCCGTCGCCCGTCACGACCCAGACGGAGAGGTCGGGACGCGATGTGGCCAGGCCCGTCGCGATCGCGGGCGCGCGGCCGTGGATCGAGTGGAACCCGTAGGTGTTCATGTAGTACGGGAACCGCGACGAGCAGCCGATGCCGGAGATGAACGCGATGTTCTCGCGGCGCAGCCCGAGCTCGGGCAGGAAGGACTGGACGGCCGCGAGGATCGCGTAGTCACCGCACCCGGGGCACCAGCGCACCTCCTGGTCGGTCTTGAAGTCCTTCATGGACTGCTTCACGTCGGTCTTCGGGACCAGCGAGAGCAGAGTCTTCCCGTTCCCGTTGACGGCGCCGTTCCCGCTGGACCCGTTTCCGTTGTCTCCGTTGTCACTCACTGTCGATCACATCCTGGATGACGCCCTGCAGCTCTTCGGCCTTGAAGGGCAGCCCGCGGACCTGGTTGTAGCCGATCACGTCGACGAGGAACCGGCCGCGCAGCAGCAGCGCGAGCTGGCCGAGGTTGATCTCCGGGACGACGACCTTGTCGTAGGAGCGCAGCACTTCGGGCAGGTTGGCGGGGAAGGGGTTGAGGTGGCGGAGGTGGGCCTGCGCGATGTGCTGGCCCTTCCCGCGGACGCGGCGGACGGCGGCGGAGATCGCGCCGTACGTCCCGCCCCAGCCGAGCACGAGGACGCGGGCCGCGCCGGACGGGTCGTCCACCGCGAGCGGGGCGATGTCGCCGGCGATGCCGTCCACCTTGGCCTGCCGGATCCTGGTCATCCGGTCGTGGTTGGCGGGGTCGTAGGAGATGTTGCCGGACCCGTCGGCCTTCTCCAGGCCGCCGATCCGGTGCTCCAGACCCTCGGTGCCGGGGACGGCCCAGGGCCGCGCGAGCGTGTCGGGGTCGCGCCGGAACGGCTGGAACTCCTCGTCCTCCGGCGACGGCGGGGCCGCGAAGTTCGGCTCGATCTTCGGGAGGGACGCGACGTCCGGCAGCCGCCACGGCTCGGAGCCGTTGGCGAGGTAGCCGTCCGACAGCAGGATGACCGGGGTGCGGTACTTCACCGCGATCCGGGCCGCCTCAATCGCGGCGTCGAAGCAGTCGGACGGGGACTGGGGCGCGACCACCGGGACGGGCGCCTCGCCGTTGCGGCCGAACATGGCCTGCAACAGGTCGGCCTGCTCGGTCTTGGTCGGCATCCCGGTCGAAGGACCAGCCCGCTGCACGTCGATGACCAGCAGCGGAAGCTCCGTCGAGACGCCGAGGGCGATCGTCTCGCTCTTCAGCGCGATGCCGGGCCCGGACGTCGTGGTGACGCCGAGGGACCCGCCGAACGAGGCGCCGAGCGCGGAGCCGACCGCGGCGATCTCGTCCTCGGCCTGGAACGTCCGCACGCCGAACTTCTTGTGCTTGGACATCTCGTGCAGGATGTCGGACGCCGGCGTGATCGGGTACGAGCCGAGGAAGATCGGCAGGCCGCTCTGCACGCCCGCGGCGACCAGCCCGTACGCCAGCGCGAGGTTCCCCGTGATGTTGCGGTAGAGGCCCGGCTCGTGCTCGGCCGGCTTGATCTCGTATTGCACCGAGAAAGCCTCGGTGGTCTCGCCGTAGGACCAGCCCGCCTGGAACGCCGCGATGTTCGCCTTCATGATCTCGGGCTTGCTGGCGAACTTCTTCTCCAGGAAGGAGATCGTCCCCTCGGTGGGACGGTGATACAGCCAGGACAGAAGGCCCAGCGCGAACATGTTCTTGGCGCGCTCGGCGTCCTTCTTCGAGATGTCGAAGTCGGTGAGCGCGGTGACGGTCATCGAGGTCAGCGGCAGCGCGTGCACCCGGTACTCGGCGAGCGAGTCGTCCTCGACGGGGCTCGTCTCGTAGCCGACCTTGGCGAGGTTGCGCTTGCTGAACTCGTCGGTGTTGACGATCAGGTCCGCCCCGCGGGGGAGGTCCCCGAGGTTGGCCTTGAGGGCGGCGGGATTCATCGCGACCAGGACGTTGGGCGCGTCGCCCGGGGTGAGGATGTCGTGGTCGGCGAAGTGGAGTTGGAAGCTGGACACGCCGGGGAGGGTCCCGGCGGGGGCGCGGATCTCGGCCGGGAAGTTCGGCAACGTCGACAGGTCGTTGCCGAATGCCGCGGTCTCCTGGGTGAAGCGGTCGCCGGTCAGCTGCATGCCGTCGCCGGAGTCGCCGGCGAAGCGGATGATGACGCGGTCGAGCTGCTGGACCTGTTTGGTCACAGAGGAAGACCTCCTCGACGCGCAGCATCCGTCCAGGGGGAGGCGCCCAGGATCGTGATGCTACTTAGGATTACCTTCATGGTACGTCCGGGATCGGATGGTGTTATCGGGAACGTGCTGCCTACCGGGACGGCGGCGGCTCGATCGGGCCCGCGTCGTCCGGTTCTCGGCGGCCGCCGGTCAGGGGTGGCATCGACCGCGGTCGTCACGCCGCCCGTCATGTGACGCCCCGCTCCCTGGGAGGTCGTGGCCCCGTTATAGAAGACGTATCACTTCGGTGCGGGGTTCACGAGGGACTCCCGGATTCGGGCAGGTCCTATCGGGTGGTACGACCTGGACGGGGCCCCGAGTTCACCCGGAACACAGGCTGCTGCGCTGCCGGCACAGGTCGACGTGGAGCCGTCTGACCAGCCGCCGCGCGGAGTACGTCGAGGAGCCGCGGCTCCCCACGGGCGTGGAGTTCACGACCCGAAGTCTAGACAGCCGCGATGGAGCCCGCCCGAAGCGCCCCCGCCCCGGACGACGTGCGCCTTCGCCTACGGCGTCGCACTCGGCTTCGGCGCCGGTTTCGCGATGGCGCGGCGCTCGCGGTCGACGACGTCGAGCAGCTTCTGGACGCCGTCCGCGCCCACCGCCTCCCCGATCACGTGCGCCGTCGCCGCGTACGGGTACGAGCCGGGGTTGTCGAGCGCGGCGCGCACCCACCTGCGCCACAGCCTGCTCGTCACGGTGCAGCGCAGCTCCAGCGCCCGGTCGGCCGGAACCGGCCCCGACGCCCAGCAGGAGCCGAGCGGCGCGCCCCGGGACGTGATCGACGCCCGCAGCGCCGCCCGCGCGCCGGCCGGCGCCGCACCCTCCGGCGACGTCAGCGTGGCCGGGACGATGACGGTGCAGCCGTTGGTGTTCTGGTCGCAGTTGCTGAACGTCAGCGTCCCCGGACGGAACCGCAGGGACGGGTCGGCGGCGCCGCCGAGCGCGGCGACGCGCGGCCTGAGCTCGGCGAACAGCGTCGCGGGCGCGACGACGGGCGCGGCCGCGAACCACGGCGCGTTCGGGCCGACCGCCCGCACAGAGACGAGCTGGTGCGGCGCCGCCTTCGCCACCAGGTACTCCGCGCCCGGCGTCCTGACCTTGTACGCGGGGACGCCGTTCACGTTCTCCGTCGGCGTCTTCGCCGGTGTCGTGGTGAGCGTCCGGGCGATGGACGCCGGGCCGAGCACGTCCGGCACGTCGAAGCCCGGCACGGACGCGGGCGCCTTGGACCAGCGTCCCGCGTAGTAGTCCGGGTGGCGGGTTTCACCTGCGTAGTCGCGCCAGAACGCCGTCCCGGCCTTGATGTAGGTGACGCCGTCGACTGCGACGACGTCCGCCTTCAGCGCGCCCGCCGTCAGCGTCCCGGAAGCCGAGCCCGCCGGAGTGACCCGCAGGCGCGCCTGGACGGGCTTGCCACCGACCGTCATGGCCCCCTCGTAGCGCAAGCCCTTCCCGGACGTGAGCCACTGCCCCGCCTTCAGCGACCACGCCGGCGGCCCGGCGGGCGCGGTCGGCTTGCCCGGCTTCCCCGGCTCGTCCTCGCCGGCCAGCACGACGGCCAGCACCGTCCCGACGACGATCACGAGCGCCGCCGCGCCCGCCGCGGTGATCAGCCGCCGCTGCTGCCGCAGCCGTGCGGGGTCGGGCGGAAGGGGAGGGGCAGGCGGCGGCATGGTGTTCTGCCCGAACGGCGTGTTCGGTGCGTACGGGGCGTTCGGCGGGAACTGGGTGCCCGGCGGAGGTTGGGAGGCGGTCGTCGATGACGCCTCGTCCTGTTCAGGGCTCACGTGGGGGCTCACTCTGCTCACTTCCGGGGCCCGGTTTCCGGGCCCGACAGTCAGGCCAAAGCAAGGGTCTGGAGGCGTCCTCCGGGGGATGCCGACGTGCGTGCTGCGAGGGAGGGGGCGCGCCGTCGGCCCTGGAGCGGCGTCCTCATGAGCATAAGGGTGCCCGGCGGCGCTTTCCCCGCGATGGGGAGAGCGCCGCCGGGCACCCGTGGCGTCGGATCAGCGCGCGAGGCGCCGCACCTGCCGTCTCACCTGCGGCTCGCCGGTGGCCTCACTCGCTGTCGAGCCCGCTCTGCATCGACTGGACCTCTTCCGCCGTGGCGCCGATCACCTTGTACGACGCGTGCTTGTAGAAGGTCCCGCCGCTGGCCTTGGCCCAGCTCGTCCACGCGCTGCTCGTGACGCGGCAGCTCGCCCACTGCGGGGTGGAGCTGGTGAGCGTGATGCGGGCCGTGCAGTTGCCGAGGTCGCGGCCGGTCAGCGAGCCGGCGGTGATCCGGAACCGGACGTCGACGGTGACGGGCGTCTCCACGTCGTACGGCGGACGGATCTTGGCCTCGACCGTGCAGCCGGAGTCGCCGTTGCAGCCGCCCCGCTTCCACTCGGAGACCCGCGGCTGCGCCGAGGCGTTGAAGGAGTCCTTCAGCTCGCCGATGTTCGTCCGCATCTCCGAGATGATCGACGACGCGTCGCCGGCGCTCTTCGGGGTCACGTCCACGCGGACGCGCGGGGTGGTGGACTCGAAGCGCAGCAGCTCGGCGTCGTCCTCGTCGCTGATGTAGATGGTGGACGAGAACGAGCTGAACTTCAGCGCCTTCTCACCCTGCCAGGTCGTCTCCAGCGGCTTGATCGTCGACGACTTCGCGGAGCGGATCTTGCTCGCCAGCGCCGCCGGCGTCAGTTGCTCCTTGAAGTCGAGGTTGATCTCGTCGGGGTCCAGCCGGCCCCACTGCTCGCCCGAGGTCAGGAAGAACGGGTCGTCGGAGCCGGAGATCTCCCGCTTCCAGTAGGACTGGTCGGCCTTCACGAACAGCTTGCCGTCGGCGGACAGCACGGTGACGCGGCTGCCGTTCCACGTGACCGGCCCCGTCGCGCGGCCGCCCTTGGTGACGCTCAGCTCACCGTCCAGCGTCCCGCCGCTGCCGAAGGTGCCCTTGAGCCCGACGGCGCCGGCCGAGGACATGTTGGCCGCGGCGGCGGTCAGCTTCTCCTCGGGCGTCTTGCCGCCGCTCGCCACCACCACGAACACCACGACGCCGATCAGGACCAGGATGACGAGGCCGCCGCCGAGCAGCGCCGCGATCAGCGCGCCGCCGCCGCTGCGCCGCGGCGGCGGCATGCCGGGGCCCATCGGGCTGCCGGGCGGCGGCGGAAAGAACGGCGGCGGTGTGCCCGGACCGCCGAAGCCGCCGGGCGGCGGCGGTGCTCCCGGGCCGCCCATTCCACCGGGTCCCCCGGGCCCACCTGGGCTTCCGGGTCCGCCCGGACCGGGGCCGCCCGGCCCTGCGGGCGGCGGCGGAGGCGGCCAGGAGCCACCACCCGGGGACTCCCACCCCGGGGGCGGCGGAGGGTTGCTCATCTGGTCACGTCCTTCCAGGTCAACTGACCCCAATGCAAAGCCTAGTCTGCAGTAAAACCATGGCACCGCGCGCCTCGGATGTGGAGGCGCCCGGTCACATTCCCCCGGACCCCGTTGCGAGGGATACTTGCTTCGACGCCGGCGAGGAGGATCTGGTGCATAACTATTTCGACACATATGTCGTCGTGGTCGTACTGCTCGTCGTCGGCGCCGGGATCGTCGTCGGCGGCCTCGCCGCGAACCGGATGCTGCGTCCGAACCGTCCCACGGTCGAGAAGCTGACCACGTACGAATGCGGTGTCGACCCCGTCGGCGAGGGCTGGGCGCACTCCTACGTCCGGTACTACGTGTTCGCGTACCTGTACGTGGTGTTCGCAGTGGACGCCGTGTTCCTCTTCCCCTGGGCGACGGTCTTCTCCGCACCCGGCTACGGCGCGACGACGCTCGGCGAGATGTTCGTCTTCCTGGGCTTCCTCGCCGCCGGGCTCGCGTACGCGGGCAAGAAGGGCGTGCTGTCCTGGGTCTAGGGCGTGCTGTCCTGGGGTTAGGGGCGGGCCGTCCTCGGTCTGGGGCCTGCTCTCCTGGTCTGACGGCCGGGGCGGATTGATCCGCTTGGGCCTCTGGCCAGACGGCGGCGGGCTGTAACAATGCTCCCGTGGGCACTATCGATCTACCTCCGCCGAGCGTCGGACCGCTGTCGCGGCTGGCGCCGAAGCCGGTCAAGTTCGTGCTCAACTGGGGACGCCGCTACTCGCTGTGGGTCTTCAACTTCGGCCTGGCCTGCTGCGCCATCGAGTTCATCGCGACCTCGATGAGCCGGCACGACTTCATCCGGCTCGGCGTGATCCCGTTCGCGCCCGGCCCCCGCCAGGCCGACCTCATGGTCGTGTCCGGCACCGTCAGCGACAAGATGGCGCCCGCCGTCCGCCGCCTGTACGAGCAGATGCCCGAGCCGAAGTACGTCATCTCGTTCGGCGCCTGCTCCAACTGCGGCGGGCCGTACTGGGACTCCTACTGCGTGACGAAGGGCGTCGACCAGATCATCCCGGTGGACGTGTACGTGCCCGGCTGCCCGCCCCGTCCGGAGGCGCTGCTGCACGGGATCGTCCGGCTGCAGGAGAAGATCGCGGGCGAGTCGCTCGGCGACCGCTACGCCGCCAACGGGCTGGGCGGCGAGCCGGTGTCGCCGCCGCCCGCGCCGCGCCCGCTGACGGCGACCGTCCTGCGCCGTCCGATCCAGCCGCCGCCCCCGCCCCCGGCCGGGGACGCGGGCGACACGACGGAGCTGCCGGGAGGCGGCGCTGAGGCGGGCCCGAACGACGAGACCGTGCCCGTCTGGCACCTCGGCGAACCCGAACCCGAATCCGAGGAGACGCCGGCCGATGGCCCCCAGGCACAGACCGCCGAGGTGCCGGTCGTCGAGTCCACCCCGGGCGTGCATCCGGCCGATGACATCACGATGCCCGTCCCGCCCGTGGCCGATGACGGGGACGCCGAGAACGATCACGATCCGTCGATCATCCCGGGGCTGACCGACGACGGGCACGACGACGAGATCGGACGCGACCGGTGAGCGCCGAGGCGCTTGCGGACGCCTGGACGGCCCGCTTCGGCGACGAGATCACCACCGAGGAGACGTTCGGCGGCCTGGCCGTCGGGGTGTCGCCCGAACTCTGGCTGGACGCGCTGATCTTCGCCCGCGACGACCTGTCCTGCGGCTTCTTCGACTGGCTGACCGGAGTGGACGAGCTGGACGAGGGCTTCGCCGTCGTCGTCCACCTGTACTCGCTGGAACGCCGCCACCATCTGCTGGTCAGGACGCGCGTTCCGAAGCGGGCGCCCGTCCTGCCGACGGCGACGGGCGTCTTCCGCGGGGCGGAGTGGCACGAGCGGGAGACGTCGGAGATGTTCGGCGTGCTGTTCGAGGGCCATCCGAACCTCGTCCCGCTGCTGCTGCCGGACGGGTTCGAGGGCCATCCGCTCCGCAAGGACTTCGTGCTCGCCGCCCGCGTCGCCAAGCCGTGGCCGGGCGCCAAGGAACCGGGCGAATCGGGCCACGGCGCGCCGAGCCGCCGCCGCGTCCGTCCACCCGGTGTGCCCGACGAGGGCGCCTGGGGCGAGGCGGCGGAACGCGCAGGACGCGCGGGCCGCCGCGCCGAACCTTCCGCGGGCGCCGAACCTTCCCCGGGCCCGGGAGCCGCGGGCCCGGGAGCTGCGGGCCCGGAAGGGGAGGCGCCCGATGCTTGAGGTCGTCGTCAAGCTGGCGCTGGTCGCCGCCGCGTTCGCGCTGCTGCCGCTGCTCGTCGGGCAGGCCGAGCACAAGGTCATGGCGCACATGCAGGGCCGTCTCGGACCCATGTACGCGGGCGCCTTCCACGGCTGGGCGCAGCTCGTCGCCGACGGCGTGAAGTTCGCGCAGAAGGAGGACGTGGTCCCGCGCGACGCCGACCGGTGGGTGTTCAAGTTGGCCCCTGGCGTGGCGCTCGTCCCGTACCTGCTGGTCCTGCTCGTGATCCCGGTCGGGCCCGGCGGCCAGGTCGCGCTCGACCTCGGCCCCGGGATCTTCTTCGCGCTCGCCGTGATGGGCGTCGGCGTGATCGGCGCGATCATGGCGGGCTGGGCGAGCGCGAACAAGTACTCGCTGCTCGGCGGGATGCGGGTCGCCGCGCAGCTGATGTCCTACGAGCTGCCGATGGTGTTCGCGGCGTCGTCGGTGGCGATGGCCGCCGGGACCCTGTCGCTCCAAGGCGTGGTGGACGAGTGGCGCTGGTACTGGCTGCCCTGGCAGGCGGTCGGGGCCGTCGTGTTCTTCGTCGCCGGGCTCGCCGAGCTGCGCCGCCCGCCGTTCGACATGCCGGTCGCCGACTCCGAGATCATCTTCGGCCCGTACACGGAGTACGGCGGGCTGCGGTTCGCGCTGTTCCTGCTGGCCGAGTACGCCGGGATCGTGGTGCTGTGCGGGCTGACGACGGTGCTGTTCCTCGGCGGCTGGAAGGGCCCGTTCCTGGACACCGAGCTCGGCTGGCTCTGGACGCTGCTCAAGGGCGGCGCGCTGGCGTTCTGCGTGATCTGGCTGCGGGTCAGCTACCCGCGCATGCGCGAGGACCAGCTGCAGAAGCTCGCCTGGGCCTGGCTGGTGCCGCTCTCGCTGGCGCAGCTCGCGCTCACCGGCGTCCTGAAGGTCGCGCTCTGAGCCTGCCTGGCCGGGTTATCTGAGGAAGATGGTGAAGTCGGCCATCTCCGGGAGGACGTCCGGCGGGATGTCGGCGTCCACCGCCATCTCCTCGGCGGACACGAACCCGCCGTGCTCCTCGCGGCGGCGGACGACCCGCTCCGCCAGCTCGGGCGTCATGCCGGGCAGCGCGGTGAGGATCTCCTGCGGCGCGTGGTTGACGTCCACGAGCCCGCCGTCGTCGTAGGTGCGGGGCACGTCCGGGCGGCCGATCCGCAGCTCGCGGGCGAGCGCCGGGTCCTCGGCGGCGAGCGCGCGGGCCTCCTCGCGCAGCGACCTGCGGTACTTGGCGACCTCGATCGCGTGCTCGTTGAGGCGGTTGCGCGGCACCTCGCGGGGGAACACGGACGACCGCACGGCGAACGCGTGGGCGGTGCCCGAGATCCACAGCAGGACGGCCACGAACGTCCCGAGCACGATCAGGATCGGGTTCTCCATCTGCAGGAGCGTGATGACGCCGGCCGTCCCGACGCCGTATCCGGCCGCCGTCGCGCCGAGGTTCCACGACCCCCGCCGGATGGCCGCGTACAGGAACGAGATCGGCGTCCCGTAGCCGAGCGTGATGAACGGCACGAACGCCCACAGGATGCCGCGTGCCGTCTCGCTCGGCGCGATCGGGGCGGGCGGCATCGGCGGAACCGGCGGGACGGGCGGCCCCGGATACGGGGGACGCCAGCCGGGCGGGCCGTACGGCCGCTGTGCGGGCCGGCGCCCAGGGTGGTCTGCGTGATGACTCACATGCCCTCCCTGCCCGCGAACCCCCCGACGACCATGGGGCCTACGCCTGGTTGGACGAACGCGAACCCGAGCGCGTTCCCCCGGAGGCGATCGTGCGCAATCATGGGGCGCGTGGGACGGCTACCAGGAGGCGGGCTGGCCAAGGGGCTGGCGGTCACGTTGCGAACGATGACGCGGCGTTCCATAACGCGTCAATACCCGGAAGTGCAGCCTGATCTGCCTCCGCGCAGCAGGGGCGTCATCGCGCTTTTCGAGGAGAACTGCACCGTCTGCATGCTCTGCGCTCGTGAATGTCCCGACTGGTGCATCTACATCGACTCGCACAAGGAGACGCTCCCGGCCGAGGGCGGCGGACGTCCCCGGACCCGCAACGTCCTCGACCGGTTCGCGATCGACTTCGCGCTGTGCATGTACTGCGGCATCTGCATCGAGGCGTGCCCGTTCGACGCGCTGTTCTGGTCGCCGGAGTTCGAGTACGCCGAGTACGACATCGCCGAGCTGACGCACGAGAAGGACCGGCTGCGGGAATGGATGTGGACGGTCCCGCCGCCGCAGGCGCACGACCCGTCCGCCGAGCCGCCGAAGGAAGTGGCCGCCGCGGAGAAGGCCGCCGCGCGCGGCGCCCGCCCTCCGCGCGAGGAGCGAACATGAGCGAAGCGAACCGGGGGGCGTGGGGGGTCGCCCCCCGCAGGAGGCGGGCATGAGCGGCCAGGAGGTCGTGTTCACGCTGCTCGGCGTCGTCGCCGTCGGGTCCGGGATCCTGGTGGTGACGACGCGGAACCTCGTCCACGCGGCGCTGTGGCTGGTGGTGTCGTTCGGCGCGCTCGCGGGCGGCTACCTGGTCCTGACCGCGGAGTTCGTCGCGTGGGTGCAGGTGCTGATCTACGTCGGCGCGATCGTCGTGCTGCTGCTGTTCGGGATCATGCTGACGCGGGCGCCGATCGGCGAGTCCGCCGACCTCGACTCCGGCAACCGGTGGGCCGCCGCGGCCGTCGCCGTCGCCACCGCCGCCGTCCTGGTGACCGTGATGGTCATGGGGTTCAGGGACGAGCGGATGCCGCTCCGCGAGGGCGCCGGGTCGGCCGAGGCGCTGGGCGCCGCCGTGTTCCGGACGTGGGTGCTGCCGTTCGAGGTGCTGTCGGTGCTGCTGCTCGCGTCGCTGGTCGGCGCCATCGTCCTGTCCCGCTCCGACATCCGCGCCCGTCCCGAAGCCGGCGCCGCGCGTCCTGAATCGGGCGACCGAGCCGACGAGGAAGGCGACGGCTGATGCATCTCGCCTACCCGACCATCGTCGCCGCGCTGCTGTTCTCCGTCGGCGTGTACGGGGTGCTGGCGCGGCGCAACGCGATCCTCGTCCTGATGTCGGTCGAGCTGATGCTGAACGCGGTGAACCTCAACCTCGTCACGTTCGACGTCTGGTACCAGGACCGGCTGCACGGCGGGCAGGTCCTCACGCTGTTCACCATCGTGATCGCGGCGGCGGAGGTCGGGCTGGGGCTGGCGATCGTCCTGCTGGTGTACCGGAACCGGCAGATGGTGGACGTCGACCGCCTGCGCGCCCTGGCGGAGGACTCGACCCGTCCCGCCGAACCTGAACCCGAACCAGCCGAAGCCGCCGAAAATGAACCCGAGGCCGAAGCGGTCGAGGAGGCCGCCCCGTGATCTGGCTCGCCTCGCTGGTGGCGCTGCTGCCGTTCGTCGCCGCGTTCGCCGGGATGCTGCTCGGCCCGTCCCTGACCCGGCTCCTCGGCGGCCGCCCCGGCGGCTCCACGCCCCTTCGCAACGGACCTGCCCCGCTTCGCAACGGACCGGCGCTGATCGCGTGCCTGCCGATCGCGGTGTCGGTCGTCCTCGCCGCGATCGCCGCGTTCGCCGTGTGGCGCGACCCCGGCGAGCGGACGGGCACGCTCACCCTCATCGAGACCGGTTCGGTGCCGATCCGGGTCGGGCTGCAGGTGGACGGCCTTTCCGCCGTCGTCGGCCTCATGGTCTGCTGCGTCGCGCTCGCCGTGCAGGTGTACTCGATCGCGTACATGAGGGACGACGAGCGCTACTCGTCCTACGCCGCGTTCATCTCGCTGTTCACGGCGGCGATGCTGCTGGTCGTCTACGCCGGAGATCTCCTCGTCCTGTACGCGGGCTGGGAGGTCATGGGCATCTGCTCGTACTTCCTGATCGGCCACCACTGGGAGGACCGGGCGAACTCGCGGGCGGCGGTCAAGGCGTTCCTCGTCACCCGGCTCGGCGACGTCGGCTTCCTGATCGGGATCCTGGTCCTCGGCATCGGCGCGGGCACGTTCGAGATCGACGAGGTCCTGCGGAAGGCCGGAACCCTCCCCGACGCGACCGTGACGGCGGCGGCGCTGCTGCTCCTCGCGGGCGTCGCGGGCAAGAGCGCGCAGTTCCCGCTGCACACCTGGCTCCCGGACGCGATGGCGGGCCCGACCCCGATCAGCGCCCTCATCCACGCGGCGACGATGGTCGCGGCGGGCGTCTACGTCGTCGCGCGGCTGTACGAGGTGTTCGTCGCGGCCCCGGCGTCGCTCGCGGTGCTCGGCGTCGTCGCGGTGATCTCCATGGTCGGCTCGGCCCTCGCGGCGCTGGCTCAGGACGATCTGAAACGCGTCCTGGCGTACTCGACGATCAGCCAGCTCGCCGTGATGGCCGCCGGGCTCGCGGTCGGCGCCGACACCGCCGCGATCTTCCACCTGCTGACGCACGGCGCGTTCAAGGCTTTGCTGTTCCTCGCCGCCGGATGCGTGATCGTCGTGGCGGGCTCCAACATGCTGGCGCACTACGGCGGGCTCCGGCGCGGCATGCCCGTCACGTTCTGGTCGATGACGGTCGGCCTGGCGGCGCTCGCGGGCGTCCCGCCGTTCAGCGGCTGGTTCAGCAAGGACTCCGTCATCGAGGCCGCCCAGCACTCCGCCCTCCACGGCGGCGAATCGACCTCCGCCTCCGCGCTCAGCGACTGGCTGGCGCCGCGTGGCGTGGAATGCGTGGGCGATCCGTCATTCCCCTGTGCTGAGCTGAAGGCGCCAGGTACGTATGTCGACTTCGTAGTTGCCTCCGGTCCCCCCATCGTGGACGTGCCGGGCGGGGTGGCGTGGCTGGTGTATCTGGGGTTGTTGCTGACGGTCGCGCTGACGGCGGCGTACGCGATGCGCGCCTGGCTGATGACGTTCTTCGGGGAGCCGCGCGGGACGTACGAGATCCGCGAACCGTCCAGGTTCATGTCGTGGACGGTCGCCGTCCTGGCCGTCCCCGCCGCGATCCTCGGTTTCTTCGGGCTGGGCGCTGAAGAACTGCGTCCGCATGTGGGAGCCGCGCTGCTGAGCCTGCTTCTGGTCGTGCTCGGCGGCGGCGCTGCGTTCCTCGTCTGGAACCGTGACCCCGCACTGGATCCTGCGCGCGCGCTTGGCCGGGCCCGTCCCGTCTTCGCACGGGCCTTCTACGTGGACGAGCTGTACGCGATGGCCATCGTCCGGCCCGTCCAGGCACTGGCGCGCCAGGTCGTGATCTTCGACGGCCGCCGCGTGGACGGCGCCGTCGTCGGGGCCGGGCGCGGCGCGAGACGGCTCGGCGGGATCCTCCGCGTCCCGCAGAACGGCAACGTGCAGAACTACCTGACCGGCCTGCTCGCCGGTGTCGTCGTCATCGTGGCCGGGGTGGTGATCTTCCTGTGATCTTCGTGTTGATGATGGCGATCCCCCTGGTCGGGGCGCTGGCGATGCTCGTCCCGGCGAACCGGTTCCTGCGCACCGACGTCGCGGTCCGGGTGTTCGGGACGGCGGTGTCCGGCGCCACGCTGCTCGTCGCGATCTCGGCCGCGACGGCGTTCGACTTCGGCGCCACGTCCCGCATGCAGCTTGAAGTCGACCGGGAATGGGCGCCCGCGATCGGCCTGCGCTTCCACCTCGGCGTGGACGGGATCTCGCTGCCGCTCGTCGTCCTGACCGCGCTGCTGACGTTCCTCTGCTTCCTCTACACGCTGAAGCACCCGCCGGAGGGCGGCCGGATCCGGCTGCTCACGGCGCTCCTGCTCGTCCTGGAGATCGGGCTGGTCGGCACGTTCGTCGCGCTCGACCTCGTGCTGTTCTTCGTGTTCTTCGAGACCGTCCTGATCCCCATGTACGTGGTGATCATGCTGTGGGGCGGGGGCGGGCGCCGTGCCGCCGCCACCAAGTTCATCCTCTACACGCTCCTCGGCTCCGGGCTGCTCCTCGCCGGGATGCTGCTCGTCGGCGCGAAGGCGGGCACGCTCGACATGACGGAGCTGGCCGCCCGGCACGGGTCGGGCCTGTCGCACGGCCTCCAGGTGACGGCGTTCGCGCTGATGGGCATCGGGTTCGCGGTCAAGGCGCCGATGTGGCCGCTGCACACCTGGCTGCCGGACGCGCACACCGAGGCCCCGACCGTCGGGTCCGTGCTGCTCGCCGGGGTGCTGCTGAAGATGGGGACGTACGGGCTCGTCCGCGTCGCGCTGCCCCTCGCACCCGACGGGGCGGAGTTCTGGGCGCCCTGGCTCGGCCTGCTCGCCGTCATCGGGATCATCTACGGCGCGCTCGCCTGCCTGGCCCAGTCCGACCTGAAACGGATGATCGCCTACTCCTCGGTCGGGCACATGGGCTTCGTCCTGCTCGGCATCGCGACGCTCACCCCGGTCGGCGTCAACGCCGCGCTGTTCGGCAACATCGCGCACGGCCTGATCACCAGCCTGCTGTTCTTCCTCGCCGGGTCGGTGAAGGAGCGCTGGGGCACCGCCGACATGAACGCGCTCGGCGGCGGGATGCTCGGCACGTCCCCGCGCCTCGCGTCGATCCTGACGTTCGCGTCCGTCGCGTCGCTCGGGCTGCCGGGCCTCGCCGGGTTCTGGGGCGAGCTGCTGGCGCTGATCGGCGCGTACCGTCCGCACGCCGACCTGCCGCGCGAGACGTTCGTGACGTTCATGGCGGTCGCGGCGGTCGGCGCGGTGCTCACCGCCGCGTACTTCCTGCGCATGCTCGCCAGGCTCACGCACGGCCCGTCCGACGGCACCGCCCAGGCCCGAACCGGCCCGGCTCCGAGCGGTTCGGCGCTGACCGGCCCGGCGGCCGTCTCCGTGCCGGAGTACGCGGCCTGGGGCCCGCTGATCGCGCTCACGCTGCTCGTCGGCCTGTGGCCGAAGACCCTGCTGGACGTGACCACCGAGCCCGTCCGCGCCCTGTTCGGAGGCGGCTGATGATCCAGAGCATCGACTACGCGGCGATCGCGCCGCCGCTGATCCTCGCCGTCGCCGCGATCGGGCTGCTCCTCGCCGACGCCTTCGAGGCGCCCCGCCGCGTCCTGTCCCTGCTCAGCGGCGGTTCCCTGGCCGTCGCGCTGATCGCCGTCGCCGCCCTGGCCTTCGGCGACCGCCGCGACACCCTCTGCCTCCCGGACGGCCTGCGCGGCAACGGCCCCCGCTCCTGCTCCTACGTCGCGGACGACTTCACGCTCCTCTTCCAGGGCATCGTCCTCGGCGCCGCCGTCGTCGTCGTGCTCCTCTCCCTGCAAGAGATCACCGACTCGAAGATGCCGGTGGGGGAGTACCACTTCCTCCTCCTCGCCGCCGTCATCGGCGCGCTCACCCTCGTCGCCGCCCGCGACCTCGTCCTCCTCCTCGTCGCGCTGGAGACCCTCTCCCTCCCCGTGTTCGCGCTGGTGGCGCTGCGCCGCTACGACGGGACGGCGTCCGAGGCGGCGCTGAAACTCTTCCTCGTCTCCGTTGCGTCCACCGCCGTCATGCTGTTCGGGATCAGCCTCGTGTACGGCGCGACCGGCGCCATGCACCTAGACCGCATCGCCCCGGCGCTTTCCCGGCTCCCCTCGGACCTCGACCCCGTCGCCACCGCCGGGGCCGTGCTCGTCCTGGCCGGGTTCGCGTTCAAGGTCGCCGCCGTCCCGTTCCACTTCTGGGCGCCGGACGTCTACCAGGGCTCCCCGCTGCCCGTAGCGGCGTTCCTGTCCGTCGTGTCGAAGGCCGCCGGCTTCGCGGGCCTGGCGATCGTCCTGGCACTCGGCCTTCCCGCGTACGCGCACGTATGGGGCCCGGTGATCGCGATCCTCGCCGCCCTCACCATGACCATCGGCAACCTCGTCGCGCTCCGCCAGCGGACGGCGATCCGCCTCCTCGCCTGGTCGTCCGTCGCCCAGTCCGGCTACATGCTGGCGCCGCTGTCCGTCGGCGACGACCGGCTGCCGGAGGCCGTCGCCGCCACCACCGCCTACGTCGCGCTGTACGCCGTCATGAACCTCGGCGCGTTCGCCGTGGTGATCGGCTTCCGCCGCCGCACCGCCGAAGGGCTCAGCCCGTCCTGGGACACCCTCGACGACTACCGCGGCCTAGCCCGCCGCAGCCCCGCCGTAGCCACCGCCCTCGCGTTCTTCCTCATCTGCCTCGCCGGACTTCCGCCCGGCGTCATGGGCCTGTTCGCCAAGGTCGTCGTGTTCCGCGCCACCGTCGCGGGCGGCGTCACCTGGCTGGCCGTCGTGATGGCGATCAACACGGCCATCGGCCTGTACTACTACCTCGTCTGGGCCGTCCGCCTGTTCACGCCCGCGCCCGGGGCGGCCGAGCCGTACGACCCGGCGCCCGGAATGCCCGTCCGCGCCGCCATCACCGCAACCGCGACGGCCGCGCTTGTACTCTCAGCCGCCCCTCAAATCGTCCTACAAACGGTGACTCAAGCCACCTAGTGGGAACGTTGACCCAGGTCACACCGTTATTACCCATGCGGGGACCTAGGGGGAGGCAGGCGGAAGTGCAGTTCAACGGCGTCAAGACGGCGGCGCTGATCGGCACGCTGTCGGCATTGATGCTGGCGGCCGGATGGCTGATCGGCGGCGGCGCCGGGCTGACGATCGCGCTGGTCATCGCGCTCGTCACCAACGGCGTCGCGTACGTGTTCAGCGACCGGATCGCCCTCCGCTCCATGCGCGCCCACCAGGTCGGCGAGGTCGAGGCGCCGATGCTGTACCGGCTCGTCCGGGAACTGGCGACGTCCGCGCACCAGCCGATGCCGCGCCTGTTCGTCTCCGAGACCCGGCAGCCCAACGCGTTCGCCACCGGCCGCAACCCGCGCAACGCCGCCGTCTGCTGCACCCGCGGCATCCTGCAGATGCTGGACGAACGCGAACTGCGCGCCGTCCTCGGACACGAGCTGTCCCACGTCTACAACCGCGACATCCTCATCTCGTCCGTCGCCGCCGCCATCGCCACCGTGATCACCTACCTGTCCCACCTGGCGATCTTCATCCCGATCGGCCGCTCCGACGACGATGACGGCCCCGGCATCTTCGGCGCCCTGCTGATGCTCGTCCTGGGCCCGGTCGCCGCCGCCGTCGTCCAGATGGCGATCAGCCGCACCCGCGAGTACTCCGCCGACGCCGCCGGCGCCCGCCTCACCGGCGACCCGCTCGCCCTCGCCTCCGCCCTCCGCAAGATCGAGGCGGGCACCCGCGCGATGCCGCTGCCGCAGGACCCCGAACTCGCCACCACCAGCTCCCTGATGATCGCCAACCCGTTCGCGGGCGCCGGCATCGGAAAACTCTTCTCCACCCACCCCCCGACGGCCGACCGCATAGCCCGCCTGGAACGCATGGCCGGCCACCGCCGCTAGGACCGCCACCGGCCCGCAGCCGCTAGGGGCGGCCACCGGCCCGCGGCCGCTAGGGCGCCGTAAGGATCATCGGCCCATCCGCGGTGATCGCCACCGAATGCTCGAAATGCGCCGCCCGGCCACCATCGACGGTCGCCACCGCCCAGCCGTCCTCCAGAGTCCGCGTCGCGTCCCGCCCGCTCTCGGTGACCAGCGGCTCTATCGCGATCGTCAACCCTTCCCTGATCTTCATCCCGCGCCCCGGCCGCCCCTTGTTGGGCACGGACGGATCCTCGTGCATCTCCGTCCCGATCCCATGCCCGCCGGACCCGTCCGCGATCCCGTACCCGGCCGCCCGCGCCGTGCCCTCGATCGCCGCCGCGACGTCCCCGATCCGGTTCCCGGGCACCGCCGCCGCGATGCCCCTCTCCAGCGCGGCCCGCGTCGTCTCGATGAGCCGCAGACCACCTTCGTCCGCCGCCCCCACCATGAACGAGATCGCCGCGTCCCCGCAGTACCCGCCGAGCCTCGCGCCACCATCGACCGTGACGAGATCCCCGTCCCTCAGCACGGCCCCGTCCGGGATGCCGTGCACCACCACATCGTTCACCGACACACAGATGTTCGCGGGATACGGCATCGGCGCCCAACCAGGCTTGTAGTGCAGAAACGGTGACGTGGCACCATGCTCCTTGAGCACCCTCCCCGCCACTGCGTCCAACTCGGCCAGCGCCACACCGGGCTCCGCCACGTCCCGCGCACTCGCCAGAATCCGGGCGACGACACGCCCCGCGTCCCGCATGCGCTCCCACTCGCGTGGGCTTCGATAGGTCACCATGCAGAATATTTTAATACCAGTATTACAATGCTCGCATGGTCCGTACCCCGCTCACCGACGAACAGCGCGACCGCGGCAAGGCCCTAGGCCAGATCCTCCGCGCCGCCCGAGGCCCCCGCCCCGCCGCGGCCGTCGCCGCCGAGGCCGGCATCTCCCTCGACACCCTCCGCAAGATCGAACGCGGCGCCATCGCCGTCCCCGCGTTCTACACGGTCGCGTCCCTGGCCCGCGTCCTGGACCTCGACCTCACCGACCTCGCCAAGAAACTGGACGAATTCGACCGAACCATCCCGGAGTCAGCGGCGTCATAACACACGAGAGCGCGCCGGCCACTTCTGCGGGGGATGGGGCCGGCGCGCTCCCTACGTCTACCGGTAGTTCACGAACTGCAGGGCCACGCTGAGGTCCTTGCCCTTCAGCAGCGCGATGATCTCCTGCAGGTCGTCCTTCTTCTTCGAACTGACCCGCAGCTCGTCCCCCTGGATCTGCGCCTTGACGCCCTTGGGCCCCTCGTCCCGGATGATCTTGCCGATCTTCTTGGCGTCCTCCTGGGCGATCCCCTCCTTCAGGGTCACGCCCAGCTTGTGCACCTTCCCCGACAGCTTCGGCTCGCCCGCCTCGATCGCCTTCAGCGAGATCCCCCGCTTCACGAGCTTGTCCTTGAGCACGTCCAGCACGGCGCTCGCCCGCTCCTCCGTGTTCGCCTGGATCTCGATCGACTCCCCCGACCACTTGATCCCCGCGTCCACGTTCCTGAAGTCGAACCGGTTCGCCACCTCCTTGGCGGCCTGGTTCACCGCGTTGTCGACCTCCTGCCGGTCGAGCTTGCTGACGATGTCAAAAGAGCTGTCGGCCATCTCGCACACATCCCCTAAGCAGCAACTTTCGCGATCCAGAGAGCCTAGCGCCCGACGATCAAGCCCACGCCCGGCTCGATGTCACACCCGCTCCCACCGTCCGCTATCCTTTCCAGTGCCGTCGCGACAGCGACGCCACGGCGGGTTGCCCGAGTGGCCAATGGGAGCGGACTGTAAATCCGTCGGCTTAGCCTACCCAGGTTCGAATCCTGGACCCGCCACCCTTCGTAAAACAGCCCCTGACCAGGCACGACCCGGTCCGGGGCTGTTCTCATTCTGTCCGGCTGTCTCTGATCGTTAACGGCTCTGTACGGCCGTCCGTGCCGAATACGTGCCGAAGTTCTAAGGCGTCTTTGGCCTGGTCGCTTCGCTGATTCGGCGCTTGGCGTCCTCCTCTTGACCGGCGACGCACTTGGCGTAGACGCGCAGCAGAACGGCCACGCTGTGCCCCGCCCATTCGGCCACCTGCGCCGGAGGCACCCCAGCGCCCAGCCACGTCGACACGGCCGCATGCCGAAGGTCGTACGGCGTCTTGGCCAGCGGCGAGGCAGCTTCCCGTTCGCTCAACGCCTGCTCTCTGGCCTTGTGCCAGGCCCCGAGGTACGTCCGGTCAGTCATGATGCCGCCACGCGGCCCGACGAACAGCCGCCCACCGGCCGGAATGTTGAACTCCTTTACGTGGTGGCGCAGGAGCGTGACGAGCTCCGGATGGATCGGCACGGGCCGGGTCTCCCCGGGCGCCGATGCTTGAGAGGTTGCCGATCCCGAGGCTTGCCGCTGTCCGTCCACCGGGAGCCGCTACGGGGTTCGGCGTGCGTCAGTCGCATCTCGCCCCAGCCGTCATCCGGCAGGCTCACGAGGTGGTCACGGCGCAGGTCTACCGCTTCTTCCGGACGCAGCGCGGCGTAGTACATGACGGCGAAGAACGCGACCATGCGCTCACCGCGCTTGCCCTGACTCCGGACGGCGTCGAGGAGCCGCCGCGCCTGGTCCGGGTTGGCGACGACCCGGAGGTCGAGCGTTTGCGCTACGCGTGGCCGTGTCCACTTGACCAAGGTCAGCGGGTTGATCGGCAGGATGCGCCGCTCGCACGCGTACTCCATGGCGTTGTTGAAGGTCGCCCGCTTGCGGGTCGCCGTACTGCCCGCCGCGGGAGTCCCGTCCTGCCGACGACTCAGCCGGTCAAGGACTTGCCGCGCGAGCTGGGGCCCCTGGCGGTCGGGCGCGAAGTTGGTCATGTCGACCGTGTTCCGCTCCAGCCAGCGAACAGTCGAGGCCAGGTGTTCCGGCGGATCGGTCTCGCCGTTCTGCAAGCGCCCGCTGTACGCCCAGGCGCGCAGAGCCTCCCGCAGCAGAGCGTTCGCAGGAGCGCCCTTGCCCGTGGTCAGCAGAGCCTCTGTCGCGTCCGTGAGCGCTTCAGCTATACCCCGCCGATGGTTGGGAGAGGCGTACGGCCACTTGGCCGCGCAGTAGTCGAGGGAGAACGCGAACCAGGTGATTGCGTTCTCCTCCCGCTCCCAGGAGAGCGGACGCCCGGTCTTCACGGCGAACGCCTCACCCTTGCGGGCCGCCGTGAGAAGGGACGATCGGAAGCTATCGGCCTGCGCCCTGTTGCGGAACGGCTCTTTCCAGGGCTTCCGGGCGACCTTCCACCGCACGGTGTAGGTCGTGACCCTCTTGCCCTTGTAGACCTCGGTCTTGTAGACGCGGACGTCGTAAGTGATGTCGTCCATCAGGCGGCGTCCTCGCAGGCCGAGAGCCAGCGGTCGAGGTCCCGTCGGCGAATGCGGAGACTGCCGTTCGGCAGGACGATGCAGAGCGGCGCGCGTCCCTTCTGACGCCAGTCGTAGAAGGTCGATCGGGAGATCTGAAGTTCGGCGCAGACCTCGGGAACGGTGAGCGTGTCACGAGCGGACGTCGTCACGTGATGCCTCTCCAGGGTTGTCACGATCCGGACGGGTCGATGGGTGGAAGCGGTTTGCCGGTGAGTGCGGCGGTGAGGAGTGCCTCACCGGGCGTCATGCCTTGGCCGAGGTAGCGCCAGTGAGCGATCACGAGGACTTGGTCGTCGTCGAAGGGGAGGCGACCGGTCGAGATGTCGTGTTCGCGGCGGTTGTGTTCGATGCGGTCGGCGCGGAGGCGGCCGAGGGTGACTGAGTAGCGGCGGGATTTGGTGGAGAAGTGGCCGCGGAAGCCGAGCATGTGTGCCCATTCGGCCAGCCGCAGGCCCGCGTATTCGTCGAGCGCGCTCAAGCGGAGGCATTCGGTGATGAGCCGCCGGGCGTGCCCGGACACGGGCAGGTCGGCCGGGTCGTCGGTGGGGCGTATGCGGCGGTCGAGGGTGCCGACGCATTCGGCCGCTTTGGTGGCGTATTTGGCGATGTAGCCCGCCACCGCGGTATCGGTGAGGTCTCCGGTGGTGGTGATCGGCCGGATGTCGATCTGGGAGCCCCACACGTGGTCTTTGGCCGGGACGTCGCCTGCCGCCGGAGTCGACACCGTCACCGCCCCGGCCGCGTGATCCACGGCCGCGTTGAGCAGGTCGAGGGTGGCCCAGGAGGGTGGGGATGCGGTGGGGCCGCCGGGGCCGTCGAAGCGGATGACGGCGTGGAAGTGCACCAGGCCGCGCCGCTGGTATTCGGCGACCTTGGCGAAGGAGACCGTGAGGACCTCGCGCAGGTCGGCGACGCGCAGTCCGGCCGAGCGTGCGAGGTGGCGGCGGAAGGCCAGGGTGAAGCGGCGCCATAGTTCGGGGGCGTGTGCGTTCCACAGCACCGCGCCGGTGTAGTCGAAGCAGTCCGGGCAGATCGGCTGCCCGAGCCGCGTGTCGGCGGCCGAGTGCCGGACGGTGCACGACACCGGCCGCCCGTGCGGGCACGTCCCGCCGCCTCGCCGGGGACGGCATGCCACGATGGCGCCGCTGTTTCCGGTGCGGCGGGTGTGCACTGGGCCGAACGAGGGCGCGGTGAGGGTGACGAACGCGGCCGGGTGTGCGGTGACGGTTTCCGGGACGCCTTTGCCGCCGACCAGTCCGGCGCGGATGAGTTGGTAGGTGTCGGCGCGGTAGGTCTCGGCGCAGGCGGGGCAGCGGGACGCGCGGCGGGTCTTGCACGCCACGCGCAGCGCCCCGCCCGGTTCCTGCGCGGTGGAGTAGTGGTGCAGGATTTCGCCGGTGGCGGGGTCGAGGTGGGTGATGCGGCCGCGCAGGTGGACGGGTTGGGCGCAGCCGCCGGTGGTGTGCGCGCGGCGCGCCCAGGCGCGGAAGTCGGCCCGGTTGTACCGGGCCGCCATGTCACGGGCCGCGATGTCGGTGACGTGCGGTGCGGTGACGGGTGGGGCAGGGTGAGGCACGATGAACGGGTCTCCGTAATCCGTGGATGCGGGTTGCGGGGATGGGCCTGGCGTGGCCGCGTGTGCTTGCCGGCGACTGCGGCCACGCCGGGCGGTCAGAACGCGGTGGTGAATCGGGCGAGCGCGTCAGCGACCAGCGCCAGCCCGCCGAAGAGGGCGCGGGTGGCGTGTGCGGCGCGTTCGGGCTGGCGGACCAGAAACAGGCCCAGGACGATCCAGAGGCAGGCGAAGGCGCAGCGGCGCAGGAACATCAGGTCCATCCCTCGGTCAATAGGTGTGGCCGTGGCCGTTGCAGTCGGGGCAGGTGGAGCCGTCGGAGGCGATACCGCCCCCGCCGCAGGTGGCGCACACCCAACCCACGAGCCCGAGGAGCCGGACTAGCGCGCGTGGCGGGCACAGGTGCTGGCTGGTGGTCATCAGGCCGCCCGCCCGGCGTCGTCGCTGCTGTTCTGCTCGGTGTCGAGGACGATGTTGTGGCGGTAGCTGTCACGGGCGAGGGATTCGCGCTTCTGCCGCTCGGGGATGTGGACGATGGCGTAGGTGATGCGACCGAAGGTCTTCTCGGCCAGGTAGTGGCCGCCGCGCGAGCGGCGGTCGGTGACCTCGGCACCTAGGAGGGCGGCGGTCTGGTCGACCAGCGCCACGGCGGAGGCGTCGTCTTCGGTGCGGGTGAACACGTGGTAGTGCTCGCCGTACTCATCGACGGGAACGGCCGGGTTGGCCTCCAGGAAGTCGGCGAGGGCGCGCAGGCCGGTGATGGTCTGGTGTCGGGCGAACAGGTCACCGGGCACAACCGGGGATGTCTGGCCGGTGGGGTTGTCGTGGGTGGTCATGGCGGTTTCCTTCAGGCGGTCAGGCAGCGGGCGCGGTTGTTTCGGTGCGGATCTGGCGGAGCAGGTCGGAGGCGAGCTGGTTGGACACCCCCAGCCGGGCGCGGAGCGCGTCGCGGGTGATCGGCCGTCCGTGCTCGGTCTGGTGTTCGGTGGCGACACGGCGCGCGAAGTCGACCAGCGGCCCGCCCGCAGCCGACGAAGACGACGCGGGGGGTGGGGAGGGTGCGGCCGGTGTCTGCTGGACGGGGACGGGGATGGAGGTCTGTCCGTCCCGCTCGTCCTCGCCCCGGTCCTGGTCGGTGTCACGCTGCCCGGCTGGAACGGCAGCGGCGACCGTGGGGCGGTCGTCCTCCCACACCACCCAAGGGGACGAGGACGAACCCGACGAAGGCGCAGACGGGGACGGGGACGGTGTCGAGGACGGACGGCCGAAGGAGTCCGGGACCAGCGCGGGATGCGTCGTCGCGGGGGTGACGGTCTTTCGGCGTTCCAGCATGGAGACGGCGACCAGGAACGCGCCCGCCGGGGTTCCGGCCGTGATCCAGCCCCACACCGACGGGTCGGCTTGTGCGAGGTTGGCGGCCAGCGAGAGCAGGATGCCGCCGACCAGGACCAGGGTCGGCCAGGTCAGCCGCCCCGTCTGGCGCCCGGTCTGCTTGTCGCGCTGGCGCTCCCCCGCCGCCATGACGCAGGTCAGGTCGATGCACACGGCGATGGCCCAGGCCATCCAGCCGTGTTGGCCGTGTTCGGTGGCGGTGTCGCGGATGTGGGTGAACGACCCGGCGGCCGCGATCCCGGCGAGGACGACGACCGGCCCGGAGTCGGCCACGGTGGCCAGGATGCGGCGGGTCATGCCGCCCGCCGGTCGGTGACGAGGGCGAGCAGCGCGGCCAGTTCGGCGTCACACCGGTGGGTGTCGGCCCACTCGTCCACCTCGGCGGCGCGGGACGAGGTGAAGGAGTCGGCGCAGCGCTGGCACCGGGCTAGGTGCAGGGACCGGAACTCGTCCCACTCGACGCCGACCGGCCACACGTCCCAGGACGAGACAGGGGACGGCCGGGACGAGCGTGAGGACGGGCCGGACGAGGGGGACGGGACGGCGACGAATCGAGGACGGGGACGAAGAACGTGGACGCGAGTGGCCATCGGGAAGCCTCCAGTGCCGGTTTCGGGTATGGGTCGGGTAGGGACGTGGCGCGATCAGGCTCACGCCGAGCCGGAGATGAGGAAGGTGAGGGAGGAGAGGGGACCCGGTTAGGCGGCCGGGCGAGCGGTCGGGACCGAGCCGATCAGCGCGTCCCAGTCCGGGGTCAGATGGGCGTAGTCGTGGGCGGCTTGCTCGGCGGTGGATTCGGGGACGTAGACCGACCGGGCCCGGTGCCAGGAGCCGTCTTGATCGGCGACCACGCACACCCCCGGAGTCTCGGCCGGGATCGCGCGGGCGGCGTCCTCGGCGGCCGGGTCGAGGTCGCCGAGCGTCATGTTCGCCGTCTCCGGGTCGTTGACCCGGTGGCACACCCGCCCTGACAACTGCGCCCGCAGCGCCGTCACACCGGGGCCCAGGTCGGAGCCAATGCGCTGGCCGCAGACCACCAGGTAGACCGCGAACGCACGGCCGAGCTGGGCGAGCCGCAACAACGCGGTGGCCGTCCGCGCGATTTGGTCTTTCTCGGATTTGTCGGCCATCAGGAACAGTTCGGCGACCTCGTCCACCAGCACCACGACCGGCACCGGCCGCCGAGACTCAGGCAGCGTCCACACGTTGCGGGCACCGTGCGCGCGGCACAGCGCCATGCGGGTCTCGACCTCGCCGACCAGATCGGCCAGCAGGTCAACCGACTCTTGGCGGGTGGTGGCCAGCGCCGACAACCGGGGCGCATAGGGCGTGAACTCCACCCCGCCCTTGAGGTCGAACCCGACGAGCGCGACCGGTTGCGGAGCCAGCCCCTTGATCAGGGCGTTGGCCAGGTTGGACTTGCCCGATTGCGTCGCGCCCGCGTTGATCCAGTGCGGCACCGTGCGGAAGTCGATCACCCAGTCGCGGCCGTTCTCCAGCTTGCCGGGCCGCACCCGCAGCAGCTCCCCGGTCTCGGGCTCGGCGACCACGTCCACCAGCGGGTCACGCAGGGTGGCCCACAGGGTGACGAACCCCGGCCGGACGTCGACCACGCGCACCGAGTGCACCCGCCAGGCGTGCGCGATCCCTTCGGCCGCTTTCTCATAATCGGCCGGGACCTGCCCGTCGTGCAGCCGCAGCCGCATCCGCCAACCGAGGCGGGTCGGCCGCAGCACCCCCAGCCGCGGAGCGCGCTCGACGTCGACCCGCCGCACCCGCCGTTTCTGCTCGACGACGGTCGCGGCCGACCGGGACGCGGACCCGACCACCGGGACGGCGTCCAGGGTGAACCGCAACCGCCGCCGGTTGCGCGTCAGGCGGCAGCCCGAGGCGACATGATGCCAGGTCAGATACACCAGCACCGCCCGAGCCGGGAAGCCCACGCCGTACCAGAACGAGACCGGGCGCCACCGGCGCCAGGCCCAGAGCCCGACCGCCGAAGCGGCCAGGACTCCGAGCACCAGGACGAGATCAGTCATGACCAGGCCGCCGCTCAGGCCACGTCCGCAGACGCGGGACCGGTCGCCGAGACCGGGCCGATCCGGTCGGCGCGGTAGGCCACGCCCCACCGCTTCTCGCCGCCCAAGACGGCCTCCCAGGGGAACGCGACCAGACCGCCCGGGGTCACGACCTCGCCGATCGTCACCGACTGGTCGCCGACCACCGCGACGTTGAGCAGCTCCACCCGCCCCGTGGCGTCGGCCGCCGACAGCCCGACCGTGAACACGGTCTGCCCGTTGCGGTCCACCTTCACCTCCCCCGTGTCCTGGTTGATGACCTTGGGACGCGGCGCGGACACGCACACGAACGTCAACGCCGACACGTCCACCGGGATGTTGCGCATGAACCCCTCCAGGGCTCGAAGTGACTTACCTAGATACAAAGATACCTAGGGAAGTTACTAGGTCAAGCGCCGGACCGATATTTTTCGCAGGTACCTAGAAACCTAGGCGGAGGCGTACACTGCCTGACATGGCGAAAGGCCCGGTAGACCGACGCAAGCCGTACGTGCGCATTGCTGACGACCTGCGCCGTGACATCGGGTCCGGTGTCTACGCGGTGGGGGATACTTTGCCGCCGGGCGCCAAACTGGCGGATCAGTACGGAGTGTCGGGCATGACGGTCAGCAACGCCATCGCCGTGTTGCGCGAGGAGGGCTTGGTCACCACCCGGCAGGGAGCCAGGGGTGCAACCGTCATCGCGACCCCGGACACGCAGGACGCCGGCGAGGCGCCGCCAGAGCGCAGTGAGGAATTCCGACTCCTGTTCGGCCAGCTCCAGGACATCCGAGGACAGCTCCGTCGTCTGGGTGCCAGGCTCGACGATCTAGACGAGCGAACGAAGGATCTTTAACCAGGGCAGCGCGCCAACCAGCTCATTCCCCCGGACACCCCGTCCGTTGTCCAGGCCAGCCCCCCCGCGTACTCCGCGAGGGGCTCAACTCCTTATGGACGATGACCGCGTGGCAGGGGCGGCAGGGGATGCCCACAACCCACCGACTTCCCTGCCACGCGGTCATCAAGGCCATGGCCACCCGTCGGGGGGCGTGATGACCATGGCCAGCTCTCGAACCGACGCCGCCTCCACAAGGCGCCACCCACCGCCGCAGGGCACCAGCACCAAGTGGGGCCGGGTGCACTGCCGGAATCAGCATGAAGCCCCGAAACGCGCGGCTAGCTCATGCAGGACGGCGCCGTCGTCCATCAGCCCGTTCCGTCCGCCCGGACGAACCAGCGGCCAACACCCACGGCAGCAGCCCAGCCGCCACCTTCGACGCAGCCAGATTCACCCGCGAACACGGCGCAAGCAGCTCCCCGGTACTCGACCGGTACCACCACCCACCATCACAACGGACAACAGTGATGCTGTCCCCGATGCAAGGCGTGTCCGGCCGGTAAACCCGCAGCATCAGCGGCGTGTCGCCGTATCGCGGTTCCGCCGTCCATCCGGCGCGCCGTACCGCCCGACCGAGCCGGTTCAGCAGGCGCCGAGCGGTGAACGGTCGAGGCGGCGCGGCGGGTGCATCCAGGGGGCTAGGCACCCACCGCGCCGTCTCAACCTCCCCCGGGGCCGTTCCCTCCCAAGAGACGGCCCCATTCGGTGATGGCGCGGAATTCACGCCACCATCACCAGGCCCTTTTCATGACCGGACGCCCGGCACGCTGCCGCTCCAGGACAAGCGCCTCACGCAACTCCGCCGAGTCCGACCGGATCACCGTTGGCTCAACGCCAGCGGCCGGGTCATGCAACGTCGCAACCCAGTCGCCGGGACGACCGTCCCCGCGCCGAGCCCGCCAGATCCGGTGACCGGTGAACTCGTCCCGGAGCCGACAGAGCACCGGGTCATCAGTCCGCGCACGCATTTCCATCGCAGGGTTCCCCATTCGAGGTCACTCGCCTTATGCCGCGTCTGTCTCGCGAGGCGAAGGGATTGATTTGGTCCCGTGAACCCGAGCCGCGATCTGCTGTGTCCGCGCGTTGAGATCATCGAGTTCCGCCGTGATCTCGGCGAGTTCCGCGAGAAGGATCTGACGCTCTTCCTCAGTCAGCCCGACCGCCTTCTTCCTGGTCATCGAATTCCGCGCCCGAGAAATGCGAGCGATTGAGGCCCGGTGATCACTGGTCATCGCACGTCTCCCCGAGATGTGAACCGGTAGAGCCGCCGACGCAACTCGGCCGCGCTCTGGCCGTACAGGACGCCCCAGCCCGGACGGTCGGCCACCCACCGGCCGGACTCTTCACGCGAGATCAGCCAGCCGGGAAAGTCGGCCTTGAGCCCGTCCCCGAGCCGCTGAATCAGCATCGACGCGGCTACCCCGTTGTGCTCGTTCACGGCGTCACCACCCCGTCCCCACCCGGACGGACCTGTTCGGCGAGCCTCCGTGCCGCGCCGGAGATGTCGTTGACCGGGTGCTGACACTCGGCCCGATCCCAGGAGAAGTACCGCCCCGAGTAGGCGACGAAGACCCAGACGAAGACACCGCGCACGTTGGTGAACACGGCCAGCCCGGCGACGTCCTCACGGACCTCGGACCGAACCTCGTATTCGGTCAGCTCTGCGCGCAGTCCCGCCAGCAACTCGACTTCGGGAGTGGTGTCGGTGTTCACACTCCAAAGGTGGCCGGGAGACACGTCACGTCGCATTACCGCCTGGATCGCATCCAGGACGCATCCCTCTCGTCCTGTCTCGTCTGGTGCTCGTCTGTGTTACGTTCCTGCCGTCGGAAGGTTGGTGATGGCGAATCCCCCCGTGCGCCTCAAGGTGCTACTACGCGAGAAGCACTGGCAGACACACCAGACCTTTTGCGTCGAATACGACAAAGCGGCAAAAGGCATTGACCGGGACCTCGTCGGCACGTGGCCGAGCCGGGCCCAGTTCCATCGGTGGTTGAGCGGCGAACTCAAAGGCCTCCCATACCCGCATCACTGCCGCGTCCTGGAGAAGATGCTTCCCGGCTGGACGGCGGAACAGCTCTTCGAGCCCTGCCCGCCCAACGAGTCCAACCAGCCGCAGAGCAACCCGGACGAGCCCGTGTCCGCAGACGTGGCCGAACTACTGGCGACGATCGAGCTCCAGGTCGACTCTCCCGAGACCGGCGAGATCAACTGGGGAGCCACCACCCGCGCCATGCCCGCAGCCAGGGCCAGACTTTCCGCACCGAGAAGGGCCCCGAGCGACCGCACCCAGGACATCGGCCGCAGGCTCCTGCAGCTCCAACGCGAACGCCGACTCAATGACGCCGAGATCACCGAGCTTGCCGGCCTCTCCGGTCACGTCGTCGAGCTGGCCAAGACCGTCACCTTGGAGATAGCGGAGGACGGAGCCGCACTCCTCGAATACCGCTTCGACATGCTGAACCTGGGCGACAAGCCGCAGGCCCGCATGTCCCGCGAAGTGTGGTTCGAGCACACCACCGGCCCCCTGATCATCAAACCCATCCCCGACATCGACCGACGCATCGCCATCCAACGCATCCACGACACCACCAACCTCGCCAAGTTCGCGTTTCAGATCTCGCCTCCACTCCGGCCGGGGGAGTGGGCACGTGTCGGCTACGTCTGCGAGGGCGGGAAATTCGACCTGAATCACTACTGGCGCGAATCGATGCCCCGCTACTGCCGCCGCTACGAGATCAACGTTCGGCAGCGGCACGTCGACCTGGGCGGTTGCACGGCCAGCGAGGAACACCCGGACGGTTCGGAGAACTCCGCCACAGATAGCCTCGTTTGGGACATCGACGGCCGCGACGCCGTCATGTCTCTGACCCGTGACCATCTGCGCCCGAACCAAGCCGTGACGCTGCGCTGGGAGCCGATCCGTGAACCTGCGTGACGAGATCGAAACGACCCTACGAGCCTGGCACGCCTACGAAACGGCCCGCGGCACACCCGCCGTCATCGACTTCGATTGCGCCCCCACGACCGCGCACACCGAGCCCGCCACCAGCCGCCTGGACGTTCACCAGCGCCTCACCGACCTTCGGACCCGCGCCGCAGAAGCCGGAGCCGACCATCTCACCACCCGCCTCACCGCAGATCTGGCCTACCTCGGCGCCTTGCTGGGCGAACACCGCCCCCTGAACGACTACGTCCAGGCAACCCAGGGATGCACCGCCGCCGGATGGCAGGACGGCTACATCACCCACCGCGGCGACCAAGCCCGCCAAGCACTGGCCGCCCTGGGCATCCAGTGGGGCCCCGACACCGCCCGAGACCTGCACGGCACCGAAGGCCCGATCGAGACCGACGAGGCACCCGACGCCATCCGCCAGGCCGCCACCGACTACGAGGACGCCGTACGCCAGGCCACCGGCAGCAGCGCCCCATTCACCCTCACCATCGAGACAGCCGATGTAGACGCCTACTGGGCGTACTGGCTAGACGGCGCCGGCGACAAGGTCCGCCTACGCCTCAACCTCCGCCACGCCAGCTTCACCAAGGTCGCCGCCCGCCAGTTCGCCCTGCACGAGGTACTTGGCCACGGCCTCCAGGGCGCGAGCTGGTCAGCGAGAGCCGCCGCCGAAGACGTCCCCTGGGTCCGCCTCTCCTCCGTGCACGCCCCCCAACAGGTCCTCCTAGAAGGACTCGCCCAAGCGCTCCCTCTCTTCCTCACCCCGGACGACGAGCTACTCATCACCCGCGTCCGCTTCGATCACTACAACCAACTCGTCCGCGCCGAGTTGCACAAAGCCCTCAACCAGGGCGCGAGCATCGCCGAACTAGCCGACCACGCCCGCTACCGCATGCCCTGGGCCTCAGACGCCGGTATCTCCGACGTCCTCACCGACCGCGGAGCCAACCCCCAACTCCGCTCCTACCTATGGGCCTACCCCGCCGGAATCGACTGGTTCGCCAACCTCGCCGACACCGACCAGGCCACCAGAGCGACCGTCCTACAGGCCGCCTACCAAGACCCGCTAACCCCAACCGACCTCACGGCCCTCTGGCCGGAAGGCCCGATCATCGGCGGCCAAGACCCATAAAACCTAGGGTCAGCGGACCGCCTGCCCACCGGATGAGAACTTTCTCTACGTCTTCAAGGGCGCCCGCTACGCGGCCGCCGCCGGTCGGTCCGGGCCGGGCATGCGGCCTCTCCGGGCCGACCCGCCCCGGGCCGACCGGCCTGCGCGGAGGTTGATGACGACGAACTAGCACAATCCGCCTAGGCCTCCCTGCTGGGATGAATGGGAGGCAGGTAGGCCATGCCATGACAAGGCGGCGGAGACATCGCCCCTCAGAGGGCCAGAACGACAACAAAACACACCGCCACGGTGATCGCGACGGTAGCCGAGGTGAATTATCAGCCAGTAAAGCCTTGCACCAGTCCACGGGGGCGCGACGCAATTACTTCCGCGGCCGAGTCACCCTGTATTGGGCAGGTTCAATAGTCCATGGCGACGTTGCGAGGACTACAGTTGGGTCAATTACGCGAATGGGGTAGCCAGCGGCTCTAAGACGCTCGTAGTCATCCCGAGGATCCCGACGTAGATCGATCTCTCCCCAGAAGTGAATTTCGTAGCTGGAGCCGTGGCGCAGAGCCACCCGATACTCGTTGGCCGAAAGGAAGAACTGGATGTCGCGACCGGCAGAACCCTTGACTTCGATGCGTCGCGTCGTGGCCGCTGAAACTTCGATGTCGTATCCAAAGGAGTCGTCATCCCGACTCACCCAGGTAATCTGGCCAATGGCTCCGACATGCGCAGAGCGTTCGAGTTGAACGGAATACTGCTCGGCGCGATCTCCGATTGCTTTCCGACGCTTCTCGATGTGCTCCCAGGCGGATCGGCTATCGGGCGGCAACTCGTTCCAAACGGAATCGAGCTCAAGCCCTGTTTCGGGTCCAATAAGAAGCTGGCCGGCGACTGTTACATCCGGCATGCGTGAAAGCAGACCAACTAACTGGGGGGCCGCTGACTGGGCGACAGCGCGACCACAGCGATAGCCGTCGGAATCTCGACGGAGAGTAGCCCGCAACGTACGAATCTGGTCCGCCATAAAGCCAGACTGCATGATCACAGGTACGACGGCATGATGTCCGTAGTTCCGAAGATTCCGACGCAGGCGATCTCCGCGGGGTGATCGCCCTATCATCCCCTCAATATCAGTAACAAGGTTCAATCGGAGAAGGCATGTGAGGAGATTTTGGTTGGGCCGTCGGGCAACTCCAACCCGAGCTTGGAGTAGCGTTAGCGCACTATTGGCCTCAACGCCGCCAGCCTGGTGGCTGGGAATCACCGACATGCAGGTGATGAGGTGCTCAACAAATACTTCAGTGAAGTGATGGGAAGACAGGATGATCTCGCTGTTGTCGCTCATTCATCGCGACCCAGAAGATAGGCGATGAGCGCTCGCAGGTCGTCGATCGTCCCCTCTGCGGCGTCGGGTCCGTCCTCGATTGGCGCGAGCGTGGCCCCTTGAAGAAGTTGGAGCATAGTGGATTCCTTGGCGATGAGGGACCGATGTACCAACTCGTCTGCAGTGGGCTGTCCGTCGACGGTGGCGTGGAGGACATGCACCCGAACCTCGGCATCGGGTGGTAGACCGAGGCGGTGGATGCGGTCAATCGACTGGAGCCACTGCGCACAATCGTAAGTACGGTCGAGGTAAATAGCGTTTCGGCAAGACCGGTGAAGGCTGATCGACTCGGAACAAGAGGCTGGATTCGTCACTAAGATCGCCTTTCCTTGATGTCCAAGGAAGCGTGCGATGACAGCCTCCCGGGATTCATCATCATCGGAAAGTTCGTTCACTGATGAGATGTCCTGTGACTGTGCCGCCACACGACCGTCGACCTGAAACACAGGGATGTCTAGCACATCTCGAGCAAAGCTTGCGAACTGGTCGAGATTTCGAATGAAATTGCTCCAGACGACACACTTCTCGTCCGCCTTGAGATCACGAATAATCTGGCCCGCGGCTAGAAACTTTGCCGGGGGGGTCGCGATTGGACTGAAGTCAGCTATACGTGCCAGAAGAGTTGGTGTTGCGCCTTCGGAAGCCCGCGAGTAGTGACCCTCGTTTAGTACCGCAACATTGGAGGCAGCTTGCAAAAGCCGCATATGGCGTCCCCTGCGGAGGATGGCCAGCCGATCCGCCTCTGACGGATTCGCGGTCTGGAGTGCGCGCCGAAGGTGGTTTCGGAGTAGGTCATAGACCTCGGCCTCCTCAGACGACAGTTCAACGTCAGAGTGTACAATCTCGGGCGGCTGCAACCCGAGTTCCGCCTTTGAGGTACGGGTAACGAACGGTAGTACAGATGCAATTACCTGCGGGAACTGGCGCTCGACGCGCGGCTTGAACTGTGCCTTTGGGCCGGTGAGCTCCTTGCCTGGCCACATAATGCTGAGTTGCGAGAATAGGTCCAGTCCAGATTGAGGCATTGGCGTGCCCGACAACACCATCCGAACGCTGGCAAGTGATGCGATGTCAATGACGGCCGGTGCCCATTGACCGCCGTTGAAGCGCTTGATGCGGTGGGACTCATCAGCGACCAACATGACACGCGATCTTCTGCACAATTCTTTCAAGGCTGCATTGTCGGACACAGCGCCTGGGTAGCTTGTCAACAGAACGGTGCGAGGTCCAACTGTGCGGATCACTCTACGACGCTCAGTTGCCGTGGCGGCGAGTCTTTGCGTGCGCCAACTAGGGAGGCAGATGGAGGTCTCGGTCTCCCAGGGTTGAAAGCTAGAAAGTGGTCCAACGACGACTACTACGTCGATCATGGAAGCCGCGTTATGCGCGGCAGCTACTGCGAGAGTGGTGGCTGTCTTGCCGGCACCCGGCACGCTGAAGTTCGCGGCATTCGCGGCGGTGAGCGCATGAATAGCCGCATGTATCTGATGCTCACGCAGCTCTCGACTGGCCCGATTCCAGCCTGCTTGCTCCAGCAACAGCTCGAACTGATCGCGTGAGATCTCGGATGATCCATCCCTGTAGCGCTGAGCTGCTTCCCGTGCCCGGCTGAAGCTTTTTTGTCTCTCCAGATCACGCTCAACCGAAACGTCCACGGCTCCAATTAGCTCAGGACTGTAGCCGTGCGAAACCAGCCACCGGTTGACTTGGATGCAGAGCTCTTCGAGTGTTCGTGCCTTCGGTTTCAAACGCCATGTATCGCCTATTCGCTGACCGCCGAGTATGCCCTCGAGGAACAATCGGAGCGGGCGTGTCGACTTGAGTCCCTCGACGAAGAGGGCCTCTCCGTCAACGCGGAGGCGTCCGACAGGACTGTCGTCGCTCATCCGAGTGCTTCGAGCGCTTGACCTGCCCAGGTCTGGATGTCGCGCACTACGTTCCTCGCAGCGTCACGTGCGTCATCCTGCAACTGGATGAGGGCCGACAAATCGACTGCATCAAGGCGTGCGTGAGCCTGATCGAGTTGTCGCTTCACGTCGAGACTCGAAGCGGCAAATCGGTCGAGCGTTCCCGCGATGACTTCTCCGACCTCACGCTTGGGATAGTCCTCAGGACCGATAACGCCACTGAGGTCATCTTCCTCAGATTCATCCGAATCGGGTGCGGTCGCGTCGCTCAATTCGGGGTAGTCCACTTCCGGCTGAGCGACTTCAGGATCCCATCCCGATTCTTCCTCGACCTTCAGGATTCGCTGCATCATGGCATCGAACTGAGTGCGATCTGAACCGAACAGCTTCCGAAGTTGACGAATCTCGCGATACCTGCACCCCGCTTGCACTGAGGCATATGCGGCCTGGAGCAGTTCGAACTGCTGGTCAGGCTCGTCTTCGTAAGCCGACAGACATAGGCCGACCTCACGAAACACCTCTACTTGCCTGGCAGCGAGCGAGTACCGCCCCGGGGCGTTGATGTAACTTAGGTAGTTGTCGAGAGCTCGGATGGCGTAGAGCTGCTTTGAGGCGTAGCTGGCATCGTCCCGACCTGCATAGTGCTTGAGACGGCTCGCGACGGCGGCGATGGAGTCAGCATCGTCCCAGTCGATGTTCTCCAGATTGGCGGCGTCTTTGAGAGCCAACAGGGCGTTTACGTCCTGGTACCGCTTCTTGAAGTTCTCAGTTAGCTGCTCCCGCTGCTCCATCCGGAACAGTTCGCTTTCATCGACGTCATCCGTCGAGAGAATGATGGCGTCTACCCAGTTGAGGTCGGCTCCATCACTCCGCTGTCGCTTGAGCATCGCGAGCCGTCGATTTCCGTTGCGGACGGTTCCGTCTGGACGGATCCAGAGCGGTTCCGCCTGCCCTCGCGCCTGCCAGTCCTGGCGCAGTGCCAGGAAATCCTTGGACGGAGTTCCGACCGCGATCCCCTTCTCGAAGTCGACGTCAAGCGACGAGTCGCAAAGAATCGCGATGATACTCGACTCGTCGTCTTGATTATTCGCTGGATCAAGCGGGCGTCCGAGTTTATGCTCAACGAGCTCGCGCTCTGAGCTAAAGCGCTTGTTGTCAACGTTGAGGACCAGCCGTTCAATCGGCACCTCCCAAACGTCGTAGTACGCCCAGGCGTCGCGTACCCAGATCTTGTGCTGAGCTTGCTTCCCGGCCCCTGTCGCCTGCCGCTTCCGTGCGGCGATATCGCTCTTTCGTTCCTGAGGGGTCACAGCTAACTCTCCGAAAGGTCGGTGGGTCAGTAGCTTGTGATTCGCGTGTTACTGGGGTTTTCGGGCTGAGGTGTGACGTCCCGAAACCAGCGCAATCCGGGGCTTAGCCATCGCCCAAGCATGTTTGAAAGAAGCAAGGTCACCCTTGCCTACGCGGAACTCGGACTTGGAGATGTGGCCGAGCCAGTTAGCAGGCCAGTCGCCCAACTCGTCAGCTGAAACAGCCGTCACTTCATCCTTGTGTCGTGCAACGACGACAACATCCCACTCGCAGTTGCCCTCGGCCGCATGATGACCCATGTGGGGGTCGGCTAGCACCGGCCAAAGCGCCACCACCGAAAGGTCCGCAATGTCAAACGCCTCACCGAGGGCTTGCCAGGCTTCTGCCTTCGCAGAGTGATATGTGAACACCAGAGGGGTGTTCGGACGCAATCGTGTCAAGGTCGACTTCAGAGCTCCGCCCAACCCTGTGGCGAACGTATCGACCGGGGATGATGACTCGGGCAGCAGTGGGGTGCCCGCGAGCTCCGGAGCGCGCAACCATACTCTGAAGAACTCCGAAAGTTCTGAATATGCGATGTAGTCAAAATATGGCGGGTCTGTGACGCACACAGTGGCATCGCAGCCCTCCTGGCCGGCCGGGTCATCGGCTGATCTGCACATCACGTCGACCGAGGACGCCTGTACTGGCAGGTCAAGCCAATGCCTTTTAATTCTGCCATTGACCGTGGCGGCGCGTCTCACCCTCGTGTCGACGCGTTCAGAGATCCGATTCAACGCACTCTTGAAAGTCCCTCGGCCTGAGGTGGGATGGAACGGGTTGAGTTCGACAGTAAGGGCGGGGACTGAAAATCCTCGAACGCTGAACAGCGGTGCCAAACGGCCCCAGTCGCGCGCATAGCCACACAGGAGATTGTTGGATGACAGAGCGCCTGTCAGCATTAGTGTGAGGTCACGTTCAAGTTCAACAGAGTGATCTGCATTGCGTACGTCTGAAAATGCATACACGAATACTGCCCACTGGCGCGAAGTGAACAAGGATCGGGTCGTCGAGAAGCCGACGCTCACTGGCCGCCGATCGCGGCGCTTCGTTTCGAGAGCGACGTCGAAGTCTGCCCCCGCGGGTGCCGTTTTCGCTGCATCGATCACGAGTTGCTGGTCGAAAGGTTGCGCACTTCTTATTCTTCGATGGTGGCCGGTGCGCGTCTCCTCTACGGCGACCAGGACACGCTCCGCCTGCGCGATGGCAAGGTCCTCGTAACTGGATGACTCGCCACATCCCGGGCAGAAATACTTCCCGCGCTTATAGGTCCCCGTGTGGATTCGATGACGCCGCCCGCAGCACCGTACTTCTTTTCGGTTGAGCTTCATTGCGTGCACCGTGAGGCACTCAGGGCAGAACGTATGCATTTCATCATCGCGAGTAACCGAGCCGGGCTTTCCGGAACTGGTTGCGATAATGAGGTCTTTGTACAGGAGGCCCGCTTCGCCGCATCGGCCACACTCCGGTCGAGTGAGCCAGAACCAGTGGAGGGGAGTCCAGTCTTTGTCTGGGCCAGCGAACGCGCCGCCCAACGTTCCATTTAGTCGCTCGATGAGAGCCTCGGCCTCTGACTTGAACTGAGCGACCGGACCATGTAGTTCAGAGCCGACGATCGCTACGGCGAGGGGATCGACGTCGCGCCCTGCAACTGAGGCTCCCATTCGAGCCGACTCGACCAGGCTTGTGCCGCCGCCCATAAATGGGTCGTAGACGACTGCATCGTTCAGCCAATGCCCAGGGCTCCTATGTCCTTCCCAGAAGGTTTGTTGCCCGACATCGCGCCCAAAATGTGAAGCGAGCAGGAGTGCCCGCACGAGCGTAGGTGGCCGCCGGGCGAACCACTTGTGAACGCCATAGACAGGATCCCTGCCTCGCCGGTCAGCGGCCACGAACCGACTCACCTCGATATACGGAAACCACGCCTCGATCAGGCGCGCGTGCGCCCCCTGACTCGCGTGACTCGCGCGGGATTCCATCTGCCTCAGTCTAGTGGTAAACCCCATCGAAACCGTGCAGAAACGCTCAGGGCAGCCGCAACTGAGGGGCCTGTTCGAGTGCCGCGACGTGTTCGCAGCAGCTCGTACGCCATGGCGGACGATGACACCGGCGCGAGCCAGGCGTTATGGCGCGTGTTGCTGACAGCAGAGTCGATGGTTCGGCTAGAGGTGCCGCAGTGTCTTGACGGAGTTGGCTCAGCGAGCGTGAAGCGGGGGCCTCGCGGCCCCCAGCCCCCCGCGGGCCGGCGGACACACCCGCGCGAAGCTGTCTGTCACACCTTGGGCGCCGTTCGCGCGGGTGAGCCCTCCGGAGCGGTGAGCGCGATCCTGGAGCGGCTGTGCCCAATACGGGCCGAAGTTTCGGTCGCCGGACGGCGTTGGTGCAGGTCATGGGAGTCCCGCGGTCGGACTGTAAATCCGTCGGCTTAGCCTACCCAGGTTCGAATCCTGGACCCGCCACCCCTCAAGAAACAGCCTCTGACCTGTGCCAACGGTCGGAGGCTGTTCACGTTCCAAGATCCGACGCATGCAGCCAGATGCCACCGAACGCCGCCGGATGTCACCGGTCCCGGAATATGCGCGGAATGGGTCCGAGCGTGTTCCCGCAGGTTGCGCCAGGAACGGCGAAGGGGCTCCGGCGCAAACCGAAGCCCCTAGAGCGTAGGTCGGATCAGTCATCGAGCGCATCGTCGATCCGCTGGTTCGCCCGGTCGTGCTGGCCCAGGATGCACTTCGCGTAGACGCGCAGCAGAACGGCCGCACTGTGCCCCGCCCATTCAGCCACCTAAAGCCGGAGACACCCCGCGCTGCCCCCATCCCGACCGGCCGCCACGGGGTATGCGCCGCCGCCTCAGTCGTCCTCTGCGTCCGCCAGACCCATGTGGACGGCGAACGTTTCCACGAACTCTCGGTCCGTCGGATCTGTCTCACTCGCGGCCAGGGCCGCCAGCTCGTCGGTGAGCCGCAGCTTGTCCGCGTCGGAGAGCTGGTTGAGAAGGTAAGCGGCGTACTCCAGCTGTTGGAGCGCCGTGTCGTCGTCCAAGACCGTCTCGTCGCAGGCTTCGAAGAACCTCGTGTACGCGACCACCGTCTTGAGCAGCTGCGTGACCAGCTGAGGAGACTCGCTCATCCCCGCATTCGACCAGTCTCCACCGACAAAGCATCACCTGCTGGGGCTAGGGGCTGCGCGGGGGATTTGACCCCGGCACTACCACCATCTGGGGTTGTTGCCTGAGCCCGAGCGGCTGGCGAACGGGTACCGGGAGTACCGGCTGCGGGACGGCGTGGTGCTTGCTCGGGTGCGGAGGCTGGCGGAGCTGGGGCTCGCGCTGGACGAGATCTGGGGACGTCCTCGCCGACGAGCGAGGACGGGAGTTGCGCGAGGTGCTGGCCGAGCGGGACGCGGATCTGGCCAGGCAGCAGGAGGCCATCGGGGCGCGCAGGGCGCGGCTCGCGGCGTTGCTGGCGGACGTGGGGTTGGGTGCCGATTCGGTCGTGTCGCCGGAATGGCGGACGTTCTGCGCGGCCTGCCGAGCGACTCGCGGTTCGCGGAAGCTGACCGGGGGATGCTGGCGTCGTCGAGACTGCGGCCGGGCCCGGGTCCGCAGCGATGCTGCGTCCGCTTACTGAGCCGGGAGCCGCGGCGCGGGCGGAACGGATCTAGGGGTGGTTGGACGAGATCGCTGAGGCGCCGACCGACGACCGACGACCGACGACCCCAGAATTCCCGGGATTGCCGAAGAGGTTGTGACTCTTCTGCCGGAAGCGCTGGCGGACCTCGTGGTCGCGGAAGGCGCGGACGGTGAATGGCTGGACGAGATGTCCGCTGCGCAAGGCGAAGTCTTCTGGCTGGTCCTGAAAATGCTGCGGGACAGGGCGTGCTGACGGTCGTGCGGGCCGTCCTGGGCGGGGTGGTGCCGGCCGAGGTTGTCATCGTGGTGTTGCTCGTTTCGGGTGTGCCGCTGCCTCGTCTCGTGATGCTGGGCGGGGAGGTCCTCGTGGCGGGGGGATCGTGCTGGAGGTCGTCGCCGCTTGCTGGCTGGTGGGGAGCGGCGGCGGGACGGTGCCGGGTGGTGGGCCGCCTTTCGGAGCGGGTCCGCCGGATCATGGCGTTCGACCTGAAGGGCCTGGTCGGCGTCGCGTTGCTGGTGGTAGGTCGCCGGCACGGAGTGCCGCCTGGCGCGGTGAGCGTGTCGTATTCGGGCGGGCAGCTCACTTTCCAATTGGCGTTTCTGTTCGCGATGGTCGTGGAGACCGCCGTGGCCGAATTGCTGTTGCGGGGGACCGGCGCAAGCGCGGGGTTGCGTTCGGTGGTTCTGGTGGTCGACGTGTATTCGATCCTGGTTGTCGTGGCGATCATCGCGGCGTCCGTGACCCGACCGCATGTGGTGTCGGACGACGAACTGCGCGTCCGGTACGGGCCTTCTTCGACCTTCATGTCCCACGCCGTCAGATCTCGTCCGTGTGGTCGTTGAACTGAGCGAGCCGATCGTGGTCGTCCGTCCTCTGGGTGGGCGATTCCACCTGGAAACGGTGAAGAAACGTGGCGGTGTGTTGCATGGGGTGTTGTTGCTTCCATCCCTGAAAGGGAAGAGGTGTGCGCATGGCTCGGCACTGGCCGTCATCCGATTCGCAGCCTTCACGGCGTTTCGCACTTGGACTCCTGGGCGCCTTGCCTCTCGCCACGGGTGGGGTGCTGGCGTCCTCGGAAATCGCGGAGGCGACCGCGGGGACTTCGCGTGGTGGGCCGGGGGTGGGTGCTTACGATCGGTTCCTGAAGCGGCTCGCTGAGCAGGACGAGTTTTCCGGGACGGTTCTGCTCGCCCATCGTGGCCGTCCTGTACTCGCCAGGGCTTATGGCATGGCCGACAAGGAGCGGTCGATCCCTAACCGGGTCGACACCATCTACAACCTCGCCTCGACCGCCAAGACGTTCACCGGACTGGCGGTCGTCCAGCTCGCGCGGAAGGGCAGGGTCAGCTTCCACGAGCCAGTGGGCACCTACCTGGACGGATACCCGGACGAGGTCGCCAAGCACGTCACCGTCCACCAACTCCTCACCCACACCTCGGGCCTGGTGAACCACATTCTTCCCGGTGAGGGCGACAATCGCGTTACCAACAGCGTCGAAGAGGAGATGCGGCTTCGCAGCGAAGGGCACCGCAAAGCCAAGCCGATGTTCACTCCGGGAACCCAACATTCCTACAGCAGTGTCGGTTTCTCCATCCTTGGGGAACTAGTCGCGACAGTGTCGAAGGAGAAGTCGTTCCACAAGTACGTCGCCGACAATATCTTCGCTCCCGCGGAGATGACCAGCACCGCGTACTACACGCGTCCGGACTGGCTGACCAATAAGCGGATCGCCCACCCGTACATCTACCAAAACGACGGATCGCGCGTTGACGGCGTCCGGAATCTGGACGCGGGTGCGGTCCTGAACGGCGGAAATGGCAGCAACGCGGCCCGCGCCTTCATCGGCTCGGGTGGCGGCGGCGCCTTCTCGACGGCGTCCGACCTGGTCAGGTTCTCATTTGCCCTGGAAAGCGGCAAGCTGGCCGGACGCGCCTACTCCGAACTGTTCATGGGCATGAAATTCCCGAGAAAGCCACGGGACGATTCCGACGCCGCGACGGCCGGATTCGCGGCATACGGCCCGGTCGCCAGCATTTCCGGCGACCAGCGGCTCGTCGGGCACGGCGGCGGGATCGCCGGCGGCAACACCAACTGGACGATCTATCGCGACAGCGGCTGGATCGGCGTCATTCTCTGCAACTACGACCTCGATGTCGGCTCCATCATCGCCGAGGAGAGGAAGGCCGTCCTCGAGACGCCCCGCTCCCCGTGACCCCGGCCCCGCCCCCCGCAGGTGTGCGAGGGCCAGGTCAATACCGGAGCGGGGCAGGTCGGCGGGACGCGGGGTGAGGGTTTGGTCTACCTGTCCCCGTTGGCCCGGTTCACGGGGTAGACCTGCATCTGTGCAGGTGAGTTATGTGAGTGAGGCGACTCCGGGACGGGAGAACGAGGACTTCGTCGCGGCGGGCCCGGGGTGGGTCGTGCTGCTGGACGGGGCGACGGCGCCCGCGGGGGTGGACAGCGGATGCGAGCACGACCCGGCGTGGCTGGTGCGCAGGCTGGGCGGACGGATCGCGGCCCTGCTGGCCCTGGAGGACGGCAAGCCGCTGCCGGACCTGGTGGCCGAGGCGATCAAGGTGACGGGCGAGGCGCACACGAGGACGTGCGATCTGCAGAATCCGGACAGCCCGTCCGCGACGGTGTCGCTGCTGCGGCGCAGCGGCGACGCGGTGGAGTGGTTCGTCCTGGCCGATTCGCCGATCGTGATGGACGTCGGCGAGATCCGGGTCTTCCGGGACGACCGCGTCGATCATCTGCCCAGCTACACGCTCGAAGGCGTCCGGAGGTCCCGCAACAGCCCGGGCGGGTTCTGGGTGGCCAGCACGAAGCCGGAGGCCGCGTACGAGGGTCTGACCGGCGAGGTGCCGATGGAGGGGCTGCGGCGGGCGGCGGTGCTGAGCGACGGCGCGTCCAGGCTGGTGGAGCGTTTCGGGCAGATGGGGTGGGACGACCTGCTCCGGCTCCTGGACGAGGAAGGCCCGCGCGAGCTGGTCAGGAGGACCAGGGAGGCGGAGGCGTCGGCGGACGGCCCCCGAGGCAAGCGATACGACGACGCCACCGCCGTCCTGGTCCGTTTCTGACCGTCAGCTGACCGTCAGCGTTTCGCGGGTTGGATGTGGGGCCACCAGTTGCCGAGGTCTTCGGGCTGGTGCGCGGCTTCTACGCGGATGGTGGCGGGCATCATCGGGAAGCGGCGTCCGGCCGGGAACGTCCGTTCGTAGGACGGCGGGTCGATCACCACCACGCGAGTGCCGTTCACGACCGGGATGTCGGCCGGCACGCCCTCGTTCCAGACCCATTCGCCATGCGCGTCGACAAGGTTCCACGGGCTGGAGACGACGGGCGGCCCTGGCGGGACGTCGGCGTTCAGGAAGCAGGCGAGGATCTCGGGGGCGGGACGGTTCCCGGTCAGGCCGTCCGGGCGTCCGATGAGGGCGCCGGCGAGCAGGACGTGCAGCTGGAAGTTGTCCCCGATGCCGCCGATGGCGACCGTCCAGCCCTTGCGGCTGGCACGGTCCAGGATGAGCAGCCGCTCGCCGTCCAGGACGCGCAGCAGCGCGTGGTAGTGGTCCATCTGCCCGAGGTACTGGACGGCCTGCCCTGCCGTGAGCGCGCGGAAGTCGCGGTCGGTCAGCCCCGCGCGGACGGACGACGAGTTCTGCAGCACCGTGCACCCCGCCATCGTGAACTGCGGCAGCGCGAACCACGCCATCATCGCGGCGACCGCGCCCTCCCCGAGCTTCGGCGCGACCGTGTCGACGGCCTGCTGGGACGGCTGTTCGTCCTGCATGTCGGGCGGTTTGCCGCCGGTGGCCTCCTCCCAGGCGTTGGCGAACGCCAGCGCTCCGGCGGTGACCTCGGTGATCCGCTCGACGACGGCCCGCCCGGCGGGCGATCCGGCGTCGGCGCCGTTCTCGATCCAGGCGCCGGTGACGATGGCGAGCCAGCCGCCGAGGTTCGGCGGGGCCTGCGCGATGCCGTCGGCCATGCGCGGCATCGCGGCGGTCATCTCGGCGGGGGAGGCGGTCTGGGTCGCCTCCATGAGCTGGGGCAGCAGGTCGCCGAAGGACCTGTCCTCGGCGACCGCCGCCCGGACGATCTGGTCTGCGAGCTGATGGAGAGCCATGCTTGATCACCCTGGCATAGCGGACGAGTGGGCGGTAAATCGGGGGGCCGGGCCCTCGGCATCCTGGAATCTGATTCTAGAATGGGGCCCATGCAGCCACAGGAGTTCGCCCAGGTGCTCGGAGTCGTCCGCGAGTTCGTCCGCGAGCAGGTGATCCCGCGCGAGGACGAGATCGAGGAGACCGACGCGATCCCGGAGCCGCTGCGCGCCGCGTCAAGGGACATGGGCCTGTTCGGCTACGCGCTTCCGGAACGGTACGGCGGGCTCGGGCTCTCGGTCGGCGAAGAGGTCCGGCTCGTTTTCGAGCTCGGCTACGCCAGCCCCGCGTTCCGCTCCATGTTCGGCACCAGCAACGGCATCGCCGGGCAGGTCCTCGTCAACGCCGGCACCGACGCGCAGAAGGACGAATGGCTGCCCAAACTCGCGTCCGGCCAAGTCATCGGGTCCTTCGCGCTCACCGAGGCCGAGGCGGGCTCCGACCCCAGCACGCTCACCACCACGGCGACCCGCGACGGCGACGACTACGTCGTCAACGGCGCCAAGCGGTTCATCACCAACGCCCCCGAAGCCGACGTTTTCATGGTCTTCGCCAGGACGGGCGGCACCGGTTCCCGAGGCATCTCCACGTTCCTCATAGAGAAGGGCACGGACGGACTGACCGTCGGCCCGTCCGACCAGAAGATGGGGCAGCGCGGCGCACACACGGCTGAGGTCTTCTTCGACGGCGTACGCGTCCCGGCCCGCAACATGGTCGGGACGGAAGGGACAGGGTTCCGCACTGCCATGGCGTCCCTCGCCCACGGACGACTCAGCATCGCCGCCGTCTGCGTGGGGCTCGCCCAGAGAATCCTGGACGAGACGGTCGCCTACGCCAAGGAACGCACCCAAGGCGGACGGACGATCGGCGAATACCAGCTCGTCCAAGGGCTCATCGCCGACTCGCAGACCGAGCTGTACGCCGGACGCTCCATGGTGCTCGAAGCCGCCCGCGCCTACGACGCCGGAGAGGACGCCAAGCTCGGACCGTCCTGCGCCAAGTACTTCTGCTCCGAGATGGCCGGACGCGTCGCCGACCGCGCCGTCCAGGTCTACGGCGGCATGGGGTACATGCGGGGCGTCGCCGTCGAACGCCTCTACCGCGACGTCCGGCTCTTCCGCATCTACGAGGGGACGAGCCAGATCCAGCAGCTCGTCATCGCCCGCGACCTGCTGCGCTGATCAGCGCGGACAACGCGGTCTGGACGAGGCGCAAACCGGTTCGCACCATCAGCTCAGTCCGTGTATGGTTTCACTGCGCGAACGGCGCAGGCCCCTTTAGCTCAGTCGGCAGAGCGTCTCCATGGTAAGGAGAAGGTCTACGGTTCGATTCCGTAAAGGGGCTCACGACATTCCGGCCGCCATCCGACCAGGACGGCGGCCTTCGTCGTTCCAGGACTTTCCCGACCTTCCCCGGCCCGGCGCTTCGCCGTCCAAGCGTCCGGTCGTTCCGACGGCCCGACTGGCCCGGATTCGCTCCATACAGGGGCCTGTGGTACCGTCCCACCGGTTCCAGTCCGACGTTTCGCAGGTCATCGGCACACCCGGTAACCTGGGACACGGTCCGGGGGAGCCCTCGAAACCGATTCCCGATCATCGACCGGGTTTTCGTGTTTCCGGGGTTCGGTGGGCATCCGGTATCCTTGCATTCCGGTCCACACCGACCATCGCGGCGGGGTAGCTCAGTCAGGCAGAGCAAGCGGCTCATAATCGCTGTGTCGCCGGTTCAAGTCCGGCCCTCGCTACTACCCATGTCTCTCATCTCCGGCACCGGAGGTGGGCGGGCCTGGGTCCAACCGCCGGTCGCCCGTCCGGGCGACCGACGTCCGAACGTTCCTTGTCCCCAGCTCAGAAAGGCACTCCATCGTGGCTGCCACCGACGTCCGGCCGAAGATCACGCTGGCCTGCCAGGAGTGCAAGCACCGCAACTACATCACGCGGAAGAACCGGCGCAACGACCCGGACCGCCTCGAGATCAAGAAGTACTGCCCCAACTGCCGGACCCACCGTCCGCACCGGGAAACCCGCTAGCCGACCCCCGGACGGAGAAGTACTGCCCGCTGCGCTCTCGCACGGGGCCAGGACCCACCGTCCGCACCGGGAAACCCGCTAGCCGAGCCCCGGACGGAGCCGCGCCCGCCCACCGAGGCGCACGCCGGCCCACCGTCCGCCGCCCGCACCGGCGAACCCGCCCGTGGCCCGGACGAGAGACACGGCGCCCACTAGACGCCGTCCGCCGTCCGTACTGGGAATTCCGACGCCGAGCGGGTTTCGACGCCCGTGAAGCGGCAGCTTCTTCGCACGCTTGCCCCGACCTTGATCAGCCCGTCCTCGCCGGCGAGACCCGCGAGGGCGGGCTGAACGTCGTTCTGTTAACGTCCGTCCGAAGCCCCGGTCGACCTGGAGGGACGGCACTGCATGGCACTGAACCGTGATTTCATCGGGCGGACCTTCCCGCCCAGCGAACCGTACGAGGTGAGCCGGGTGAAGATCCGCGAGTTCGCGGACGCCATCGGCGACCCCAACCCGGTCTACCGCGACCAGGAGGCCGCCAAGGCGGCCGGACACCCCGACGTCATCGCGCCGCCCACCTTCCCGATCGTCGTCTCCTTCGGCGGCACCGCCCTCGCCGACCCCGGCCTCGGGCTCAACTTCGCGATGGTCGTCCATGGCGAGCAGCGGTTCGAGTACGTCCGCCCGCTCCGCGCCGGCGACGTCGTCACCTGCACCACCACGATCACCGAGATCAGGTCCATCGGCAGCAACGAGAAGATCGCCGTCGAGACCGACGTCAAGACCGTCGAGGGCGAGATGATCTGCAAGTCCTACAACTCGATCGTGGAGCGAGGGGCCTGATGACCGCCACCGTGAAGTACGCCGACGTCGAGGTCGGCACCGAGATCCCCGCACGCACGTACCCCATCGACCGCGCCGATCTGGTCATGTACGCGGGCGCGTCCGGCGACTTCAACCCGATCCACTGGCGCGAGTCCGTCGCGAAGGCCGTCGGGCTCCCGGACGTGATCGCGCACGGCATGTACACGATGGCGCAGGGCGGCCGGTTCGTCACCGACTGGACCGGCGACCCGGGCTGCGTCGTCGACTACGGGGTACGGTTCTCCTCTCCGGTCGTCGTCCCCGACGAGGGCGGCGCGACGCTGGAGATCAGCGGCAAGGTGGAGGAGAAGCTCGACGACAACAAGGTCGTCGTGGCGCTCACCGCCAGGTCGGACGGCCAGAAGGTCCTCACGCGCGCGAAGGCGGTCGTCAAGCTCGCCTGACCGCCGAGGCCGGACGGCCGCACGCCAGGCCAAGCCGGCCGGGCGAGGCCGGGCGCCGCCGCGCGAGGACGGGCGACGCAGGTACGGGGAAGGGAAAGTCGACGTGGCGGTGTTCGCTGAAGAGGTGAACCTGGCCGGGTACACCACGCTGCGGCTGGGCGGTCCCGCCCGGCGCTTCGTCGAGGCGACGACCGAGGCGGAGCTCGTCGCCGCGATCCGCACGGCCGACGACGCGGGCGAACCCGTCCTCGTGCTCGGCGGCGGCAGCAACCTGGTCGTGTCCGACGCGGGCTTCCCCGGCACCGTCGTGCACGTCGGAACCCGCGGCGCCGAACGCGTCGCCGCCGACGGAGACCGGGTCCTCGTCCGCGTCCAGGCGGGCGAGGACTGGGACCCGTTCGTCGCCCGCTGCGTCGCCGACGGCCTCGCCGGCGTCGAATGCCTGTCCGGCATCCCCGGACGCGTCGGCGCGACTCCGATCCAGAACGTCGGCGCCTACGGCCAGGACGTCAGCGAGACGGTCGTCGAAGTCCGCGCCTACGACCGGCACGCCCGCGCCCACGTCACCCTCGACCGCGACGACTGCCGGTTCACCTACCGGCACAGCGCGTTCAAGGGCCACGACCGGTACGTCATCCTGGACGTGACGTACGCGCTGCACGAGTCCGAGGAGTCGCAGCCGATCGCCTACGCGGAACTGGCGAAAAGGCTCGGCGTCCAGCCCGGGGACAGGGTGACGCTGAAAGAGGCGCGCGACGCCGTCCTCGAACTGCGCCGCGGCAAGGGCATGGTCCTGGACGCCGCCGACCCCGACACGCGCAGCGCCGGATCGTTCTTCACCAACCCGATCCTGGAGCCCGGCCAGCTCGCCGACCTGGAACGCCGCGTCGCCGAACGCCTCGGACCGGACGCGGCCTTCCCCCGCTACCCGGAGACGGGCGGCCGGATCAAGACGTCCGCCGCCTGGCTCATCGACCGCGCCGGCTTCGCCAAGGGCCACGCCCGCGGACCGGCGCGGATCTCCACCAAGCACACCCTGGCCCTCACCAACCCGGGCGGCGCCGATGCCGCCGACCTGCTGGCCCTCGCCCGCGAGGTCCGCGACGGCGTCCGCGACGCGTTCGGCGTCGAGCTGGTGAACGAGCCCGTCCTGATCGGCGTGACCCTCTGACCCGCCGCCCCTCCCACGGGTGTGACATGACCGACATTGGGCCCCTGACCAGGGCTTGATACTGTCGAAACGTCGAGGGGGAGTAGTCCCAATCGCGTGATCGACATACTGGCGCCGCCTGTGGCGCCCGGTCACGCGGGCCCGGTCCCGATCCGGGCGGACGAGACCCTCGGCCTGGCAGTTATGCCGGGCCGAGGCCCGCTGCTCCCGAAGCTCCCGCCCTCCGCTCGGCATCCGAGCGAGAGGGAACCGGTGTCCGCCTTCCTCATCAGCCTGGCCGTGATCTTCGTCGCCGAACTGGGCGACAAGAGCCAGCTCATGGCCATGACCTTCGCCACCCGCTTCCGGGCGCTCCCGGTGCTGATCGGCATCACGGCCGCGACCGCGATCGTCCACCTGGCGAGCGTCGCGCTCGGCGCCGCGCTGGGGGCCGCGCTCCCGACCGGCCCGATCTCGATCCTCGCCGGCCTCGCGTTCCTCGGCTTCGCGGCGTGGACGCTGCGCGGCGACGAACTCGACGACACCGAACGCGACAAGGCCAGGCGCGCCACCGGCTCGGCGATCCTGGCCGTCGGCGGGGCGTTCTTCCTCGCCGAACTGGGCGACAAGACGATGCTCGCCACCGTCACCCTCGCCGCCGACAACGGCGGATTCCTGGCGCTGACCGGCGTGTGGGCCGGTTCGACGATCGGGATGGTCACCGCCGACGGGCTCGCCATCGTGATCGGTCAGATCCTCGGCAGGAGGCTCCCCGAGCGGGTCATCAAGTACGGCGCCGCCGCCGGGTTCGCGGTCTTCGGCGTCCTCCTGCTCATCGAAGGCGCCACCGCGTAAAGCGCGCCACCGCGTAAAGCGCGCCACCGCGTAAAGGCGCGCCGGATCAGCCGGTGAGCCAGGCGTCGACTCCGGCCAGCAGCCGGCGCCGGACGTCGTCGGGCGCCGCCGAGGCCCTGATCGACTGGCGGGCCAGGTCCGCCAGCTCGGCGTCGGAGAAACCGTGCTCCGCGCGGACGAGGTCGTACTGGCGGGCCAGCCGCGACCCGAACAGCAGCGGGTCGTCCGCGCCCAGCGCGATCGGCGCGCCCGCCTCGTACAGCGCCCGGACGGGGACGTCCGTCGCCGTCGCCGCCACCCCGAGGCCCACGTTCGACGCCGGGCAGACCTCCAGCGTCACGCCCCGCTCGGCGATCGACGCCACCAGCCGCGGGTCGGCGACCGCGCGCACGCCGTGGCCGATCCGGTCGGCCCGCAGCGTCTCCAGGCATTCCCGGACGCTCGCCGGCCCGAGCAGCTCGCCGCCGTGCGGCACGGCCAGCAGCCCGCCCCGCTTCGCGATCCGGAACGCGCCCTCGAAGTCGTAAGCCCGTCCCCGCCGCTCGTCGTTGGACAGCCCGAACCCGACCACGCCCTCGCCCGCGTACCGGACGGCCAGCCGCGCGAGCGTCTTCGCGTCCAGCGGGTGCCGCGTCCGGTTCGCCGCGATCACCACGCCGATGCCGACGCCCGACGCGTCCGACGCCGCCCGCGCCGCGTCCAGCACCAGCTCGACGGTCGGGGTCAGCCCGCCGAACATCGCCGCGTAGCCGCTCGGATCGACCTGGATCTCCAGCCAGCCCGAGCCTTCGGCCGCCTCGTCCTCCGCGGTCTCGCGGAGCAGGCGGCGCAGGTCGTCGGGCGTCCGCAGCACCGAGCGCGCGATGTCGTACAGGCGCTGGAACCTGAACCATCCGCGCTCGTCGGTCGCGTGCAGGCGGGGCGGCCAGTCCTCGACGAGCGCGTCCGGCAGGTGGACGCCGTGGACGTCGGCGAGCTCCACCAGCGTGGAATGCCGCATCGAACCCGTGAAGTGCAGGTGCAGGTGCGCCTTCGGGAGCAGGGCCACGTCCGGACGGGTGGAGCCGCACGCGACGCGTGGGTGCTCCGAGCGGGATGAAACGGTACGGGCCTCCATGAGCCAATGTTGCCGGATCTTCAGCCCCGCGGAACCCCCGGCCCGACAGGATCATCACACCGGACTACCTCGCATGACACCGCGCGGCCATCCAGCCCATGGGCATCGCCGAAAAAACTTTGGAATCACGTGCAACCCCGTCCCGGCACCGTGCGTATACGAGGGGCGCCAGAGAGAGACAGGCACACCCCCGCATGGAAGACGGGCAGAAGGGATACACGATGATCACGCTGAAGGCCGCTCTGATCGCGGCGACCGCCGTCGGCACCGTCGCCGTGGGCGGCGGCGCGACGTGGGCGATGACCGGCGCCTCCGACCCCGCGACCCCGCAGCCCCCCGCGGCGAAGGCGCCCGCCGCGGAGCGCCAGGTCCAGGACAAGCTGCCCGCCACGCCCCCGACCTGCCTGCCGGCCAAGCCCGGCCTGCCCGGCGCGAAGCTCCCGGACGGCAAGCTCCCCGACGCCGCCGCCAAGAAGGAGATCGAGAAGCACCTGAAGCAGAACCCGGTCGGCAAGGACCTGCCGCAGGGCCAGCTGCCGAAGCCCGAGGTCCCGGCCGTCCCCGGGGCGCCGAACCCGGGCGTCCCCGGCAACGTGCCGAACCCGGGCGTCCCCAGCACCCTGCCGAAGGCGGACGTGCCGAAGAGCGACGTCCCCGGCGTCAAGGCCCCGGACGCCAAGACGCTCCCGAAGAACCTGCCCACCTGCGCGCCGTCCACCGACGACCTCGGCAAGAACCTCCCGGCGCCGCCGGCCGGCCGCGTCCCCGGCAAGCCCGGCCTACCCTCCGCGCCCAAGCTCGACTGCAGCAAGCTGCCGCCCGCGGTGAAGGTCGGCAGCCCGGTCGAGAAGGCCGTCATGCTGACCAAGGGCCTGCGCTACGCCTCGACCGTCCCGGGCGCCGCTGAGCTGCGCAAGCACAACATCTGCGCCGTCACGCAGAAGTGGACCGGCACCGCCGGCCAGTGGATCACCGTGGAAACGCTGAAGACGCCCGCCGGAATGTCGCAGAATCAGCTCCGGCAGGCGCTGAACCTGCCGCAGGGCGGCACCCCGATCACCGTGTACGGGGCGGCCGGCTGGGTGGGCCCGGGCGGCAGCGGCGTGCTGCTGTTCGACCCGAACGGCTACTCGATGTTCGTCAACGGCAGCCCGGTTCTCGCGGGTGGTCTCAAGGACGTGACCACCGCCCTGCGCCAGGCCCAGTAGAGGAAAGGACGCGGGCGGTCTGAGGGACGCAGACCGCCCGCGTCGGGCCCGCGAGCGCACCGGCCGCACGATCGCGCGGGGAGCCGGTGCGCGGGCGCGAAAAAAGAAAGACGCGGGCGGGCGGCCCGGCGCGGAGGCCGCCCGCTCTCGGTAGGTACGCCGGATTTGCTCTAGCCGGGACGGAGCACAGGTGGGGCGTCGAGACGACAGGTCGTTCGTGGAGTTCGTGACGGAACGCGGCGATGCCCTGCTGCGCACCGCGGCACTGATGTGCGGGGCCCGGCAGGACGCCGAGGACATCCTGCAGACCGCGCTGGAAAAGGCCTACCGGCACTGGGGCCGGCTGGAGGCTGGCAGCGATCCGGAACCCTACGTCCGCCGGATCCTGGTCAACCTCGTGATCAGCCGGTCCCGCCGCTGGAAGGTGCTACGGGAGATCCACATGGCGAGGCTTCCGGAGACGCCGGCCGTCTCGCCCAACCACGCCGTCGAGCTGAGGGGGACGCTCATGGACGAGCTGCGCAAGCTCGGTCCGCGGCAGCGGGCCGTACTGGTCCTGCGCTTCTGGGAGGACCTGTCGGAGGCGGAGACGGCGCAGGCGCTCGGCTGTTCGGTCGGAACGGTCAAGAGCCAGGCGTCCCGGGGGCTGGCCAGGCTCCGGGAACGCCTCGACAAGAACCTGGCGCCACTGGGGAGATGAGCGATGGATCTGGAGAGTGAACTGCGGAAGGCCATGGCCGAGCAGGTGTCCGGCGCGTCCGCGGCGCCGTCGCTCGTCGCGGACGTCAAGCGCCGCCACCGGCGCAGGAGGACGCGGATCCACGCGGCCGCCGGAGCGGTCGCCGCCTCGGTCGCCGCGCTCGCCCTGGTGCCCACCTATCAGTCGTTCCGGGCCACACCTGCCGGGAACTCCGAGACGACACGTCCGACGAGCACTGTCTCGGCGTTCCAGCAGCCGGAACGGCCGCCCGCCCCGGGCCTCTCCCGGCCCCCGTCAGCAAAGGGACGGTCCGGGGCGGGAGCGACCAGCCATCCCGAGCACCCGCCCGGCGGACCGGGCGGCGGGACGCGCAAGCCCGGCACCGGGCTGCACGATCTGCCGAGCTGGATCACCTACCTTCCCGACGGCCTCACCGCCGCCGCGCCGTGCGCGGTGACGGGCGGCGCCGAACGCAAGACGACGACCTGCAAGTGGCGGGGGGACGTCGGCTGGGTGGAGATCGTCCTGGTGAAGGGCGGGCTCGCCGGGCCGCAGGAGCTGATGAAGTCGACGGGCATCCCGGGCCGCACGTCCGTCCGCGGGACGCCCGCGCTCACCGGCGACCTTCCCGGCTCCGGACGCCAGATCTCCTGGCTGGCCGGGCCGAACGTCGGCGTGACCGTGTCCGCGGGCGGATCGGTCACCGGCCACCTCATGCGCATCGCCGAAGGCGTCCGCCCATGAAGCAGAGAACACGATGACCCCGTTCCGGCGGGACGTTCCATAGCGGAGAGGGGCCGCGCGGAACGTCCCGCCGGACATTCCGGGACGGGATCAGGAGGCGGGCCCGTTCCACACGGGACCGGCCCCGGGCAAATTGTGTGCGCCCGGGGCCGGCTCGTGACGTCGAGAGATTCGGTGGTCGGCGGGTCAGCCCGCCTCGGCGAGCAGCTTCGCGACACGCGAGACGCCCTCGACGAGGTCGTCGTCGCCGAGCGCGTACGACAGGCGGAAGTACCCCGGCGTGCCGAACGCCTCGCCCGGCACCAGCGCGACCTCCGCCTCCTCCAGGATCAGCGACGCCAGCTCCACCGACGTCTCCGGACGCTTCCCGCGGATCTCCCTGCCCAGCAGCTCCTTCACCGACGGGTAGACGTAGAACGCGCCCTCCGGCTCGGGGCACACCATGCCCGGGATCTCGTTCAGCATCTTCACGATCGTCTTGCGGCGCCGGTCGAACGCCTTGCGCATCTCCGCCGCCGCCGACAGGTCGCCGGTCACCGCGGCGAGCGCCGCCGCCTGTGACACGTTCGCCACGTTGGACGTCGCGTGCGACTGGAGGTTCTGCGCGGCCTTCACCACGTCCGCGGGGCCGACCATCCAGCCGACCCGCCAGCCCGTCATCGCGTACGTCTTCGCGACGCCGTTCAGGACGAGCGTCCGGTCGGCCAGCTCCGGCACCACCACGGGGATCGAGTGGAATTCGGCGTCCCCGTAGACGAGGTGCTCGTAGATCTCGTCGGTGATGACCCACAGGCCGTGCCCGTCCGCCCAGCGGCCGATCGCCTCGACCTCGTCGCGCGTGTACACCGCGCCGGTCGGGTTGGACGGCGACACGAACAGCAGCACCTTCGTCCGGTCGGTGCGGGCCGCCTCAAGCTGCTCGACGCTCACCTTGTAACCGGTGGTCTCGTCGGCGACGACGTCGACGGGCACCCCGCCCGCCAGCTTGATCGACTCGGGATAGGTCGTCCAGTACGGCGTCGGGACGAGCACCTCGTCGCCCGGGTCGAGCAGCGCCGCGAACGCCTCGTACACCGCCTGCTTGCCGCCGTTGGTGATCAGGACCTGCGCGGCCTCGACCCGGTACCCGGAGTCGCGCTCGGTCTTCTCGGCGACGGCGGCGCGCAGCTCGGGCAGCCCGCCCGCCGGCGTGTACTTGTGGAAGCGCGGCACCCTGCACGCGGTGACCGCCGCCTCGACGATGTAGTCGGGAGTCGGGAAGTCGGGCTCGCCCGCGCCGAACCCGATGACCGGGCGTCCCGCCGCCTTCAGCGCCTTGGCCTTGGCGTCGACGGCCAGCGTGGCGGACTCGGATATCGCGGCGATGCGCTTGGAGATACGAGGACGGTCGATGCTCATGCCCCTATCGTTACAGACGCCGTCCCGGTGCCCGAGCCATATATCGCGGCCGGTCGGACGGCACGCCCCCGCACCGCCCCGGCGGCGCGCCGCGCCCGCCCGAGGATCTACGGCCCATCTGGTTCGACGCGGCGGCCTTGTGGCCGTAGACTCACCGTCCTAGTGACGCGTCCCCGCCATACGAGCCTGTCCGCACACCGATGCCGGACGAGGTCGTAAGCTGGTACGCGACACGTCCCGATCCCATGGTCGGGGTTCTCCTTAGCCGGAGAAATCGAAGGGCAGTGGCTCAATTGGTAGAGCTCCGGTCTCCAAAACCGGCGGTTGGGGGTTCGAGTCCCTCCTGCCCTGCGAGGTGCGGTGCGCGCACCCGTGCCCGCCACGCCGTGGCGACCGCGGCGCGGGACCGCGCGGCAACCACATGGTGGTTGGATCACGACCGATGAGGTGAACGGCGGCTATGGCGACCGAGACTGACGAGCGCGACGAGCCCGAGGCCAAGGACGAAGGCAAGGGTAAAAAGGAGAGGTCTTCCTCCAGGCGGACGTCCCCGGCGCTGTTCGTGCGCCAGATCGCCGCCGAACTGCGGAAGGTCATCTGGCCGACGCGGCGGGAGCTCATCACCTACACGACCGTGTCCCTCGTCTTCGTGCTGATCATGGTCGCGATCGTTTCCGCCGTGGACTACGGGCTGCAGGAGGGCGTCTACGCCGTCTTCGGCTAGCCGCCGCGGCCCGGTCCGTCCGGGACGACCGCCCCGCGCCATCGCAAGTTCATCACCGAAGACCGACAGAAAGAGTCACCGTGTCCGAGCCCTCACAGCCCTACGACGAGGCCGTTGACGAGGCCCAGTCCGCTGCGGCTGCTGCGGCGGACCAGGCGGCGCAGCCCGTCGACGAGGCGGCCGAGGCGGCCGTCTCCGCCGGCGACGCCGAACCCGCGGACACGAAGCTCGAGGACGAGGGTCCCGAGCCGGGCCCCGCCGACGACGCCGACGATCTCGCCGCCGCCGTCACGGGCGAGCAGGACGGCGCCGCCGAAGAGGCGGACGAGGCAGCCGAGGCGGACGAATCAGGCGAGGACGAGGAGATCGAGGCGCCCGCCGAGCCGCCCGTCGACCCGTACGCCGAGTTCAAGATGCAGCTCCGCCTCCAGCCGGGCGACTGGTACGTCGTGCACTCCTACGCGGGGTACGAGAACCGGGTCAAGACCAACATCGAGACCCGCACCCAGACCCTCAACATGGAGGACTACATCTTCCAGATCGAGGTCCCGCAGCACGAGGTGACCGAGATCAAGGGCGGCAAGCGCCAGAAGGTCAACGAGAAGGTCCTGCCGGGCTACATCCTGGTCCGCATGGAGCTGACCGACGAGTCGTGGGCCGCGGTCCGCAACACGCCGGGCGTGACGGGGTTCGTCGGCCTGCTGAACAAGCCGTCCCCGCTGAGCCTGGACGAGGTCGCCAACCTGCTGGCCCCCGAGCCGGAGGAGGGCACCGCGCCCGCCAAGGAGGCCGCGAAGGCCGCCGCCGCGACCGTCGATTACGAGGTCGGCGAGTCCGTCACCGTCATGGACGGCCCGTTCGCCACCCTCCCCGCCACCGTCAACGAGATCAACGCCGAACAGCAGAAGCTCAAGGTCCTGGTCTCGATCTTCGGCCGCGAGACCCCGGTCGAGCTCAGCTTCAACCAGGTCTCCAAGATCTGAGGGCCGATCAGGCCACGTCCGGGCCGTCCCCCGCCAACGCGGAGGCGGCCCGTACGCTTGTCCGGGCGGGGCCACGGCGCCTCACGTCCAGGCGGCCGGGCTGAACCGACTCACTCCGCCAAGGCCGTATGCTGGACGGGTTGCCTCTTGAGCAGTCCGCCAGGAAACCGGCCGGTGAAGCGGTCGCCTTCGTACCTGCGGAGATGCCGAGGTTCATAGCGGTTCCTACACGGTGGACGCGTCCCAGCCGCCGTGTTGCCCGGACTGGCCGGGAGTCGGAACCACCGATAAATGGGACAAAGGGGTTCGCATGCCTCCCAAGAAAAAAGTCGCCGCCCTGGTGAAGGTCCAGTTGCAGGCTGGGCAGGCGACTCCGGCGCCGCCCGTCGGTACCGCGCTCGGTCCGCACGGCGTCAACATCATGGACTTCTGCAAGCAGTACAACGCCGCCACGGACTCCCAGCGCGGCAACGTCATCCCCGTAGAGATCACCATCTACGAGGACCGCTCGTTCACCTTCGTCACGAAGACCCCGCCGGCCGCGCAGCTCATCCTGAAGGCCGCGGGCGTGGAGAAGGGCAGCGGCGAGCCGCACAAGACCAAGGTCGGCTCGGTCACCCGCGACCAGGTCCGCGAGATCGCCACGACGAAGATGCCCGACCTGAACGCCAAGGACCTCGACGCCGCCGAGAAGATCGTCGCCGGCACCGCGCGGTCGATGGGCATCGACGTCAAGTAAGTCACCCCAGTGGAAGGGCCGGCGCTGGCCCGTACCACGAGTTCCAGTGGAGGAACGCACATGAAGCGCAGCAAGGGCTATCGCTCGGCCGCTGACAAGATCGACCGGGAGCGGCTGTACAGCCCGGTGGAGGCCGTGAAGCTGGCCAAGGAGACGTCGGTCGTCAAGTTCGACCCGACGGTCGAGGTCGCCATGCGGCTCGGCGTCGACCCGCGCAAGGCCGACCAGATGGTGCGCGGCACCGTGAACCTGCCGCACGGCACCGGTAAGACCGCCCGCGTGCTGGTGTTCGCCGTCGGCGCGAAGGCGCAGGAGGCGGAGTCCGCGGGCGCCGACCTGGTGGGCTCGGACGACCTGATCGAGCGGATCCAGGGCGGTTTCCTGGACTTCGACGCGGTCGTGGCGACGCCCGACCAGATGGGCAAGGTCGGACGGCTGGGCCGGGTGCTCGGCCCGCGCGGCCTGATGCCGAACCCGAAGACGGGCACGGTCACCATGGACGTGGCGAAGGCCGTCACCGACATCAAGGGCGGCAAGATCGAGTTCCGGGTCGACCGGCACGCGAACCTGCACTTCATCATCGGCAAGGCGTCCTTCGACGAGCGCCAGCTGGTGGAGAACTACGCCGCGGCCGTCGACGAGATCCAGCGGCTCAAGCCGTCCGCCGCCAAGGGCCGGTACGTCAAGAAGGCGATCCTGACGACGTCGATGGGCCCGAGCATCCCGGTGGACCCGAACGCGATCCGCAACCTGACCGCGGAGCTCGACGAGGTCTGACCGAGCGTCATCGGACAGGGCGTCCCCGCCACGGCGGGGGCGCCCTGCCGCGTTCTGCGGCCCCCCGTCCGGCTCAGTGGACCGAGCGCCGCCAGCCCACCAGTCGATTGGTAGATTAATCGGCGCGGAGAGCGAGGGGGAGCGATGGACGGAACGCGGCTCTACGACGTACTCGACACCGCCGCACGGGACGCCCCCGACGCGCCCGCACTGTCGGTGGACGGCGCCACATGGACGTTCCGCGAGCTCAGAAGCCGCACGGACGCGCTCAGCTCCCACCTCGCCGCCCGCTGCTCGCCCGGGGCACGGGTCGCGCTGCTGGCGCACAACTGTCCGGAGTACGTCGCGGCCTACTACGGGGTTCCGCGGGACGGCCGGATCCTTGTGCCGCTCAACCAGCGGCTGCATCCTCGCGAATGGGCCGACCAGATCGTCCGCAGCGGCGCCGAGCTCGTCATCGGCGAACCCGACCTGCTCGACCGGCTGGCCGCCGAGGCAGAGTTCCCCGCCGACAGTCCTCCGCTGGTCGCCGTCGAAGACCTGCCCTGGGATGCCTCGCCCTCCCACCGTCCAACCGCCGCGGCCTCTGACACCGAGGTCGCCTGGCTGATGTTCACCAGCGGCACGACTGGCCGTCCGAAAGGTGTGCGGCTCACGCACAAGAGCCTGCTCGCGGGGATCGAGGTGTCGGCGTCGGGCAGGCCCGTGCGGCCGGACGACGTGTTCCTCACGCCGTTCCCGCTCTGCCATGTCGCCGGATACCAGGTCATGCTGCACCACTTGTTCCGGCGGCATGCCGTCGTCTTGCGCCGGTTCAGCGCGGCAGCCCTCGTGGAGGCGACGCCCCGGCACGGCGTGACGAGCCTGTCCCTGGCCCCGACGATGCTCGAAGACCTGCTCGCGCACGTCGAAGCCGACCCAGCGGCACGCGACGCCCTCCGTGCCGGCCTCCGGGTGATCTCCTACGGCTCCGCGCCGATGCCGGTCGCGCTGCTGCGCCGTGCCTACGACGTGCTGGGCTGCGACTTCAACCAGGGGTTCGGCATGACCGAGCTGTCCGGCAACGCGACGTTCCTGTCCCCGGACGACCACCGCGCTGCCATCGCTTCCAGGCCGGAGCTGGCGGCGTCTGCGGGCCGTCCGGGCGAGGGTGTCGAGATCGCCGTGATCGGCGAGGACGGGACGCCCCTCCCTCCCGACGCGCTGGGCGAGGTCGTCGTCAGGGGCGCGCAGGTGACGACGGGCTACTGGGACGATCCGGACGCGACCGCAGCGGCCTTCACCGGAGACTGGTTCCGCACCGGCGACGTCGGCCGCGTCGACGTCGACGGCTACCTCTACCTCGTCGACCGCCTCAAGGACGTGATCATCACCGGGGGCGAGAACGTCTCGTCCCGCGAGGTCGAGGACGTGCTGCGCACCGTCCCCGGAGTCGGCCAGGTCGCCGTGATCGGGCTGCCCGATCCGCGCTGGGGGCAGACGGTGTGCGCGGTGATCGTCCCCGACGGCGTCCCGCCGGACGGCGACGCGCTGATCGGCGCGTGCCGGGCCAGGCTCGCCGGGTTCAAGACGCCCCGCCGCATCGAGTTCGTGGACGCCCTGCCGCGCACCGCCACCGGCAAGATCCGCAAGTCCGCCCTCCGCGCCACCCTGACCGAACGCCCCTAGCGCCGTTCCCGGCCCCGGTCATTCGGCTCCCCCTCGGCTACGCCGCGGGTCGTACCGCCGCGGCGGGCATTCGTACCACCGGGGGATGTAGCGCCGTTAACGCGTCGGGAGACTGGGAACACCAGCAGGGCGATCAAGGGAGGCTCTACCCTCATGAACCGACGACTCATGGTGGCCGCCGGAGGCACCGCCGTGGGTGCCGCGCTCCTCCTGTCCGGATGCGGCGGGGACGGGACGACGAGCACCGAGAACATGAAGCTCAGCGCCGACCAGGCGTTGCTGAAGACGTCCCAGAAGACGGGCCAGACCGACACGTTCAAGGCCGACCTCACGGTGACGGGCACCGGCGAGCACGGCGGCAAGGTCCACGCCGACGGCCAGTTCCAGCTGCGTCCGGCGCTGAAGTTCAGCGCGAAGCTGGACGAGTTCAGCACCAACGGCCGGACCGTCCCCGGCGCCAAGGGCCAGGCGCTGTTCACCGACAACGTCCTGTACGCGAAGGTCCCGCAGCTCGCCAAGTTCGTCAGCGGCGGCAAGCCGTGGCTGAAGATCGACGTGAACCAGATGGCGCAGCGGACCGGTTTCGACGTCCAGAGCCTGCTCCAGCAGGTCCAGCAGGTCGACCCGGCCGAGCAGACGAAGATGTTCACCGGTTCCAAGGACGCCCGCCGCGTCGGCGCCGAGACGGTCGACGGCGTCAAGACGACGCACTACGCCGGGACGGTGACCGTCCAGGACGCGCTGAACAAGCTCGACGCGCAGTCCCGCGACAAGGTGGCCAAGTGGCTGCCGAAGGACCGCGCCAACAGCAAGATCAACTTTGATCTCTGGACGGACGGCGACAACCTGCCCCGCAAGCTCGTGTCCAAGGCGACGGGCCCGCAGGGCGAGACCGGCACGGTGACCGTCCTGTACAGCGACTACGGCGAGTCGTTCAGCGTGAACGCGCCGCCGTCCGACCAGGTGGGGCAGCTGTCGCTCGGCGGGATGCTCGGCGGGAACTGAGAAACCCGTCATCCCCGGCATCTTCGGACTTGTGTGAACCTGCGGGGTCTCCTCGGCGTCTGATCTACCATTCGGCTCTGACAGCCAGGACCAGACCAAGGAGACCCCCCACATGATCCGTCGTTTCGCCGTGGGCACGGCGCTGGCGACCGGCCTCGCCCTCTCGCTGACCGGCTGTCTCGGGGACGCCGGCAACAAGGTGGACGAGGCCGGCAAGAACCTGAAGCTGTCGGCCGCGCAGGTGCTGGGCAAGGCCGCCGAGAAGACCGGCAGCGTCGACTCGTTCAAGGCCGACCTGTCGATGCAGATGAACGGGACGAACGAGGGCGACGTCTCGGCGACCGGCCAGATGCAGTACCGGACCAAGCCCGACCTCGCCTACAGCATGCGCTTCGACCAGATGTCGGTGGGCGGCAAGTCCATGGGCGGCATGGAGTACGTCCTGGTCAGCCGGACCATGTACATGAAGATCCCGATGCTGTCGCAGCTCGGCGGCGGGTCCGCGGCCAAGCCGTGGCTGAAGATCTCGCTGGACGAGCTGGGCAAGAAGTCCGGGATGAACATCGAGGAACTGCTCCAGCAGTCGCAGCAGATGGACCCCGTCCAGAACACCAAGATGCTGACGGCGTCCAAGGACGTGCGCGAGGTCGGCAAGGAGACGGTGAACGGCGTCGAGACGACGCACTACACCGGCACCTACCGGATGGAGGACGCGCTCTCCAAGCTGCCGGCCGAGAGCCGGGAGGCCCTCCGCAAGAGCTACGCGGACAGCGGCATGCAGAACATGACCTTCGACCTGTGGGTGGACGGCGAGCAGCTCCCCCGCAAGCTGGCGATGAAGTCGCAGCAGACGGCCGACGGCGTCATGAACATGACGATGACGTACCGCGACTACGGCAAGCCGGTGGAGATCGCCGCGCCGCCCGCGAGCCAGACCACCGACTTCAGCCAGCTGCTGAACGGCCTGGGCGGCGGTGGCGGCATCCCGGGCAGCTGACCCGCACGCCGGAAACAGAACGGAAACCACACGACCAAGGGCCGCGCCGGAACCGGCGCGGCCCTTCGCCGTCCCCGGATTTGGCCTAATCGGGAGACGCACGTATTCTGTTCCCTGCCGAAGACCGCCGGTCGTCACCTCGCGAGAGGTGGCCGAAGGACCCGAACTCGTTCGGGCGGCCTGCGCAGGTGAGACGAGAGCTTCCGCATGGCCTCCGTGCCGTGCCTGGACGCCCCGCGCGCCTGCGCCGGGGCGTTTTTTGGTCGATCGGAACCCGTCCCGGACGTCCGGGACGGACGAGGGTCGTGACCACCCAGGTAATCGGAAGGAGGCCGCATGGCCAAGGCCGATAAGGACGCGGCGATCGCCGAGCTCAAGAACGAGTTCGAGAGCTCAAACGGCGCCGTGCTGACCGAGTACCGCGGGCTTACCGTCGCGCAGGTGCAGGAACTGCGCGGCAATCTCGGCGAGACCGCACGGTTTCGCGTGGTGAAGAACACGCTGACCAAGCGCGCGGCGAACGAGGCCGGTGTCGACGAGCAGTTCGGCGAACTGCTGGAGGGCCCGTCGGCCATCGCGTTCGTCCGCGGCGACGTGGTCGAGGCGGCCAAGGGACTGCGCGACTTCGCCAAGGCCAACCCGATGCTGGTGATCAAGGGCGGCTTCATCGACGGTCAGTCGATGGACGCCAAGCAGATCACCCAGCTGGCGGACCTGGAGTCTCGCGAGGTGCTCCTCGCGAAGCTCGCCGACGCGATGAAGGGCTCCATGGCGAACGCGGCCGCGCTCTTCAACGCCCTGCCGACGCAGGCGGCCCAGCTCGCCGAGGCGCTGCGCGCCAAGCGCGAGGAGAGCGGCGAGACCGCCGAGGCGCCGGCTGCCGACGCTCCGGCCGTCGACGCGTCCGACGCGGACGACGCGTCCGCCGCCGAAGCCCCCGCCGCCGAGGCGTCAGCCGAGTAAGGCACCCGCGGTTCACCATCCCCAGTTCTCAAGCCATAGCGGAGGAAAGATCATGGCGAAGCTCAGCACCGACGAACTGATCGGCGCGTTCAAGGAGATGACCCTTCTCGAGCTCTCCGGGTTCGTGAAGGAGTTCGAGGAGGTCTTCGACGTCAAGGCCACCGCCCCGGCCGCCGCCGTCGCGGTCGCCCCCGGCGCCGCGGCCCCGGCCGAGGAGGCCGCGGTCCAGGACGAGTTCGACGTCATCCTCGAGGGTGCCGGCGACAAGAAGATCCAGGTCATCAAGGAGGTCCGCGCGCTGACGAGCCTCGGCCTCAAGGAGGCCAAGGACCTGGTCGACGGCGCGCCGAAGCCGCTCCTGGAGAAGGTCAACAAGGAGGCCGCCGACAAGGCCAAGGAGGCCCTGGAGAAGGCCGGCGCGACGGTCACCGTCAAGTAAGGCGCTCCGAGCCACTGCTTCCTGGGAGGCGGTCGTCCCACCATCGGGTGGGTGCGGCCGCCTCCTTCGCATGCCGGGGACATGGCCGCACCTGGCCGTCCTGGTCTTGGACCGCTAGTCTCATAGGGCTCTAAGTAACGATTGTCTTACGACGTCGCATTTAGCCGCTGATCTGGGCGGGAACCCCTTCCATTTGGCCGGGGTGCCGCTACGGTAGGGGAACCCTCCCGGCTACCGAACGGTAGTAAGACGGTGGCCACACGGTGTGACGACAGGACGTGCGACGGACAGACAGCGCGTGACAGACAGAGCCTGAGTACAGAAAAAGCCTGAGTGCAGACAGAGCCTGAGTGCTACTCGCTCATTGGTTCGGGATTTCCCCCCGGCCTGGACGAAAGGTGACGAGTGGGCGTCGAGATCAGAGTCGAGGGCCTGACCAAGTCCTTCGGTCGCCAGGTGATCTGGCAGGACGTGTCGCTGAGCATCCCCGCCGGTGAGATCTCCGTGCTGCTGGGCCCGTCCGGCACCGGCAAGTCGGTCTTCCTCAAGTCGCTCGTCGGGCTCCTCAAGCCCGACCGCGGGCACATCTGGATCGGTGACCGGGACCTGCCCCGCCTGCCCGAGTCGAAGCTCTACGAGACGCGGAAGCTGTTCGGCGTCCTGTTCCAGGACGGCGCCCTGTTCGGCTCCATGAACCTCTTCGACAACATCGCCTTCCCGCTGCGCGAGCACACCAGGAAGCGCGAGTCCGAGATCAAGAACATCGTGCTCGAGAAGATGGAGATGGTCGGCCTGCTCGGCGCCGAGCACAAGCTGCCCGGCGAGATCTCCGGCGGGATGAAGAAGCGCGCCGGGCTGGCCCGCGCGCTGGTGCTGGACCCCGAGATCCTGCTGGTGGACGAGCCCGACTCCGGCCTCGACCCCGTCCGCACCGCGTTCCTGAACCAGGTGTTCATCGACCTCAACGCGCAGATCGGCGCGACGTTCCTCATCGTCACCCACGACATCAACACGGCCCGGACGCTGCCCGACAACATCGGCCTGCTGTACCAGCGCCACCTCGCCATGTTCGGGCCGCGGGAGATGCTGCTGACCAGCGAGGAGCCGGTCGTCCGGCAGTTCCTCAACGCCAGCAAGGTCGGCCCGATCGGCATGTCCGAGGAGAAGGACGAGTCGGAGCTGGAGGCCGAGGCGAAGCTGGGCCACGACCCCGGCAAGCTGCCGCCGATCCCGCCGCAGCAGATGCCGAGCAACGGCATGCTCCGCGCCGGGATGCACGCGCCCGGCGCCTGGTGCGCGGCGCACGGCGTCACCCCGCCGCCCGGATCGTTCGTCGACGACCTGGGACGCAACTGGGTGGAGGAGTGGCCGCGGTACGTGGCGTCCATGACCCCGGTCGGCGCGCACGGCGGTCCCGGTGCGCCCGGTGCTCCGGGCGGCCCCGGCGGACCAGCCGGACCAGGCGGGCGCTTCCCGGGCAACCCGCCGCCAGGACGTCATGGGTCGGGTGCAGGGTACTGATGTCCCCTCCCGATACCGGTATCGGCGCGGGCCGGCGACGGGGTAGGAAGGGCGGCGGCTCTTCCGTGACGTTCCGCAAGGTCGGCGACGGCATGGCCAACGTCCTGGTCAAGGAGCCCGGACGGTTCTTCGCCCTGTGCCTGGACACCGGCCGCGCGACGTTCAAGTGGCCGCTCCAGTGGCGCGAGTTCATCCAGCAGGCGTGGTTCATCGTCAGCGTCACCGTCGTCCCGACGATGCTGGTCGCGATCCCGTTCGGCGGAATCCTGTCGTTGCAGGTCGGCGGGCTGATCCGGCAGTTCGGCGCGCAGTCCTACACCGGCGCGACCGCCGTGGCGGCGATCGTCCGGGAGGCGAGCCCGCTGGTCACCTCGCTGCTGGTCGCGGGCGCCGCCGGGTCGGCGATCTGCGCCGACATCGGCTCCCGCAAGATCCGCGAGGAGATCGACGCGATGGAGGTGCTGGGCATCAACCCGCTGCACCGCCTGGTCGTCCCGCGGATGCTCGCGTGCGCGTTCGTCGCGCTGTTCCTGAACGGCCTGGTCTCGGTGGTCGGGCTGATGGGCGGCTACTTCTTCAACGTCATGCTGCAGGGCGGCACCCCGGGCGCGTACCTGGCGTCCTTCAACGCGATCGCGCAGCTGCCCGACCTGCTGCAGGCCGAGTTCAAGGCGTTCGTGTTCGGCATCACCGCAGGGCTCGTCGCGGCCTACAAGGGCCTGAACGCCAAGGGCGGCCCGAAGGGCGTCGGCGACGCGGTGAACCAGACCGTCGTCATCACGTTCATGCTGCTGTTCGTGGAGAACTTCCTGATCTCCTCCTTGTACTTCCAGCTCGTCCCGTCGAAGGGGATGTGATGGCGGCGCCTGGCAAGACGGGGAAGACGATGTCCCGGGTGGTGAACGCGCCGCTGCAGCGGCTGGACGACTTCGGCCACCAGATCTCGTTCTACGCCCGCGCCTTCGCGTGGACGTTCCGGGTGCTGCGCCGCTACCGCTCCGAGGTGCTGCGGCTGCTGGCGGAGGTCAGCCTCGGCACCGGCGGCCTCGCCGTGATCGGCGGCTCGGTGGTGATCGTCGGCTTCATGACGTTCTTCACCGGCAGCCAGGTCGGGCTGCAGGGCTACGAGTCGCTGAACCAGATCGGCACGGCCGCGTTCACCGGGTTCGTCGCGTCGTACTTCAACACCCGCGAGATCGCGCCGCTGGTGTCGGCGCTGGCGCTGTCGGCGACGGTCGGCTGCGGGTTCACCGCGCAGCTCGGCGCGATGCGGATCTCGGACGAGATCGACGCGCTGGAGGTCATGGCCGTCCCGTCGATGCCGTTCCTCGTCACGACCCGGATGCTGGCCGGGATGGTCGCGGTCGTCCCGCTGTACATCGTGGGCCTGCTCGCGTCCTACGGGGCGACGCGGGTCATCGTGACCGTGTTCTACGGACAGTCCACGGGCACCTACGATCACTATTTCCATCTGTTCCTACCGCCGAACGACATCTTGTGGTCATTCGGAAAAGTGATCATCTTCTCGGTGCTGGTGATGCTGATCCACTGCTATTACGGCTACCACGCGAGCGGCGGCCCGGCGGGCGTCGGCGTCGCGGTGGGCCGCGCCGTCCGCACCAGCATCGTCGTGATCAACGTGACCGACCTGATGCTCGGCATGGCGATCTGGGGCACGGGCACCGGCGTCCGGATCGGCGGGTGACGGCGCGGTGAGCGAACGGATCAGATACCGGCTGCTCGGCACGGCGATGGTCATCGTGATCGGCCTGCTGCTGGCGCTGACGGTCGCCTTCTACAACAAGGCGTTCACCCCGGTGACCGAGGTGACCGTGGACGCCGAGCGCGCCGGGCTGCAGCTGCTCCCGCACTCGGACGTGAAGGTCCGCGGCCTGATCGTCGGCGAGGTGCGCGGGATCGACGCGACCGCGAAGGGCGCGACGCTGCGTCTCGCGCTCGATCCCGGCAAGGCGAAGCTGGTCCCGCGCAACGTCCAGGCGCGGCTGCTGCCGAAGACGCTGTTCGGCGAGAAGTACGTCGACCTGCAGATCCCCGCGCAGCCGGGCCCTCTGGGGCTGGCGGAGGGGGCCGTCATCCAGCAGGACCGCTCGCAGGCCGCCGTCGAGATCGACAAGCTCCTGAACGACCTGCTGCCGCTGCTGCGCGCGGTGAAGCCGGAGCAGCTGAACGCGACGCTGAACGCACTCGCCACGGCCCTCCAGGGACGCGGCGACCAGATCGGCCGGAACCTGGAGCAGGCGGACGAGCTGCTCCGGAAGATCAACCCGCAGCTCGGCACGCTGGTGCACGACCTGAACGGCCTCGCGGACGTGTCCGACGTCTACCACGCCGCCGCGCCCGACCTGCTGCAGACGCTCCGCAACCTCAACGTGACCAGCAAGACGATCACCGACGAGAAGGCGACGATCGAGCAGCTGATCCCGGCGACCACCAACCTGGCCCTGGACGCCGACACCTTCATGCGGCACAACGGCCCGAAGATCATCGGCGTCAACATCGCGAACCGGGACGTGCTGGGCCTGGTCGCCCGGTACTCGCCGTCGCTGCCGTGCGTGTTCGCCGGCCTCACCAAGATCAGGCCGGACGCCGAGGAGGCGGGCGGCGGCAACGGCTCCAAGACGTTCAACCTGACCATCGAGATCGTCAAGCCGCGGCCGGGCTACAAGTACCCGCTCGACCTGCCCGAGGCCAAGGACCAGCGCAACCCGCGCTGCTACGGCCTGCCGAACCCGAAGGTCCCGTTCCCCGACTACCTGGCCCTGGACGGCACCCAGGACGACCTGTGGTGGAAGAACCCCGATGACCCGAACGCCCCCGCCGCAGGCGGGCGCGGCAGGGCCCTGTCCAACGTGTTCGTCGACCCGGGCTCCATGAGCGAGAAGGAAAAGATCAAGAACGTGGTCGGGCCGATGACGCGGACCCAGGCCGGCGACGTCTCCGACGTGTCGGCGCTGCTGTTCGGCCCGCTGCTCGCGGACGGATCGGTGGTGACGATCAGGTGAGGACGACCAGCGCCGCGATCAAGCTGACGATCTTCGTGGTCGTCACCTCGGTGGCCACCGGCGTGCTGGCGATGACGATCGCCAACCTGCGGTTCCGGGAGACGATCGAGTACAAGGCGATCTTCACGGACGTGACCGGCCTGCTGGACAACGACGACGTCCGCGTCGCGGGCGTCCGGGTCGGGCAGATCGAGGGCGTCCGGCTGCACAAGGGGAACCAGGCGGAGGTGACGTTCAGCGTCCAGGAGGGCGGGGTCTTCAGGAACGGGCTGCCGTCGTCCACGAAGGCGCAGATCCGCTACCGCAACCTGATGGGCCAGCGGTACCTCGCGCTGACCGACGGCGCAGGGGCGTCCAACGCCTACCTCGACCCCGGCGACACGATCCCGGTCACGCAGACCGCGCCCGCGCTCGACCTCACGACGCTGTTCAACGGGTTCCGGCCGCTGTTCCGCGCGCTTGAGCCGAAGGACGTCAACACGCTCGCGATGCAGCTCGTCCAGGTGCTGCAGGGCGAGGGCGGGACGATCAACAGCCTGCTCGCGCACGTCGCGTCGCTGACCAACACGCTCGCCGACCGGGACAAGGTCATCGGCCGGGTGATCGACAACCTGAACAGCGTCCTCGGCACCATCGACCAGCGGCACACCCAGGTCGACCAGCTGATCAGGGACCTGCGGAGCTTCGTCGGCGGCGTCTCCGACGACCGGCAGGCGATCTTCGACTCGGTCACCGCGATCAACGGCCTGACCGGCACCACACAGGACCTGCTCGCCGACGCCCGCCCGAGCCTCCGCAACGACATCGCCGGGCTCCAGAAGCTGACCGCGACGCTGGACGCGAACAAGCGCGACCTGGACAAGGGCCTGCAGCGGACGCCGGTCCGGCTGGAGAAGCTGGTCAACATCTCGTCCTACGGGTCCTGGTTCAACATGTACATCTGCGGCATGGACGCGAAGGTGCGCCTGCCAGGCGGCCCCGTCTACCAGACACCGGCGATCATGAACGAGAACGCGAGGTGCAAGTAGATGAGGGTCACGTTCCGGGAGCGCAACCCGGTCCCCATCGGCCTCTCCGGGTTCGCGGTCATCATCGTCCTGGTGGTGCTGGCGATGAACCTGGAGAGCATCCCGCTGATCTCGGGCGGCGACACGCACACCGCCGCGTTCAAGGAGGCCGCCGGGCTGAAGAAGGACGAGGAGGTCCGCATCGCGGGCGTCAAGGTCGGCAAGGTCACCGACCTCGAACTCGACGGCGACCGCGTCAGGGTCACCTTCAAGGTGGACGACGGCGTCCGGCTCGGCGACCGCACCGAGGCCAGCATCAAGATCAAGACGGTGCTCGGCGCGCACTACGTGGCGCTCACCCCGCGCGGCAAGGGCAGGCTCGGCCGCAACATCCCGATCGAGCGGACGCACGTCCCGTTCGAGGTCGTCCCGGCGATCAGCGAGCTGAGCCGGCGGGTCGGCGCGATCGACGTCCAGCAGGTCGCGAAGTCGTTCGACGTGCTGTCGGAGACGTTCAAGAACTCCCCGGAGGAGGTCCGGGCGTCGCTGCAGGGCCTGCGGCGGCTGTCCAACACGGTCGCGTCGCGCGACGACCAGCTGCACGAGCTGGCCGGCAAGGCCAAGGACGTGTCGAAACTGCTCGCCGACCGCAACCAGGACTTCGCCAAGCTCGTCGCGGACGGCGACCGGGTGCTGCAGGCCGTCCAGGCGAGGCGCGCGGTCATCCACCAGCTCCTCGTCAACACCGTGGCCCTGTCCCAGCAGGTCAACGCCCTGATCAGCGAGAACGAGAAGCAGCTGCGGCCGATGCTGAACAACCTGGCGAAGGTCAACCAGGTGCTTCTGAAGAACCAGGACAACCTCGACCGGATCCTGCAGCTGTTCGCGCCGTTCGCCCGGCAGTTCGCGGACGTCACCGGCACCGGACGCTGGTTCGACTCCTGGATCCAGAACCTCATCCCGATCCCCGCGTCCATCCAGGCCCCGAAGGGCGGCGGCACGACCACCAGAAAGCCGGGCGGCCAGACCGGCAACACCGACAACCCCCTCCCCTTCCTCCCGTGACTTCCGTGACTTCCTCCCGTGACCAGGCAGGTTCGTAGTGCGTAACTCGGCGACCATCCTTCGCCTCGGCGGCGCGGTCCTCGCCGTCGCAGTGCTGGCGGCCGTGCTCCTGCCGGTGTTCCAAGGGCCCGAGCAGCGTCATCTGACGGCGTACTTCACCAAGACCGTCGGCCTGTACAAGGGCGCGGACGTCCGCATCCTGGGCATCCCGGTCGGCGAGGTCACGAGCGTCGAGCCGGTCGGCGACTCGGTGAAGGTCGAGCTGAGGTACGACGCCAAGTACAAGGTGCCCGCGAACGCGCAGGCCGTCATCATCAACCAGACCCTGGTCGCGGACCGCTACATCCAGCTCACGCCCGTCTACAAGGGCGGCGGCGTCCTGGCGGACGGGGCGACGCTGACGACGAGCCGCACCGCCGTCCCGGTCGAGGTGGACGAGGTCGGCGGCAGCCTGAACGACCTGTCCAAGGCGCTGGGCCCGCAGGGCGCCAACGCCCCCGGCCCGAACGGGCAGGAGGGCTCGCTGTCGCGGCTGCTGCAGGTTGGCGCGGCGAACCTGAACGGGCAGGGCGACGACATCCGGCAGACGATCGAGGACGCGTCCAAGGCGCTGAGCACGCTCAGCACCGACCGCGGCGACGTCGCCGAGACGATCAAGAACCTGCGGATCATCACGGACGCGATGAAGGCGAACGACCAGCAGATCAAGTCGTTCACCGGGCACCTCAACGGCGTGTCGGGGCAGCTCGCGGGGGAGAAGGAGGAGCTCAGCGCGGCCCTCAACACCCTCGCGCCGACGCTGCGGAACGTGCAGCGGTTCGTCAAGGACAACCGGAGCGAGCTGGCCGCGAACGTCCGGCAGCTCGCGCAGATCACCGGCGTGCTGGTGAAGGAGAAGGGCGCGCTCACCGAGATCCTCACCGCGGGCCCGCTCGCGATCAACAACCTGGCCCGCGCGTACGACCCGATCAGCGGCACGATCCACACCCGCGACAACTTCCGCCAGTTCCACGACCTCGCCGACTGGATCTGCTCGCTCGCCTACTCGGTGGGGACGCCGGCGAAGCAGTGCCTGGACTTCGTCCGCCCGTACAACGGGATCGGCAAGGCGCTGACGGGCTTCAGCCTGGACCTGTCCTGGATCACGGCGCTGACCACGCACTACGACCCCGTCCCGATCCCGCCGGACGCCTACGGCCCGCAAGGCCCGCCCAAGTCGGGCACCACGAACAATGCGAGCAGGCCGACCGACGTCACCGCGCTCCTGCCCGGAGGTGGCCGATGACCACGACACGGCGGACATGGCTGGCCGGGGTCGCCGCGGCGGTCGCGGGCGCGGTGGCCCTGTCGGGCTGCTCGTTCAACGGCGTCGAGTCGATTCCGCTGCCCGGCGGCGCCGATCTCGGCTCGAACCCGAAGACCGTGAAGATCGAGTTCGAGAACGTGCTGGACCTCGTCCCGCAGTCGGCGGTCAAGGTCAACGACGTCTCGGTCGGCCGGGTCGACAAGATCGACCTCGCCGGCGGCGCCAGGGGGACGGGCGGGCAGAGCGGCTGGCACGCCGTCGTCACCGTGAAGATGCGCGGGGACGTCAGGCTGCCCGACAACGCCGTCGCCACGATCGGCCAGACCAGCCTCCTCGGCGAGAAGTTCGTGCAGATCGAGCCGCCGCGTAACGAGGCCCCGGCCGGGGAGCTGGCCTCCGGCGACCTGATCCCGCTGAACCGCACGATCAAGGGCACCGAGATCGAAGAGGTGCTGTCGGCGATGTCGCTGCTGCTGAACGGCGGCGGGCTGGAGCAGGTCTCCACGATCAGCCACGAGCTGCAGGCCGCGATGAGCGGGCGCGAGCCCACGATCAGGTCGGTGCTGCACCGCGTCAACACCTTCGCCGGGACGCTCGACCGCAACCGCGCCGCGATCACCCGCGCCCTCGACAGCATCGACCGGCTGACCGGCAAGCTGTCGGCCGAGCGCAAGACGATCCAGGACACCATCGACGAGACCGGCCCGGCGATCTCCGTCCTCGACCGGAACCGCGCCGACCTGACCAAGATGCTGGTCGCGCTGAACAAGCTCAGCCGCACCACCACCTACGTGATCGACCAGTCGAAGGCCGACCTGCTCGCGAACCTCCAGGACCTCGACAAGATCCTGCGGAACCTCAACAAGGCGGGCTCCGACCTGCCGAAGTCGCTGGAGTCGCTGATCACGTTCCCGTTCCCCGCGACGTTCGGGAACACGATCGAGGGCGACTACGGCAACGTCCGGCTGACCCTCGACCTGGACTTCGAGTCCATCGCGCAGAACCTGCTCGGCGGCACCGACCTCGAGGTCCTGCTCGGCAGCGGCAAGGAGATGCGCAACATGCTCCAGGTGCCGAACGTGACGCTGCCCGACACCCCGCTCGGCGTGCTGCCGCAGATGCCCGGCGACACCGGCGGCGGCTCGGGCGGCTCCGGCGGGCTGCTGCCGGGCCTCCCCGGCCTGCCGGGCGTTGCGGGGGCGACCACTCCGGCGCCGACGAAGGCGCCCTCCGGCACGAGACCGTCCGGCACGAAGACGGGAGGCACCCCGTGATCCTCAAACGCGGCGTCATCCTCCAGCTGATCGCGTTCGCGGTCATCACCGTCGTCGGCGTGACGATCGTGTCGGTGAACTACATCGGCATCGGCCGCGACCTGCTCGGCCGCGAGTACGTCGCCTACGTCGACCTCACCGACTCCGGCGGCGTGTTCACCAACGCCGAGGTCACCTACCGGGGCGTTCCGGTCGGACGGGTAGGCCCGATCGAGCTGACCAGGGACGGCATCCGCGTGAAGCTCCTCATGGAGCGCGGCGAGCGGATCCCGCGCGACGGGACGAAGGCGGTCATCGCCAACCGGTCGGCGGTCGGCGAGCAGTACGTCGACCTGGAGCCCACCAAGAAGACCGGCCCCTACCTGGACGAAGGCGACCCGTACACGATCCCGCGGAACCGCACCACGCTGCCCGTGTCGACGGCCGAGCTGCTCCGCAACGTCGACTCGCTGGTCGGCTCGGTGAACACCAAGGACATCGGCGTCATCGTGGACGAGCTGGACAAGGCGTTCTCCGGCTCCGCCGAGGACCTCCAGTCGATCCTGGACGACACCGACCGCCTCCTGAAGACCGCCGAGGCGGCCTACCCGGACACCAAGCGGCTCCTGGACAACAGCGTGACCGTCCTGGACACCCAGCGCGGCCAGGGCGCCAACATCCGCGGCTTCGCCAGCAACCTGAACGAGCTGACCACGTCCCTGCGCAACGACGACCCGGCCCTGCGCAAGACCATCCAAGGCCTACCGGGAGCGGTGAGCGAGAGCCACAAGGCCATCAATCAGCTAGCGCCCACGCTGCCCGTCCTCCTGGCGAACCTCACCACCACCGGCCAGATCATCTCGTCGCGCAAGGCGGGCCTACGGTCGCTGTTCATCCTTTACCCGGTGACGGTCGCGGGCGCGTCCACCGTCAACCCGGGCGACGGCACCCAGCACCTGGGCCTCGCGCTGAACATCGACTCGCCGCCCGCGTGCACCGAGGGCTACGAGAAGACCAAGCACCGCTGGCCGCAGGACACGTCCAAGAAGAAGCCGCGGCTGGACGCCGGCTGCAAGGCCCCGCACGACGCGTCGACCGGCGTGCGCGGCCCCCGTAACTTCCCGCGCGACGCCATCTCGCCCTTCCCGCAGGTCCCGCCGGGCGCGACCGCAGGTGCCGGATTCCCGGAGGGCGGCGCGACCGGAAACGACGGCGACGGCAAGACCGAGGCCAAGTCCTCGGGCAAGAACTCCGGCAACGGCAGCGGCAACACCGCGGCGGCCCCTACCGGCCAGCTGTCCGATGGACGGCTCTACCTGTCGTATCCGGCCGATTCAGTCGAATTCGCTGGATACGATCCAACGACCGGTGCGGTCTACGGCCCCGACGGCAAGCGATACGTCATGCCCCGCAGCGCCGGTACCCGTCAGTTGGGAGAGGAATCCTCGTGGAAGTGGCTCCTTCTCGGACCGCTGAGCCAATGAGGCGCGGCCTGTCTCCGGCGATCGTGATCGCCCTGAGCGTCGTCGTGATCGGCCTCGCCGTCGCGTCCGGCTGGCTCGGCGTGGTCACCCTCCAGAACCGGGACGACGCCGACCAGAAGGCCCAGGCGATCCAGTCGGCGCGGCAGATGGGCGTCAACCTGATGTCGCTCGACGCGTCCACCGCCCAGCGCGACCTGGACCGGATCGTGGGCGGCACCACCGGCGACCTGAAGAACAAGCTGGCCTCCCAGTCGAAGGCCTTCATGGACCAGGTCACCAAGTACAAGGCGAAGTCGACGGTCAGCGACGTCGACGCCGCGCTGGTCTCCATCGACGACGACTCGGCCGAGGTGATGGTCTCCCTGAACGGCACCGTCACGAACGACAAGGTGAAGAACGGCACGCCCCAGGGTTACCGGTACCAGATGGACCTCTCGCGGGTCGACGACCGGTGGCTCGTGTCCGGACTGGAGGTCGTCCCGTGACGATGCTCGGCCGGGGCAAGCGCTCCGACACAGGCAAGAAGAAGCCGAAGGACAAGGCCGCGGAACAGGCCGCCAGGGCCGAGGAGGCGGCCGAGGCCGCGCGGCTCGCCGAGGAGGCCGCCGACAAGGCCCGCGAGGCCGCGCGCCTGGCGAAGATCGCCGCGGACGAGGCCGCCGCCGAAGCCGACGAGTCAGACGAGTCGGATGAGTCCGAAGCGCCCCCCGAAGACTCCGAAGATGGTGCGGAAACCAAAAAGGCCGTCAAATCACTCCAGAAGCCGCGGCGCCGCCAGAAGGACTCCGAAGACGCGTCCGACGATGACGGCGCGTCAGCGGAGGACTCAGCCTCCCCGGAGGCCGCCTCCGCCACTTCGGACGCCGCCGAGACGGACGAAGACCCCGAAACCGACGAAGACGCGTCAAAGCCGGTCAGGCTCAAGAAGACCGCAGCGCGCAAGACCGCGCCCAAGACTGCTGCTACGCCCCGGCACCGGTTCCGATCGGGGAGCCCGACGGCGGTCGTCGCCGTCCTGGTCGTCCTGATGATCGCGTTCGGCGCCGGCACCACGGCTCTCGCCCTGGAGGTCCGCGAGCAGAACGCGACCGAGACGGCGAGCAAGGAGGCCTCGTTCGCCGCGTCCCGCGCGGCGCAGAAGCTGTCGTCGTACGACTACCAGACGCTCGACGCCGATCTGAAGGCCGCGTCCGCCACGACGACCGGCAAGCTGCGCACCGACTACGACAAGCTCGCCCAGCAGCTCCGCACGGTCGCCGCGCAGCAGCAGGCCGTCTCCACCACCACGGTCATCAAGGTCGGCGTCGCGAGCGCGACCCCTGACAAGGTCGTGGCGCTCGTCTACGCGAACCGGTCGTCCGCCACGAAGGCCGACAAGCAGCAGCGCCTCCCCGAGCCGCTCCGGATCCGGATGACGATGGTGAAGCAGGACGGGAAGTGGCTCGCGTCGGAACTCACGGTCATCTCCTGACCAGCGCGTATCAGTTCGCGACACGTGTTTCGGGACGGCGGCGTCCGGCCTGCGCGGGGGCTTAAACTATGGCCTTCCTCACTGCAGGTCAGAGCCCGAAAAGTCCAAGTCCGCTCTTGACTGAAAGGCGCTGAGGGGCGATGCTCCATGGCAACGTGATGCATACTGCGGCGCTAGAGTTGCGAGCGGTGTGGCAGGTCGGCTACACTGCCCCTTTGCGCTGCCCTCTGACTATCCGCGTGTGAGACAACCCCTGCCCTGGTCCGTTTTGGACCTCTCTGTGCAGGTCTCGGACGCGGATCGTCTGGCGTGCGTGTCACCAGTTTACGCCGCGAGCCCTCGGAAGGACCACTCTTGGCAGCCTCGCGCAACGCCTCGAATACCGCAACCGGTCCGAACCGCGTCTCCTTCGCGCGCATCAAGGAGCCGCTCGAAGTCCCGGACCTCCTTGCTCTGCAGACCAACTCGTTCGACTGGCTGCTGGGCAACGAGAGGTGGAAGGCCCGGGTCGAGGCGGCCCAGAAGGCCGGAAGTAAGAGCGTCCCGACGCAGTCGGGGCTGGAGGAGATCTTCGAAGAGATCAGCCCGATCGAGGACTTCTCCGGAACCATGTCGCTGTCGTTCCGCGACCACCGGTTCGAGCCGCCCAAGTACTCCGTCGAGGAGTGCAAGGACAAGGACATGACCTACTCCGCCCCGATGTTCGTCACGGCGGAGTTCATCAACAACACCACGGGCGAGATCAAGAGCCAGACGGTGTTCATGGGCGATTTCCCGCTCATGAGCCCGAAGGGCACGTTCATCATCAACGGCACCGAGCGCGTCGTCGTCTCCCAGCTCGTCCGGTCTCCGGGCGTGTACTTCGACCGGGCGCTCGACAAGGCCTCCGACAAGGACATCTACGGCTGCCGGGTCATCCCGAGCCGCGGCGCGTGGCTCGAGTTCGAGATCGACAAGCGCGACAACGTCGGCGTGCGCATCGACCGCAAGCGCAAGCAGCCCGTCACGGTGCTGCTCAAGGCGCTCGGCTGGGACGAGGCGCGCATCCGCGAGCGCTTCGGCTCCTACGAGTCGATCAACGTGACCCTGGAGAAGGACCACACCTCCGGCCAGGACGACGCGCTCCTCGACATCTACCGCAAGCTGCGCCCGGGCGAGCCGCCCACGCGCGAGTCGGCGCAGACGCTCCTGGAGAACCTGTACTTCAACCCGAAGCGCTACGACGTCGCCAAGGTCGGCCGCTACAAGATCAACAAGAAGCTCGGCCTCGACCTGGACATGAACCAGGGCACCCTCACCGAGGACGACATCGTCGCGACGATCGAGTACCTCGTCCGGCTGCACGCCGGTGAGGAGGAGGCGACCCTCGGCGCCGTCGCGGTGCCGATCGAGGTCGACGACATCGACCACTTCGGCAACCGGCGGCTGCGCACGGTCGGCGAGCTCATCCAGAACCAGGTCAGGCTCGGCCTGGCCCGGATGGAGCGCGTCGTCCGCGAGCGGATGACCACCCAGGACGTCGAGGCGATCACGCCGCAGACGCTGATCAACATCCGGCCGGTCGTCGCCTCCATCAAGGAGTTCTTCGGCACCAGCCAGCTGTCCCAGTTCATGGACCAGACCAACCCGCTGGCCGGCCTGACGCACAAGCGTCGCCTGAACGCGCTCGGCCCCGGCGGTCTGTCCCGTGAGCGGGCCGGCATGGAGGTCCGCGACGTCCACCCGTCCCACTACGGCCGCATGTGCCCGATCGAGACGCCGGAAGGCCCGAACATCGGCCTGATCGGCTCGCTCGCCGCGTTCGGCCGGGTCAACCCGTTCGGGTTCGTCGAGACGCCGTACCGGCGCGTCACCGACGGCATCGTCACCGAGCAGATCGACTACCTGACCGCCGACGAGGAGGACCGCTTCGTCATCGCGCAGGCCAACTCCCTGCTCAACGACGACGGCACCTTCGTCGACGACCGGGTCCTGATCCGCCGTAAGGGCGGCGAGGTCGAGCTCGTCCCCGCCCGCGAGGTCCAGTACATGGACGTCTCGGCGCGGCAGATGACCTCGGTCGCCACCGCGATGATCCCGTTCCTGGAGCACGACGACGCGAACCGCGCGCTGATGGGCTCCAACATGCAGCGCCAGTCCGTCCCGCTGCTGCGCAGCGAGGCGCCGCTGGTCGGCACCGGCATGGAGTACCGCGCGGCGACCGACGCCGGCGACGTCATCACGGCCGAGAAGGCCGGCGTCGTCGAGGAGGTGTCCGCCGACTACGTGACCGTCATGAACGACGACGGCACCAGGACGACCTACCGCGTCTCCAAGTTCAAGCGGTCGAACCAGGGCACCTGCTTCAACCAGAAGCCGATCGTCGAAGAGGGCGCCCGCGTCGAGCTGGGCCAGGTCATCGCGGACGGCCCCTGCACCGACGACGGCGAGATGGCGCTCGGCAAGAACCTCCTCGTGGCGTTCATGCCGTGGGAGGGCCACAACTACGAGGACGCCATCATCCTCAGCCAGCGCCTGGTGCAGGACGACGTCCTCTCCTCGATCCACATCGAGGAGCACGAGGTCGACGCCCGCGACACCAAGCTCGGCCCCGAGGAGATCACCCGGGACATCCCGAACGTCTCCGAGGAGGTCCTCGCCGACCTCGACGAGCGCGGCATCATCCGCATCGGCGCGGACGTCGTCCCCGGCGACATCCTGGTCGGCAAGGTCACGCCGAAGGGCGAGACGGAGCTGACCCCGGAGGAGCGGCTGCTGCGCGCGATCTTCGGCGAGAAGGCCCGCGAGGTGCGGGACACCTCGCTGAAGGTGCCGCACGGCGAGCAGGGCAAGGTCATCGGCGTCCGGGTGTTCTCCCGCGACGAGGGCGACGAGCTCCCGCCCGGCGTGAACGAGCTGGTCCGGGTGTACGTCGCGCAGAAGCGCAAGATCACCGACGGCGACAAGCTGGCCGGACGGCACGGCAACAAGGGCGTCATCTCCAAGGTCCTCCCCGTCGAGGACATGCCGTTCCTCGAGGACGGCACCGCGGTCGACATCGTCCTGAACCCGCTCGGCGTCCCCGGACGCATGAACGTGGGCCAGGTCCTGGAGACCCACCTCGGCTGGGTCGCGTCCCGCGGCTGGAAGATCGAGGGCGACGACCAGGACTGGAAGAAGGCGCTCAACGCCATCGGCGCGTCCGAGGCGCCGCCGTGGACGAACACCGCCACGCCGGTGTTCGACGGCGCCCGCGAGGACGACGTCACCGGCCTGATCGAGAGCACCCTGCCGAACCGCGACGGGCAGCGTCTGGTCGGTCCGGGCGGCAAGGCGAGGATGTTCGACGGCCGCACGGGCGAGCCCTACAAGGACCCGATCTCGGTCGGCTACATCTACATCCTCAAGCTGCTGCACCTGGTCGACGACAAGATCCACGCCCGCTCGACCGGTCCGTACTCCATGATCACCCAGCAGCCGCTCGGCGGTAAGGCGCAGTTCGGCGGCCAGCGCTTCGGTGAGATGGAGGTGTGGGCGCTGGAGGCGTACGGCGCCGCCTACGCCCTGCAGGAGCTTCTGACCATCAAGTCCGACGACGTCCTCGGCCGCGTGAAGGTGTACGAGGCCATCGTCAAGGGCGAGAACATTCCCGAGCCCGGCATCCCCGAGTCCTTCAAGGTGCTCATCAAGGAGATGCAGTCGCTGTGCCTCAACGTCGAGGTGCTCTCCAGCGACGGCATGTCCATCGAGATGCGCGACACCGACGAGGACGTCTTCCGCGCTGCGGAGGAGCTCGGCATCGACCTGTCCCGGCGTGAGCCGAGCAGTGTCGAAGAGGTCTGATCAACTCAAGGGGAAATCTGTTGCTTGACGTCAACTTCTTCGACGAGCTACGCATCGGCCTGGCGACCGCTGACGACATCCGCCAGTGGTCGCATGGCGAGGTCAAGAAGCCGGAGACGATCAACTACCGCACCCTGAAGCCGGAGAAGGACGGGCTCTTCTGCGAGAAGATCTTCGGTCCGACCCGCGACTGGGAGTGCTACTGCGGCAAGTACAAGCGCGTCCGGTTCAAGGGCATCATCTGCGAGCGCTGCGGCGTCGAGGTGACCCGGGCCAAGGTGCGCCGTGAGCGGATGGGCCACATCGAGCTGGCCGCGCCGGTCACGCACATCTGGTACTTCAAGGGCGTCCCGTCCCGGCTCGGCTACCTGCTGGACCTGGCCCCGAAGGATCTCGAAAAGATCATCTACTTCGCGGCCTACATGATCACCAGCGTGGACGCCGAGCGGCGTGACCGCGACCTGCCGACGCTGGAGGCCCACATCTCCGTGGAGCGCCAGCAGATCGAGCAGGCCCGCGACGCGCAGGTCGAGGCCCGCCAGCAGAAGCTGGAGGGCGACCTGGGCGAGCTGGAGGAGGCCGGCGCGAAGGCCGACCAGAAGCGCAAGGTGCGCGACGGCGCCGAGCGGGAGATGAAGCAGCTGCGCGACCGCGCGCAGCGCGAGCTCGACCGTCTCGACGAGGTGTGGAGCCGCTTCAAGAACCTCAAGGTCCAGGACCTGGAGGGCGACGAGCTGCTCTACCGCGAGATGCGCGACCGGTTCGGCAAGTACTTCGAGGGCGGCATGGGCGCCGCGGCCATCCAGGCGCGGCTGCAGAACTTCGACCTCGACGCCGAGGCCGAGCGGCTGCGCGACGTGATCCGCACCGGCAAGGGCCAGAAGAAGGCCCGCGCCCTCAAGCGGCTCAAGGTCGTGTCGGCGTTCCTCAACACCCGCAACAGCCCGCTCGGCATGGTGCTGGACTGCATTCCGGTCATCCCGCCGGACCTGCGTCCGATGGTGCAGCTGGACGGCGGCCGTTTCGCGACGTCCGACCTGAACGACCTGTACCGCCGGGTCATCAACCGGAACAACCGGCTCAAGCGGCTGCTCGACCTCGGCGCGCCCGAGATCATCGTGAACAACGAGAAGCGGATGCTGCAGGAGGCCGTCGACGCGCTGTTCGACAACGGCCGCCGCGGCCGTCCGGTCACGGGCCCCGGCAACCGTCCGCTCAAGTCGCTGTCCGACATGCTCAAGGGCAAGCAGGGCCGGTTCCGGCAGAACCTGCTGGGCAAGCGCGTCGACTACTCGGGCCGTTCGGTCATCGTCGTCGGCCCGCAGCTGAAGCTGCACCAGTGCGGCCTGCCCAAGCAGATGGCGCTGGAGCTGTTCAAGCCGTTCGTGATGAAGCGGCTGGTCGACCTCAACCACGCGCAGAACATCAAGTCCGCGAAGCGCATGGTCGAGCGCGCCCGCCCGGTGGTGTGGGACGTCCTCGAAGAGGTCATCACCGAGCACCCGGTGCTGCTGAACCGGGCGCCGACCCTGCACCGTCTCGGCATCCAGGCGTTCGAGCCGCAGCTGGTCGAGGGCAAGGCCATCCAGATCCACCCGCTCGTCTGCACCGCGTTCAACGCGGACTTCGACGGCGACCAGATGGCCGTGCACCTGCCGCTGTCCGCGGAGGCGCAGGCCGAGGCGCGGATCCTGATGCTGTCGACGAACAACATCCTGAAGCCGTCCGACGGCAAGCCCGTCACCATGCCCACCCAGGACATGGTCATCGGCCTGTACTGGCTGACGACGCAGAAGGACGGCGCGGAGGGCGAGGGCCGCGCGTTCGGCTCGGTCGCCGAGGCGATCATGGCCTACGACCGGGGCGAGCTCGACCTGCAGGCCAAGGTCCAGATCCGGCTGAAGGACATCCCGCCGCCGCGCGAGTGGATCGCGCCGGAGGGCTACGACTCCGGCCAGCCGTACCGGCTGGAGACGACGCTCGGCCGCGCCATCTTCAACGAGACGCTGCCGGACGACTTCCCGTTCGTCGACGACGAGATCGGCAAGAAGCAGCTCTCGGCGATCGTCAACGAGCTGGCGGAGACGTACCCGAAGGTCGCCGTCGCCAACGCGCTGGACGCGCTGAAGAGCACCGGGTTCCACTGGGCGACCAGGTCCGGCGTCACGATCGCGATCGACGACGTCATCACGCCGCCGAACAAGGCGGAGATCCTGGGCGGCTACGAGGCCCGTGCCGAGAAGGTGCAGCGGGAGTTCAACCGCGGCCTGATCACCGACGACGAGCGCAAGCAGGAGCTCATCGAGATCTGGAACAAGGCCACCGCGGACGTCGCGGTGGACATGGAGCAGGCGTTCCCGAAGGCCAACCCGATCTGGATGATGATCCAGTCGGGCGCCCGCGGCAACCCGCTGCAGCTCCGCCAGATCGCCGGCATGCGCGGGCTGGTCTCCAACCCGAAGGGCGAGACGATCCCGCGTCCGATCAAGTCGTCGTTCCGTGAGGGGCTGTCGGTCGTCGAGTACTTCATCTCGACGCACGGCGCCCGGAAGGGTCTCGCCGACACCGCGCTGCGCACCGCCGACTCGGGTTACCTGACCCGGCGCCTGGTGGACGTCGCGCAGGACGTGATCGTCCGCGAGGAGGACTGCGGCACCGACCGCACGATCCCGTTCGAGATCGTCGAGCGGCAGTCGGACGGCAGCCTCGCCAAGCTCTCCACCACGGAGACCAGCCTGGCGGGCCGGACGATCGCCGAGGACGTCGTCGTCGACGGGACGGTCATCTACCCGGCCGACACCGACCTGTCCGACGCGGTCGTGTCGCGGCTGTTCGAGGCCGGGGTCGAGAAGGTCCGGACCCGCAGCGCCCTGGTCTGCGAGGCCAAGATCGGCGTCTGCGCCGCGTGCTATGGCCGTTCGCTGGCCACCGGCAAGCGGGTGGACGTCGGCGAGGCCGTCGGCATCATCGCCGCGCAGTCCATCGGCGAGCCCGGCACGCAGCTCACCATGCGGACCTTCCACACCGGCGGTGTGGCGGGCGGCGACATCACGCACGGCCTGCCGCGCGTGCAGGAGCTGTTCGAGGCCCGCATCCCGAAGGGCGTCGCGCCGATCAGCGAGGTCGCCGGCCGCGTCAAGATCGACGAGACGGAGAAGGCCCGCAAGGTCGTCGTCGTCCCGGACGACGGCTCCGACGAGATCGCCTACCCGGTGCCGATGCGGTCCCGCCTCCTGGTCAAGGAGGGCGAGTCCGTGGGCGTCGGCCAGCAGCTCATCGCGGGTGCGATCAACCCGCACGAGGTGCTGCGCATCCTCGGCCCGCGCGCGGTGCAGCTGCACCTCGTGCAGGAGGTCCAGGAGGTGTACCGGTCGCAGGGCGTGTCGATCCACGACAAGCACATCGAGATCATCGTCCGCCAGATGCTGAAGCGGGTGAACATCCTCGAGTCGGGCGACACCGACCTGCTCCCGGGCGACCTGGTGGAGCGTCCGATCTTCGAGGAGACGAACCGGAACGTCGTCGCCGAGGGCGGGGTCCCCGCCGCCGGCCGTCCGGTCCTGATGGGCATCACCAAGGCCTCGCTCGCGACCGAGTCGTGGCTGTCGGCGGCGTCCTTCCAGGAGACGACCCGGGTTCTCACCGAGGCCGCGATGCACGCCAAGAGCGACCCGCTGCTCGGCCTCAAGGAGAACGTCATCATCGGCAAGCTCATCCCGGCCGGTACCGGCATGCCGCAGTACCGCAACGTCCGGGTCGAGCCGACCGAGGAGGCGAAGGCGGCGGTCTACTCCGTCGGCTCCTACGACGACGGCGCCGAGTACGCCTTCGGCCAGGGCTCCGGCGAAGCCGTCCCGCTGGAGGAGTACGACTTCGGCCAGTACAACCGGTAGCGCCAGCACGACCGGTAGCGCAAGGCACGCAGAGGGCCGCCACCCGCATCGCGCGGGCGGCGGCCCTTCGCCGTTCTCCGGCCGTCACGTCAGGGTGGCGCCGCCGTTGACGGTGATCCTCTGCCCGGTGATGAAACGGGCCCGGTCCGAGGCGAGGAACGCGACGGCCTCCGCGACGTCGTCGGGGACGCCCAGGTGTCCCAGCGGCAGGCGTCCGGCGTACTCGCCCCTGGTCCCGTCGGGTATGTCCGCATGCCGGTCGGTGGGGATCCAGCCCGGGGCGACGAGGTTCACGGTGATCCCGTGCGGGCCGAGCTCGCGTGCCCAGGAGCGGGTGAGGCCGAGCTGGGCGGCCTTGGCCGCGACGTAGGCACTGGACGCGGGCGGGCCCAGCTCCACGACGTCCGATCCGATGTGGACGATGCGGCCGTGCCCGCGCCGCTTCATGCCGGTGATCGCCTTCTGGGTGAGCAGTAGCGGGCTCTTGACGAAGAAGGCGAGCTGGTCGAGGACGTCCTGCCAGCTCAGGTCCTCGATGGGCAGGTCGGGCTGGGGCCCGGTCGCGTTGAGGACGAGGATGTCGATCCTGCCGTAGGCGGCGAGCACCCGGTGGTGCAGTTCGCCGACCTCGTCCTCGTCGGTGACGTCGGCGCGGAAGAGTCCGGCGCGGCCGCCCGCCGCGGCGATGTCGTCCCGCAGGGCCTCGGCCGCGGACCGGTCGCGCATGTAGTTGATCGCCACGGTGACGCCGTCGCGGGCCAGGGCGGCCGAGATCGCGGCGCCCAGCCCTCTGGACGCGCCGGTCACCAAGGCCACTCTCCGCCCGGCCCCGGTCCTGTCCTGGTCCTGGTCGTGGTCCTGGTCTTGGTCCATCGGAAAACAACTCCGGAGACTCGCACTTAATCTGCTCGAACATATGGGTGTACTCGCGCGCCGGTGATAGTGAGCGGCGTCACGTCGGCGGCGCGGGCGGCGGTAAAAACAACGCAAAACGAGCTGCTGGTCCCGCCTTTCGGCAGCGAGTGTTCAATTGGGGGCTTGCAGTCGGCGGGATGAGGTCGTTACATTCATGACAGAAATCATGACGCATACACCTTGAATCAGTTGCCGAGAGAGTCGCAGGCAAAAGTCGACGCAATTTCACCTCCTATTAACCGGCGCGGCGCGATAGCCGCCCTTACCGGCGAGAACAAGGTTTCGCCCGGAGAATGGCGAGGCCGAAGGAGAGGAGCGGGCGCATGACGTACATGGTGCCGTACAGCGGCATCTCCAACCGGCTGGGCGCGGAAGAGATCAAGGCCGTCACCGACGTGCTGGCGCAGGACACCCTGGCGATGGGCCCCGCGGGCGCCGAGTTCGAGCGGCGCTTCGCGGAGCTGCTGGACGGCCGCCACGTCCAGGTGACCAGCTCCTGCACCACCGCCCTGTTCCTGGCCGCGCAGGTTCTCGGGCTGGGCCCGGGCGACGAGGTCATCACGACGCCCCAGACGTTCTGGGTCACCACCTGGCCCTTGCAGGCCCGCGGCTGCGTCATCAAGTTCGCCGACATCGATCCCGACAGTCTCAATCTCGATCCGGCGACGATCGAGCCTCTCATCACCGAACGGACCAGGTCGATATGGGTCGTCCATTATGGCGGCCAGGCCGTGGACATGGACCCGGTCATGGCCATCGCCCGGCGTCACGGGTTGAGCGTGGTCGAGGACTGCGCCCATGTCGCCGGCGGTACCTACAAAGGCCGGCCGCTGGGCTCCATCGGCGATTTCGGATGTTTCAGCTTCCATTCCCTGAAGAACATGACCACCGGAGAGGGCGGGGCATTCGTCACCGGCGACGACCGGTACGCCGAAATGGCCCGAGCGCTGGGGACCATTCATGTGTGGGGCGAGATGGGCGAGCGCGGCGATCCTCGCATCGGCCCGTACCGGCAACCGGCGTATTACCGGGACGCGCACGTCCGCAGGTCCTACACCCATGACTACGTCGACGGGCGCTACCTCGTCGGCAACAACTACCGGATGAGCGAGTTGAGCGCGGCACTCGGCATCGTCCAGCTCGGCAAGCTGGACCGCCTCAACGGACGGCGCCGCGACATCGCGCACCGCCTCGACGAAGGGCTGCGGCGGGTGCCCGGCATCGGCGTCCAGAACGAGAAGCCCTACGCCCGCCACGTCCACCACCTCTACACCCTCTTCTACGATCCCGAAGCCGTCGGCGCCCCAAAGGACGACTTCATCCAGCACTTGCAGGAGCGGGAGGGGATCGAGATCGTCGTCCGGTACTTCCCCATTCACCTGCTGCCGGAGTTCCGGGCGCTGGGGCACCGCTACGGCGAGTGCCCGGTCGCGGAGAAGACCTACTTCGAGCACCAGATCCAGTTGCCGATCTATGACCACCTCACCGACGACCAGGTGGAGCACATGATCGGCGCCGTGTCCCGAGGGGTCGCCCGGCTCGCCGGAAACCGGTGACCGACGCGCCCCGGGCCCGGGCTCGGGCCGGGGCGGACCCTCGACCTTCCCGACTCCGCACCATCACGTGCTCCCTTCGCATGCCTGAGAACTGGAGATCTCCCATGCCTGGAACGTTGCAGGAATCCAATGGCTCCGAGACCGCCGACGTCGCCGTCACCGGAGGGTCCGGTTTCGTCGGCGGTCACCTCGTCACCGCGCTGAGCGGGGCGGGCAGGAGCGTGACCATCGTCGACCTGGCCGATCCGCCGCCGGAACTGGCCGCCCTTCCCGGCGTCCGGCATGTGCGCGCGGACGTGCGCGACTACGGCGAAACACTGCTGGCGCTGCGCGGCGCCGACACGGTCTTCCATCTGGCGGGAAACGCGAGCGGCTCTCGTTCGGTGGAGTTCCCGAGATTCGATTTCCAGGTCAACGGGCTCGGCGCCTGCAATGTGGGCAACGCGTGCGTCGAGCTCGGCGTCCGGCGCCTGGTCTGCCTCTCCTCGGCGATCGTGTACGGCGTCCCGCAGCGATCTCCCATGACCGAGGAGCATCCGACGCGGCCGTTCCTGCCTTACGGCGCGTCCAAGCTGTCGGGTGAGCTCGCGCTGCGGAGCCTGTACGACGTCATCGGCCTGCCGGTCGTGATCGGCCGCTCCTTCGTGGTCTACGGGCCGGGCGAGGACCCGCGCTCCGCCGGCGGCGAGGTCTCGCAGTTCCTGCGCTGGCAGCTCAACGAGATGCCGATTCCGCTGGTCGGGGACGTCGACCGCAAGACCCGCGACTTCGTCCACGTCTCCGACGTGTGCGCGGCCCTGATCACTCTCGCGGACGCCGGCGCCGCCGGGGAGGTCTACAACATCGGCAGCGGGCGGGAGGTGTCCATGCGCGACCTCGCCGACGCCGTGGCGAAGGCCACGGGCCGGCCGGCCCGCCTGCAGCCGGACGCCTCCAGCCTGGACGACAGCTTCCGGCTGGTGGCCGACATCTCCAAGCTCCGGTCCTTGGGCTTCGAGCCCCGCGTGACGCTGGAGACCGGTCTCGCGTCGCTCGCCGACGGGCTCGGCCCCTTCCCCGAGCTTCCGTCGACGACGGCGATCTTCCGCCGCGAGCGCGTCCCGCAGCCCTGAGCGGCGGCCCGGACGGCCAGGGGGCAGCGGACCGTGAGTGAGATCAAGGGCTCGGCCCGTTCCGTACCCGCGCGCGTATCGGCTCCGAGGCGCGCCGCGCCGCCGGCGACCCGGAGCCGGGCGGCGCGCGTCGCCGTCCGTGGCGTCTTCTTCGCCAACGGCGCCGCGTTCGCCTCCTGGGCCGCGCGGGTGCCGGCCGTCCGGGACGGCCTGGGCCTTTCCACGGGCGGGCTGGCCGTGGCGCTCGCCGGGCTGGCGGCGGGCGCGCTCGCGGGCCTGCCGCTGGCGGGCGTCGCGGTGGCCCGGTGGGGCAGCCGCCGGACGCTGATCGGCGGCGCGGTCCTCTTCTTCGGGACGCTCCCGCTGATCCCGTCGGCGCCCGGTCTCGTGCCGCTGACCGTGGCGGCGGCGATGTTCGCGGTCGGCAACAGCGCCGTCGACGTCGCCATGAACACCCAGGGCGTGCTGGTGGAACGAGCCTGCTCTCGTCCCGTCATGGGCGGCTTCCACGCCATGTTCAGCCTGGGCGGGATCTCGGGTGCGGCGGTCGGCGGCTTGGCGGCCGCCGGGGACGTGGGGGCCGGAACACATTTCCTGCTGACCGCGGTGATCCTCTTCTCCGTCTGCTGCGGCGCGACGATCTTCCTGCTGCCCGACGCACCGGACACCGACGCACCAGACAGCGGCGTACCGGACACCGGCATTGCGGGGCCGGCGTTCGCGTTTCCCACCCGGGACTTGTGGGCCCCTGCGCTCATCGCGCTCTCGGCGCTGATGGGCGAGGGCCTGATGAACGACTGGGGCGCCCTCTACCTGCGGGACGTCGCCGGTTCGTCGGCCGGTGCCGCGGCCACCGGCTTCGCGGTCTTCTCGGCGGGCATGGTCGTCGGCAGGCTGGCCGCCGACCGGATGCGCTCCCGCGCGGCCACCGACCGGTTCGTCCAGGGGTGCTCGCTCCTCGCCGGGGCCGGCGCCGTGCTCGCCCTCGTCGCGCCGGCCCCGGGGACGGGCCTGGTGGCCTACGCCCTGATCGGCCTGGGGCTGGCGCCGGTCGTCCCGGTGGCGTTCAGCCATGCCGCGTCGCACACGCCGCAGGGGCCGGGCCCGTCGATCGCCGCCGTGTCCACGGTCGGCTACGTCGGCTTTCTCGCCGGACCGCCGATCGTCGGCGGCGTCGCCGAGGCGGCCGGGCTGCGCGTCACCATGGCAGTGCTCCTGATCGTGACGTGCGCCCTGAGCGTCCTCGCGCCCCGGCTCGGTCGCGTGTGACGCGGGCCCGACAGGCTTGACCTGGAGGTATGCCGAATTTCTTGACCTTTTGCTGAGTTTTGTGGTGGTACGGACGGGGAGGTACCTCGTCGTTGGCGAAGTACGCGACGGGGGAGAGACGCAGATGAAGAGGGTCATGACCGGGGCATTGATCGTCGGCGTCCTGGGGATCGGGGGAGTCGGCGGAGCCACCGCCGCCTGGTCGTCCGGCGACCAGACCTCGCGCCAGGACTGCCGCACCTATTCGAGCGTCGGCCAGTGCGGCGAGCCGCGGCTGGACGAGAAGCAGCGCGCGTGCGTGACCTCGGCGGTCCAGCAGGGCATGACCGAACGCCGGGCCGAGGTGGAGTGCCGCGCCTTCGGCTGAACGGGCCCGCCGCCACCCGATGAAGTGAAATGTGAACAAGAAATCGAAAGGCGTTAGCGTTGACGCCTTTCTTGGGCGCACTTACTGTCGCGATCGAATCCACTGCCTGATTCCGGAGGCATGCCATGCCGCATGTCAGACGCAAGGCGATCGCGATAATCGGCGCCGTTCTCGTCCTGTCCGCCCTGGGGGCTCCCGCCACGTCGGCCGCCCCGGCGGACCCGCCGCCCGGGGTGACCATCACCGTGGTGAGCGTCAGCCCGGACTGCGAGGTCGGAGAGGTGTCGATGCCCGTGACCGCGACCAGCTTCACGGTCCGCTACTGGGGCTTCCACGCGCTGGCGGGCGGCGATTCCTCCCCAGAAGAAGGTCGGAAGAAGTGCCAGGTCGTGCTGAAGGTGAACAGCGTGGCGGGCTTCACCTACGCGATCAGCGGGCTCCGGTTCGTCGGCTCCGCAGAACTGGCGACCGGTGCGAGCGCTGAGGCGAATACGCAGCACAATTTCCAGGGCACGCCGCCGTCCCAAACGTGGGTCTACAAGCTCCCCGGACCCCACGCCGCGCCTTGGGTGTACGACCAGCAGGTCCCCCTTGAACAATTGGTGTTCAAACCTTGCGGCGAGGAGCGCGACCTCCACCTCGAAACCGAGTTGAGCGTGTCCCTGGGCACCTCGGACCCGGCCAAGGCCGGCATCATGGCCCTGGACACCCCCGACGACTCCGCCACCTACAGCCTCCTCTGGAAGACCTGCCCGTGATGCCGCGCGGCTGAGTCACCGATGATTTCGGTCGGCTCGTATGGTCATAGTGGGTATGCGCAGACTCATCGTCCAGGAACTGATCACGGTCGACGGCTACGTCGCCGGGCCCCAGGGGGAGCTCGACTTCTTCGACTCCGTCTCCGACTACAGCCATGTGGACCGCGACAACCTCAAACTGCTGGAGGACGTGGACACCGTCCTCCTAGGGGCGGCCACCTACCGGATGTTCGTGCAGTACTGGCCCACCGCCGACGAGACGGTCGCCAACGTGGTGAACACCATGCCCAAGCTGGTCTTCTCCTCCACGCTGGACGAAGCCCCGTGGGGCACCTGGGACCCGGCAGAGGTCGTCAAGAGCGATGCGGCCGCGAAGGTCGCCGACCTCAAGCGGCAGCCCGGCGAGGACATCATGCTCTGGGGCAGCCTGTCGCTGGCACAGTCCCTGACCAGGGCGGGCCTGCTGGACGAGCTCCAGCTCCGCGTCGTCCCGGTCGCCATCGGCAGCGGCCAGAGGCTGTTCCCCGACGACTTGGGCCGCCTGGACTTGGAGCTCATCGAAGGCAAGCTCTACCCGTCGGGGATCATCTCGACGCGCTACCGTCCGAGGCGCACATCCGGTGCCTGAGCAGGTCGTCCACCACGGCGGCCGCCGCCTCCGCGCCCCCGCACGGGTACAGGTAGCCGCGCCGCCCGAGCGGGGGGCCTCGTGGTACGCCCACATCCCGCCCGGGGTGGCCAGCACGCTCACCACGATCCCGCCAGCCCTGCGGACGGAGCGCCAGGGCAAGCGCGTCCAGGTACTGCGTCGCGGTTCGCCGCCCATCCGCGTCCGCCATCGAAGCAGCAGGCGCTCCGTCCGGACGCTCAGCACTTCGCCCACGTGGCCTTACCGTTTTCGAGCAGCGGCCGCGTGCCCCACTCCTAGGCGAGCAGCGACACCATCAGCAGCCCGCGCCCGCTCGTCGCCGTGTGATCCTCCGGCTGGACCTCGGGACACCCGTCGCCGTCGTCCCAGACCTCGGTCCGGGCCGCCCGTCGCGCTCGTCCCTCGGCCAGCTCGGACACGATGACCTGCGTGGGTTCCGGCGGCTTGCTGATGTGATCAAGGGCGTTTCGGGCGGCTTCTAGAGGGCCCGGTTGAGGGCTTCGGTCAGTGCGATCGGGGTGACCACGAGGTTGTCGAAGCGCCAGCCGTTCTCGGTGCGGCGTGCCCTGTAGTGGTGGACGCCGGCCGCGAGGGCCTCGGTCTTGTCGTCGATGATGAACACGGCGATGTCGTGGGCCCGCACCGTGGCCGTCTCGCCGTCCACCTCGATGATGAGATTGGACTTGCTGTGCAGGGTGCGGACGTACGTGTCGTGCCCCGAGCGCACCAGTTCAATAAGCGCCTCGATGCCGTGGGCCTCCCCACGCGGGGACTTGACGTCGACGTCCTCGGTGAAGAGCCGGTCGGTCTCGCTGTAGCGGCCCTCGTCGATCCACAAGCTGTGGCGGGCGACCAGGTCGGCGAGTTCGGCGCGGTCGGCGAGTGCGCGGATCAGAATTTCGGTGCTGGTCATGATGGCTCCTATTGCTTGGTGTGGGTGAGGAAGAAGTCGCGGACGTCCTCGGCGAGCAGCTCCGGCACCTCCATCGCGGCGAAGTGGCCGCCGCGCTCGAATTCCGACCAGTGCCTGATGTCGTACAGGCGCTCGGCCAGTGGTCGCACCGACTGCGTGATGTCGTGCGGGAGCACCGCCACGCCGACCGGTACCGGGCACGGCTCGGTCCGCCGCGGGGTCTCGCGGCTCAGTCGCGCCGAGGAAGCCGCGGTGGCGGTCAGCCAGTAGAGCGAGATGTCGGTGAGCATCCGGTCGTCGCTGATCTGCGAGCGAGGGTCGGTCCACTGCGCGAAGCGCTCGGCGATCCAGACCAGCTGGCCGACCGGTGAGTCCGTCAGCGCGTAGCCGATGGTCTGCGGTGTGAGGGCCTGCAGAGCCTGGTAGGGCGGACGATTCGCCATCAGCTGCCGGACCTTGTCCAGCCTGGCCTCGTCCGTTTCCGACAGTTCGATGTCCGCGTCCGGGACCGGCCTGGTCGGCAGGTAGTTGACGTGCACCCCGACGACCTGCTCGGGCGCGACCGCGCCGAGCGCCATCGAGATGCCCGCGCCGAAGTCGCCCCCGTGGGCGCCGTAGCGCTCGTACCCGAGACGGCGCATGAGCTCGGCCCAGGCTCGCGCGACCCGCACGATGTCCCAACCGCGCTCATGGGTCGGCCCGGAGAAGCCGAACCCCGGGATGGACGGAATCACCAGGTGGAAGTCGCGCGACAGCGGCTCGATCACGTCGAGGAACTCCAGGAACGAGCCTGGCCAGCCGTGGGTGAGGATCAGCGCGAGCGCGTCCGGCTTCGAGGACCGGACGTGGACGAAGTGGACGTCCTGCCCCTCGATCTCGGTGATGAAGTGCGGAAGCTCGTTCAGCTTCGCCTCGTGCCCGCGCCAGTCGTAGCCGGTGCGCCAGTACTCGGCGAGCTCCTTCAGCCGAGCCAGCGGGAAGCCGTAGTCCCACCCGGCGTCGGCGACCTCGTTGGGCCAGCGGGTGCGGGAGAGCCGGCCGGTCAGGTCGTCGAGGTCGGCCTGGGGGATGTCGATGCGGAACGGCTTGATCATGGTCTTCACTCCAGAGGTATTCGTTCGGAGCTCGAACGTTCGTGCCACTAACGAAGCTAGACTGTTAGTGTCACTAATGCAAGAGGTGGAGGAACCCCATGAGCCCGGCCCCCGAACCCACTCCGGCCCGGCTGCGCGCCATCCCCAGCCGCCTGCTCGCGGGGGCCGCGATCGCCGCCGACCGGCTCGTCAGCGAGCGCCTGGCCGCCGAAGGCGCACGCAAGTGGCACTTCGCCGTGCTGGCCGCGCTCGCCGAGGCCGGTGCCGCCAGCCAGGCCGAGCTCAGCCGCCTTACCGGCATTTACCGCAGCGACATGGTCGCCGTCCTCAACGAACTGGCCGACACCGAATACATCCGCCGCGATCCCGACCCCGCCGACCGCCGCCGCAACGTCATCACCCTCACCCCCGGCGGCCACCGCCGCCTGGAGCTCCTCGACGCGCTCGTCACCGACGCCCAACGCGAACTCCTCGCCCCCCTAACCTCTGGCCAGAAGGACGAACTCACCCGTCTACTCACCGTCCTGACCGAGCACCACCGCCCCCCGCACCCACGCCCGCACGACGCGAAGTAGCCCACCTTGCGTGACAGTTAGGATCCGGACGGGAACCCCTGCCCCCAGGAGGTCGGCGAGCGGTGACGGCGACGGGTGATTGGCGGGTTGCCGACTTCATCGAGGTACGCGAGCTGGGAGCCGGGGCCCAAGGACGGGTGGTGCTCGCGCGGCACCGCACGGCGGGCACCCCGGTGGCGATCAAATATCTGACCCGCCGTCCCGGTGATACCGAGGCACTGGAGCGTCTGCGCGCCGAGGCGGTGTTGCTGGGGCAGGTGTCCGATCCGTATGTGGCCCGGTTGTACCGCATGGTGGAGAGCGAGCACGGTGCGGCGATCGTCATGGAGGCGGTCGACGGGGTCTCGTTGAAGAGGGTGCTGGCCGAGCATGGGGCGCTCGGGCCGGAGGCGTCCTTGCTGGTGCTCAAGGGCTCGCTGTTGGGGCTGGCCGCTGCGCACGAGGCGGGGGTGGTCCACCGCGACTTCAAGCCCGCGAACGTGGTCGTCCGGGCGGACGGCCTCAGCAAGCTCATCGACTTCGGCGTGGCGGCCCTGGCCGGTGATCAGGCCATTGGCGGTACGCCCGCCTACATGGCGCCCGAGCAGTGGCGCGGGGAACCGGCCGTCCCTGCCACCGACGTGTACGCCGCCACCTGCGTGTTCTTTGAATGCGTGACCGGACGCCGTCCATACGCGGCCTCCGACCGGGCGGAGCTGATGAGTCGGCATCTGGCCGCGCCGGTCCCTGCGTCCGAGCTTCCGGAGGCGTTGCGGCCGCTGCTGGAGCAGGGCATGGCCAAGGAACCGGCGGAGCGTCCGCGCGACGCGATGACGCTGGTGGCCGAGCTCGACCAGATCGCCGCCTCGGCCTACGGCGAGGCATGGGAACAGCGTGGTGTACGCGCATTGGCCGGTGCCGCCGTGGGCCTGGCCGCGCTGTTCCCCCTGGTGGCGTCCGGGATAGGCGGCGGGGCGGCCGCAGGTGGAGCCGCCGCCGGGACCGCCGCCGGGACGGCCGCTGGGACCGCTGCTGGGACGACCGCCGGAGGCACCGCGGCCGGAGCGGCCGGGGCGGGCGCGGTCACCGGACTCGGCGGCAAGATCGCCGCGGCGATCACGGGGGCGAGCGTGGCCGTCGCCGCCGGAGGCGCGGGCACCTACCTCGCCACCCGGGACACCAACGACCCGCCCGCGCGGGCCGAGGTACAGCAGGTGCGCGTCTCGCTGGTGTCGTCGGTCCGGCGGGACACCTTGTCGGACCTGACGACGCAGTACGTCAAGGTGGACGGCGTAAGTGATCCCCGCGTGGAAACCAGGATCAACACCGTCCTGCGGGAGACGGCGGACACCCTCACCCGTCCGTGGGTGGACGGGGTCCGGCGCTACGGGCCGAGACCTGGCGAAGAGCGCTGGCGCGCCACGGCCGTCGCGAACTTCGGCCTGCGCGGACCGAGGCTCCTCTCCGTCTTCTACGACCTGGTCGACAGCCAGTCAGCCGCCGGATACTCCGCCGGGTCCGGCGTGGTCGTGGACCTATCGGACGGACGGCGGCTCGGCGCGCGAGACCTGTTCAAGCCGGAGGCCCTGACCGCGACCGGAATCCGCGACCTGGCCCGCACGATCGTCCGGAGCGAGAACGACCCGGAGAGCGCCGCGCAGACCCCGGCCGGTGCGGTGTGCTACGCGGGCCGCCCCATCACCGCGGCCGACCTCGTCCCGCAGAGGCTGATGGTGCTGCCGACCAGGGACGGCCTGACCTTCGTCATCACCGGGATCTCCGAACTCGACTGCACCGGAGGTTCCCGCGGGAAAAGGATCAAGGTGCCGTTCTCGCGGCTGAGAACGTTCGTACAGCCCGGCATCGTCGCCCAAGCCACGGCCCCGTCGCCGACACCCGGACGATCCTAAGAGCCCGGCGTGCGCGGAGTCTTTGCAGTTCGGCGGCTTTGGGTTGATGTGGGCTGGATAGATCCCCTGGCATGGGGGATCTTGCGTTCGGGGCCGGCATGGGCGAGGTCATCGGGAATCTGCTGCCGCTGGCGGTCGGGGTGGCGATCAGCCCGATCCCGATCATCGCGGTGATCCTCATGCTGTTGTCGCCGCGCGCACGCACCACCGGGCCGGGGTTCCTGGCCGGATGGGCGGGCGGCATCGTGATCGCCACGACCGTGCTGGTGGTGATCGCGAACGCCATCGGGATGAACAGTGCGTCCGGCCGGCCCAAGACGCCGGTCTCGTGGATCGAGCTGCTGCTGGGCGTGCTCGTCCTGACCCTGGCCGTCAGGCAGTGGACGTCCCGTCCCGGCGAGGGCGCGGAGGCCGAGACTCCCTCGTGGATGAAGGCGATCGACGAGGTCACCCCGGCCAGAGCGGCGACGCTGGGGCTGCTGCTGTCGGCGGTGAACCCCAAGAACCTGATCATGTGCGTCGCCGCCGGGATCGCCATCGCGCAGGGCGAGATGGGCGTCGGCGGCGAGGTCGTGGCGGTCGCCGTCTTCGCCGTGATCGCGGCGTGCAGCGTGGCGGTCCCGGTGCTGGTGTACGTCTTCGACGCCGACCGGATGCGCGGCCCGCTGGACGCCTTGAAGGTGTGGCTCGAACGCAACAGCACCACGGTGATGTTCGTGCTCCTGCTGGTCATCGGCTTCGTCCTGCTCGGCAAGGGCATCGGCGGCCTCATCGACTGACGTTCGTCACGTCATCAGCGGGCGCTGCCTCCTGAGGGCGCTACGCCTCTGACTGATCGACGATCTTGCGGAGGGCCGCGACGTGCCCCCGGTAGGCGGCGCGTCCCTCGGCGGTGAGTTCGAGCCACACCCGCTGCCGCGTGTCGCGGACCGCCTTGCGCTGCTCGACGTAACCGGCGTCCATCAGGACGCTCACGTGCTTGCTGAGCACCGAAGCGCTGACTCCCAGCCGCTCCTGGACCAGGCCGAACTCGATCTGGGTCACCGCGTCGAGCATCGCGCAGATGCGCAGCCGCTGCGGAGCGTGGATGACGGCGTCGAACGCTTCGGGGGCCGCGGCGCCGTCGGCCGGGGCCTGCCGGGTCATGACGACCGTCCGCCCGTCAGCCGGTGATGCACCCCGAATGCGATGATCCCCGCGGCGACCACCACGGTGATGGCCTCGGGGCCCCAAGGCGGGTCGGCGGCGCTCTGCACCAGGGCGTACAGGCCCAGCAGCGGAAGCATGATCACGGCGAACGGCCGCATCTGCCGGTCGTTCAGCCACACCAGCACCCGCATCCGCTTGACGACCACGTGCATGAGCACCCCGAGCCCCGCCGCCCAGACCGCCACCCCGGCCAGGAGGATCACCACCCCCGCCGGCGGGTCCGGAGTGATCGACACCAGGGGGCCGATCGGCGCGGTCCAGATCCCGAGGGCGACGAAGTACCACAACGGCGTCCGGATGCCGGACAGCGAGGCACGAGTCTGCTTGACGTCCTCCAGCGCCGCCGCAGCCTCCCCAGGAGTAGGCCGACCGCCCGCAGCGCCTTCATCCTCATGTGTTTCCATGCCGGAAACTATGACCCTTAGTTTCCACCTTGTCAACACAAGACTTTCCAAAGCGGCAAGCGTCCCCCGCGCCCTTCGGCGTTTGTGCTGGTGGAGGGACAATGGTGGGGTGGCTTGGTGGGTCCTGCATGTTGATCTGGACCAGTTCATCGCCGCCGTCGAGGTGCTTCGGCACCCGGAGCTGCGCGGGCGGCCGGTCGTCGTCGGTGGTGACGGTGATCCGACGAAGCGCGGCGTGGTGAGCACGGCTTCGTACGAGGCCCGTGCCTACGGCGTGCATTCCGGCCTGCCGCTGCGGACGGCGGCCCGGCGCTGCCCCGACGCGGTGTTCCTCCCAGTGGACAGAGACCTCTACGAATCCGTGTCGGACCAAGTCATGGCTACGTTGCGGAGCCTCGGCGTCGTGGTCGAGGTGCTCGGCTGGGACGAGGCGTTCCTTGCCGTCGACGGCGACCCGGAGGCGATGGCCCACGAGATCCGCGACCGGGTGCGCGCGGCGACGGGCCTCGAATGCACGGTCGGCATCGGGCAGAACAAGCTCCAGGCCAAGCTGGCGACCGGCTTCGGCAAGCCCGCCGGGATCTTCCGGATCACCGCGGAAACCTGGTTCGACGTGCTCGGCGACCTTCCGGCGGACGCGCTCTGGGGCGTCGGCGCCAAGACGGCCAAGCGGTTGAAGAGGCTGGACATCGCCACGGTCCGCGAACTCGCGGCCGCCGATCCCGACGTCCTCGCCGGCGAGTTCGGCCCCACGAACGGGCCGTGGCTGGTGCTGCTCGCGCGAGGGCTCGACAACTCGCCGGTGAGTGACGCGCCGCACGTCCCGAGGTCGCGCGGCCGGGAGACCACGTTCCAGGACGACCTGCCCGACTGGGAGGACGTGCGACGCGAAGTGTCCAAGCTGGCCCGGCGGGTCGCCGGTGACGTCGCCGAGGAGGGGAGGGACGTCGCACGCGTGATCGTCAAAGTCCGGTACGCGCCGTTCATCACCCAGACCCACGGCCGGACGCTGGAGGCCCCGTCCGTCGAGCCGGAACTGATCGAGGAGGCCGCCCTCGCCGCTCTCGACGCGTTCACTGGACGCCGCCCTGTCCGCCTCCTAGGCGTCCGCGCCGAATTCCAACGCTGACCAGGCGAACACGGAGCGGCCTCAGCCGCCGGTCGTGTCGAGGCGCAGCTAGACGTCGGAATGTTCGCGGCCGGAGAACAGGTCGGCCGGTTCGGGGCCCGACTCGGCCATCGCCCGCTCCGCCCTTCGGTTGTTGATCATGTGGAATGGCCGTATTGCACGCTCTTTTCGGTCTCGTCTGTGGGGATCTCCTCGACGGGGTGTCGGCGTGATCGGCGGGTGAGGAGGAGGGGGGTGGTGAGGAGGGCGGCGGTGAGGAGGATGGTGAAGGCGATCGTGAGGGCTGTGGTGTAGCCGTGGACCACCGCCGCTGTGGGGGTGGCCTCGGGGTGTGCGTTGAGGTAGGACGCGGCGGTGCTGGCGGCGACCGTGTTGAGCAGGGCGGTGCCCAGGGCGGCGCCGAGTTGCTGGGACGCGTTGTACGCCGCTGACGCCGACCCGATGTCCTGATGGTCTATCGCGGTGGTGGCCAGGCCGGCGGTGGGAGGCATGACGAGGCCGATGCCCAGGCCGGTGAGGATCAGGGCGGGGACGAGGTAAAGGGCGAAGACGTCCGTGGTGGACGCGGTCAGCCGCGTCAGGAGCAGCATCCCCGCGGCCGCGGCGAGGAGGCCGGGGAGGATCAGCGCGGCCGGGGGGACGCGGCCGTGCAGGCGTCCGGCGATGAGGGTCGAGGCGAGCAGGGCGGCCAGGGCGTTGATGATCAGGGTGAGGCCCGCCTCGACGGGCGAGTAGCCGAGGACGGTCTGCGTGTAGTAGCTCATGAACAGGTAGAAGCCGAACATCGCGACGAACATCAGGGTGATCGAGAGGAAGGCGCCGGCCCGTGCGCGGTGCAGCAGGATCCGCATGGGGAGGAGGGGGCGGCGCGTGCGCAGCTCGACGACGACGAACATCGTCAGCAGGACACCTCCGGCCAGGAGAGCCAGCGCGGCGTTCCGCTTGTCGGATTCGGCTTCGGCGAACGCGTAGACCACCGCTGCGAAGCCCGCGGCGCTCAGGAGTGCGCCTGGCACGTCCAGGCCCTGGCCGCGGCGGTTCGGCCGGTCGCGGGGCACGAGTGTCGTGCCGAGGACGGCGAGCAGTGCGACGGGGACGTTGATGTAGAGGCACCAGCGCCAGCTCGCGTACTCGGTCAGCAGTCCGCCTGCGATCAGGCCGATGGCCGACCCCGCGGCGCCCACCGCCGCGAACACTCCGAAGGCGCGGCCGCGTTCGCGTCCCCCGGTGAAGGTGATCGTCAGGAGTGAGAGGCCGGCGGGGGCCAGCGCGGCGGCGAACACCCCTTGCAGGGCTCGTGCCCCGAACAGCATCTCGGGGCTTGTGGCGGCGCCGCCCAGCGCGGACGAGCCCGCGAAGCCGAGCAGGCCGACGATGAACGTGCGGCGGTGTCCCAGTGCGCCGCTGATCCGGCCGCCGATGAGCAGGAGGCCGCCGAAGGCCAGCGCGTACGCGGTGATGGCCCACTGCCTGGCGGTGTCGGACATCCCGAGCGCCTGCTGTGCGGACGGCAGCGCGATGTTGATGATCGTCCCGTCCAGCACCACCAGGAGCTGGGCCGCGCTGACCGCGAGCAGCGTCGCCCAGCGCCTTCGACCGTCTTCCACTGTGTCTCCCTAACGTTGTTTGGGATTGCCTAACATTGTTCGGTTCAGCGAACACTGTAGCGTGATGGGGCGACCGGTTGGCACGGGAGAGGTGCGATGGGCAAGTCGAGTGATCTGCGCAGCGTCTGGCTGCGGCCCCGGCGTGAGCAGCGGGGAGAGCCGCCGCTGACGCACGCCCGCATCGTCGCGGCGGCGGTGGCCCTGCTGGACGAGGAGGGCATCGACCGGCTCACCATGCGGCGGCTCGCGGAGCGGCTCGACGTCGTCGCGCCGTCGCTGTACTGGCACGTCGACACCAAGGACGACGTGATCGACCTCGCGGTCGACGCGATCTTCGGGGAGGCCCCGCCGGAGCCGGGCGCCGGACGCGCGGAGGAGTGGCGCGACGACGTCACGGCGGTCCTGGCCGGCTGGCGGGCCGCGCTGCTGCGTCACCCCTGGGCCGCTGCGGTCCCGGCGCGGCGGCGTCCCACCATCGGCCCGAACTTCCTCGCCGGGATGGAGATCCTCCAGGCGACGCTCGCCCGCGCCGGGTTCACCGGCCGGCGCCTCTCGGCGGCGACCTGGGCGCTCTACAACCACGTCATGGGGTCCGCCTCGTCGCAGACCGCTCTGCACATCACCGACGAGGAGCGCCGCCTGGGGCAGGAACAGCTACGGGCGGCCCGCGACCGGTACCCGACCCTGGCCGCCAACGGCTACCTCTACGACGACGACTGGGATGGGAGCTACAGCGCGGGGCTGGCCTACATCCTCGACGGCCTGGAGGCGCAGCTGTAGCCGGGCTCAGCGTTACTCCGGCGAACGGAAGGCGAAGACCGACAGCGGGTCGGCGCCGGAGAACAGCAGCCGGATGACGATGATCGCCATGGCCTCCAGGTGGCGGGCCTGGGTGAGGTCGCCCGCGTCCAGCGGCTCGGCGCCCAGGTCCCTGATCAGCGTGCCGGCGGCCGGCTTGCCCTCGTCCGCCCCGGCGATGGGGACGGCCAGCGGACGGCCGCCGAAGACCGGAGGCCGCATCCGCCACACGTCGGCGTGCGCCTGGTTGAACGCCTTGACGACATGGGCGCCGGGGGACAGGCGGGCGATCTCCTCCGCCATCGAGCTGCCGCCCTCGTACGTCACCTGCGAGAAGTCGGCGATGTCGACGGCGTTGCCGCAGTCGATCACCGTCTTGCCCGCGAGAGTGCCCTCGGGGGCGCCCGCCGCGCGGAGCGTCTCGTCCAGCCCTGCGAGGAGGACCGCGACCAGGACGGCGTCGCCGAACTCGGCGGCCTCGCGCAGCGTCCCGGCACGGGCGCCGATCCGCTTGGCGAGGTCGGCGGTCTTGCCCGCCGTGCGCCCGCCGACGAGCACGTCATGCCCGGCGCGCACCCAGCCGGACGCCAGCGCCTCGGTCATCCTCCCGGCTCCGAGCACACCGATCTTCATTGCGTCCTCCCAATGGTTCGAGGTCTGCCGCAGGACGCTTAGGACGCTAGAAGGCCGTGAGGAACCCCGCGGTTCCCTACGGGGCGACTTCGCGGGCGTCCAGGAGCGCGCCCGTGTTGTCCTCGGCCCACCGGGTCAGCGCCGTCACCGGGATCAGGAGGCTGCGGCCCAGGTCGGTGAGGCTGTACTCGGTGCCGGGCGGGGCGGTCCGCAGGGCGCGGCGCTCGACGAGGCCGTTCTCGCCGAGCCGGCGCAGCGTCTGCGTCAGCATCTTGTTGCTGATGCCGCCGACCATGTCGCGCAGGTCGGTGTACCGGGCCGGGCCGCGCCCCAGCGCCACGATGACGACCACGGACCACGTGTCGGAGATCAGATCGAGGGTCGTCCGGGCGGGGCAGTCGGTGAGGAACACGTCATAGGCGACCACGACGGAAAGCGTACGCGCCGTGCGGGTCAGTCGAGGGGCAGCGGACGCCGCGGGACGGGAGCCGACTGCAGGATGGACGTCGTCGTCCGCGCGTACGGGGTGAAGCGGTCGAGGATCGGCTCCAGCTCCTCGACCGTCCGCAGGTGCGCGATGAAGTAGAAGCAGTCGTCGCCCGTGATGCGATGGCATTCGACGATCTCCGGGATCTCGTCGGCGATCTTCGGGATGCGGCTCAGCTCGCGCGGACTCGGGTTCACGCGGACGAGGATCGTGATCGGGAAACCGAGCGCGACCGGGTCGACGGACGCGTGGTACCCCGTGATCACGCCCGTCTCCTCCAGCCGCTGCACCCGTTCGGCGACGGCGGGCGCGGAGAGCGCGACGCGGCGGCCGAGGTCGGCGAGGGTGGCTCGGCCGTCCCGCTGCAGCTCGGTGAGGATCCTGAGGTCGATCGCGTCGAGCGGCTTGGGTTCGTAGGCGCGGCCTGGCCGGCCCCTTCGGTTCGCCATTCCTCCAACTTACGAACCCGCCGACGATACGGCCATGTCCTTTCCGCCCTGGTCGTACTTCGTCGGCAGCGCGGTTTTCCACTATCTGGGCCCGTCGTTCGCCGTCCTGCTTTTCTCCCGGGTCGCCCCGCTGGGTGTCGCCGGGTTGCGTATCTGGAGCGCCGTCCTGGTGTTCCTGCTGTGGCGCCGCCCCTGGCGGACGCTCAACCGCGACACCTGGCGGACGATCCTGCTCTGGGGCGCCGTCCTCGCGCTCATGAACTCGTCCTTCTACATGGCCATCGAGCGGCTCCCGCTAGCGACGGTGGCGGCGATCGAGTTCCTGCCCGTCATCGGGCTCGCGGCAGTGGGGATGCGGACGCGCCGCAACCTCACCGCCCTCGCCGCTGCCGTCACCGGCGTCTACCTACTGACGGACGTACGCCTAGAAGGAGAGCCGCTCGGATTCGTCTTCGCGTTCGCGAACGCTGCGCTGTTTGCGCTGTATGTGGTGGTCGCGCATAGGGCCGCGCAGTCGGACGCCGGAGGAATCGACGGATTGGCAATGGCGATGGTGGTCGCGACGGTGTTCGTCCTGCCGATCGGAGGCGTCCAGGCCGTGCCCGTCCTGACGGACCCCGTTGCGCTGGCAGCGGGCATCGGGGTGGGCATCTCGTCGTCCGTCATCCCCTACGTGTGCGACCAGTTGGCTATGGCGCGCCTGAGCCGCGCCACCTATGCGCTGATGGTCGCCCTACTGCCCGCCACCGCGACCGTGGTAGGGCTGGTCGTCCTGCAACAGGTACCCGTTCCTACAGAACTCGCCGGAATCGGGTTGGTGATCGCCGGTGTGTCGTTGCACCGTGGAGAACGTTGAAAGGAGCCGTCATGGAACAGGTACGTCTCGGCACGACGGGAACGAAGGTCTCCCGCATCTGCCTCGGGATGATGAGCTACGGCGACCCGTCGAAACGGGCGTGGATCCTGGACGAGGACGCCGCGGAACCGATAATCCGGCGGGCCGTGGAAGCGGGCGTGACGTTCTTCGACACCGCTGACGTGTACGCGGAAGGCACGAGCGAAGAACTGACAGGGCATCTGCTCCCGAAGTTCTTCGCCCGCAGGGACGACTACGTCCTGGCCACCAAGGTCTGCCTCCCCATGGGGCCGGGACCGAACGACCGAGGGCTGTCGCGCAAGCACATCATGGCGGGCATCGACGATTCGCTGCGGCGGCTTGGCGTCGACCATGTCGACCTCTACCAGATCCACCGATGGGACTACGGGACGCCCATTGAGGAGACCATGGAGGCCCTGCACGACGTCGTGAAATCAGGCAAGGTCCGGCACATCGGCGCGTCCAGCATGTTCGCGTGGCAGTTCGCCAAGGCGCAGCACGTCGCGGAGACCCACGGCTGGACGAAATTCGTCACCATGCAGAACCACTACAACCTCATCTACCGCGAAGAGGAGCGGGAGATGATCCCGCTGTGCCTCGACCAGGGCGTGGGCCTCATCCCGTGGAGCCCGCTGGCCCGCGGGATGCTGGCCGGGAACCGGGAGCGCGGCGGTGAGCGCAAGACCGTCCGGTCCCAGAACGACGCCTACGGGGACAGCCTGTACACCGAGGACGACTTCGACGTCGTCGACGTGGTCCGGGAGGTCGCGGGGGAGCGGGGCGTCCCGGCGGCCCAGGTCGCGCTCGCGTGGCTGCTCGGACGTCCCGGGGTGACCGCGCCCATCTTCGGAGCGACGAAACTCACGCACCTTGAGGACGCGATCGCCGCCGAACGCCTGGAGCTGGACGAAAAGGAGGTCGCGCGGCTGGAGGCGCCGTACCGGCCGCACCCGATCCTCGGGCATTCCTGACATATCTCGCCCCTGGACGTCCCCCGGCCGGAACGGTTGGGGGACGTCCGGCGTCTATACAGGGTGGTGATTTGCGATACCACGGGCGATCGGGGCAGGCTGGGGGCCAGAACGCCCACGGATGGCAAGACCGCTGAAGGAGCCCGACGATGACCGAGAATGACGGCACGCAGGGGCCGCAGCGGCCGTTGCCGGAGGACGAGGCGCAGCCCACGCCGCCGGAGGCCCAGGAGCCTCCCGCCCGGCCGCTGGGCGACCGCACCGTGGTGTTCGGCGCGCCGCAGCTCGGCGGCGCCGGAGCGGCCCAGCCGGAACCGCCCGCCCAGCCGGAGCAGCCGGCGCAGGAGCCCCGCGACGAAGAGCGGCCGGCGCCTCCTCCCACGATGGTCGAGCAGCCCGTGCAGCAGTTCGGCGAGCAGCCACCGCCGCCGCCCCCCTCTCCGTTCGGCGGACCGCAGGAGCAGCAGGCCCCGTACGGCCAGCCGCCCGCCGGCCAGATGCCCTACGGCACGCCTCCCGGCCCCGGCGGGTTCCCGCCGCCGCAGGAGCAGCAGTACGCGCCGCCCGGAGAGCAGCAGCAGTACGGCCAGCCCCAGCCCGGCTACGGGCAGCAGCCGGAGCAGGCGCCCTACGGCCAGCAGCCGCCGGAGCAGCCCTACGGCCAGCAGCCGCCCGCGTATCCGCAGCAGCCGATGCACGGCTCGCCCCAGGAAACGGCCCAGGAGCCGCTGCCGCAGTACGGTCAGCAGCCGTTCGGCGGCCAGGGCGGCGGAGCGTTCCCAGGCGACCCCGGCGCGACGCAGCCCGCCGGTGAGCAGCCCCCGGCGCAGCCGCCGCAGGGCGAGCAGCCGCAGGACTCCCTGACGGACCGGACGATGATCGTCCCCGGGCCGTCCGAGACGCCGGAGCCCGAGCCGCAGCGGCCGGTCATCGACGACCAGGCGACGCTGCACTGGTCGCCCGGCACCGACATCCCGGTCGCCACCGGCCCGGAGCGCAAGCAGGAGCCCCCGTCCGAGCCGTGGCAGACGCCGACGCCGCCGTCCACGCCCGAGCCGTGGTCCCCGGAGACGTCCCAGCCCGGCGGCGCCCAGCAGAGCCAGCCCGGGCAGCAGGGCCAGCCCGGGCAGCAGGGCCTGGACGCCGAGCGGACGATGATGGTCCCGCCGCCCGACTCCGGCTTCGGCGCGGGTGCGCAGCCGTCCGTCCCGCAGGAGGACCCGTACCGTCCGCACAGCGAGAGCGGTCCGGAGGAGGCGCCCGCCACCGAGGTGTTCAACCCGGGTGCCCAGGGCGCCCAGCCCGCCGAGCCGCAGGGCCTGGCCGACCACACCCGGATGGACATCGGCCAGCAGCAGTGGGGCCAGCAGGCGCCGCAACAGCAGCCCCAGCAGCAGCAGCCCTACGGCCAGCAGCAGTACGGCGAACAACAGCAGCAGTACGGCGAACAGCAGCAGGGCTACGGCCAGCAGCAGCCCTATGGGCAGCAGCAGGGTTACGGGCAGCAGTACGGCCAGCCGGGCGAGCAGATGGCCCAGGCCCCCGGAGCCCCAGGGCAGGCGCCAGGCCAGGGCCAGCAATACGGTCAGCCAGGCCAGTACGGCCAGCAGCAGCCCTACGGCCAGCAGGGCCAGTACGGCCAGCAGCCCGGCTACGGCACCGGCAGCGGCGAGGGCAAGGGCAGCAAGAACATGCTCCTGCTCATCGTCGGCGGCGGCGTCGCCCTCGTGGTGGTCCTCGCCGTGGTCTACCTCGCCTTCCTCCGATAGGACGGCCCACGCCGACAGGGACGATCAGGACGAAGGTAAAACCTCGTCCACGTCTTCCCCAACGGCCCTCACCTGGGACACAATGCCGACGGGTTCACCTTTCTCCGAGGCGGCCGCACGGCCGATCGCGGAGCCGGGAACACCCGTCGGAGTCCCGCCGTTCATACCTACGGGGAGAAGGCTCCCCGAGACCCGAACGAAACCCCGGGCTTGCGCCGGAGGGCGGGCGCACGGTAGTGCGCGCTCACTTTGCACTTTCACGCGGGGCTCGGTAACCTCTTCACTTGTGCCCGCAGTGCGGGCCGCTGTGCGTGCGCGTCGGAGAGGCCCCCAGGCCAGCCCCAGCGCCGCATCACATGAGGCTCTCTCATCCTCGGTGGGCTTGGTGGTCTAAGGCCGCCCGGGCACGCCGGATGGAAGGGACTCGCTCCCCGGCTTGATTCGGCCCCAGACACGGGCCGGGCGGTCTGTGTCGGTTTCGCGCGGCTGTATTTCCGTGTGGCGGCGACACGCCCGACCGCGTGGGTCGGAGAGGTCGGGAAACCGGCAGGTCACAGCCTCGCCTGAGGTGGTGATTGCAGCAATAAGACTTACCGGCTCGGTACGAGGAAGACGGAGACGCGGTGCCCACGATCCAGCAGCTGGTCCGCAAGGGCCGCCAGGACAAGGTGACCAAGAACAAGACGCCCGCGCTCAAGGGCAGCCCCCAGCGCCGGGGTGTCTGCACGCGCGTCTACACGACGACGCCCAAGAAGCCGAACTCGGCGCTCCGCAAGGTCGCCCGTGTCCGGCTGTCGAGCGGGATCGAGGTCACGGCCTACATCCCCGGCGTCGGCCACAACCTGCAGGAGCACTCGATCGTGCTCGTGCGCGGCGGCCGTGTGAAGGACCTCCCCGGCGTTCGGTACAAGATCATTCGCGGCACGCTGGACACCCAGGGCGTCCGGAACCGCAAGCAAGGCCGCAGCCACTACGGCGCGAAGAAGGAGAAGAGCTGATGCCGCGCAAGGGCCCCGCTGGCAAGCGCCAGCTCATCGCTGACCCGGTCTACAACTCGCCGCTGGTCACCGCGCTCATCAACAAGATTCTCCTGGACGGCAAGCGTTCGATCGCGCAGAACATCGTCTACGACGCCCTCGAAGGCGCCCGCGAGAAGACCGGCAACGACCCGGTCGTCACGCTGAAGCGCGCCCTCGACAACGTCAAGCCGACCCTGGAGGTCCGCAGCCGCCGCGTCGGCGGCGCGACCTACCAGGTCCCCGTCGAGGTGCGGCCGGCGCGCAGCACCACGCTGGCCCTGCGCTGGCTGGTCGTGTACGCCCGGCAGCGGCGCGAGAAGACCATGACCGAGCGGCTGATGAACGAGCTGCTCGACGCGAGCAACGGCCTCGGCGCTTCCGTCAAGAAGCGTGAGGACACGCACAAGATGGCGGAGTCGAACAAGGCCTTCGCCCACTACCGCTGGTAACCCGGCGAACAGCAACGACGAGACGACGCGAAGGACGACAGTGGCTACCAAAACCGGTGTAGACCTGGCCAAGGTCCGCAACATCGGGATCATGGCCCATATCGACGCGGGCAAGACCACGACGACCGAGCGCATCCTCTACTACACGGGGATGAGCTACAAGATCGGCGAGGTCCACGACGGCGCCGCCACCATGGACTGGATGGAGCAGGAGCAGGAGCGGGGGATCACCATCACCTCCGCCGCCACCACCTGCGAGTGGCCCGTCGACGACGTCAAGCACACCATCAACATCATCGACACCCCCGGGCACGTCGACTTCACCATCGAGGTGGAGCGCAACCTGCGGGTGCTCGACGGTGCGGTCGCGGTGTTCGACGGCGTCGCCGGAGTCGAGCCCCAGTCCGAGACGGTGTGGCGCCAGGCCGACCGGTACGGCGTCCCGCGCATGTGCTTCGTCAACAAGCTCGACCGGGTCGGCGCGGAGTTCCACCGCTGCGTCGACATGATCGAGAGCCGTCTCAGCGCGACCCCGCTGGTGCTGCAGCTGCCGATCGGCGCCGAGGCCGACTTCAAGGGCGTGATCGACCTCGTCCGCATGAAGGCCCTCGTGTGGAACGAGGAGGCCAAGCTCGGCGAGATGTACGACACGCTCGACATCCCCGAGACGCACGTCGAGACGGCGCGCGAGTGGCACGACAAGCTGGTCGAGACCCTCGCCGAGAACGACGACGAGATCATGGAGCTGTACCTGGAGGGCAACGAGCCCACCGTCGAGCAGCTCCACGACGGCATCCGCCGCGCGACGATCGCCGCGAAGCTCACCCCGGTGACGTGCGGCACGGCGTTCAAGAACAAGGGCGTGCAGCCGCTGCTGGACGCGATCGTCCGCTACCTGCCGTCGCCGCTGGACGTCGAGGCCATCGAGGGCCACGCCGTCCGCGACGAGGAGAAGGTGCTGTCGCGCAGGCCGAGCGAGGAGGAGCCGTTCTCCGCGCTCGCCTTCAAGATCGCGAGCGACCCGCACCTCGGCAAGCTCACCTTCGTGCGCGTCTACTCGGGCGTCATGGAGTCCGGCTCCAACGTGATGAACTCCGTCAAGGAGCGCAAGGAGCGCATCGGCAAGATCTACCGGATGCACGCCAACAAGCGCACCGAGATCGAGCGCGCGGGCGCCGGCGACATCGTCGCGGTGATGGGCCTCAAGCAGACCACCACCGGCGAGACGCTGTCGGACGACAAGAACCCGATCGTCCTCGAGTCGATGAACTTCCCGGCGCCGGTCATCCACGTCGCGATCGAGCCGAAGACCAAGGCCGACCAGCAGAAGCTCGGCACCGCCATCCAGCGGCTCGCCGAGGAGGACCCGTCCTTCCAGGTCCGCACCGACGAGGACACCGGCCAGACCGTCATCTCCGGGATGGGCGAGCTCCACCTGGAGATCCTCGTCGACCGGATGAAGCGCGAGTTCAAGGTCGACGCCAACGTCGGCAAGCCGCAGGTCGCCTACCGCGAGACGATCAGCCGCAAGGTCGAGAAGGTCGAGTACACCCACAAGAAGCAGACGGGCGGCTCGGGCCAGTTCGGCCGCGTGATCATCGACCTGGAGCCGCTCGGCGGCGGGTCCGACGGCTACGAGTTCGAGAACAAGGTCACCGGCGGCCGCATCCCGCGGGAGTACATCCCGTCGGTCGACGCGGGCTGCCAGGAGGCCGCCGAGTTCGGTGTCCTCGCCGGCTACCCGATGGTCGGCGTCAAGGTCACCCTCAAGGACGGCGCCTACCACGAGGTCGACTCCTCGGAGATGGCGTTCAAGGTCGCCGGTTCCATGGCGTTCAAGGAGGCCGCCCGCAGGGCGTCCCCCACGCTGCTGGAGCCGATGATGGCGGTCGAGGTCACCACGCCCGAGGACAACATGGGCGACGTGATCGGCGACCTCAACAGCCGCCGAGGTCAGGTCCAGTCCATGGACGAGCGGCACGGCATGCGCGTCATCAAGGCGCTCGTGCCGCTCTCCGAGATGTTCGGCTACGTGGGTGATCTGCGCAGCAAGACCCAGGGCCGGGCTGTCTTCACGATGCAGTTCGACTCCTATGCCGAGGTTCCGGGGAACGTCGCGCAGGAGATCATCGCCAAGGCACGGGGCGAGTAAAACCCGGCCTGCCCTACCAGATCACCAGAACGCACATCGAAACGGTCGTCGAGGACGGCCGAGGATCGCAAGCAAGGAGCAACCAGTGGCGAAGGCCAAGTTCGAGCGGACGAAGCCGCACGTGAACATCGGCACCATTGGACACATCGACCACGGTAAGACCACGCTTACCGCGGCGATCACCAAGGTGCTCCACGACAAGTACCCGGACCTCAACCCCTTCACGCCGTTCGAGGACATCGACAAGGCGCCGGAGGAGCGCGAGCGCGGCATCACCATCTCGATCGCGCACGTCGAGTACCAGACCGAGGCGCGGCACTACGCGCACGTGGACTGCCCGGGTCACGCGGACTACATCAAGAACATGATCACCGGTGCGGCGCAGATGGACGGCGCCATCCTGGTGGTGGCCGCCACCGACGGCCCGATGCCGCAGACCAAGGAGCACGTGCTCCTGGCCCGCCAGGTCGGCGTCCCGTACATCGTCGTCGCGCTGAACAAGTGCGACATGGTGGACGACGAGGAGATCCTGGAGCTCGTCGAGCTCGAGGTCCGCGAGCTGCTCACCGAGTACGAGTTCCCGGGCGACGACCTGCCGGTCATCCGCGTCTCCGCGTTCCAGGCCCTGCAGGGCGACGAGAAGTGGTCGGCGTCGATCGGCGAGCTGATGGACGCCGTCGACGAGAACGTGCCGGAGCCGACCCGCGACGTCGAGAAGCCGTTCCTGATGCCGATCGAGGACGTCTTCTCGATCACCGGCCGCGGCACGGTCGTGACCGGCCGCGTCGAGCGCGGTGTCGTGAACGTCAACGAGACCGTCGACATCATCGGCATCAAGAACGAGAAGACCACGACGACCGTCACCGGCGTCGAGATGTTCCGCAAGCTCCTCGACCAGGGCCAGGCGGGCGACAACGTCGGCCTGCTCCTGCGGGGCGTCAAGCGCGAGGACGTCGAGCGCGGCCAGTGCGTCATCAAGCCGGGCACCACGACCCCGCACACCGAGTTCGAGGCGCAGGTCTACATCCTGTCCAAGGACGAGGGCGGGCGGCACACGCCGTTCTTCAACAACTACCGTCCGCAGTTCTACTTCCGGACCACCGACGTGACCGGCGTGGTGAACCTCCCCGAGGGCACCGAGATGGTCATGCCGAGCGACAACACCGAGATGCGCGTCGAGCTGATCCAGCCCGTCGCCATGGAGGAGGGCCTGAAGTTCGCCATCCGCGAGGGTGGCCGGACGGTCGGCTCGGGTCGCGTCATCAAGGTCATCAAGTAGCACCGTCGTAGCGGGGCGGCCCCGCCGCCTGGCGGGGCCGCCGCGCTACGCCACCAAGAAGTATCCAGCGGCACTACAGCAAAGGACACCGAGGCCACCATGGCGGGACAGAAGATCCGCATCCGGCTCAAGGCCTACGACCACGAGGTCATCGACACCTCCGCGAAGAAGATCGTTGAGACGGTGACGCGGACGGGCGCCAAGGTCGCGGGCCCGGTGCCGCTGCCGACCGAGAAGAACGTGTACTGCGTCATCCGCTCGCCGCACAAGTACAAGGACAGCCGCGAGCACTTCGAGATGCGCACGCACAAGCGGTTGATCGACATCATCGACCCGACGCCCAAGACGGTTGACTCGCTGATGCGGCTCGACCTTCCGGCCGGCGTCGACATCGAGATCAAGCTCTGAGGGACGCACCGACATGAGTACGCAGAGGAAGGGCGTCCTGGGCGAGAAGCTCGGCATGACCCAGGTCTTCGACGATGAGGGCCGGATCGTTCCGGTGACCGTCGTCCAGGCCGGGCCGTGTGTCGTCACGCAGCTCAAGACCCAGGAGAACGACGGGTACACCGCCGTCCAGATCGGGTTCGGGCAGATCGACCCGCGCAAGGTGAACAAGCCGCGCACGGGTCACTTCGAGAAGGCCGGCGTCACGCCGCGCCGCTACATCGTCGAACTGCGCGCTGACGACACCACCGGGTACGAACTCGGCCAGGAGATCACCGCCGACGTCTTCGAGGCCGGCCAGAAGATCGACGTGACCGGCACGAGCAAGGGCAAGGGCACCGCCGGTGTCATGAAGCGCCACGGGTTCAAGGGCCTCGGCGCCTCGCACGGCACCCAGCGCAAGCACCGCTCGCCGGGTTCGATCGGCGGCTGCGCGACCCCCGGTCGCGTCTTCAAGGGCCTCCGCATGGCGGGACGGCACGGCAACGCCCGCACCACCGTGCAGAACCTGACCGTCCACGCCATCGACGCGGAGAAGAACCTGCTGCTGATCAAGGGCGCGGTTCCCGGTCCCAACGGCGGCGTGGTGCTGGTCCGCGACGCGACGAAGGGAGCGGGCAAGTGACCTCCAAGCTCGACATCGACCTGCCGGCCGAGGTCTTCGACGCGAAGACCAACATCCCGCTGATCCATCAGGTCGTGGTGGCTCAGGAGGCGGCGGCGCGGCAGGGCACGCACTCGACCAAGACGCGCGGCGACGTGCGCGGCGGCGGCCGCAAGCCGTACCGGCAGAAGGGGACGGGACGCGCCCGCCAGGGCTCGACCCGCGCGCCCCAGTTCGCCGGCGGCGGCATCGTGCACGGCCCCCAGCAGCGCGACTACACCCAGAAGACGCCCAAGAAGATGAAGGCGGCGGCGCTTCGCGGCGCGCTGTCCGACCGCGCCCGGTACGGCCGGGTGCACGTGGTCGACCACCTCATCGAGGGCGACACCCCGAAGACGAAGACGGCGCTGAAGGCGCTGCGCGAGGTCACCGAGGCCAAGCGCGTCCTGGTGGTCGTGGACCGCGAGGACGAGGTGACCTGGAAGAGCCTGCGCAACGAGCCCGCCGTGCACGTGCTCGTCTCCGACCAGCTCAACACCTACGACGTGCTGGTGAACCACGATGTCGTCTTCACGAAGGCGGCGTACGACGAGTTCATCTCGCGTGCGGCGAAGAAGTAAGGAGGGTCGCACATGAACAAGATCGCCGACCCCCGCGACATCATCATCGCGCCGGTCGTCTCGGAGAAGAGCTACGGGCTGCTGGACGAGAACAAGTACACGTTCGTCGTCCGCCCGGACGCCAACAAGACCCAGATCAAGCAGGCGGTCGAGGCGGTGTTCGGAGTCAAGGTGACGAGCGTGAACACGCTCAACCGGCAGGGCAAGCGCAAGCGCACCCGGTTCGGCTACGGCAAGCGCAAGGACACCAAGCGCGCCATCGTCAGCCTGGCCGAGGGCGAGCGGATCGACATCTTCGGCGGCCCGGCCTAACCGGCCGGGGCCCGAAGCAGACAAGGGATGAACGAATAAGATGGGCATCCGTAACTACAAGCCGACGACTCCCGGTCGTCGCGGCTCCAGCGTGGCCGACTTCGTCGAGATCACGCGCACCGAGCCCGAGAAGTCGCTGCTGCGTCCGCTCCCCAAGAAGGGCGGCCGCAACAACCACGGCCGCATCACGACCCGGCACCAGGGCGGCGGGCACAAGCGCGCCTACCGCATCATCGACTTCCGGCGGCACGACAAGGACGGCGTCCCGGCGAAGGTCGCGCACATCGAGTACGACCCGAACCGCACCGCCCGGATCGCGCTGCTGCACTACGTGGACGGCGAGAAGCGCTACATCCTCGCCCCGCGCGGCCTGAAGCAGGGCGACCGGGTTGAGAACGGGCCGGGCGCCGACATCAAGCCGGGCAACTGCCTCCCGCTGCGCAACATCCCGACCGGTACCGTCATCCACGCCATCGAGCTCCGGCCCGGCGGCGGCGCCAAGATCGCCCGCAGCGCGGGCGCCGGCGTCCAGCTGCTGGCCAAGGAGGGCAAGTACGCCACGCTGCGCATGCCGTCCGGCGAGATGCGGATGGTGGACGTGCGCTGCCGCGCGACGGTCGGCGAGGTCGGCAACGCCGAGCAGTCGAACATCAACTGGGGCAAGGCCGGCCGCATGCGGTGGAAGGGCAAGCGCCCGACCGTCCGCGGCGTGGCCATGAACCCGATCGACCACCCGCACGGTGGTGGTGAGGGCAAGACCTCCGGTGGCCGGCACCCGGTCAACCCGGCCGGCAAGAAGGAAGGCCGCACTCGCCAGGCGAACAAGTCGAGCGACCGGCTGATCGTCCGTCGTCGCAGCAAGAAGAAGCGGTAGGAGTCGCTCGTCATGCCACGTAGCCTTAAGAAGGGCCCGTTCGTGGACGACCACCTCATGAAGAAGGTGGACGACCAGAACGAGAAGGGCACCAAGAACGTCATCAAGACGTGGTCGCGGCGCTCCATGATCGTGCCGGACATGATCGGTCACACGATCGCCGTGCACGACGGCCGCAAGCACGTCCCGGTGTTCATCACCGACTCCATGGTGGGGCACAAGCTCGGCGAGTTCGCGCCGACGCGCACGTTCCGCAGCCATGTCAAGGAAGACCGCCGCAGCCGTCGCGGCTGAGCAGGCCGGCAGAGAGAGGGAAAGCGATGGAAGCCAGGGCCCAGGCGCGGTTCATCCGCGTCACGCCCAGGAAGGCCCGCCGCGTGGTGGACCTCATCCGCGGCCTCCCGGCCGCGGAGGCTCAGGCGGTGCTGCGGTTCGCCCCCCAGGCTGCGAGTGAGCCGGTGGGCAAGGTGCTGGCGAGTGCCATCGCCAACGCCGAGCACAACTTCAAGCTCGACACCGACACGCTCGTCGTCAGCCGGGCGTACGTGGACGAGGGGCCGACGCTGAAGCGTTTCCGTCCCCGCGCCCAGGGCCGGGCTTACCGCATCAACAAGCGCACGAGCCACATCACCGTGGTCGTGGAGTCGCGGGACGAAGCAGCGTCCGCGTCCGGCGGCGGTAAGAAGACGAGGAGGGCCCGGTAGTGGGTCAGAAGATCAACCCGCACGGGTTCCGGCTCGGCATCACCACCGACCACAAGTCCGTGTGGTTCGCCGACAAGCTCTACAAGGACTACGTCAAGGAAGACGTCCAGATCCGGCGCATGCTGCAGAAGGGCATGGACCGGGCGGGCATCTCCAAGGTGGAGATCGAGCGGACCCGTGACCGTGTCGAGGTCAACATCCACACCGCCCGGCCGGGCATCGTCATCGGCCGCCGCGGCGCGGAGGCCGAGCGCCTCCGCGGCGACCTGGAGAAGCTGACCGGCAAGCAGGTCAGGCTGAACATCCTCGAGGTCAAGAACCCCGAGATCGACGCGCAGCTCGTCGCGCAGGGCGTGGCCGAGCAGTTGTCCAGCCGGGTCGCGTTCCGCCGCGCCATGCGCAAGGCGATCCAGTCCGCGATGAAGTCGGGCGCCAAGGGCATCAAGGTGCAGTGCGGCGGCCGCCTCGGCGGCGCCGAGATGTCGCGGTCGGAGTTCTACCGCGAGGGCCAGGTCCCGCTGCACACGCTGCGCGCCGACATCGACTACGGCTTCTACGAGGCCCGGACGACGTTCGGCCGCATCGGCGTCAAGGTGTGGATCTACAAGGGCGAGGCCGCGGCGACGCGCGCCGAGCGCGAGCAGAAGGCCGCGCAGCAGCGCGCCGCGGGCGGCGGCGGTGGCCGTGAGCGCCGCGGCGGCGGCGGCGGTGGCGGCGAGCGCCGTGGCGGTGGCCGCGGCGGCCGTGGCGGACGCGGCGGCGCCGGTGGCGGCGAGCGCGGCGGTGCCGGTGGCGGCGACCGCGGCGGCGCGCCCAAGCAGCAGCAGAGTTCCGAGCAGCAGGCGCCGGCCGCCGAGGCTGCTCCGCAGGGTGAGGGGAGCTGAGTAACCCATGCTGATCCCTCGCAAGGTCAGGCACCGCAAGCAGCACCACCCGAAGCGCCGCGGCATGGCCAAGGGCGGCACGAGGGTGGTGTTCGGCGAGTACGGCATCCAGGCGGTCGAGCCCGCGTACGTGACGAACCGGCAGATCGAGGCCGCGCGTATCGCGATGACCCGGCACATCAAGCGCGGCGGCAAGGTCTGGATCAACATCTTCCCGGACCGTCCGCTGACCAAGAAGCCCGCCGAGACCCGCATGGGCTCCGGCAAGGGCTCCGTGGAGTGGTGGGTCGCCAACGTGAAGCCGGGCCGCGTGCTGTTCGAGATCTCCTACCCGAACGAGCAGATCGCCCGGGAAGCCCTCACGCGCGCGATCCACAAGCTGCCGATGAAGTGCAAGATCGTGAAGCGAGAGGTGGGTGAGTCCTGATGGCCAAGGGTCTTACCGCCGACGACCTGCGGACCGAGCCCGAGGACGTCCTGGTCACCAAGCTCAAGGAGGCCAAGGAGGAGCTGTTCAACCTCCGCTTCCAGGCCGCGACCGGTCAGCTTGAGAGCCACGGGCGGCTCCGCGAGGTCAAGCGCGAGATCGCCCGCATCTACACCGTGATGCGGGAGCGCGAGCTCGGCATCGTCACGGTCGAGGACGCGGAGGACAAGGAATGACCGAGCAGCAGACCGAGCAGACCGCCGGGCAGCGGAACAGTCGCAAGATCCTTGAGGGTCTCGTGACCAGCGACAAGATGGACAAGACCGTGGTCGTGTCCGTCGAGGACCGCGTGAAGCACGCCAAGTACCACAAGGTGATCCGCCGCACGAAGAACTACAAGGCGCACGACGAGGCCAACGAGTGTGGCGTCGGCGACCGCGTCCGGCTCATGGAGACCCGCCCGCTGTCGGCCACCAAGCGGTGGCGCGTGGTGGAGATCCTCGAGAAGGCCAAGTAATTACTGGTTCCACCAGGCTGCCGCGGAGACGTGGCAGAACCGGTGTGACGAACAGGAGTTGACGTGATCCAGCAGGAGTCGCGACTCAAGGTCGCCGACAACACGGGTGCGAAGGAGATCCTTTGCATCCGGGTTCTCGGCGGCTCGGGTCGGCGCTACGCGGGAGTCGGCGACATCATCGTCGCGACGGTGAAGGACGCCCTTCCCGGCGCGGGCGTGAAGAAGGGTGACGTCGTCAAGGCGGTCGTCGTGCGCACCCGCAAGGAGCGCCGGCGCCCGGACGGCTCCTACATCCGCTTCGACGAGAACGCGGCCGTTCTGATCAAGGACGGCGGTGACCCCCGCGGCACCCGAATCTTCGGCCCGGTGGGCCGCGAACTGCGCGAGAAGAAGTTCATGCGCATCATCTCGCTCGCGCCGGAGGTGCTCTGATGAAGATCCGTAAGGGCGACGAGGTGATCGTCCTCGCCGGCAAGGACAAGGGCGCGACCGGCAAGGTCCTGCGCACCATCCCCCGCGAGGAGCGGGTGGTCGTCGAGGGCGTCAACCTCATCACCAAGAACATCAAGGCCGACGCGCAGCGGGCCGGCAAGGAGAGCGGCCGCGTCACGGTCGAGGCGCCGCTGCACGTCAGCAACGTCGCGATCGTGGAGGACGGCAAGCCGATCCGGGTCGGATACCGCATCGACGAGAACGACGACGGCACCACGACCAAGGTCCGGATCTCGCGGCGCAGCGGTAAGGAGATCTGAGACCGATGACCGACACCGTCACCGAGACGCAGACCGACGCGCGTCCCGTGCCGCCGCCGCGGCTCAAGGTCCGCTACCGCGAGGAGATCGCGGGGCAGATGCGGGAGCAGTTCGGCTACGCCAACGTCATGCAGACCCCCAGCCTCACCAAGATCGTGGTGAACATGGGGGTCGGCGACGCGGCCAAGGACGCCAAGCTGATCGAGGGCGCGATCCGCGACCTGGCGCTGATCACCGGCCAGAAGCCGGCCGTGAACCGGGCCCGCAAGTCCATCGCGCAGTTCAAGCTGCGCGAGGGCATGCCGATCGGCGCGCACGCCACGCTGCGCGGCGACCGCATGTGGGAGTTCCTGGACCGGCTGCTCGCGACGGCGCTGCCCCGCATCCGCGACTTCCGCGGCCTGTCGCCGAAGCAGTTCGACGGCAACGGCAACTACACGTTCGGGCTGACCGAGCAGGTCATGTTCCACGAGGTCGACCCCGACAAGGTCGACCGGCAGCGTGGCATGGACATCACGGTCGTGACGACCGCGAAGACCGACGACGAGGGCCGGGCGCTGCTGAGGCTCCTCGGTTTCCCGTTCAAGGAGAACTGAGCACATGGCGAAGAAGTCGATGATCGCCAAGGCGGCGCGGAAGCCGAAGTTCGGCGTCCGCGGTTACACTCGATGCTCGCGCTGCGGGCGTCCGCGCTCCGTCTACCGGAAGTTCGGCCTGTGCCGCGTGTGCTTCCGGGAGATGGCCCACCGCGGCGAGCTGCCCGGCATCACGAAGTCCAGCTGGTGACCGCGTCCCGGGGCGCGGCCCTGGGACGTGCACCGGCCTGATAATGACCGACCGGGCGTCCGCGAGGACGCCCACGACCGCGCCAAAGGTCCACGGGCGCATCAGTCCAAGGAAACCGTGGCGAGGGAGGGCCAGTAGGCCATGACGATGACCGACCCGATCGCAGACATGCTGACGCGTCTGCGGAACGCGAATTCGGCGTACCACGACCAGGTGGCGATGCCGTACTCGAAGATCAAGGCGCACATCGCCGAGATCCTCCAGCAGGAGGGCTACATCTCGGGCTGGAGCGTGGAGGACGCCGAGGTCGGCAAGAAGCTCAACATCGAGCTCAAGTTCGGGCCGACCCGGGAGCGTTCGATCGCCGGCATCAAGCGCGTCTCGAAGCCGGGTCTGCGCGTGTACGCGAAGAAGGACAACCTGCCCAAGGTCCTCGGCGGACTGGGCGTCGCGATCATCTCGACGTCCTCCGGCCTGATGACCGACCGGCAGGCGGGCAAGCGCGGCGTGGGCGGCGAAGTCCTCGCCTACGTCTGGTGAGGGGGGTTCTGACCAATGTCTCGAATCGGACGTAGCCCCATCGCCGTCCCCGGCAACGTCGAGGTCAAGCTCGACGGCCGGGAGGTCACCGTCAAGGGGCCGAAGGGCACGCTGTCGCACACGGTCGCCGAGCCCATCGAGGTCAAGCAGGAGGACGGCAGGATCGTCGTCTCCCGGCCGAACGACGTCAACAAGGTGCGCGGCCTGCACGGGCTCACCCGGACGCTGATCAACAACATGGTCGTCGGGGTGACCGACGGCTACAAGAAGACCCTGGTCATCCAGGGCGTCGGGTACCGCGTGGTGGCCAAGGGCAAGAACCTGGAGTTCTCGCTCGGGTACAGCCATCCGATCACCGTCGAGCCGCCCGAGGGCATCAGCTTCACGGTGGAGCGTCCGACCCAGCTGGTCGTCGAGGGCATCGACAAGCAGAAGGTCGGCGAGGTCGCCGCCAACATCCGCAAGCTGCGCAAGCCGGACCCGTACAAGGGCAAGGGCGTGCGGTACGAGGGCGAGCAGATCCGCCGCAAGGTCGGAAAGGCTGGTAAGTAGATCATGGCAGGCACCAAGACCCTGGCCGGCAAGGCCACGTCGGCGCGGGCCAAGGCCCGCAGGCGCCGGCACATCCGGGTCCGCAAGAAGGTCCTCGGCACCGCCGAGCGGCCTCGCCTGGTCGTGACCCGCTCCACCCGGCACGTGTTCGTCCAGGTCATCGACGACGACAAGGGCCACACGCTGGCCAGCGCGTCCACGATGGAGGCGGACCTGCGCGCCGACGCCGGCGACAAGACCGCCAAGTCCCGCAAGGTCGGCGAGCTCGTCGCCGCGCGGGCCAAGCAGGCCGGTGTCGCCGCGGTCGTGTTCGACCGGGGCGGCAACAAGTACCACGGCCGCATCGCCGCAGTCGCGGACGGTGCGCGCGAGGGGGGCCTGCAGCTGTGACGGCCCTGAACCAGAACGAGAGGAACCACTGATGGCAGCGCAGAGGCGTGGCGGCGGTCAGGGTGGCGACCGTCGCGATCGCCGCGACGACCGCCGCGGTGGCGCCGACAAGGGCCAGTCGTACATCGAGAAGGTCGTGGCGATCAACCGTGTCGCCAAGGTCGTCAAGGGCGGGCGTCGCTTCAGCTTCACCGCCCTGGTGATCGTCGGTGACGGCAACGGCACCGTCGGCGTCGGCTACGGCAAGGCCAAGGAGGTGCCCGCGGCGATCGCCAAGGGCGTCGAGGAGGCCAAGAAGCACTTCTTCAAGGTCCCGCGGATCCAGGGCACCATCCCGCACCTGGTGCAGGCGCGGGACGCGGCGGGCGAGGTCCTGCTGCGTCCGGCGAGCCCCGGCACCGGCGTGATCGCGGGCGGCCCGGTGCGCGCGGTGCTGGAGTGCGCCGGCATCCACGACGTGCTGAGCAAGTCGCTGGGCAGCGACAACGCGATCAACATCGTGCACGCCACGATCGCCGGCCTGAAGGCGCTGAAGCGTCCGGAGGAGATCGCGGCCAAGCGCGGCCTGCCGATCGAGGACGTCGCCCCCGCGGCGATGCTGCGGGCCCGCGCCGCGGGCAGTGAGCCCAGGGCGGAGGCCGCGAGCTCATGACCCAGCTGAAGATCACGCAGACCAAGTCGGTGATCAGCGAGAAGCAGAACCAGCGTGAGACGCTGCGCACCCTCGGCCTGAAGAAGATCGGGCAGAGCGTCGTCCGCGAGGACCGCCCCGAGGTGCTCGGCATGATCCGGACGGTGGCGCACCTGGTCACCGTCGAGGAGGTCGACTGAGATGGCTGATCTCTCCAAGGACGACGCGCCGGAAGCGGGCGGCACTCCGCTGAAGGTGCACGACCTGCGTCCGGCCCCCGGCTCGAACCGCCGCAAGGTCCGCAAGGGCCGCGGCGAGGCGTCCAAGGGCAAGACCGCGGGCCGCGGCACCAAGGGCACCAAGGCCCGCGGCACCGTGCCCGTCGGCTTCGAGGGCGGCCAGATGCCGCTGATCCGCCGGGTGCCGAAGCTCAAGGGCTTCAAGAACCCGAACCGGGTCGAGTACCAGGTCGTGAACCTGGACAAGCTCGCCGCGCTCTACCCCGAGGGCGGCGAGGTCACGGCGGACGATCTGGCGGCCAGGGGCGCGGTGCGCCGCGGCCGTCCGGTCAAGGTCCTCGGCACCGGCGAGATCTCCGTCGCGGTTCAGGTGAAGGCGCACGCCTTCTCCGGCACCGCGAAGGAAAAGATCGCCGCGGCCGGTGGAACCGCCGACGAGCTGTAAGAAGGACCACGTCAGATGCCGGGGCCGCTCTCGCCAAGCGCCCGGGGCCGCAAGGCCGCCGGGACTGGTGGGACGGCCCCGGTCGCTTCTGCTGTTAGAGTCACACCGGCGGCGTTCCGCGTGAGATTGCACACTCCCGCCTCTCACCCGGTATTCTCCGCCCGACGTCATGGACCTGTAACCGGCCCCTCGGCGGCCATGAATTCGCCAGTCACGCAGGAGGAATGGTGCTGACCGCTTTCGCTCGGGCTTTCCGTACGCCTGACCTGCGTAAAAAGCTTTTGTTCACGTTGTTCATCATCTTGGTGTTCCGGCTGGGGTCGATCATCCCGACGCCGAACGTGAACGTGAAGGTGCTGAAGGAGACCGCCGACGCGGCCAAGGAGAGCAACAACCTCTACGGCCTCGTCGACCTGTTCAGCGGCGGCGCGCTGCTGAAGCTGTCGATCTTCGCGCTGGGCATCATGCCGTACATCACGGCGAGCATCATCCTGCAGTTGCTGACGGTGGTGATCCCGCGGCTGGAGGCCCTCAAGAAGGAGGGCCAGGCCGGCACGACGAAGATCACCCAGTACACCCGTTACCTGACGGTCGGGCTGGCGATCCTGCAGGCCACCGGAATCGTCGCGATGGCGAGCACCGGGCAGCTGTTCCAGGGCATCTCCGGGAGCGGCGACATCCTGTACGAGACCGGCGTCTTCCCGATCATCACGATGGTGATCTGCATGGTCGCGGGCACGTCGGTCATCATGTGGCTGGGCGAGCTGATCACCGACCGCGGCGTCGGCAACGGCATGTCCCTGCTGATCTTCACGCAGGTCGTCGCGGTCTTCCCGGCCCAGTTCTGGAGCATCTACAAGGCCAAGAACGGCTTCGTCTTCGCGGTGGTGCTGCTCGTCGGCCTCGCGATCATGGCGGGCGTGGTGTTCGTGGAGCAGGCCCAGCGGCGCATCCCCGTCCAGTACGCCAAGCGCATGGTCGGCCGCCGCATGTACGGCGGGACGTCCACCTACATCCCGCTGAAGGTGAACCAGGCCGGCATCATCCCGATCATCTTCGCCTCGTCGCTGCTGTACCTGCCGGTCCTCGCGACCCAGCTGTGGCCCGACACGAAGTGGCTGCAGAAGGTCCAGCCCTACCTGCAGCAGGACAACCCCTGGCACATGGCGATCTTCTTCGTCTTCATCATCTTCTTCACCTACTTCTACGTGGCGATCACGTTCAACCCCACTGAAGTAGCCGACAACATGAAGAAGTATGGTGGATTCATCCCAGGTATCCGTCCTGGTCGGCCGACCGCCGAGTACCTCGACTTCGTGCTGACCCGGATCACCACACCCGGTGCGCTTTACCTGGGGCTCGTGTCACTGATCCCGATGGTGGCGTTCGCACTCCTGAACGCGACCTCGGAGTTCCCCTTCGGCGGTGCGAGCATCCTCATCATCGTCGGCGTCGGACTGGATACCGTGAAGCAGATCGAGAGTCAGCTCCAGCAACGCAACTACGAGGGCTTCCTTCGGTAGATGCGTATCGTCCTGGTGGGCCCCCCGGGTGCGGGCAAGGGGACGCAGGCCCAGTTCATCGCATCGCATCTGTCCATCCCGAAGATCTCGACAGGTGACATCTTCCGCGCCAACGTGAGCGGCGGCACCGAGCTCGGCCGGCAGGCCAAGCAGTACATGGACCGCGGCGACCTGGTGCCCGACGAGGTCACGATCGCGATGGTGCGCGACCGGCTCGCCGAGGACGACGCCCGCGACGGGTTCCTGCTGGACGGGTTCCCGCGCAACGTCCCGCAGGCGGAGACGCTGAAGAAGATCCTCGCCGAGTGGGACGCCAGGCTCGACATCGTGCTCGAGCTGGTCGTCGACGAGGACGAGGTCGTCCGGCGGCTTTCGGGCCGCCGGACCTGCGACCGGTGCGGGCGGATCTGGCACGTCGACTTCGACGACAAGCAGGACGACATCTGCGACGACTGCGGCGGCCACCTCTTCCAGCGCGACGACGACAAGGAACAGGTCGTCATGCACCGCCTGGAGGTCTACAAGCACGACACGGCCCCGCTCGTGCAGTTCTACGCCGACGAGAACATCCTCGTCGGCATCGACGCGACGGGCCCGGTCGAAGAGGTCACCAAACGCGCCCTGACAGCGCTGCGCCCTTTGGAGAAGTGACGGGCCCGCGGAAGCGGGCCCGGCCCGCCGGTGTTCAGGGGGAGAGATGTTCAAACGGCGCAGGCTTGAGATCCAGCTGAAGACCGCGGAGCAGATCGAGTTGATGCGCGCGGCCGGGCTCCTGGTCGGCCGCACGCTGGAGCTGCTCCGCGACGCCGTGAAGCCCGGGATCACCACCCTCGACCTGGACGCGCTCGCCGAGCGGCACATCCGCGACAACGGCGGCGTCCCGTCGTTCAAGGGCTACCACGGCTTCACCGGGACGATCTGCGCGTCCGTCAACGAGGAGATCGTGCACGGCATCCCGCGGGCCGGGAAGGTGCTCGCGGACGGCGACGTCGTCTCCATCGACTGCGGCGCGATCGTCGAGGGCTGGCACGGCGACGCGGCGATCACCGTCCCCGTCGGGGAGATCACCGCGGAGCGGCGGCGGCTCCTGGAGGTCACCGAGGCGTCCCTGTGGCACGGTCTCGCGGCCGGGCGGGCCGGGGCCAGGCTGACGGACATGTCGCACGCGATCGAGGCTCACATCCGCTCTCAGGGCGCCTACGGCATCGTCGAGGGCTACGGCGGGCACGGCATCGGCACCGAGATGCACATGGACCCGCTCATCCCGAACCACGGGCCGGCCGGGCACGGGCCCGTCCTGGAGCCAGGGATGTGCTTCGCGGTCGAGCCGATGGTGAACCTCGGCGCCAAGGACACCGTGGAGCTGGACGACGGCTGGACGGTCGTCACCGTCGACGGCCGCGCGTCGGCGCACTTCGAGCACACGTTCGCGGTCACGCCGGACGGCCCGCGCGTCCTGACGGCGCTGGACGAGGGCGAGGAATGGCTCGGCAGGCTCGGCGTCGTCCAGAATGAAACCGAGACCTCGTCCTGACGAGCGGAGGAACCATGGCGCCGAACCCGGACCTAAGGGCCTCGGACGCCGATCGCGACCGGGTGGCCGAGAGCCTGCGGGAGCACTGCGCCGAAGGCCGGATCACCATGGACGAGCTGCAGGAGCGGCTCGACGCGGTGTACGACGCGAAGACCCTCGGGGATCTCCAGGCGGTCACCTCCGACCTGCCGGAGGAGGACCTCTACCAGCTCCCCGTCCCGGCGGCGCAGCCGAAGAGCACCGCCTCGCCCGCCGTGCGCCGGTCGTCGAGTGACCTCGAACTCCAGCGGATACGCGCGATGTGGGGCGCGTGGGCGGTCGTCGGGGGGATCAACCTCGTCATCTGGCTGATCCTGACGGTGCAGGGGTCCGGGGCGGTCTACCCCTGGTGGATCTGGGTGGCGGGCCCGTGGGGCGCGCTCCTGCTCCTCCGCACCGTCCTCGGCCGCCACCGGGACGGCTGACCGCCCCTCACGACGGCCCGCGGCGGCGGGCGGTCACTCCACGTCCATGAGCGGCCGGTAGTTCCCGGTCGGGGCGAAATGCGTGGTCGCCGAGCCGTCCGTCCCGATGAGGTGGATGGCGAACCCGGCGGGCTCCCCGGTGACGGCCGCGCGGCCCTGCGACGTGAGGTCGAGGAACAGCTGCCGGTAGGTGCTCGGGCAGGTGGTGCTGACGGTCCCCGCCAGCGACCCGACCGACGCGCGGTGGACGTGCCCGGAGATCACCCGCACCACCTGCCGGTGCCTGGCGATCACCGACGCGAACCCGGCCGGGTCGACGAACCGCAGGTCGTCGATGAACCGCATCCCGATCGGGAACGGCGGATGGTGCGTGGCGATGACCGTCGGGGTGTCGGGCGCGGCGCCGAGCGTCCCGTCGAGCCACGCGAGCCGCTCCTCGCTCATGTGCCCGTGGGCGTGGCCGTCCACGGTGGTGTCGCAGCAGACGAGCCGCACGCCGGCCACGTTCACGGCGTACTGCACGGGCGCCTGCGGGACGGTCCCCGTGTCGGTCACCTCGTGGTGGTCGTCGAACACCTTCCGCATCTCGTCGCGGTCGTCGTGGTTGCCGCACATCGGGTAGACGGCCATCGGCAGCGGCGACAGCAGCGCGTGGAGCCGGGCGTACTCGGCGTGCCTGCCGCCGTCGGCCAGGTCGCCGGTGATGACGACGGCGTCCGGCCGGGCCGGCAGCGAGAGCAGGCTCGACACCGCCGCCCGCAGCGCGCGCACCGGTCCCGAGCCGTCGTCCACCTCGCCGTCCCGTCCGGCCGCCAGGTGGATATCGCTCAGCTGCGCGATGATCGCCATCGATCGTCTCCCCCTTGCCCAAGCACATCACGGACCTTCGGTTCAGGCGCCACCGGCACGGCACCGGGACGATCTTCGCCCCCGTCGGCCCGGACTGTCGACTCGGGGCGCCACCTGCCGCCCGTCCGGTTCCGGCGCCCGTCACGCAGAGGCATGCCGCCCCGACCCTGGGCAAGGGCATCGCGGGCATTCGTGCTCTCAGGGCCCGGAAACGGCGGCTTACGCGACGTGCGGGATCACCAGGGAGAGGGCGGAGGTGACCTCTTCGGCGGCGGGCGCCACGTCGGGGACGACGTCGCGGAGCGCGAGCCAGCCGTTGATCGCCTGGACGGTCGGCTTCGCCTCGACGAGCTGCGGGTCGTCCAGCCCGTAGTAGGCGGCCACCTTGGACCAGCGCCACAGCCGGTGCCCGGCCGTCGACATCTCCGAGGAGGGGAAGCCGGCCGCGCCGCGGGAGCCGGTGATCGCGTGCCGGACCGAGTCGAGGGACCGTCCGACCCGCTCGGCGATGTCGCGGATCGTCAGCAGCGGGTCGGCCTCGACCTGCATGGCGTGCACGCCGGGCGCGCTGCCCTCGACGTGCTCCACCACCTCCATGATCGCCGCGGCGAGGGTGGCGGCCGGCCAGGAGCAGGACGCGTTGCCCGGACGGTCGGCGTGCTGCGGCTCGCTGATGATCGACACCGTGACGGCGCCGTGGGTGCGGCCGAACAGCGGGTCCAGCTCGTCCTCGTAGAGGGGACGGCTCAGGATCAGCGCGAAGTCATAGCTCGGCATGCTGATCCTCCTCGAACGTATCTCTCCTGAAAGGTACAACGCGCACGCGATGTATGCTTGGGTCGGGAGGAGTCTCCGGACCCGTGTCATGCGCTGATTTCGCATTGGACGGCCGGTTGACGTAGACTCCTTAGTCGGTCCGTCGCCGACCGTCTGATTCCCCTTCCTGACGCCTTCCGCGTCGCGGTGTGGATTGTGGATTGCGGTCGATTCTCCTCCGGGAGCCGGGCCGAGTCCAATGAGCCGATCAGCGAAGCGCGGAGGACATGCCCAAGAAAGAAGGGGCCATCGAGATCGAGGGCACCGTCATCGAGTCCCTCCCGAACGCCATGTTCCGGGTCGAGCTCGACAACGGGCACAAGGTGCTCGCCCACATCAGCGGCAAGATGCGGATGCACTACATCCGGATCCTGCCGGACGACCGCGTCGTTGTGGAGTTGAGCCCCTACGACCTCACGCGCGGTCGGATCGTCTACCGCTACAAGTGAATCCCACTGGGGTTGCCTTCCCCGTGCGTGGCGGCGCGGGGGTGACCCTGATCTCTAGGAGACCCAGTGAAGGTCAAGCCGAGCGTCAAGAAGATCTGCAAGAACTGCCGGATCATCCGGCGGCACGGCCGGGTCATGGTCATCTGCTCTGACCCGCGCCACAAGCAGCGCCAGGGCTGACACAGGCCCGGCGCGGCACAACAGCTAGCGCATCGCAACCTTCACACGGGCAGCCGTACGACCGTCGAAAGATCGGTTCGTGCGGCACCGCCGTGTGAGGACCACCCCCGGATCGTCGGAGGCCGGGGCCGCCACCCGGGCAGGGTGTTCGCGGACGCGATGCGTCCATACCTCCGCGCAACGAAAGGGAACTGCCCACATGGCACGCCTCCTCGGCGTCGACCTCCCGCGCGAAAAGCGCCTGGAGGTCGCTCTCACCTACATCTTCGGCATCGGCCGGACGCGTGCGCTCGAAACCCTCGCGGGCACCGAGATCAGCGGCGACATGCGGGTGCACCAGCTCGGCGACGACGAGATGGTGAAACTCCGCGACTGGATCGAGACGAACTACAAGATCGAGGGCGATCTTCGCCGCGAGGTCCAGGCGGACATTCGCCGCAAGATCGAGATCGGGTGCTACCAGGGCATCCGGCACCGCCGCGGGCTCCCGGTGCACGGTCAGCGCACGCAGACCAACGCGCGCACCCGCAAGGGCAAGAAGAAGACCGTGGCCGGCAAGAAGAAGGCCGGCAAGAAGTAGTCCGGAGTCGGTCCTCCGGATCGATGACCTCAAGAGTAGAGAGAGCAGATGCCTCCTAAAAGCCGTGTCGGCGCGAAGAAGGTGCGCCGCAAGGAAAAGAAGAACGTCGCTCACGGGCACGCCCACATCAAGAGCACGTTCAACAACACGATCGTCTCGATCACCGACCCCAACGGCAACGTGATCTCCTGGGCCTCGTCCGGCCACGTCGGCTTCAAGGGCTCCCGCAAGTCCACGCCGTTCGCCGCGCAGCAGGCCGCCGAGGCCGCCGCCCGGCGCGCGATGGAGCACGGGATGCGCAAGGTCGACGTCTTCGTGAAGGGCCCGGGCTCGGGCCGCGAGACCGCCATCCGGTCGCTGCAGGCGACCGGCCTCGAGGTGGGCTCGATCCAGGACGTCACGCCCGTTCCGCACAACGGCTGCCGCCCGCCGAAGCGTCGCCGGGTCTGAGGCAGGGGAGATCTAGAACAATGGCTCGTTACACCGGTGCGGACTGCAAGCTCTGCCGCCGCGAGAAGATGAAGCTGTTCCTCAAGGGCAGCAAGTGCGAGGGCCCCAAGTGCCCGATCGAGATCCGTCCCTACCCGCCGGGTGAGCACGGACGCGGCCGGCCGAAGGAGACCGAGTACCTGCTGCAGCTTCGCGAGAAGCAGAAGGCGCGGCGCATCTACGGCGTGCTGGAGCGGCAGTTCCACAACTACTACGTCGAGGCGAACCGCCAGCAGGGCAAGACGGGCGAGAACATGCTCGCCCTCCTGGAGCGCCGCCTCGACAACGTGGTCTACCGCGCGGGCTTCGCCAAGTCCCGCGACATGGCCCGCCAGCTCATCCGCCACGGCCACATCAGGGTCAACGGCAGCAAGGTCAACATCCCGTCGGCGCTGGTGACCGAGGCCGACATCGTCGACGTCAAGCCGAAGTCGCTGGAGATGGTCCCGTTCCAGGTCGCCAAGGCCGAGGTCGGCGACCGTCCCGTCCCGGCGTGGCTCGGGGTGGACGGCGAGAAGATGCGCGTCCTCGTGCACTCGATGCCGGTCCGGCAGCAGATCGACGCTCCCATCCAGGAGCAGCTCATCGTCGAGTACTACTCGAAGTAGGAACTCGGCTCCGCCGGGGTTCCGCGGTCTTTTCCGTGGGATCCCGGCGAATCGGGGAACACTCACAGTCGCGGTAGTCAAATAGCGGGCACCGCGGAAAGAAGGCACCACCATGCTCATCGCTCAGCGTCCGACTCTCACCGAAGAGCAGGTCGACGAGTACCGGTCGCGGTTCACCATCGAGCCGCTGGAGCCGGGCTTCGGCTACACGATCGGCAACTCGCTGCGTCGCACCCTGCTCTCCTCGATCCCCGGTGCGGCCGTCACCAGCATCCGCATCGAGGGCGTCCTCCACGAGTTCTCCACCGTCCCGGGGGTGAAGGAGGACGTCACCGACATCATCCTGAACCTCAAGGAGCTCGTCGTCTCGTCCGAGCACGACGAGCCCGTGGTCATGTACCTGCGCAAGCAGGGCCCGGGCGAGGTCACCGCGGCCGACATCGCGCCGCCCGCGGGCGTCGAGGTGCACAACCCCGACCTGCACATCGCCACCCTGAACAACAAGGCCAAGCTGGAGATGGAGCTGACGGTCGAGCGCGGCCGCGGCTACGTCTCCGCCGCGCAGAACAAGCAGCCGGGCCAGGAGATCGGCCGGATCCCGATCGACTCCATCTACTCGCCCGTGCTGAAGGTCACCTACAAGGTCGAGGCGACCCGCGTCGAGCAGCGCACCGACTTCGACCGCCTCATCCTGGACGTGGAGACCAAGCAGGCGATGCTGCCGCGCGACGCGGTCGCGTCCGCCGGCAAGACCCTCGTCGAGCTGTTCGGGCTGGCCCGGGAGCTCAACGTCGAGGCCGAGGGCATCGACATGGGCCCGTCCCCGACGGACGCGGCGCTCGCCGCCGACCTGGCCCTGCCGATCGAGGAGCTGAACCTCACCGTCCGCTCCTACAACTGCCTGAAGCGCGAGGGCATCCACTCGGTGGGCGAGCTCGTCGCCCGCTCCGAGCAGGACCTGCTCGACATAAGGAACTTCGGCGCCAAGTCGATCGAAGAGGTCAAGCAGAAGCTCAACGACATGGGCCTGTCGCTGAAGGACTCCCCGCCCGGGTTCGACCCGAGCGCGGCGGCCGACAGCTACAGCGACGACGACCAGAGCTACGCCGAGACCGAGCAGTACTAGAAACCCGATCCCGGACGGCCGGGGGCGCGTCCCCCGGCCGTCCCGGGACCAGCTGACACCGGTACCTGACACGGCCGGTGCAGGAAGGAAGACCAATGCCCAAGCCCACCAAGGGCGCCCGCTTCGGCGGCAGCCCCGCCCACCAGCGCCTCATCCTGGCGAACCTGGCCACGGCGCTGTTCGAGCACGGCCGCATCACCACGACCGAGGCCAAGGCCCGCCGGGTGCGTCCGCTGGCCGAGAAGCTCATCACCAAGGCCAAGCGAGGCGACCTGCACAACCGCCGCCTGGTGGCCCGGACGATCCGCGACAAGGGCGTCGTGCACGAGCTCTTCACCGAGATCGCGCCGCGCTTCGAGAACCGGCCCGGCGGCTACACCCGGATCACGAAGATCGGCCCTCGCAAGGGCGACAACGCTCCGATGGCCGTGATCGAGCTGGTCCAGGAGCAGATGCCGTCCGTCACGACCTCCAAGGCCGCGTCCACGACCAAGGCCGCGCCCGCGAAGGCGAGCGAGGACGTCGACCTTCCCGCCGAGGACGAGGTGACCCTCAGCAAGGCCGAGGACACCGAGTCCGAGGAGGCGGAGGCCGGCGACACCGGGGCCGACGCCGAAGCGAAGAAGGACGAGTAGCGTCTAGCTAGCTACAGACCGTCGGTCTTGCACCCCCGTGCACGGGGATGATCTGACCCCTTGGCTAATCCATTAATGGTCTAGGCCGACATGATGGTTTGGGTCCGCCGTCCGGTACAGGACGGCGGGCCCTCTTCTTTGCCAGACTTGATCGCATGGTCATGGCAGGCGGGCGAGCATTCGCAGGGGAGCGTGTCAGGGGGGTTCCCGTAGGGCGGGGCGGCTCATCGGGAGAACGGACGGGGAGTGACAGAGAAGGACAGCTCAGCTGACATGACCGCTTTGGTACGACTCCGGCTCGATATCTCCTATGACGGGTCGGACTTCGCGGGCTGGGCGAGGCAGCCGAACCAGCGGACCGTCCAGGGCGTCATCGAGGACGCGCTGGCCCGCATGCTGCGCCTGGACCCGCCGCCCATGCTCACCGTCGCCGGCCGCACGGACGCCGGCGTCCACGCCCGGGGCCAGGTGGCGCACCTGGTGGTGCCCGTCGCCGCGTACTCGGCGATCAACGGGACGATGCCGCGGCGGCTCGCCGGGCTGCTGCCGCCCGACGTGCGGGTGTGGCGCGTGTCCATCGCCCCGGAGGGGTTCGACGCACGGTTCTCCGCCCTGTCCCGCCGTTACGTGTACCGGGTGTGCGACAACCCCGTCGGGGTGGAGCCGCTGCGCCGCCACGACGTGCTCTGGCATCCGCGTCCGCTGAACCTGGCCCGCATGAATGATGCCGCGCGGCGGTTGCTGGGCGAGCAGGACTTTGCCGCCTACTGCCGAAGGCGGGAGGGTGCGACGACCATCCGGGAGCTGCTGCGCTACGAGTGGGCCCGCGACGACCGCGACCCGCATCTGGCGCTCGCGACCGTGGAGGCGGACGCGTTCTGCCATTCGATGGTCCGCGCGCTGGTCGGGGCGCTGCTGATGGTCGGGGACGGGCGGCGCGAGGTGGAGTGGCCCGCCGAGGTGCTCGCGGCGCGCGTCCGTGACTCCGGTGTGAACGTGGCGCCCGCGCACGGGCTGTCGCTTGAGGAGATCCGTTACCCGGAGGACGACAGCATGGCCAAGCGCGCTCAGGAGACGCGCCGCGTCCGGACGCTCAACGCCGCCGCGGCCGCGGAAGCCGCAGCGGCGGAGGCGGCAGCGGCGGAGGCGGCAGCGGCGGCTGGAGAAGGCTCCGACGCCTCGTCCGAACGGGGAACGTCCTAGCGGAGGCGGACGCGGGCCTGGGTCAGCTTCCGGCGCGGGCCACGATCGGGCGGAGGTCGTAGTCCAGGAACTGCTGGGCGGCCTGCCTGATCGTCTGGTCGCCGGGCTCGGCCTTCTTGCCGTTCGCCCACTGGACGTAGGCGTAGGCGACGTACCGTCCGCGGACGGTCACGGCGGCGTATCCGCCCGCACGGTCCAGGCCGGGCGCGTTCTTGCCGCCCATGCCGCGGAACCACTCGTACTTGGCGGGGTTCCCGGCCTTGCTGATCGCGAGCGCGGCCGCGTTCGTCGGCATCACCGCGATGCCGGACGTGACGGCGAGCGAGCTCCCCCGGTCGATGTACGTCGCGCGGACGATCTTGCGGCACCGCTCGCGCTCCAGCGCCGCGAGCATCGCGCCCCTGGCCGCGTACGACGGCTCGCGGTTCAGGGACCAGCGCTCGCGGGTGTAGGTCCGCCCGCCGAGCTTGATGACCTCGGTGGGGAACACGTCGCGGAACGCCAGGTCCTTGGTGTCGCTCTTCTCGTTCGTGATGTCCACGGGCGTGGACGGGACGGCGGTGCCCGGCGGGGTGCCGGCCGGCGTGGACGTCGCGGCGGGAGACTCGACGGCCTGGCCGCCCTTGCCCTCGTCGCCGCTGGAGCCCGTCCCGCCGATGACGAACAGACCGGCGGTGACGGCGAGGACGGCCGCCGCGCCGCCGCCGATCAGCAGCGGCCTGCGCCTGCTTCCGCCGCCTCCGCCGCGATGTGAGGGGCGTCCGGGCGGCGGTGGGGTGTCGATCGGGGCGCCGCCCTCGGCGTGGTAGACCGGCGTGATCACCTGGGCCTGCTCGGCGGTCGCCGCGGCGTCCGGGGCGTTCCCGGTGTTCCCGGCGGCCTCGGTCTGCTGCGGGAACGGTCCGCTGCCGGTGGGCGGCTCGACGCCGGGCGGCAGGATCGCGTCCGGCACGAGAACCGGCGCCAGCGACGCGGACGACGCGTTCTCGGCCTGCTTGGCCTTCTCGAACGCGGGGTCCGCCTCGCGCGGCGCGAGCGGGTCCGTGCCGGTTTCCTGGGCGGGTTGCTGTTCTACGGGAGCGTTCACAACGGTCTCCTCCGGTGCGGCATCGTCCGCCGGACGCGCTGGCGCGTCCGCACGGACGGGCGCGTCCTCTGGACGGACGGGCGGGAAGCCGTCGGGATCGGTGTCGCCGCCGGCGGGCGGACGCTTCACGATCGGCGCGGCGGGCACGGCGCGGCGGGAGTCGACGCTGGGGACGCCGACTCCGGCGACGAGCGTCCCGGGCGGGACGTCGGTGATCTCAGATCCGGCCGGACGTTCCTCGGCGGGCACAGCGCCGAAGACGATCTCCTCGGACGCGGCCTCGGCCTCGGCCTCGCGCTCGGGCTCGTCCGCCGGTGTTTCCATTGCGGCTCGTCCGCCCGCTGTGGCGGGGACGTCTTCGGCGGGCGTGTCCTCGGCCTCGGCGGGCGGGGCCGTGTCGGCGGACTCGGCGGCCCACCAGGGGGCCTCCAGGCCGAACGCGGGCGGCCTGATGGAGCCGCGCGGCGCGTCCTCCGCGCTCGCGTCCTCCGCGATCGAGGCGTCGGAGGGGGCCGCTTCGGCGGAGGGCGCGTCGGCGGGGGGCGGCCCGGCGGCCGGGGGGACCGCGCCGCCGAAGCTGGGCGGCACCGAGTCGGCGGGGACGTCGGACGTCCCCGCCTGCTCGGCGGACTCCCGGGTGTCTCTAGGTCCAGACATAGGCAGAGAGGGTATTCAAACGGGTCACTTTTGGAGGGGTTTGCCTTCGGTTTCTCTGTAGTGCAGGGCGAGGGCCAGGTTGCTGCCCTTCACCATCTGCGTACCGAAGACACGGACGGCCGCATGGTACTTGCTCGCGATCTTCTTGCCGTCCGGCCGCTGCACCCATGTCATGACCAGGTAGTGGCCGCGCGCCTGGGAGGTGCCGAGCGCCTCGCCCTTGCCGTTGGTCTTGGAGACGCCCGTGCCGGGCAGCGCCAGCAGGAAGGCGTCCTTGGCGGCGGCGGCCTTGACGGCCTGCTCGGCCGCGGCCTGGTCCTCGAGGTTGAACACACCGACGGTGCCGATGAGGGAGCCGGTGGAGAGCGCGTACGTGGCCCGGAGCGCCTGCGTGCAGCCGCCCTTCTTGAGGACCTTGTCCAGCTTGACGCCGCCCGCGACCCCGGTGCAGTTCTTCGTCGACGCCGCGGCCGTCCGGACGTAGCGGTACTTGCCCGCCTTGAACTTCCCGTTGCCGAAGACCTCCTTGAGCGTCAGCGGCTTCGGGTCGGTCGTGCGGCTCTGCAGCTTCACCGGCGCCAGGACGGGCTGCGGCGGGCTCGGGGTGCCCTGCGGCTGCTTGGACTCGGCGGCCTTGGGCGACGCCGGTTCGGAGTCGTCCTTCAGCGCCGACGACAGCGCGACGCCGCCGCCGATGAGCAGGAGCCCGGCGACCGCCGCGCCGCCGATGACGAGCGGCAGGCCGCGGCGCCGCTCGGGCGGGGTCGGCCCGCCACGGGAGGGACCGCCGCCGGACGGCCCTGGCGGCATGCCCTCGTAGGCCCCGTAGGACTGGTCCGGCGGGAAGGAGGGGGGCGCGTTCCCGGCGGCGGGCTCGTCGGCCCACGCGGCGGTCTGATCCGCCGCCCCGCCGTACGGCTCGCCGCCGACCTGCTCGTTCCCGTACGGCTCGTTGCTGAAGGACTCGTTGCCGTAGGACTGGTTGCCGAAGGATTCGTTACCGAAAGGCTCGTTGCCGAACGGCATCGCACCTGGCCCCTCCTCGCGCGGTGCGAAGGGGGCTTCGTCGTTGTCGTGGCCGTACGGCGGCGCTTCGGCTCCGGGTCCGTACGGCGCGTGCGGCGGCTGATGATGAGGGGACCAGCCGCCGGGCTTGCCTTGATCGCCCGGATAACCCATGGCTTGGACCTTACCGTTCCTCGTTCAGGGCTCTGGACCTTCGCGACACCCACCATGACATGGGGGCGAACCGGACGCCGGTGATTTCGCGAAGGTCGGGAGCCGCGAGCACATCATGATCATTTCCAGCCGAAGTCCTGTGTCCACAGCGGTCCGCCGGATCCGGAGGCCTTGCCGACGCCGATGGCGCGCAGGTCGCAGTTCAGGATGTTGGCGCGGTGTCCCGGGCTGTCCATCCATCCCTTCATCACGGCCGCGGCGGTCGAGTAGCCCTTCGCGATGTTCTCCGCGCCGGGGCTGGGGTAGCCGGCGTCCTCCATCCGCTTCCACGGGCTGTCGCCGTTGCGCGACGTGTGGTCGAAGTAGCCGTTGGCCGCCATGTCGGCGGAGTGTCTGCGGGCCGCGGTGACGAGCCGCTGGTCGACGTGCAGCGGCCTGCAGCCCGCCTTGGCGCGCTCGGCGTTGGTGAGCGACACCACGGCCGCCTCCGTGCCGGACGACCCCGCCGAGCCTCCGGGCGAGCGGGCGCCCTCGCCCGGCGCCCTGCCGGTCTCGGACGGCGCGCCGGGCTCGGACGGCACGTCCGGCGCGCCGCCGGGCGCGCGCATCGTCTTCAGCGGCGGGGTCGGCACGGCCGCGTTCGGGGCGGGGGCGCCGCCCGTGGGCGCCTTGCCGCCGCCCGCGGTGCCCGTCCCGGGCCCGGACCCGGTCGACGGGTCGCTCTGCGGCCCTGGTTCGACGATGTCGGGGGTTCGCGCCTCGGGCCCGGCCGCGGTGGTCGGCTCCGAGCGCAGTTCCGGCAGCAGCAGCCGGTCGATCCCGACGCCGACGCCGATGGCGAGGGCGGACGCGGTGACGGCCACGATGATGCTGCGCCGCGTCCGCCCGCCTCCCTTGCCTTGAGGTCGGCGACCGCCGCCCTGGGGCGGGCGGCCTTGCGAGTGCCGGCCGCCGCTCTGCGGCTTCCGGCGGTCGTCATGCGGTGTGCGACGGCCGGACGGCGGCCCTGTGCGGGACGCGTCGCGCCGAGGGCCCCTGGCCACGAGTTCGTCACGGTAAGGGGGCGTGCGGTGGCGGGAGGCGTCAGGGGATGCGGCGCCGGGCTGCCCGATGTACCCGGGCTGGCGGCGTCCGGCGGGATCGCCTGGTCTGCGGGGAGTGGACAGCGGGGGCTCCCGGGTGCGGGCCGGCTCATGCCGGCGTGGACCGGTCGCCCGGCACAATATCCCGGTATTCACCCCCTGTTACCAAGATCGCCCAAAAAAGATCAATACAACTACTAGGCGTAACTCGTCCGCCGCTGACCGTTCCGTTCCGGGCCGATCGGACGGGGCCGCGCGACGGCCGCGGAACCGCCGCGAGGCCGCCGGGCGCGGGCCGTTTTGACCCTTGGGTGCGCGGCCGAGTATCCTGCCTGTTTGTTGTGTGCGTCGTGCCCGCCGACGGCGGGCTGGAGACGACGCGACGACGTGTTCGGTGTGCCCCAGGAGTGTTCGCGTCAGGCGACGCGGGCGCCGGTCCGGGCCCCGGCATCCCGGAGCGCCAGGTCGGACGATCCTCTGATCGGCGCGAGCAGGATTTCCGCTGACGGCGCTCGCCCGTGAGGGCGGGCGAGGATCGAAACCGCCTGTAAGTCGACGAGAAACGAAGGCCTACGACCGTGCGCACGTACACCCCTAAGCCCGCTGACGTCCAGCGTCAGTGGTACGTCATCGACGCGACCGATGTCGTGCTTGGCCGTCTCGCCAGTCAGGTCGCGCAGCTGCTCCGGGGTAAGCACAAGCCGATCTTCGCCCCGCATCTCGACACCGGTGACTTCGTCGTCATCGTGAACGCCGAGAAGGTGGCGCTGTCCGGCAACAAGCTGGAGCAGAAGCGCGCCTACCGGCACTCCGGCTACCCGGGCGGCCTCCGCTCGGTGACCTACGCCGACCTGCTGGCCAAGCACCCCGAGCGGGCCGTCGAGAAGGCGATCAAGGGCATGCTGCCCAAGAACTCCCTCGGCCGGAAGATGTTCGGCAAGGTGAAGGTCTACGCCGGGCCGGACCACCCGCACCAGGCGCAGAAGCCGGTCCCGTTCGAGATCACCCAGATCAGCCAGATCAAGAAGTGACGCCCGCGCACGCCGACGCGGCGTGCGCACCCCGAAATAGCGGCCGCCGGGGCACCCGTGAGACGGGCCAGCCGCCCTGGCTAGAACACCGAGGAGAACCGTGGACGAGACCACCGAGCCGGCCGTCGAGGCCGAGTCGTTCGAGGACGCGCCGTCCGAGTACACCACCGAGACCCCCGAGGCCGCGGGCGAGGGCCTGCTCGGCCAGCCCATCGCGACGGGCCCCGCGGCCGGCACCGGCCGCCGCAAGCAGGCCATCGCGCGGGTCCGCATCGTCCCCGGCAGCGGCCAGTGGAAGATCAACGGCCGCACCCTGGACCAGTACTTCCCGAACAAGGTCCACCAGCAGATCGTGAACGAGCCGTTCGTGCTGCTGGGCCTTGAGGGCCAGTTCGACGTGCTCGCGCGCGTGAACGGCGGCGGCACCACCGGGCAGGCCGGCGCGCTGCGCCTCGGCATCTCCCGCGCGCTGCAGTTCGGCAACATCGAGCACCGCCCGGCGCTGAAGAAGGCCGGCTTCCTCACCCGCGACGCGCGGGTGCCGGAGCGCAAGAAGGCCGGTCTCAAGAAGGCCCGCAAGGCCCCGCAGTACAGCAAGCGCTGATCGACGGAACGAGCCGTCGCACCCCGTGGCTTTCCCGCGCCCGGCCCGCATGGCCGGGCGCGACGGGTGCGGCGGCTCGCCCGCGTCCGCACCACTCCGTGCCCGGTGCCCACTAGATTTGACGCGCGGAGCGGGCCGGGCGCGACCCCCAGGCTCCCGTCCGCGCGGTCTTTCGTCATATCGGGAGTTGAACTGTGGCTCGTCTTTTCGGGACTGATGGCGTGCGAGGGCTCGCCAACCGCGACCTGACCGCCCCGCTCGTCATGGACCTGTCCGTCGCGGCGGCGCGGGTGCTGGGCGAGCAGGGCGCGTTCAAGGGGCACCGGCCGCTGGCGGTGGTCGGGCGCGATCCGCGGGCGTCCGGCGAGTTCCTGGAGGCGGCCGTGGTGGCGGGCCTCGCGAGTTCCGGGGTGGACGTGCTGCGCCTCGGCGTCCTGCCGACGCCCGCCGTCGCGCATCTGACGCACCAGCTGGACGCCGACCTCGGCGTGATGCTGTCGGCGTCGCACAACCCGGCCCCCGACAACGGGATCAAGTTCTTCGACCGCAGCGGCCACAAGCTCCCCGACGAGCTCGAGGACCGCATCGAGGCGCGGCTCGGCGAGGTGTGGGACCCGCCGACCGGCGCCGGAGTCGGGCGCGTCCGCGAGGCGCATGGCGCGGTCGAGCAGTACGTCGCGCACCTGCTGTCGACCGTCCCGGTGTCGCTGGACGGCCTGCGCGTCGTGATCGACTGCGCGAACGGCGCGTCCAGCGACGTGGCGCCCGAGGCGCTGCGCCGCGCGGGCGCCGAGGTGATCACGATCGGCACGGCCCCGGACGGGCTGAACATCAACTCGGGCTGCGGTTCCACGCATCTGGAGGCGCTGCAGCAGGCCGTCCGGGAGCACGGCGCGGACGCGGGCATCGCCAACGACGGCGACGCCGACCGGTGCCTCGCCGTGACCGCGTCCGGCGAGATCGTGGACGGCGACCAGATCATGGCGATCCTGGCGCTTGACCTGCGGGAGGCGGGCGCGCTGGCCGCCGACACCGTCGTCGCGACCGTGATGTCGAACCTCGGGTTCAAGCTCGCGATGCGCGAGGCCGGGATCACCGTGGTGGAGACGGCGGTCGGCGACCGGTACGTCCTGGAGGCGATGAAGGAGGGCGGGTTCGGCTTCGGCGGCGAGCAGTCCGGCCACGTGATCATGCTGGACCACGCGACGACCGGCGACGGCGTCCTGACGGGCCTGCACCTGCTCGCCGCGATGATCCGCCGCGGCCGTCCCCTGGACGAGCTGACGAAGGTGATGACGCGGCTGCCGCAGGTGCTCATCAACGTCAGGGACGTCGACAAGAACCAAGCGAAGACGTCACCCGAGCTGGCCGCGGCCGTGTCCGCCGCCGAGGCCGACCTCGGCGAGACGGGACGCGTCCTGATCCGGCCGAGCGGCACCGAGCCGATGGTCCGCGTGATGGTCGAGGCGGCGTCGGAGTCGCAGGCCCAGTCGGTCGCCGAGCATTTGGCGGGCGTCGTGAAGACCGCCCTGGCCTAGCACCTTCCGAGGAAGGTCTGGAGGGCGTCGTGGTCGGCGCGGGTTATGGGGAGTGAGTACTTCTTCGCGACGGCGATGTAGGTGACGCCGTAGGTGCACTGGAACGCCTTCTGGGGCTTCCACTCGCCGGGGCCGGAGTCGCTCTTCTGCTGGTTGGGCACGCCCCACACGGCCAGCAGGTTGCCGTGGTCGTTGGCGAACCGTTCGCGCCGGTCCTCGGTCCAGCGGGACGCGCCCATCCGCCAGGCGAGCGCGAGCGGGTAGACGTGGTCGATCTGCACCTCGGCGGCGTCCCGCTTGGCGAAGGCGATCTCCTTGCCGGTGTAGGGGTCGCGGAGGCGGCCGGACAGGACGACGCACCGGCCCCTCTTCTGGACCGCCGTCAGGTCGCGGGCGAGGACGTCGTTGCGCTGGTCGCAGCCGTTGCGGTCGACGTCCTTCCAGCGGGTGCCGAACCTGTCGCGCTCGTAGCCGCCGCCGTCGCGCTCGGACGCGATCCGCAGCCCGGACAGGTCCCGGCGGGCCCGCGCCTCGTCGCCGCCCGCGCCCTTCGGCGGCGGGGAGCCGGGCTCGGAGAGGCCGACGTCGGCGTCGCAGGCCGCCGTCGCCAGCGGGACGGCGAGCGCGATGCCTGCCAGCGCCGTCCGTCCGGCCGCCCGCGTCATGACCTCACCGTCCTGGTTTTACCTACTTTTACCCATATTGGACGATCAAAGCGTAGGGCCCGGTCCCGGTCACGTCCGCGCGCCGAGTAAGGCAGCATGTGCCTGTGCTTCATCTCAGAGCGATCGTCCCGTCCGACCGGACCGACGCGGTCTGCGAGGCGCTCGCGGACTGCCCCGGAGCCACCAACGTCGTCGTCCTCCCGGGCGCCGCCAGGTCCCCGCGCGGCGACCTGGTGACCAGCGACATCGCCCGCGAGTCCGCCAACGAGATCCTGGACGCGCTGCGCCGCCTCGACGTCGACCGGGACGGGTCCATCTCGCTCGACCAGGTCGACCTGACGCTCTCGGACAAGGCCGACGAGGCGATGGAGCGCGCCCCCGGCCACGGCGACGACGCCGTCATCTGGGAGGAGCTCGACCAGACGGTCAGCGAGGGGACGGCCCTGACCTGGTCGTTCGTCGCGTTCCTCGCGCTCGCCACCCAGCTGGCCGGGATCGCGGCGCTGATCGACTCGCCGATCCTGGTGGTCGGCGCGATGGTGCTCGGGCCGGAGTTCGGCGCCGTCGCGGCGATCTGCTACGGGCTCCTCCGGCTCCAGCCGCGGCGGATCGTGGACGCGGTCCGGGCGCTGACCGTCGGGTTCGCCGTCGCGATCGTCATCACCTACGTGTGCGCGCTGGTCAGCCGGTGGATCGGCGTGATCGAGCTGGACCGGCTGCCCGACCAGCGCCCGGCCACCGCGTTCATCTACAGCCCGGACCGCTGGTCGTTCATCGTCGCGCTGCTCGCCGGGGCCGCCGGGGTGCTGTCGCTCACCGCGGGCAAGTCGTCGGCGCTGGTCGGGGTGTTCATCTCCGTCACCACCGTGCCCGCCGCCGGGAACCTCGCGGTCGCGATGGCGCTGCGGCACGGCAGCGAGATCACCGGGTCGCTGCTGCAGCTCGCCGTCAACTTCGCGGGCATGATCATCGCGGGCACGCTGACGCTGCTCGTCCAGCGGGTGCTGTGGGCGGCCGTCCTGCGCGGGCAGGACAGAAGGGTCGCCCGCAGGCGAACTTAGGTCGATCCGGAATCTGGCCGAAAGGCTGAGGCACATCGCTCTTTAGGCTGACGTGACGCGCCGTGCCAGCCACTAGGTTCGTATTCATGCCGATCATCGCCACCCAGGGCCTGACGATGAGGTTCCCCCGGGTGACCGCCCTGGACGACCTGTCCGTGGCCGTCGAGCCGGGCGTCGTCGGGCTGGTCGGCGCCAACGGCGCCGGCAAGTCGACGCTCATCAAGATCCTGCTCGGGCTGATGCCCCCCTCGTCCGGCACCGCGACCGTGCTCGGCCTCGACATCGCCCGCGAGGGTCTGCGGATCCGCGAGAGCGTCGGGTTCATGCCCGAGTACGAGTGCCTCCCGCCGGACGTGTCCGCGACGGAGTTCGTCGTCCACATGGCCAGAATGTGCGGGCTGCCGCCGACCGCCGCCCGCGAACGCGCCGCCGACACGCTCCGGCACGTCGGCCTGTACGAGGAGCGCTACCGCCCCATCGGCGGCTACTCCACCGGGATGCGCCAGCGGGTGAAGCTCGCGCAGGCCCTCGTCCACGACCCGAAGCTGATCTTCCTGGACGAGCCCACCAACGGCCTCGACCCGGCCGGACGCGACGAGATGCTCGACCTCATCCGCCGGATCGGCGCCGAGTTCGGGATCAGCGTCCTCGTCACGTCCCACCTGCTCGGCGAGCTGGAGCGGGTCTGCGACCACGTGGTCATCATCGACGGCGGGAAGCTGCTGCGCTCCCAGGCCGTCGAGGCGTACACGACCGCGAGCGGCGTCCTCACCGTCGAGGTGGACGAGGGACGCGACCAGCTCGGGCAGCGCCTGCACGACCAGGGCGCCACCGTCCATCCGGAGGGCCGGTTCCTCGTCGTCGACATCGCGGGCGAGACGACCTACGACCTGGTCCGCGACGGCGTCGCCGACCTCGGGCTGCGGCTGATCCGGATGGAGCAGCGCCGCCACCACATCGAAGAGGTCTTCCAGACCGGGCCCGAGCCGCCGGGGCCGCCCGGCGTGCCGCCCGCCGCCGGGACCGTGCCGCAGGAGGTGTCCCGGTGAGCACGAGCACGATCCACGACATCGGGTACCGGCACTACGAGGGGCGCCGCAACGGCCGCTCCTACGTGCTGCGGTCCCTGTACGTCCACAACCTGCGCGCCGCGTTCGGCCTCGGCCGTCCCGTGCGGGCGAAGATCATGCCGTTCGTGCTGGGCGCGCTCATGCTGCTGCCCGCCGCCGGGTCGGTCGCGGCGTTCGCGTTCACCAACGAGGAGGACGCGCTGATCCCGTACTCCGAGTACGCGGATCTGATGCAGGTCATCGTGGCGATCTTCCTGGCCACGCAGGCGCCGGTGCTGGCCTCGCGGGAGGTGCGCTTCCACGTCATCCCGCTGTACTTCTCCCGCCCGGTCGGCCATCTCGACTTCGTCGTGGCCAAGGCCGGGGCGATGGTGACCGCGCTGTTCGCGCTGCTGGCGGTGCCCATCACCGTCCTGTACGTCGGCGGGCTGGTCACCAAGGCGCCCGACTCGGGGGAGCAGCTCCTCGAATACCTCGGCGGGCTCGTCGGCTGCGTCCTGTACGCGCTGGTCCTCGCCGCGATCGGGATGGTGGTCGCGGCCTTCACGCCGCGGCGCGGCTTCGGCGTCGCCGCCGTCATCGCCGCCTACATGATCCCCACCGCCGTCGCGGGCGCCGTCCAGGGCATCGCCGAGGCGGAGACGAACTTCACCCTCCAGGGCTGGATCGGGCTGCTGGCGCCGTTCAACCTGGTCGACATCGTCGAGGTCCGGCTGCTCGGCGCCGACTCCGCGTCGCCCGGCATCGCGCCCGGCATCACCGGCGGCGTGGTCGCGCTGGCGGTGTGCGCCGTCCTCGTCCTCGGCTCGATCGCGGTCCTTTACCGCCGGTTCCGGAAGGCGGGCCTGTCGTGACTGAGTTGGTTCTGGACAAGGTGTCGCGCTGGTACGGCAACGTCGTCGCCGTCAACGGCGTGTCGATGAAGGTCGGGCCGGGCGTCACCGGGCTGCTCGGGCCGAACGGCGCCGGCAAGTCGACGCTCATCCACATGATGGGCGGGTTCCTGCAGGCGTCGTCCGGGTCCGTCACGCTGGACGGGACGCCGCTCTGGCAGAACCCCGGCGTCTACCGCCATCTCGGCCTCGTCCCGGAGCGGGAGTCGGCGTACGACTTCCTCACCGGCGGGCAGTTCATCACCGCGATGGCGAAGCTGCACAAGCTGCCCGACCCGGCCGCCGCCGCGCGCCGCGCCATCGGCCTGGTCGAGATGGACTACGCCGCCGACCGGCAGATCGGCAACTACTCCAAGGGCATGAAGCAGCGCATCAAGATGGCGTCCGCGCTGGTGCACGACCCGCCCGTGCTGCTGCTGGACGAGCCGTTCAACGGCATGGACCCGCGGCAGCGGCTCCAGCTCATGGACCTCATCCGCCGGATGGCCGACGAGGGCCGCACGATCCTGTTCTCCTCGCACATCCTGGAGGAGGTCGAGCGGCTCGCCACCCACATCGAGGTGATCGTCGCGGGGCGGCACGCCGCGTCCGGCGACTTCCGCAAGATCCGGCGGCTGATGACCGACCGGCCGCACATCTTCCTCGTCCGCTCGTCCGACGACCGGCGGCTCGCCGCCGCGCTCATCGCGGACGGCTCGGCCCGCAGCGTCCAGCTCACCGAGAAGGGCCTGCAGATCGAGGCGGTCGACTTCCAGCGCTTCACCTGGCTGCTGCCGCAGGTCTCGCGGGACGCGGACGTGCGGCTGTGGGAGGTCTCCCCGTCGGACGAGTCCCTGGAAAGCGTCTTCTCCTACCTGGTGGCCCGATGAACTCCACGATCGCGATGATCACGTTCCGGTCGATGCTCGGCCGCAAGCGTGCGCTGCTCCTGCTCGGGCTGCCGCTGATCCTGCTCGTGCTGGCGGCGATCCTGCGGGCGACCGGCAACAACGACCTGGACGTGTCCGCGGGCGTCCTGCAGCAGTTCGGCCTCGCGACACTGCTGCCGCTGCTCGCGCTGATCGCCGGCACGGGTGTGATCGGGCCGGAGATCGACGACGGCCAGATCATGTACGTGCTGACGAAGCCGATCCCGCGCGAGGTGATCGTGCTGACCAAGCTGGCCGTCGCGATCGTCCTGGTGACGGTGTTCGCGGTCGTCCCGACGCTGCTCGCCGGGCTGGTGCTGATCGGCACGACCGCGGAGGTGACGCCCGCGTTCACCGTCGGCGTCCTGGTCGGCGGCGTCGCCTACAGCGCGGTGTTCGTCGCGCTCGGCGTCGCGAGCCGCAACGCCGCCACGATCGGCCTGCTGTACGCGCTGGTGTGGGAGTCGCTGCTCGGCAGCTTCGCGCCGGGCGCCAAGTCGGCGTCCATCCAGCAGTGGTCCCTGTCGGTCACGGACGCGCTCACCAGCGCCTCGCCGGTCGAGTCGTCCGTCAACCTGACCGTGGCGATCACGCTGCTGATCGTGGTCACGGCGGTGGCGGCGTTCCTGGCGGCGTTCCGCCTCCGCTCCCTCACGGTCGCCAGCGCCGACTGAGCGCGGAGGCCGGCCGGTCAGCGCGCCTCGTAGGGGCCCGTGACGACGGTGATCACGGGATGGCCGTCCAGTTCCCGGGGGACGCTCCGCTCCACCGGCTCGCTCGTGACGTGGACGCGGATCACGTCCGTTCCGTCCTCCCGGCGGGCGTGGTCGAGCGCCGCGACGCCGTCGATCGCGAGGATCCGCTCCCGGTGCCGCGATATCGCCTCCTCGACGGGGGAGGCGTCCCCGACGGGGGAGTCCGGGGCGGGCGGCGGGTCGAACGGCACCGCCGCCGCCTCGGGAGAGCCCTGCGGGCTCCGGAACCTGCGCGGTTCTCGATCCTTACGTCAGGCCGCGCCGCGGCCCGCGCCACGGCGCGTGACGCGACACGTGTTACAACGGGCTGGAGGGTTCGATCGTCCAGCAGGGAGTGTGCTCATGTCAGTCTCGCGCCGTCGGCTCCTGGCCGGGACGGGCGCGGTGGGGGCGGGGATCGCCTTCAGCGGCGCCGTCGAGCAGCTGTTCGCGGGGGACGCCGGCGCCGTGCCGGTCGGCGGCCGCGACGGGTACGGGCCGCTGGTGCCCGACCCGAAGGGCGTGCTGGACCTGCCGCGCGGCTTCCAGTACACGGTCCTGTCGCGGGAGGGGGAGCCGCTGCGGTCGGGGGAGGGGCCGGTGCCGAGCCATGCCGACGGCATGTCGGCGTTCCCCGGTTCTGGGGGCCGGGCCTGGCTCGTCCGGAACCATGAGAACCGGCCGGACGCCGAGCACCGCGTCCCGCCGGTCAAGGGCGTCACCTACGACCCCGCGGGCCTCGGCGGCTGCACGGCGCTGGAGGTCGACCGCGCCGGACGGGTGCACGCCGAACGCGTCGCCATCGCCGGGACGGCGGTGAACTGCGCGGGCGGCCCCACGCCCTGGAACACCTGGCTGACCTGCGAGGAGACCGAGGACAAGGCGGGCACCGGCGACTACGCCAAGGACCACGGGTTCATCTTCGAGGTCGACCCGCACCGGCCGGACCGGACCGTCCCGGAGCCGCTGGCCGCGATGGGACGGTTCCAGCACGAGGCGGTCGCCGTCGACCCGCGCGACGGCGCCGTGTACGAGACCGAGGACGCGTTCGAGAAGCCGTTCGGCCTGTTCTACCGGTTCCTCCCGAAGAAGCCGAAGGGCGGGGCCGGGAGCCTGCGGGCGGGCGGACGGCTTGAGGCGCTGCGCGTCCCCGACGTCCCCGACCTGTCCGTCGTGCAGAAGCCCGGCACGGTGTTCGACCGCGTCGAGTGGCTTCCGGTGCCCGACCCGCTCGCCAAGGAGACGCCCATCCGGTTCCAGGACTTCGGGCCCGGCGGCGTCACGCACGCGCAGAAGCTGGAGGGCTGCTACTGGGGCGGCGACCGCGTCTACTTCGTGTCGAGCTACGCCCGTAAGAAGGAGGGGTCGGGCGCCGACCATTTCGGGCAGGTGTGGTCGTACGAGCCGTCCCGTGGCCGGCTCACCCTGGTGATCGTGTTCGGCCCGGACACCGACGTGGAGGCGCCGGGCGAGTCGCCGGACAACATCTGCCTCGCCCCGCAGGGCGGCCTGATGGTCTGCGAGGACGGAGGCGGCGCGCAGCACGTCTACGGCGTGACCCGCCAGCGCAAGGTGTATCCGATGGCCCGCAACAGGCAGAACATCGGCACGGACGACAAGCCCGAATGGGGCGAGTTCGCAGGCGTCACGTTCTCCCGCGACCGTCAGACGACCATGTTCGTGAACGTCTACGACCCGGGCACGACCTTCGCGATCACCGGCCCCTGGGACCGCCGCTAGCGTCAGCCGTCAGCCGTCAGCCGTCAGCCGTCAGCCGTCAGCCGGCGCGGTCCCGGCCGAGCCTGCCCGCCGCCACCGACGACGCCAGGACCTCGCAGATCAGCCGGACGCCGAGCAGGCTCGTCACGTCCGACTGGTCCTTCAGGAACGTGTTGATCCCGGAGAAGTGCGGCAGCTCGCCGCGCTGGAAGGTGGACGCCAGTTCCTCGTCCTTGATCGAGTCCGCCGGGGGCTTCGGTCAGATGCGGCGCAGGCGGACGCGCTGGACGGCGTGCTCGCGGTCCTTGTGGAGGACGAGCGTGGCGCGGGCGCGGGTCGGGAGGATGTTGGAGACGAGGTTGATCTCGTTGACGTCCCGCCAGACGCGCTGGGCGAACGCGGCGGTCTCGTCCTCGTCCAGCTCGATCGCGTACTTGTGGAAGTAGGAGCGCGGGTCGGTGAACGCGGTGCGGCGCAGCGCGAACAGCCGGTCGACGTACCACTGCCGGATGTCCTCGACCCGGGCGTCGACGTAGATGGAGAAGTCGAAGAAGTCGGACACGCCGAGCGCGCCGGGCGGCGGGGCCTGCAGCACGTTCAGCCCCTCGACGATCAGGATGTCGGGCCGCCGGACGGTCTGCGCCGCGCCGGGCATGATGTCGTACTCCAAGTGCGAGTACACAGGGATCGACGCCTCGTCCGCGCCCGACTTGATCGACGAGACGAACCGGACGAGGGCGCGCCGGTCGTACGACTCGGGGAAGCCCTTGCGGTCCATGATCCCGCGCTCGGACAGGACGGCGTTCGGGTAGAGGAAGCTGTCGGTGGTGACCAGCTCGACGGTCGGGTGCTCGGGCCACCGGGCGAGCAGCGTGCGCAGCAGCCGGGACGTGGTGGACTTGCCGACCGCGACGCTGCCCGCGACGCCGATGATGAACGGGGTCGGCTGGACCTCGCCGCCGAGGAAGCCGCTGACGGTGTCGCGGAGCCGTCCGTCCGACAGGAAGAACAGGTTCAGTAACCGCGACAGCGGGAGGTACACCTCCTCGACCTCCGCGATGTCGATCGGGTCCTTGAGGCCGCGCAGCGCGTCCAGTTCGCCGGGCGTGAGGGGCAGCGGCGTGTTCTCGCGCAGGCCCCGCCAGGCGTCCCGGGAGAGTTGCACGTAGGGGCTCGGCACGCTGTCCCATCCGGTCGTCATGGCTGAACAGTAACCGGGCGGTCAGCCGGTCACGGCGTTTTCACCGGTCGTCCACGTTAGCGTCATCCGACTACGCCACTTGCGGTAGGCCCTGGTCGGGGCACCGAATAGAGTGGCCGCCATGTGCGGAATCGTGGGGTACGTAGGCGGCCGTCCGGCGCTCGACGTGGTCGTGGAGGGCCTGGCGCGGCTGGAGTACCGCGGCTACGACTCGGCCGGGGTGGCCGTGCTGGCCGACGGGAAGCTGGCGACGGCGAAGCGCGCGGGCAAGCTCGTGAACCTGCGGGGCGCGCTGGCCGAGGAGCCGCCGCCCGCCGGGACGCTCGGGATGGGGCACACGCGGTGGGCGACGCACGGCCCGCCGAACGACCGGAACGCGCACCCGCACGTCGACTGCACCGGCTCCGTCGCGGTGATCCACAACGGGATCATCGAGAACTTCGCCGAGCTGCGGGCGGAGCTGGAGGAGGCCGGGCACGGGCTGGCGTCCGACACCGACACCGAGGCGGTCGCGCACCTGCTGGAGGACGAGCTGAAGGCGGTCGGCGGCCTCAACGGCGCGGGCGGCGGGCTCAACGGCGCGGGCGGCGGGCTCGCGGAGGCGATGCGCCGCGTCTGCCGCCGGCTGGACGGCGCGTTCACGCTGGTCGCGGTGCACACCGGCGACCCTGACCTGGTGGTCGGCGCCCGCCGGAACTCGCCGCTGGTCGTCGGGGTCGGCGACGGCGAGAACTTCCTCGCCAGCGACGTCGCCGCGTTCATCGCGCACACCCGCGACGCGATCGAGCTGGGGCAGGACCAGGTCGTCGAGCTGCGCGCAGGCGGGGTGACGATCACCGACTTCGACGGGCGCCCCGCCGAGGTGCAGGAGTACCACGTCGACTGGGACGTGTCCGCCGCGGAAAAAGGCGGCTACGACTACTTCATGCTCAAGGAGATCGCCGAGCAGCCGCGGGCGGTCGCCGACACCCTGCTCGGCCGGATCGGCGCCGACGGCCGCCTCCGCCTGGACGAGATGCGCATCCCCGACCGCGAGCTCCGCGAGGTCGACAAGATCATCATCGTGGCCTGCGGGACGTCCTACCACGCCGGGCTGATCGCCAAGTACGCGATCGAGCACTGGGCGGGGCTGCCGTGCGAGGTGGAGCTGGCCAGCGAGTTCCGCTACCGCGACCCGATCCTGTCCCCGGCGACGCTGGTCATCGCGATCTCCCAGTCGGGCGAGACGATGGACGCGCTGATGGCCGTCCGGCACGCCCGCGAGCAGAAGGCGAAGCTCCTCGGGATCTGCAACGTCAACGGCTCGACGCTGCCGCGCGAGTGCGACGGCGTCCTGTACACGCACGCGGGGCCGGAGATCGCGGTCGCGTCCACGAAGGCTTTTCTGACGCAGCTCGTCGCCGTCTACCTCATCGCCCTCTACATCGCGCAGGTGCGCGGCACCAAGTGGGGGGACGAGGTGTTCGCGATGGTGCAGCTCCTGGAGCGGATGCCGGAGAAGGTCGCGAAGGTCCTGGAGACGATGGAGCCCGTCCGGGAACTGGCCCGGTCGCTGGCCGGCGAGCGGTGCGTGCTGTTCCTCGGCCGCCACGTCGGCTTCCCGGTCGCGCTGGAGGGCGCGCTCAAGCTCAAGGAACTCGCGTACATGCACGCGGAGGGCTTCGCGGCGGGCGAGCTGAAGCACGGCCCGATCGCGCTGATCGAGGAGGGCCTGCCGGTCGTGGTGATCGTGCCGCCGCGGGCGCGGGACGTCCTGCACGACAAGATCGTGTCGAACATCCAGGAGATCCGGGCCCGCGGTGCCCGGACGCTTGTGATCGCCGAGGAGGGCGACGAGTCGGTCGTCCCGTACGCGGACACGCTGATCGGCGTCCCGGCCGTCCCGACGCTGCTGCAGCCGCTGGTCACGACCGTCCCGCTGCAGGTCTTCGCGTGCGAGCTGGCCACGGCGAAGGGCCACGACGTCGACCAGCCGCGCAACCTCGCCAAGTCCGTCACGGTCGAGTAGGCGCGAACGGCGGGCGAACAGCGCGGATTGCCCGGAACCTTTCGGTGCCGGGTCGCGTCCCACGAAGATCGGGACCGGCCGGTGTCGGGAGGACGACGGGTGGCAGGACACGGCGACATCGGGAACGGCGACCTCGTAGACCGCCGATACCCCGACGAACACGACGACCACGATCACGACGGTCATGGCGAGTTCGGGATCGAGGCGCGCGGCGTGACGCGGAGCTTCGGCTCCGTGCAGGCCCTCGGCGGGCTCGACCTCACCGTCCCGTACGGGCAGGTCACGGCGCTGGTCGGGCCGAACGGCGCGGGCAAGACGACGCTGCTGCTCATCCTCGCGACGCTGCTGGCGCCCGACGCCGGCCTGGTGCGGATCGCGGGGCACGACGTGCGGCAGCGTCCGGCGAAGGCCCGCGACGCGCTCGGCTGGATGCCGGACACGTTCGGCGTGTACGACCAGCTCACCGTGGACGAGTACCTCGCGTTCTTCGCCGACGCCTACGGGCTGCCGAAGGAGGAGCGCCCGCGCCGGGTCCGGGCGCTGCTCAGCCTCGTCCACCTGGAGGACCGGCTCGGGCAGCCCGTCCACGCGCTGTCGCGCGGGCAGAAGCAGCGGCTCGGGCTGGCCCGCGCGCTGGTGCACCGCCCCCGCGTCCTCCTCCTGGACGAGCCCGCGTCCGGCCTCGACCCCCGCTCCCGGATCGAGCTGCGCGACCTGCTGCGGTCGCTGGCGGCGGACGGCGTCGCCGTGCTGGTGTCGAGCCACATCCTCAGCGAGCTGGAGGAGATCGCCGACCGGGTCGTCCTGGTCGACAACGGGCGGACGGCCGGCGACCACGCGATGGCGGACCTCACCGGCGTGGAGGCCCGCGTCCGGTGGCGGATCCGGTCGCTCGCCCCCGACCTGCTGGCCGAGACCCTCGCCCGCGTCCTCGACGGGCGCGTTCACGACGGGCAGGGGGGCCTCGAACCCGCCGCCGGCCTGCCGGGCGGCTCAGAGGTCGGCCCGCTCACCGAGGCCGAGGCCGCCGCGCTGCTGGCCGAGCTGGTCGCCGCGGACGTCCCCGTCACCGGCCTCGCGCCCGCCGGCAGCGCGCTCGAGTCGGCCTACCTCGCGATGACCGAGAACCGGAGGTGACGCGGCCATGACCGCACACGGCATCGGCCTGATGGCCCGGCAGGAGATCAGGACCCGCCTGCGGACGGGCCGCTGGAAGACGCTGCTGGCCGTCTGGTTCGTGATCGTGAACGGGCTCGGGCTGCTGCTGCGGCTGGCGCTGGAGGCCGACGACGCCGAGGATTTCGGCGACGCGGGCGTGCCGATGTTCGGCGGCGTCCTGCTCGGGGTGCTGGTGCTGACGCTGCTGGTCACCCCGGCGCTCGGCGGCCAGTCGATCAACGGCGACCGGGAGCGCGGGACGCTCGCCACCCTCCAGGTCACCCGGCTCACGCCCGGCGACATCGCGGTCGGCAAGCTCGCCGCCGCCTGGGGGACGGGCCTGCTGACGCTGCTGCTCACGCTGCCGTGCGTGCTCTGGCCGGTGGCCGAGGGCGCGGTCGGCATCGGACGCGCCGCGGTCGTCCTGCTGGTCATCGCGCTGCTGATCGGCGCGGTCTGCGCGGTGTCGCAGGCGTGGTCGGCGCTGCTCGCGCGGAGCGTCACCTCCGTCCTGATGTCGTACCTGACGGTGTTCGGGCTGCTGGCGGGCACGATGCTGCTGTACATGATCGGGGTCCCGCTGACGTCCGAGCAGGTGGACCACGGCGATCACGTGCACACCAAGGAGCACACCGAACGGGTCTGGTGGCTGCTCGCCCCGAACCCGGTCGTGGTGCTCGCGGACGCCGCGCCGCGGCTGCCCAAGCGGGAGGTCGTGATCGACGGCAGGGTGTACGAGCGGGCGCCGTCGTCCGACCCGCTCGGCGATCTCAGCCGCGAGGTACGCGACATCCGCGAGGGCGACGACGGCGACGATGTCGTTGCCTACAGTTCCGCCGGAACGCACACGTACGGCGGGCACAACAGATCCGACAAGGACGACGAGAAGTCTGTCTGGCAGTACGGACTCCTCTTTCACCTGGCCCTCGCCGGCGGTTCCGTCACCCTCACCGCGGCCCGTCTGAGAACCCCCCTTCACCGTGTGCCACGCGGCGTTCGCGTGGCGTGAGAATCGGGGACGCGGGGCGTGCGAATCGGGAATGCGCACGCCGTTGTGCGCAATTCTCCGACACTGAGAGAATCTCAGTAAAGTGAAATTTGCAGAGACCCTTTCGGGGGTGCTTTCAGGGACGGTCGAAACGGCCGTCCCGTACGCCCCGGACGAACTCCCGCCATTCAGCGGGGTCGAACGCGAGGCGAGTCTCGGCGTCCTCGGTGTCCCGTACGGATATCGCGCCCGCGTCGAGGCGTGCGACCTCGACACATGTGGTGGTGGCGCATCGGGAGCTCCTTCTCCATCGGGCGGGCGGTGTCCCATGGACCAAACTCATTCCGGCTCCTGCCTCGAAAGGTTGCATTGCCCGCGGCCGCGCTGCCGGTGCCAAGCACAAGGTAACAAGATCACAAAAAACTGCTGATCACACCCGGGTCAGGACGGTGCTCCTGTGGCCGGCGGGCTGAGGAAGGAGCAAAGTTTCCCGTGTGACGGCTACGAGCCGAGTCCCGTGCGGACCCGGCTCGTTCGCTGCGCTGCCCCGCCGCGCCCTCGTGAGGCGCCGGACGGGGCTCATTCACACGTCATCGGCCCAAATCGAATTCGCCCTTCTTGGCTCGTTCGACGAACACCCGCCACTCTCCCTGGGAGAACGACAGGACCGGGCTCTGCGTGCCGTACTTGGCGTCGCGCGCACCAATGAAATCGGACGAACCGACCATTGAGGCGACTTCGACGCATGTGTTGCTCGCCCCGCAGTGGGCGCTTCTCCTCCATTGTGGAGCAGGAGTGGCGAAACGGGACACTCGGTGCCTTTCACAAGGATTGAGCCGCTTTGCGGACCCTCACCATGCATCCCTGGCCTCGATGATTCGCCGCCGCGACTCGGCGGCGTCGAGAGCCTGGTCGGCCAGGCTTTTATAGGCAAGCCTGTACATATAAGTGACAGCCTCATCCGCAAAGTGGCTGATCGTGAGCGATTCGGTGTGCACGATATCAGGGAATACGATGTCGTGCACCGGTGAGAATTGCAGCAGGATAAAGGACTCGGCCAACACCGAGTGTGCCGTGTTCAAAGGCAGTATCCGCACCGTCACGTTCGGAAGCTCGGTCATCCGGAAGAGATGTTCGAGCTGCTCGCGCATGACCTTCTGGTCGCCGATCCGGCGCTGCAGAACCGCCTCGTCGAGAACCGCCGAGAGTTCCAGCGGATGCGCGCGGTTCAGCACCTCCCGGCGCCGCATTCGCACGTCCAGGCGGCGTTCCAGTTCCTGCGGGGGCAGGGTGGCCAGGTCGCTCCAGCCGCCGATCACATTCCGCGCGTAGCTCTCGGTCTGCAGGAGGCCGGGGAACACGGTGCTGCCCCATTCCCGCACGGCCGTGGCCTCGGACTCCAGCGCGATGAAGTCGGCCAGCGAGCTCGGCAGGTCGCGGTATTCCTCCCACCATCCGCGCCGTGCCGCGTCGTTCGCCAGCGCGATCAGGTCGTCGCGGCGCGAGCCCTCGATCTCGTACAGGTCGAGGAGCCGCAGCACATCGCCGATCTTCGCGCCGGTCCGCGCGTTCTCGATGCGCGAGACTTTCGCGGTGGACCAGGTCAGCCGGTCGGCGACGTCGTCCCCGGTGAGTCCCTGCCGCTCGCGGAGCCGGCGGAGTTCCGCGGCCAGCCGCCGCTGCCGGACGGAGGGACCTCGGGAAGTGCTCATTGCTCGGGCCTCTCCAGTCCCTGCGGACTGATCTGGGCGCATTCTGCCGCACCCGCGTGCGGCAATGCGAATACATCGGACCGGATGTGGAAGATTCTACGGCCGATCATTCTTGGCCGCACATGACACCGAAAGTTGCACCGCAAGGTACTAATGCCCTCGCCGCGAGGTTGTGGAAAGCGATCGCGTGGCACCCTGAGGGAATGATCGACGAGTGTGTGATCTACGTGGGGAGCCGCGGATGAGGTACGCGCACGAGGTCGGCAAGGTGCGGGCGGCGGAGGCGGCGCTGATGGCCCGGCTTCCGGACGGCGCCCTGATGCAGCGCGCCGCCGCCGGCCTGGCGTCGGTGTGCGCGCGCGTCCTGCCCGCCGTGTACGGGTCGCGTGTCGTCCTGCTCGTCGGCGGCGGCGACAACGGCGGCGACGCCCTCTACGCGGGCGCGCGGCTCGCCCGGCGCGGCGCCCGCGTCCGGGTCGTTCAGGCGGGTTCCAAGATCCATGAGCAGGGGCTGGCGTCCCTGCGCCTCGCGGGCGGCCGGCTCCTCCAGGACGGCGAGACCGCCGCCGCCATCGCCGGGGCCGACCTGATCATCGACGGGCTGACCGGCATCGGCGGGACGGGCGGCCTCCGCGAACCCCACGCCCGCCACGCCGCGCTCGCCTCCGGGTCCGCGGGCCTCGTCGTGGCCTGCGACGTCCCGAGCGGCGTCGACGCGAGCACCGGCCAGGTCGAAGGGGCCGCGGTCGAGGCCGACGTCACCGTCACCTTCGGGACGCACAAGCCGGGCCTCTTGATCGATCCGGGCGCGTCCTACTGCGGCGTGGTCGAACTGGTCGACATCGGGCTCGGCCCCGACCTGCCCGACCCGGACGTCGTCGCGCCCCGCCCGGCGGACGTCCGGCCGCCCGAGCCCGGCCCCGAGTCCGACAAGTACCGCCGCGGCGTCGTCGGCATCCTCGCGGGCGGCGACGCGTTCACCGGCGCGGCCGTGCTCAGCGCGGGCGGCGCGGTGCACGGCGGCGCCGGGATGGTCCGCTTCGCGTCCGTCGCCCGGCCTGTTGAGCTCGTCCGGCAGCGCTGGCCCGAGGCCGTCACCACGGTGATCGACCCGGGTCCGCACGAGCCGAAGGTCCTCGAACGCGTCGGGCGCGTCCAGGCGTGGGTCGTCGGCCCCGGGCTCGGCACCGGCGACGCCGCCGAGTCGCTGCTGGAGGCCGTCCTCACCACCGACCTGCCCGCGCTCGTGGACGCCGACGGCCTCACCGTCCTGTCCCGCCGCCGCGACCTCCTCGCCCGCGCCGCGCCGACCGTCCTCACGCCCCACGCGGGCGAGCTGGCCCGCCTCGTCGGCGGCGACCGCGACGCCGTCGAGGCCGCCCGGCTCGACCACGTCCGGCGGGCCGCCGCCGAGCTGTCCGCGACCGTCCTGCTCAAGGGGTCCACCACGCTGGTCGCCGAGCAGGACCGTCCCGTCCGCGTGAACCCGACCGGCACCCCGCGCCTCGCCACCGCCGGGACGGGCGACGTCCTGTCCGGCCTCATCGGCGCCCTGCTGGCCGGGGGCCTGCCCGCCATGGACGCGGCCGCCGCCGGCGCCTACCTCCACGGCCTGGCCGCGCGCCTGGCCGCCGCCCCGTCCCCGGGCGCCGAGGCCCCCATCACCGCCTATGACGTGATCCGCTCCCTCCCCGCCGCGTTCCGCGCCGTCCAGGGCGGTGGCCCGGCTTGAACCCGGGGTCGGGCAATGGCGTCTTATTGGACAGGGAGTGCCGTTGGAGCGCTCCCTGACGGGCCGGACTGGCCATGACCTGGGCCGTGATGCCCCGGGCATGGCATTGAGGGCGGCAGACTGATGGGCATGAACGTTCCAGCGGAGGCGCGCGTCGATCTCGGCGCGATCGCCGGCAATGTCGGTCTGCTGCGCGAGCGCGCGGGGGGCGCCGAGGTCATGGCCATGGTCAAGGCCGAGGCGTACGGGCACGGCCTGGCCGAGGCCGCCGGGGCCGCGCTCGCCGGCGGTGCCTCCTGGCTGGGGGTCGCGAAGCTGGGCGAGGCGCTGCGGCTGCGGGACGCGGGCCTCACCGTCCGGACGCTGGTGTGCGTCGGCGTGCCCGGCGAGCCCTACGAGGAGGCCGTCGCCAAGGACGTCGACCTGACCGTCGGCGCCGGGTGGCTGCTGGACGAGGTCGTCCAGGCGGCGGAGCGGGCCGGACGCGCGGCGCGCATCCACCTGAAGGCCGACACGGGCATGTCGCGCGGCGGGGTCCGCGGCCGCGACTGGGAGGAGCTCGTCGACGCGGCCCTGAAGGCGGAGGCGTCCGGACGGGTGCACGTGGTGGGCGTCATGTCCCACTTCGCCTGCGCGGACGAGCCGGGCCACCCGTCCATCGCCGCGCAGGTCGAGGCGTTCACCGAGATGGCGGCGTACGCGGAGAAGGCCGGGGCGCGGTTCGAGGTCCGGCACCTCGCGAACTCGGCGGGCGCGCTGACGGTGCCCGAGGCCAGGTTCGACCTGGTCCGTCCGGGTATCGCGATGTACGGGCTGACGCCCATACCGGCGCTCGGCACGTTCGGGCTGCGTACCGCGATGACGCTCGTGGCGGACGCGGCGCTGGTCAAGCGGGTCCCGGGGGGCAGCGGCGTGTCGTACGGCCACACCTACCGCACCGAGCGGGAGACCACCCTGGCCGTGGTCCCGGTCGGGTACGGGGACGGGATACCCCGGCACGGGTCGAACCTGCTGCAGGTCCTCGCGGGCGGGGCCCGGCGGACGATCGCCGGACGCGTCTGCATGGACCAGTTCGTCATCGACCTCGGCGACGACCCGCTCGCGGCGGGCGACGAGATCGTCCTGTTCGGGCCGGGCGACCGGGGCGAGCCGACGGCGCAGGAGTGGGCGGACGCGCTGGGCACGATCTCGTATGAGATCGTCACCCGCATCGGGTCCCGGGTACCGAGGGCGTACCCGGGAGGGGCGCTGTAGGAGGCGCGCGTGGGCAGCAGCAGGCGCAGGATCGGCATCGCCGGCACCGTCGCGGGTGTCGGCGCTGCGGGGGTGGGGGCGGCCGTCGGCCTGCGGCGGGTCGCGGTCGGCCGGGTGCGGCTGCGCCCCGACCCGGACGCCGACGAGCCGTTCGGCGAGCTGCGCGGCCGGGAGCTGACCGTCGAGGCGAGCGACGGCCTACCGCTGCACGTCGAGGTGGACGGCCCCGACGACGCCGACCTGACCGTCGTGTTCAGCCACGGCTACACCCTCAACCAGGACTCCTGGCACTACCAGCGCCGCGACCTGCAAGGATCCCTCCAAATGGTGTTCTGGGACCAGCGCAGCCACGGCCGTTCCGGACGCGGCGACCCGCTGAACGCCACGATCGAGCAGACGGGCGAGGATCTGTACGCGGTGCTGAGGGCGACCGTCCGGCGCAAGCAGCCCGTCATCCTCGCCGGGCATTCCATGGGCGGGATGTCGATCATGGCGCTGGCGGACCGGCATCCCCAGCTGTTCAAGCGGCAGGTCGTCGGGGTGGCGCTGGTCAACACGTCCTGCGGGGACATGGCGGAGCTGACGCTTGGGCTGCCGCTGGTGCTGGCGAAGGTCGTCCGGCCGCTGGCGCCGCGGACGCTGCGCGGCCTCGGCCGCCAGGCCGAGCTGGTGGAGCGGGCCCGCGGGCTGGGCGCCGACCTGGCGTTCGTCGTGACGCGGAAGATGGCGTTCGCGGACAAGCAGGTGAGCCCGGCCGTCGTCGGCTTCCTGGAGCAGATGATCAGGGCGACGCCGATCGACGTGATCGCGGAGTTCTATCCGGCGCTGATGGCGCACGACAAGATCGCCTGCCTGGACGTCCTCGGACGCGTCCCGACGCTCGTGCTGGCGGGCGGGCAGGACCGGCTGACCCCGGCCGGGCACTCCCGCCGCATCGCGGACGCGCTGCCGGACGCGGAGCTGGTAGAGGTGGAGGAGGCCGGGCACGTGCTGCCGCTGGAGTACCCGGGCGTGGTGACCGGCGGCCTGCGCCGGCTGATCGACCGCGTCCGGCCGGAGTACGAGGAGGAGCGCACCGCGTGAACGCGATCACGATCACGGTGCCCACGGCGGAGGACATGCGCGAGCTGGGCGTCCGCCTCGCGGGCCTGCTGCGTCCCGGCGACCTGCTCGTCATGACGGGCCACCTCGGGGCGGGCAAGACGACACTCACGCAGGGGATCGGCGAGGGCCTGAAGGTCCGCGGCCCGATCACCTCGCCGACGTTCGTCATCGCGCGGGTGCATCCGTCGCTGGCCGGCGGGCCGCCGCTGGTGCACGTGGACGCCTACCGGCTGGGCGGTTTCGCCGAGCTGGACGATCTCGATCTCGACGCCTCGGTCGAGGAATCGGTGACGGTCGTGGAATGGGGAGAAGGGCTCGCGGAGGGCCTTGCCGACGACCGGCTGGAATTGATCGTTTCGCGCGGGGACGGCCCCGGAGAGGAACGCGAAGTAAGGCTCATCGGGGTCGGTCGCCGCTGGTCAGAGCTGGAACTGGCGGCCGGCTGAGGTCCTTCGGGGGACCTTGATGCCTTTACTGTCCGGCTGGGCAACTTTACGGCAACATGTCGTATTCTTTCCCGGAACGAACCACACGTTCGCGACATATCGATTCTCGCAGCGGGAGTGGGATCCGGTGAGTGGGAGCCATCGCGGCGGCAGTGACCGCGGCACGGGAGAAGCGGGCGGGTACCCCCGCCGTCCGGCCCATGACCCGCGCCGTTCCCCGGCGGCGGGCGGCCGGACGTACCGCAGCGAGACCGGCCCGCACCAGACCGGCAGCGACTCATACGGCTCCGACAGCGGGGGGTACCGGACGGACAGCGGGGGATACCGGACGAGCAGCGGCTCGCATCGCTCCGGCAGCGGCGGCTACAACACGGGCAGCCACCGCGTCGTGCGCGAGCGCCGCCGCAACGGCAGGCGCTGGGCGGTCATCCTCGGCGCCCTCGGGGCCGGGATCGGCGTCTGCGTGCTCGCCGTGTTCGCCGTCCTGACGGGTGTCGGGGCGAGCGACGACCCCGGCGACGGGCAGGCCGTCGGCAGCGCCGCCACCGAGAGCGCCCCGATGCCCAAGGGCGAGCGCACCGCCGTCCCCGACTCCTGCACGATCGTCGGCCAGGCCCTCGTCGACAGGCTCGCGCCCAACGCCGCGCGTACCGAGGCCGACAACTACCAGGGCGACGACCAGCAGAACCAGTGCGTGTGGGGCGCCTACGCGGGCGACGCCAAGCGCCAGCTGACCGTCGAGCTCCGCGCGATCCCCGCCGCCGGAGCCCAGACGCCCACGGACGCCGCCCGCGCCAAGTTCACCTCGGAACGGACCGCCGACGAGTCCGGCAAGGGGCTCCTCGCGGGTCAGGAGCTCACCGACAAGGCCCGCCTCACCGATGTCGGTGACGACGGGTACGTCGTCTACAGCGTCGACGACGGGCAGGGCTCGGGCGAGGCGATCGGCAACGTCCGGCTGGGCAACGTCCTCATCACCATCCACTACTCCGGCTCGGACGACGGCGAACCCCTGTCGTCGCAGAGCGCCAGAAACGGTGCCGTCGACGTGGCGAAGGCCGTGATCCAGGGCCTCAACCGGTCCTGACCCACGGTCATCTGACCCGTCGCCTGACAGCCGTCGCGGCGGACGGGACCTGTAGGCTTACAACCCGTGCTGGTCTTGGCTTTCGACACCGCGACCGCCGCGATCACCGTGGCGCTTTACGAGTGGACACCAGGTGAGGGCGCCGTGCGGCGCGGCGCGGCCGACGCGGTCGACCGGCGCAGGCACACGGAACTGCTGACCCCGTCCATCGCGAGCGTCATGGCGGAGGCGGGCGCCGCCCCGGACGATCTCAGCGCCATCGCCGTAGGCGTCGGGCCGGGCCCCTACACGGGACTGCGCGTCGGGCTGGTCACCGCCCGCTCCATGGGCGAAGCGCTCAGCATCCCGGTGCACGGCATCTGCACGCTGGACGTCATCGCCTGGGCCACCGGACTGGACGAGCCGTTCGCCGTCGCCACGGACGCCCGCCGCAAAGAGCTCTACTGGGCGCGCTACCACTCGTTCCGCGCGCGCGCCACCGAGCCTGCCGTGGGCCCGCCCGCCGACGTCCTGGACGGTGCGCCGCACGGCCTCCCCGTCGTCGGCGAAGGAGCCGCCCTGTACCCGGAGATCTTCGGCGAGTCGGGGCACGAGCCGCTGCTGCCCGCCGCCGGCGCGCTCGCGGAACTGGCCGTCGCGCGCCTGGCCGGGCTGAAGGGCCCGGCCCTCCTGCCGCCCGAGCCGCTCTACCTCCGCCGTCCGGACGCGAAGGAACCGGGCCCGCGCAAGAAGGTGACGCGGGCGTGAGCCCGCACGAAACGGGGCGCGTCGTCCTGCGGGCGATGTCCGGCGCGGACGTCCCCACCGTCCACCTGCTGGAGCAGTCGCTGTTCCCCGAGGACGCGTGGAGCGAGGAGATGCTCACCGGCGAGCTCGCCGACCAGCCGCGGACGCGCCACTACGTCGTCGCGGAGGCGCCGGGCGGCGAGATCGTCGGCTACGCGGGCCTCGCCGCGGCCGGCGGCCAGGCCGACGTGCAGACGATCGGCGTCCGCGCCGACCAGCGCAAGTCGGGCGTCGGCGCCGCGCTGCTCGCCGAGCTGCTGGACGAGGCCGCCCGCCGGGGCAGCGAGGCGGTGTTCCTGGAGGTCCGCGCCGACAACGACGCGGCCCGCCGCCTGTACGAGCGGTTCGGCTTCGCGGAGGTCGGCATCCGCAAGCGCTACTACCAGCCCTCCGACGTGGACGCGATCGTCATGTGCCGCAAGCTCCGCGACCGTCCGCCGATGGGCTTCACCAGGGAGAACACGTGATTTCGGACGAGCCGCTGGTGCTCGGCATCGAGACGTCCTGCGACGAGACCGGCGTCGGGATCGTGCGCGGCCACACCCTCCTCGCGGACGCGATCGCCTCCAGCGTCGACGAGCACGCCCGGTTCGGCGGCGTGGTGCCCGAGGTCGCGTCCCGCGCCCACCTGGAGGCGATGGCGCCTACGGTCGAGCGGGCCCTCGCCGACGCGGGCGTGGCGTTCACCGACGTCGACGCGTTCGCCGTGACGGCCGGGCCGGGCCTGCCGGGCGCGCTGATGGTCGGCGTCGCCGCCGCGAAGGCGTACGCGCTGTCGCTCGGCAAGCCGCTGTACGGCGTCAACCACCTGGCCGCGCACGTGTGCGTCGACCAGCTCGAACACGGTCCGCTGCCGAAGCCGTGCGTGGCGCTGCTGGTGTCGGGCGGGCACTCGTCGCTGCTGCTGGTGCCGGACGTGACGGGCGACGTCCGCTCCCTCGGCGCCACGGTGGACGACGCGGCCGGGGAGGCGTTCGACAAGGTCGCCCGCGTCCTCGACCTGGGCTTTCCCGGCGGGCCGGTCATCGACCGGATTGCCCGCGACGGTGACCCGGCCGCGATCGCGTTCCCGCGCGGGAAGTACAAGGACGGCACCTACGACTTCTCGTTCTCCGGCCTGAAGACGGCCGTGGCGCGCTGGGTGGAGGCAAAGGAACGCGCGGGTGAGCCCGTCCCGGTCGCGGACGTGGCCGCGTCCTTCCAGGAAGCAGTCGTGGACGTCCTGACGCAGAAGGCGCTGAAGGTCTGCAAGGACAACGGCGTCCACGACCTGCTGATCGGCGGCGGCGTCGCGGCCAACTCGCGGCTGCGGGCGCTCGCGGCGGAGCGCTGCGAGCGGGCGGGGGTGCGGTTGCGCGTTCCGCGCCCGAAGCTCTGCACCGACAATGGCGCGATGGTCGCCGCGCTGGGTTCCGAACTCCTCGCCGCCGGGGCGTCCCCGTCAGCCCTTGAACTCCCGGCTGATTCGAGCCTCCCGATCGAATCCGTCCTGCTCTGAGGCTCTGGGCCTGGCGTCAGCAGTCGGCCAGGAGCTTGGAGAGGTAATCCTCGTAGAGGGGCACTTGGGCCTCGTCGATGACCCGCGTGTCGTCTTCGGGGAGGAGGTCGAGGAGGCTGCGGACGTCCCAGTAGGGGTCGTGCGGGTAGCCGCCGGAGACCTGGTCGAACGCGGAGAGGAAGCGGTCGGCGATGCCGGGCCCGTACCGGAGGGCTAGGCCGCGGCGCATGTGGGCGATGTCGACGGCGATCGGCCCGGACGAGGCGTCCGACCAGTCGACCACGCCGGTGAGCTTGCCGTAGGACCAGAGCGTGTTGTCGGCGTGGTAGTCGCGGTGGATGAACCGGACGGGCGCCTCCGGCGCCGGCCGGGACGCGATCTCGTAGGCGCGCTCCCACAGGGCGGGGCGGTGCGAGTGCTTGGGCGGGCAGCGCTCGTCCAGCCGGTTGTGCGGGACGTACGGCGGCATCGTGGACGCGCCGTTCAGCGTGTGCACCGACAGCAGCGCGGCCGCCAGCTGGATCAGGTACTCGGGCAGGTCGTCGGGGGACGGGCGCGGCGGGTGGCCGGTGAGGCGGGTGATGAGCAGCGCGGGGACGTCGCAGTAGGCGCCTGCGGGGTCGGCGGCGACGAGCGCCGGGGTGGGGATCTCGGACGCGGCGAGCAGCGCGAGCGCGGCGATCTCGCGTTCGGGGGAGAACTCGGTGCCGTGGGGGCGGCGTGCGGTGACCGGTTCGCTGGACGTCCAGCGGCGCAGGACGAGCCGGTGCGCGCTGCCGGAGCGGCTCTCCACGAGGAGGGCGTGGTTGGCGTGCGCGCTGCCGCCCGCGAGCGGCCGCACCATGCGGACCTCGGCGCCCTTGCCCAGACATTCCTCGACCCAGCGCAGGGTTGCGTGGCCGGGTGGAGCGCCGGTCGGCAGGACGGGAGCCGGTGTGCGAGTCACCTGATCCATGAAAACGGATTCCGAAGGGTATTGGGAGTGATTTTGCGAAGACGGAACGTAACAAGATGCACGTCATCGCGGTGCTATGGCGGAGCACCTCCGGTCTTTGCGGCGGTTTGCCGGACAAACGTCGCGGATTCCGGTGGGTATCCGAATACCCCCGGGAGTGGATCGCTTGGGCCCCAGCAGCAGACCGGGTGGGGCCTGAAGCGGCCCCACCCGTCCTAATAGCGATGTCGGGCGCCGCTAGTCCTTTGACTCGCGGCGGGGACGGAGCAGTGCCTCGGCGAGGGCGAGCATCGTCTCCTCCAGGGTGGACAGCCGCTTCAGCACGTCCTCGTGCACGGCGTTGACCTGCTTGGAGACGTCGTCGTGGACGCCGTCGACCTTCCGGCCGACCTCGTTCTCGACGTGCGCGACCCGCTTGGCGAACTCGGCCTGCGCGGTGTCGGCGCGGCGGAGGGCCTCGTCCTGCATGCCCTCCACGCGCCGCGCGAGCTCCTCGTGGACGCCCCCGACGTGCCGCGTGACGTCCTCCTGCATGTTGCCGACCTGCTTGGCGACGTCCTCGTGGATGGTGCCGACCTGCCGCGTGACGTCGGCGTGGATGTCGCCGATCCGCTTGCCGAAGTCGTCGTGGACGCCGCTGACCTGCCGCGACACCTCGGTGTGGACGGACTCGACCTGCTTGGTGACGTCGGCGTGCACCGACTCGACCCGGCGGGACACGATGTCGACCTGCGTGGTGAACTCCTCCAGCGCCCCGTCGACCCGCTTGGCGACCTCCTCGTGGATGCCCTCGATGCGCTTGCGGACGTCGTCGTGCACGTCCTCGAACCGGCGGGAGAACTCGTCCATGCGCTTGGCGACGTCGCTGTAGGCCGTCTCGGCGATCTGCGACATGGTCGCCCTGACCTCGTCGCGGTCCGGCCGGGCGCGCAGCTCCTCGACCAGCGGGTCGACGGCCTCGGCGAGGTGCTTCTCCAGCGCGTCGAAGCGGTCGGCGTGGTCGGCCGGGGCGCGCTGCACGAGCTCGGCCAGCAGCCGGTGCACCTCGGCGATCTCCAGCGTGGCGGGGAGCCGGGCGATCCGCTCGCCGACGCCGTCGATGCGGCCGTCGATGCCCTCCAGCCTGCCGTCCAGGCCCTCCAGCTTGCCGGACAGCCCTTCGAGGCGGCCGTCGACGCCGTCCAGCCGCCCGTCGAGGCCGTCGAGCCGGCCGCCGACGCCCTCGACCCGGCCGTTGACCGCCTCCAGGCCCTGCTCCATCCGCTCGGCCATCTCGCCGAGCGCCTGGTCGACCCGCGCCGTGACGCCGTTGATCGAATGCTCGAGCCGCTCGGACCGGTGCCCCAGCTCCGCCAGCGACTTGTCGAGCCGGTTGAACCGGACGGACGCGGCCTCCATGCTGCCCTGGAGCTTGTCGAGCCGCTTGGTCATCTCGTCCATGCGCTGCGACGCCTGCTGCGTGGCGTCGGTGATCTGCTGCGCGGAGTCGAGGACGGACTGGATGCGGGCCAGGCCCTCGTCGACGTTCTCGGCGACGACGCCGACGTCGGCCCACAGCGCGGGCAGCTCGGCGACCGGTTTGACCCGCTCGCCGAACGCCTCGAGGTGCTCGGCCAGCCCCTCGATCCACTCCGGGGGCTTGCCCGCCATCTCGTCCATCTGCCCGCGGACGGTGTCGAGCTGCCCGGTAAGCCCGGTCAGCTCCCGCTCGCGGACCTCGCGGAGCAGCCACTCCATACCTTCGAGCCGCTGGCGAATCTCGTCCAGGACCTGACCCTGTGAGCGCTGTTCATAGACGTGGTCCTGCGCCGCACGGGCGAGCAACTCCCGCATCCGATCCGAGACCGGTTGACCCCCCGTCTGCAGGAAGTTGTGATTCGTTTCCACCCGATGCTCCTTCGTGTGCCGGCGCGACGAAATGACGCACGGCAATGAATCTCTGGAGAGGCCACTGTAGTGCGTGCGGGGGGCGCCTATAACGGGGAGCAGAGAACATTGTGAGTTCTGTGTAATGTGCCTGTTACCCGGCTGGGGCGAATAGCGAGAGTTCTCCGGCGGCAAGGCATTTACCCGCTTTGCGGCTATCGTGCCGATTGTGGTGATGAGCGCCGTGGACGGGCGCTGGAGCGGCGGTCTCAGGCCGGTGTTCTGTCCGTACATCTCGTCCGACATCGGCAGTTGGCGGACCGCCGCCGCTCACGGCCGGAGCGACACGTGTCCGTGGAATGTCATGCCGTCCGGCGGGGTCCGGGCCATTTATGAGGCGTATTCGGAAGCGCGGAAGTCCCGGCCGCCGAACCTGACTTGGTGTTTTTCGGTCTCCCCATCCCGGCGCGCCGATTTGCGCTCGGCGTTACCGCCTTGCCGGGCGCCCGCAATCTCTGGTGAACCGATGCCGGAAAGCGAAGATGATTTGCCCGGACGTGGCGCGTCGCCCGGTCTCGCTTGGCGCGGCCGGGCGGCGGGAAGATCTTTGGACTCGATCCCCGCCCCCCGCCGTTCCGGGCGGGTCCCGGGTTCGCGCGGCGTCCCCCGGGTCGCGCGGCGTCCGGGTCGGGCGGGTCCCGGGGGCGCGGGTCGCGCGGGTCAGGAACGGGGGACGGGACGGGTGAGGAGGGCGACCGGATCCCGCCCCACGCGGGTCACCACCAGCGTCAGCTCCCCGGCCTTGCCCCGCGACGTGCGGCGGCCGCCGAAGCCCAGGTCGCGGCGCAGCCGGTCGACGTCGACCGCCGAACCGCGCTTCTTCACGGTGAGCACGCCGATGTCGCGCCGCCGCAGCTCCGCGCGCAGGCGCTTGACGGAGAACGGCAGCACGTCGTCGATCTCGTACGCGGACGCGAACGGCGTCGGACGCAGCTCGTCGGACGTGACGTACGCGATCTGCGGGTCGGCGAGCCCGCCGCCGACCAGCGCCGCGACCTCACCGACCAGATGGGCGCGGATCACGGCGCCGTCAGGCTCGTACAGATAGCGGCCCCATGCGCGGACGTCCGGGACGTCCAGGCCCTGCGGCGTCAGCGTCCACGCACGCGTTTCGGCATCGGAGTGGGTGTCGGACGGAAGCAGAGTGGCTCGCCGACTAACGTCCCCAGCGAGTTCGCCAAGCCACAAGGCCGCTTCCTTAACGTCCCCGCCCACGGAGACCCACTCTGCTTCCGCACCGTCCGGGACGGCCTCGTGCGGAATGCCCGGCGCGACCTTCACGCACGCGCCCGGTGCCCGACTGGCCTTGTCCAGGACGACGTCCAACGGCGGCTCATACGAGCGAGGATCAAAGATGCGGCCTCGTGCCGTGCGACGTCCAGGATCGGCAAAGACGGCATCGAACCCGCCAGGGTCCTCCCCGCCAGGGTCCTCCTCAGCCGCATCACCCACGCGCACAGAGACGAGACCGTCCAGCCCCAGGGAAACCACGTTCGCCCGCGCCACGTCAGCCGTCAGCGGGTCGATTTCCACACCTTCCCCAACGAGACCCACGTGCGCCCGTGCGATGAGGTCGGCGCCTATCCCGCAACCCAGCTCCAGCACACGCGCGCCAGGCAGACGGTCAGCGAACCGTCGCGCGCGATGCGACGCCACACTCGCGCGGGTCGACTGTTCGAGCCCCGCCTGGGTGAAGTACATGCGGCCTGCGTCGTCGCCGAACTTCGCCCGCGCCCGCTCGCGCAACCGCACCTGCGTGAGCGCGGCGGCGACGAGCGCGGGATCGTGCCGTTCGCGGAGCCTGGACGCCGTCGCGAGCAGACCGTCCTCGCTCACGTCCAGCCTCGCCGCCTCGTCCAGCAGCGCCTGACCGGACGGGCCGAGCAGAGCTTGGAACGACGCGCTGTCCATAGAAGGACGTTAGCGATGTCCAAGCAGCGAAGACGGCGGCTCCTGCCCGGGACCCTGTTCGCGCTGCTGGCGGCGCATGAAGTTAGCCTGCGGTGAACGCGGGCAGACGGCTCCGGGGCGTCTCCGTGTCCGTGTTGACTGCTTACCGGGCACGGAATAGTCTCCATGACTGGCACTCTCCGAGGGAGAGTGCCAACAACAGCGACGAAGGTCGGTCTGGCACCCGCGACGACAGGCCGGTCCAGGGTCGCCTCTTCTGTCACATGTGCTGGCCGGCCCACCTGTGGCCGGCCGAGGACCAATCGAAGGGGAGGTCAGATCGTGACGACCGCCACCAAGGTTGTTCTCAAGCCGCTTGAGGACCGTATCGTCGTCCAGCCGCTTGAGGCCGAGACCACCACCGCGTCGGGCCTGGTGATTCCGGACACCGCCAAGGAGAAGCCCCAGGAGGGCACCGTCCTTGCCGTTGGCCCGGGCCGCGTCGACGACAAGGGCGAGCGCGTCCCCGTCGACGTCAAGGTCGGCGAGGTCGTGCTCTACAGCAAGTACGGCGGCACCGAGGTCAAGTACAACAACGAGGACTACCTCGTCCTCTCGGCCCGCGACGTGCTCGCGGTCATCGAGAAGTAATCACCGAGAACGTGATGCACCCGCCCCGGTCGGCGCCGCCTTCGGCGGGCCGGTCGGGGCGGATCGCGTAAAGAGGAGTATCCGCATGGCGAAGATCCTGGAGTTCGAGGAGGACGCTCGCCGGGCTCTTGAGCGCGGCGTCAACGCTCTCGCGGACGCCGTCAAGGTGACGATCGGCCCGCGCGGCCGCAACGTCGTCATCGACAAGAAGTTCGGCGCGCCGACGATCACCAACGACGGCGTCACCATCGCCCGCGAGGTGGAGCTGGAGGACCCCTACGAGAACCTCGGGGCCCAGCTCGCCAAGGAAGTGGCGACCAAGACCAACGACATCGCGGGCGACGGCACCACCACGGCGACCGTCCTCGCGCAGGCGATGGTCCGCGAGGGCACCCGCAACGTGGCGGCCGGCGCGTCGCCGCTCTCGCTCAAGCGCGGCATCGACGCGGCCGCCCAGTACGTGTCCGACCAGCTCCTCAAGTCGGCCCGCGAGGTCGAGGAGAAGAGCGAGATCGCGCACGTCGCGACCATCTCCGCGCAGGACCCGCAGATCGGCGAGCTGATCGCGGAGGCGTTCGAGAAGGTCGGCAAGGACGGCGTCATCACCGTCGAGGAGGCCCACACCATGGGCCTCGAGCTGGAGTTCACCGAGGGCCTCCAGTTCGACAAGGGCTACCTGTCGCCGCACATGGTGACCGACCCCGAGCGCATGGAGGCCGTCCTGGAGGACGCCTACGTGCTCATCGTGGACGGCAAGATCTCCAACGTGCAGGAGTTCCTGCCGCTGGCCGAGAAGGTCGCCCAGACGAAGAAGCCGCTGCTCGTGGTGGCCGAGGACGTCGAGGGCGAGGCGCTGGCCCTGCTCGTCGCCAACAAGATCCGCGGGACGTTCCTGTCCGTCGGGGTGAAGGCGCCGGGCTTCGGCGACCGCCGCAAGGCGATGCTGGGCGACATGGCCACCCTCACCGGCGGCCAGGTCGTCAGCGAGGCCATCGGGCTCAAGCTCGACTCCATCGGCCTGGAGGACCTCGGCCGCGCCCGCCGCATCACCGTCACCAAGGACGCCACCACCATCGTCGACGGTGAGGGCTCCGCGGACGACATCACCGCCCGGATCAACCAGATCAAGGTCGAGATCGAGAACTCCGACTCCGACTGGGACCGGGAGAAGCTGCAGGAGCGCCTCGCCAAGCTGGCCGGGGGCGTCTGCGTGCTGCGCGTCGGCGCCGCCACCGAGGTGGAGCTGAAGGAGAAGAAGCACCGCCTGGAGGACGCCATCTCGGCGACCCGCGCGGCGATCGAGGAGGGCATCGTCGCCGGCGGCGGCGCCGCCCTGGTGCACGTGGCCAAGGAGGGCTTCGACACCCTCGGCCTGTCCGGCGACGAGGCGACCGGCGCCGAGGCCGTCCGCCGCGCGCTGGACGAGCCGCTGCGCTGGATCTCCGAGAACGCCGGCCAGGAGGGCTACGTCGTCGTCTCCAAGGTGCGCGCGCTGCAGCCGGGCCACGGCTACAACGCCGCCACCAACGAGTACGGCGACCTGGTCGCGCAGGGCGTCATCGACCCGGTGAAGGTGACGCGCAGCGCCGTCACCAACGCCGGCTCGATCGCGGGCATGCTGCTCACGACCGAGGCGCTCGTGGTCGACAAGCCGGAGGAGGCCGAGGAGGCCGCCGGCGGTCACGGCCACGGCCACGGGCACGGCCACTGAGCCGGCCCTTCGCCGGACGGATCGTCCGGAGACCAACGGCAGACCCCCGTCCGTCCGGACGGGGGTCTCGCCTTTTGGTGCTCGACATCCTGTCCATTAGTCATTGAGCTGTTTCCACCTGTTTGCCCGACTGTGGGTGGGTAGAAATCGAGAACAGTCCGCTGTTGACCGGCTACTCCACGTAGTAATCCCAGGACTGCTCCAGCACTGTGACCATTCCGTTGTAGAGGACGGTGGAGACACGCCCGGCCGTGCTGGGCATCATGCTTGACGTGACCGAGGGATGCTACGCCGGGACCATGACCGCGAGCGCCGCCGAACCCTCGGGAGGGCTCGCCCCTCCGATGCCCCACGACACCGGCCGTGGGATAAGGGTTCTGCGCGCGGCGAAAGCGGCCGACGGTGACCTCAGAGAGCTGACCAGCCTCGCCGTCCAGGGCGACCCGGGGGCCATCGAGGTCCTCATCGCCGAGGTTCGCCCCATGATCGTCCGGTACTGCCGGGCCCGTCTCGGACGGGTCTCCGGGCAGTACCACATCGCGGACGACGTCGCCCAGGAGGTCTGCATCGCCGTCCTGTCGGCCCTGCCCCGCTACCGGGACATGGGCCGCCCCTTCGCGTCCTTCGTCTTCGGCATCGCCTCGCACAAGATCGCCGACGCGCTGCGCAGCGCCGTCCGCGCGGCCGTGCCGACCGAGGACCTGCCGGACGGCCCGGACGACCGTCCGGGGCCCGAGGAGACGGTGGTGCGCTACATCGAGGCGCAGCGCGCCCGCGACCTGCTCACCCGCCTTCCCGACCACCAGCGCGAGCTGGTGCTGCTGCGGGTGGTGGCGGGCCTGTCCGCCGAGGAGACCGGCAATGTACTGGGCATGTCCGCGGGGGCTGTACGGGTCGCGCAGCACCGGGCTCTGGCCCGGCTTCGGGCGATGGCCAGAGAGGAGTCGATCGCTTGACGGAGCGCGGCCCCTTCACTGGCATGCGGGGCGCCCCGGGTCCGGCCGAGCCTTCGAACTCCGGCGGTTCCCCCGCGCCGGCGAGCCTGCCGCAGGCGGTCGCCGGGACGCCGGCGGACCTCAGTGCGGTACGCCGCACGGACGCGATCATCGACTCCCTGGCGGCCCGGCGCGCTGCCGGCTCCGCCGCCCGCGCCCCGGCCCCCGAGGCTGCACCCCCAACGCCTGACCCCGAAGCCGGCGGCTCGACGCCCGAGACCGCCGCGCCCGAGCCCAAGGCCGTCCCTCCGGCCGGCGCCGAAGCGGCCCGCCCGCGCCAGGCCGACGACCCCGACCCGGCCGTACGCCTGCTGCGCGCGCTGATCACCGACGTGGACGACCAGGCCCCCGGATCCGGTGCCGGCTCCGAACCGGCCCCGCCCGCCCCGTCCGGTCCCGGCTCGGGTTCGCGCCGCCGCGGCCCCCGCACCATCGTGGCCCTCGGCGTGGCCGGTGCCGTCCTCGCCAGCACCGGCGTCGCCGCCGCGGGCGGCGGCGTGACGGACCGCACCGCCGCGTCCCCGCCGCCGAGCTCCGCCGGCGTGACCGACGACCCGGACAAGCCCGCCGACACCGACGCCGGATGGCACGAGGACCGGCCGCGGTCACCCGTCCGTCCCGTCCCGGCGCCTCCCGCGCAGCGGAAACCCGGCGACCAGCGGAACTACGAGCCGATCAAGACGCGTCCACGGCACCTGTTCCCGCCCCAGCGGCACCCCCGCCGCCCGGACCGCCCGGACGCCCCGTCCACGACGGTCTACGCCACACCGCCCGGCGGCCCCGAAGCCCAGCCCCAAACCGGCGACCGCCCCCAGTCAGACGAAGGCACCCGCCGCCACCTGAACGACCTCCGCGACCGCTCGCAAAAACGCGCGAACCAGTATCAATACCCGTACCGCCCCAACAACAACGAGCGCCGCCCCCCACCCCCGAGATAAACACTCGAACGCGACGGCGGACTTCAGTTCTCGTCGCGGCCCTCTTCGCTGTCGATGACGCCGTCGACGTAGCCGCGGGCGTACTCCCAGCTCACGTAGTCGACGGGATCGGGGGCCAGGGCGGGTTCGTGGACGCGGGGAAGGCCCTCGTCGAGCAGGTGGCGCAGGTTGCCGTGCAGGAGTTCCCAGTCGATGTAGTGGAGCTTGCCGCAGTCGCCGCAGTCGACGGTGAGCCCGCGCACGCCGAGCGGTTCCAGCAGGGCCCGAAAGACCTCCAGGTCGGCGAGGTCGGCCAGCACGTCCTCCCGCTCCGTCACACTGAGCGGAGCGGTGTCGTCGCCCGGGTCTCCGAGCGCCGCCGCCGGGTCCTCCGGGTCGCCGGCGAACGGGTCGAGCGGAGCATCGTCGTGCACACACCCACGCTACTGCTACGCGCCCGACGCGGTGCACCCCCCTGTCTTCTCTGTGCGTGAACAATCACGGGGCGTGCGCGCGAGCGGGAATGTACAGGGCCGTCGGGCTTGTTGCGTGATGTCATCAAGGCCACGTGGCCGCCGTCGGCAAAGCCCGTCCGGCCGCGGGTTCACGCCCTACCATGGGTACAGGGTCGCCGTGACCTGGCCCGATACCGCCACCACTTACGGGAAGGTAGTCATGAACCCCGCCGAGCCCGACAAGTTCCTTCCGCAGGGCCTGACCTTCGACGACGTGCTCCTGCTGCCGGGCTACTCCGACCTGCAGCCCGGCGAGGCGGACACCACGACCCGGCTGACCCGCAGGATCTCGCTGCGCATCCCGCTGGTGTCGGCGGCGATGGACACGGTGACCGAGGCCCGCACGGCGGTCGCGATGGCGCGGCAGGGCGGCATCGGCGTCCTGCACCGGAACATGTCGATCGAGGAGCAGGCGGAGCAGGCCGACCGGGTCAAGCGCTCCGAGGCCGGAATGATCACCAACCCGGTGACGTGCCTGCTGGACGCGACGCTCGCCGACGTCGAGGAACTCTGCGCCCGCTATCGGATCTCGGGCGTGCCGGTCACCGACGTAAGGGGTGTCCTGGTCGGCATCGTGACGAACCGGGACATGCGTTTCGAGTCCGACCCGTCCCGTCCGGTGCGCGAGGTCATGACGCCGATGCCGCTGATCACGGCGCCGGTGGACGTGACGCGCGACGAGGCGTTCCGGCTGCTGGCGGGCAACAAGGTGGAGAAGCTCCCGCTCGTGGACGCCGACGGCCGCCTCAAGGGCCTGATCACCACCAAGGACTTCACCAAGAGCGAGCAGTACCCCGACTCCACCAAGGACGCCGACGGACGGCTCCTCGTCGCCGCGGCCGTCGGCGTCGGCGAGGACGCGATCCGCCGCGCGCAGGCCCTCATCGACGCCGGCACCGACGTGATCATCGTGGACACGGCGCACGGCCACTCCAAGGGCGTCGCCGACACGATCGCCACGATCAAGTCGAACGCGGGAGTCGAGGTCGTCGGCGGCAACATCGCCACCTACGCGGGCGCGAAGGTCCTGGTGGACGCGGGCGCGGACGCGGTCAAGGTCGGCGTCGGACCGGGCTCGATCTGCACCACCCGCATCGTCGCGGGCGTCGGCGTCCCGCAGCTCACCGCGATCTCCGAGGCGGCCCGCGCCGCCCGCGAGGCCGGTGTCCCTGTCATCGGCGACGGCGGCCTCCAGTACTCCGGCGACATCGCGAAGGCGATCGTCGCGGGCGCCGACACGGTCATGCTCGGCTCCCTCCTCGCGGGCGTCGAGGAGTCTCCCGGCGAGCTGATCTTCGTCCACGGCAAGCAGTACAAGTCGTACCGCGGCATGGGTTCGCTCGGCGCCATGCGCAACCGGGAGCGCGGCGGCTCCTTCTCCAAGGACCGCTACGCGCAGGCCGACGTCAGCGCCGAGGAGAAGCTGATCCCCGAGGGCGTCGAAGGCCAGGTCCCCTACCGCGGCCCGCTCGCCAACGTCGCGCACCAACTCGTCGGCGGCCTCCACCAGTCGATGTGGTACGCCGGCACCCGCACGATCCCCGAACTGCAGGAACGCGGCCAACTCATGCGCATCAGCCCCGCCGGCCTCCGCGAAAGCCACCCCCACGACATCCAAATGACCGTAGAGGCCCCCAACTACCAGGGCCGCTAACCCCACGACACCCACCACACCCGCCGCGCCGCCACGCCCGCCGCCCGCTGGCCCACTACGCCCGGCTGTCGTTTTACCGCGTCTGCCGCGCCGCTGTGCCTGCCGCGCCCGCTGCGCCGCCATGCCTGCTGCTTCGCCGCCCCCCAGCCGGCCGCGCGCGCCACGTTTGTTGCGTGCGTCGCGCCTGCTGCGCCGCTGCCCCCAGGCGCGCTACTTGCCACGCCCGCGTCCCGGCTGCGATTGCCGCGCCGCGGCGCCCACCACGCCTGACGCTCCAGCGCGCTTGCTGCGGCGCCACGTCTGCCGTGCTTGGTGCGCTCGCCTCGCGGGTGCGCGCGTTACGTTTGTTGCGCGTGTCGCGCCTGGTTGCTCGGCCTGTCGCTCTGCTGCGCCCGCCATGCTTGCCGTGCTTGTCGCCGCTGCTTGTGTCTGTTGCGCTTGCCGGGGCGGGGTGCGCCTGCGCGGGCGCGTTCTGCTGTGCCAGTTGCGTCCTGCTGTGCTACCGGGTGTGCTGCGGGTGCTGTCCGAGGTGGACGCTGACGTAAGCTCATCCGGGGCTTGTTCCCGCGGTCGGCGGGAACGCCGAGCACCGGGGACACCGAGCAGGACGAGGACCGGCCACGGCGCCGGGTGAGGAAGAGGGGCGCAGTGGCTGCTGAGGTGGAGATCGGCCGGGGCAAGAGCGGCCGCCGGGCGTACGCCTTCGACGACATCGGCATCGTGCCGTCCCGCCGGACGCGCGATCCCGAGGAGGTCAGCGTCGCCTGGCAGATCGACGCCTACCGGTTCGAGATGCCGCTGGTCGTCGCGCCGATGGACAGCGTCGTCAGCCCCGCCATCGCGATCGCGGTCGGGAGGTTCGGCGGTCTCGCCGTCCTCGACCTCGAGGGCCTGTGGACGCGCTACGAGAACCCCGAGCCGCTGCTCGCCGAGATCGCCTCGCTGGACGACGTGCGCGCCACCCAGCGGCTCCAGGAGATCTACTCCGAGCCGATCAAGGAGGAGCTGATCGGCCGCCGGATCCAGGAGATCCGCGAGGCCGGCGTGACCGTGGCGGCGCGCCTGTCGCCGCAGCGCACCGCGCAGTTCCACAAGACCGTGATCGACGCGGGCGTCGACCTGTTCGTCATCCGCGGGACGACCGTGTCCGCCGAGCACGTGTCGGGACGCGCCGAGCCGCTGAACCTCAAGCAGTTCATCTACGACCTGGACGTCCCCGTCATCGTCGGCGGCTGCTCCACGTACACGGCGGCGCTGCACCTGATGCGGACGGGCGCGGCCGGGGTCCTCGTCGGGTTCGGCGGCGGCTCCGGGCACACCACGCGGACCGTCCTCGGCGTCGCCGTCCCCATGGCCACGGCCGTCGCGGACGTCGCCGCCGCCCGCCGCGACTACATGGACGAGTCCGGCGGACGCTACGTCCACGTGATCGCCGACGGCGGGATGGTCAACAGCGGCGACATCGCCAAGGCGTTCGCGTGCGGCTCCGACGCCGTGATGGTCGGCTCGCCGTTCGCCCGGGCCACCGAGGCGCCGGGACGCGGCTACCACTGGGGCAGCGAGGCCCACCACGGCGACGTCCCGCGCGGCACCCGCCTCGAACTCGGGACGATCGGGACGATGGAGCAGATCCTGCACGGCCCTTCCCACGTCGCGGACGGCTCGATGAACCTGATCGGAGCCCTGCGCCGCGCGATGGCGACGTCCGGATACACGGAGCTGAAGGAGTTCCAGCGCGTCCAGGTCGTGGTCGCGCCGCGCCGCTCCAACGACTGAGCCCGTCCCCGCGCGCCCTCAGAATCGGCCCCTCTCGCCGAGCGGCGCCCCCGCCGGCAGCCCTTTGCGGCGCAGGGCCTGCGCGGTGGTGCGGTGGTCCTAGGCGGAAGCGTCCCTCGGGAGCAGCGGTCCTCACGAACGGCGGTCTCCTCGGATGGCGGTCCCCTACGAACGGCGGTCCCTACGAACGGCGTCGCTTGGGAGCGGTGTCTCACGGGCGGTGGTCCTCGGGGAGCAGTGCCCCTCGGCAGCGGCGTCCCATGGGTGCGCGTCCCCTGGGATTGGAAACGGCGGCCCTCGGGGAGCGGCGGCCCTCGGGAACGGCGGCCCTGGGGGAGCGGCGGCCCTGGGGGAGCGGCGTCGCTTGGGGACGGGGGTCCTTGGGGACGGGGGTCCTCGGGAGTGGGGGCGTTCGGGGAGTGGTGGGGGCCTGGGAGTGATCGGTTGAGACCGAGGCCACGTGGAATCGGTCGTTCGCGGGGTGGACGCGTCCCTACTCTGGGGTAGGAAACGCTCGGAAACCGAACGGCTGTGGGGGGAATCGCGATGACGGGATCACCTGTGACGGGCCTGGGGAGCTCCAGGCTGGGTCCGGCCGAACGGGCGGCGGCGCTCGATCGCATGGCGCGCGAGGAGTTCGACGTGGTCGTCGTGGGCGGCGGCATCGTCGGGGCGGGCGCGGCGCTCGACGCGGCCACCCGCGGGCTGTCCGTCGCGGTGGTCGAGGCGCGGGATTTCGCGTCTGGGACGTCCTCCCGCTCGTCCAAGCTGATCCACGGCGGGCTCCGGTACCTGGAGCAGTACAACTTCGACCTCGTCCGGGAAGCCCTCACCGAACGCGGGCTCCTCCTCCAGCAGATCGCGCCGCACCTGGTGAGGCCCGTCCCGTTCCTCCTGCCCACGACCCACCGCGTGTGGGAACGCGCGTACTTCGGCGCCGGCGTGGCGCTGTACGACGCGCTCGCGTTCCAGATGGGCAGCACTCGTGGCGTCCCGCACCACAAGCACCTGACCCGGCGCGGTGCGCTGCGGCTGGCCCCGTCCCTGCGCAAGGACTCGTTCGTCGGCGCGATCCAGCTCTGGGACGCCCAGGTGGACGACGCCCGCTTCGTGATGATGGCGCTCCGCACCGCCGCCGAGTACGGCGCGCAGATCGCGTCCCGCACCCAGTGCCTCGGGTTCCTGCGCGAGGGCGAGCGCGTCACGGGCCTGCGCATCCGCGACCTTGAGGGCAACACGACCAGCGAGGTCCGCGCCAAGCAGGTCGTGAACGCCACCGGCGTCTGGACGGACGACATCCAGGAACTCGTCGGCGGCCGCGGACAGATCCATGTCAAAGCCTCAAAGGGCATCCACCTTGTCGTCCCGAAGGACCGCATCCACTCCGCGACCGGCATCCTCCTCCGCACCGAGAAGTCGGTCCTTTTCGTGATCCCGTGGGGGCGGCACTGGATCATCGGCACCACCGACACCGCCTGGGATCTCGACAAGGCCCACCCCGCCGCGTCCAAGGCCGACATCGACTACGTCCTCGACCATGTCAACACCGTCCTAAACACGCCCCTCACCCATGACGACGTCGAAGGCGTCTACGCGGGCCTGCGGCCCCTCCTCACCGGCGAGACCGAGGAGACGTCCAAGCTGTCCCGCGAGCACGTCGTCGCGCACCCCGTGCCGGGGCTGGTCCTCGTCGCGGGCGGCAAGTACACCACCTACCGCGTCATGGCCAAGGACGCGATCGACGCCGTCGCGCACGGCCTCGACGGGAAGATCCCCGAGTCCTGCACCGACCGCGTCCCGCTCGTCGGCGGGGACGGCTTCCAGGCCATGTGGAACGCCCGCCACCGGCTCGCGTCCCGCTCCGGCCTCCACGTCGCGCGCATCGAGCACCTCCTGCACCGCCACGGGACGCTCCTGGACGACCTCCTCGAACTGATCTCCGAGAAGCCCGACCTCGCCAAGCCCCTCGCCGGCGCCGAGGACTACCTCCGCGCCGAGATCGTCTACGCCGCCAGCCATGAGGGCGCCCGCCACCTCAACGACGTCCTCGCCCGCCGCACCCGCATCTCCATCGAGACCTGGGACCGCGGCGTCGGCGTCGCCCAGGAGGCCGCCGACCTCCTCGCCCCCGTCCTCGGCTGGTCCAAGAAGCAACGCGACCGCGAGATCGAGTACTACCGCAAGCGCGTGGAGGCCGAACGCGCCTCCCAGACGCAGGAAGACGACCAGGAAGCCGACGCCCACCGCCGAGGCGCCCCCGACATCGTCCCCACCGCCTAGCCCGGCGACCACAGAAACTCCACCGGGCGTTGGACGGGGCGGCGCGGCACCGATGAATCTCTCCCTTCTCTGGTCTCTGTCACCCTGACGGACCATCGACGAGGAGGACGATGTGCGACGCGTAGTGCTCTACATGATGACCAGCGTGGACGGATTCATCGCCGGGCCGGACGGCGACCTCGACTGGATGATCTCGCCGGACGAGGAGCGGCAGGCCGAGGCGCTGGAGCAACTCGACGCGATCGACACCGCGCTGATCGGCCGCGGCGTGTACGAGGAGATGGTCCGGTACTGGCCGACCGCGTCCGGCGAGTATGCGGACCGTGTCAACGCCATGCCCAAACTCGTCTTCTCTCGCCGGTCATCAGAGCAGCTGAGCTGGAACAACGCCCGCATCGTCCCTGTCGCCGGCGACGCGGATCTGGCCGATCAGGTGATTCGCCTTAAGACCCAGCCCGGCAAGGACATGGTGCTGTTCGGCGGCGCACGCCTGGCGCAGTCCTTCGTGCGCCTCGCCTTGGTGGACGAATACCGGCTCTGCGTCCAGCCCGTCGCCCTCGGCTCGGGCCGCCCCCTGTTCGGCGACCTAAAATCCAGAACGCCCCTGACCTTGATCGCGACGCACCCTTTCCCGTCCGGCGCAGCACTGACCACCTACCGACCGGCCCAATCCAACTGACCCCCCGGGCCCACGGACCCCCGCCGTCCGTCCAACGACTTTCGCCCGGGCCTCGGTGCTGCCGACACTCACTCACTCCGTCCCCATCGCGACATCCCGGCACCCCCACGACCGACCGCCTGTGGTGTGCGACCAGGCTGTGGTGTGCGACCGGGCTGTGGTGCGACCGGGCTGTGGTGTTTGGGTGGGCTGTGGTGCCGGGTGGGGTGTGGTGTTCGGGTGGGCTGTGGTGCCGGGTGGGGTGTGGTGTTCGGGTGGGCTGTGGTGCCGGGCGGGGCGTGGTGTTCGGGTGGGCTGTGGTGCCGGGTGGGGTGTGGTGTTCGGGCTGTGGTGTTCGGGCGGGGCGTTGTGGGGTGCCATGGCCGGTTGTGTCGGCGCGTGGTGGCTTGGTGTGGGGTTGGCGACCGGGGCGAGTGTTTGAGGGTGTCTGGTTGTTGGGCGGTGCTTGTGCGGGGGTGGGTGGGCGTGTGCGGGTGGATGGGCGTGTGCGTGCTAGTTCGGCGGACTTGGGGTGGGTGTTGCGTTGGTGATGGGGGTGCCGTTGGAGGGTCAGGGGTGGGGGCGGCCTTGCATTAGGGCCTTGCCGGTTTTGTAGAGGTCGGTGGGGACTCGGGCGGGGTCGAGGAGGTGTTGGAAGGCGAGGCCGAAGTCGAGGGCCATGGTGAGGGTGGCGCGTTCGTCGGGGGCTATGGCGTCGGTGGGGTCCAGTTGGCTGGCCAGGCGGGCGCGGCGTTCGGCGTACCAGTCGGCGATGCGCCAGCCGGCGGCGTAGTCGCGCATGCCGTAGAGCCAGAATTCGACGAGGAGGAGGGCGAGCTGGCGGGGGCGTTCGTCGGGGGTGTGGCGGGCGGATGAGCGGCCGGCGGGGTCGGTGTCCTCTTCGGCGGCGCGGAGTTCCTCGCAGACGTCGGTGTGGGCGGGGTCGCTGGTGAAGCGCTCCATCAGGGCGAGCAGCAGGTCGGTCTTGCCGGCGAAGTTGGAGTAGACGGCGCCCTTGGTGAGGCCGGCGGCGGCGGCGACGTCGTCGAGCGACGCGCCGTGGATGCCGCGTTCGGCCCACAGGCGTTCGGCGGCGGTGAGCAGCGCGGTGCGGGTCTCGTCGCGGCGGTCCCGGCGTTGCCGGACGCCGTCGGACGGCCGCTGGGGGCGGGGCACCGGCGTGTCGCCCTCGGGTCGATGGCCGCCGTGGGTGTCCCTCATGCGTTGTCCCTCCGTGAGCGGGGGGCGCGCGTCCGAGGCGGCGGGCCGCGCGCCGGGAATCTCCTCCTGTTCTTCGGAATACACCGGTCGGACACGGTCAGTCCCCGAGTTGCGCAACTCAGACTGGCTTGGAACGGTCCGTTCGATGCCGTGTCGGCGGCGGGTGACAAGGAACCGGGAGCTGTGCGGCAAACCGCCCACGTCGTGCGTTACTTGCGGGTAGCCAAGAGCGGGCGAGGCGTCCTACGCTGCGTGCATGGCTTCTCCGACGGTCCGTGCCGAAGGCGCGGCAGAGCGCACGCTGCCCAAGAACCTGATCGATCGGCTGGCATCCCACATCGCCTCGGACGGCGCCGACACCGCGACGATCCCGTGCCCGTTCACCGGCGAGGCCCTCGCGACCGTTCCGCTCTCCAGCGCCGACGACGTCCGCAAGGCGTACGAGCGGGCCCGGGAGGCGCAGGCGGCGTGGGCGCGGTTGCCGGTGAGCGAGAGGGTCAAGCCGTTCCTCAGGCTCGCGGACGTGCTCGTCGACCGGCGCGCGGAGATCCTGGACGTCATCCAGTTGGAGACCGGCAAGGCGCGGCGTCATGCGATGGAGGAGTTCCTCGACGTGACGCTGTGCTCGCTGTACTACGCGCGGCGGGCCGCGCGGCTGCTGAAGCCGCGCCGCAGGCAGGGCATGGTGCCCGGGCTGACCCGCGTGCAGGAGTTGCGGCACCCGAAGGGCGTCGTGGCGCTGATCGCGCCGTGGAACTACCCGTTCGCGCTGGGGGCGAGTGACATCGCGCCGGCGCTGATGGCGGGGAACGCGGTGATCCACAAGCCGGACACCCAGACGTGCCTGTCGAGCCTGTGGGTCCTCGATCTGCTGATCGAGCTTGGGCTGCCCCGTGGCGTGTGGCAGGTCGTCGTGGGCGAGCCGTCCGAGATCGGTGATCCCCTGGTGGAGAACGCCGACTACGTCTCGTTCACCGGGTCGACGCGGGGCGGCAAGGCCATCGCGGAGAAGGTCGCACCGCGGCTGGTCGCGTACTCGCTGGAGCTCGGCGGCAAGAACCCGATGATCGTGATGCCGGACGCCGACGTCGAGCGCACCGCGCGAGGCGCCGTCCGCGCGTGCTTCACCAACGCCGGGCAGCTGTGCATCTCGATCGAGCGGATGTACGTGCACGAGGACGTCTACGACCGGTTCGTTCCCCGGTTCGTCGAGCTGGTCAAGGGCATGAGGCTCGGGACCGGTCTCGACTTCAAGGCCGAGATGGGGTCGCTCACTTACGAGCGGCAGCTGGAAGCGGTGACGAGGCACGTTGACCAGGCCGTTGAGGAGGGGGCCACCGTTCTCGCCGGCGGGAAGGCGCGTCCGGACATCGGGCCGCTGTTCTACGAGCCGACGGTGCTCGCGGACGTCAACGGCGACATGGACCTGTGCGCGAACGAGACGTTCGGACCCGTCGTCGCGCTCTACAAGTACCGGGACGAGGACGAGGTCGTCGCCCGCGCCAACGACACGCCGTACGGGCTGAACGCCTCGGTGTGGACCAGGAACCCGGCGCGGGGCCGGCGTCTCGCCGCCCGTATCCAGGCCGGGACGGTCAACATCAACGACGGGTACGGCGCGGCCTACGCCTCGTACGACTCGCCGATGGGCGGGATGAAGCAGTCGGGTGTGGGACGCCGCCACGGGTCGGAGGGCCTGCTGAAGTTCACCGAGGTGCAGACGGTCGCGAGCCAGCACCTCATGGACCTCGAACCTCCGGGCGGGATCGGCTACGACCGGTTCGCCGACGTCATGGCGACCGGGATCAAGCTCATGAAGAAGCTTCGGATCAAGTAGGGATCGCCCGTGAAGCATGACTTCGACGTGCTCGTCATCGGGTCCGGGTTCGGCGGGAGCGTGTCGGCGCTGCGGCTGACGGAGAAGGGCTACCGGGTCGGCGTGATCGAGGCGGGCCGCCGTTTCGACACGAACCCGTCCGGGGCGCCGGGGTCGCGGTATCCGGAGCTGCCCAAGACGAACTGGCGCATCGGCCGCTACCTGTGGGCGCCGGCGCTCGGGCTCACCGGCATCCAGCGGATGCATCTGATCCGGGGCGCGAAGTCGAGCCGGGTGATGGTGCTGGCGGGCGCGGGCGTCGGGGGCGGGTCGCTGAACTACGCCAACACCCTGTACGTCCCGCCGGAGCCGTTCTTCAAGGACCGGCAGTGGGCGCACATCACCGACTGGCAGGACGAATTGGCGCCCTTCTACGAGCAGGCCAAGCGCATGCTCGGTGTCGTCCAGAACACGACGACGACCGAGGCCGACAAGGTCATGAAGAAGGTCGCCGAGCGGATGGGCAAGGGCGACACCTACGTCCAGACCCCGGTCGGCGTCTACTTCGGGCGCGGCGCCGGGATCGAGAGCGCCGACCCGTACTTCGGCGGGACGGGCCCGCGCCGCCGCGGCTGCCTGGAGTGCGGCGAGTGCATGGTGGGCTGCCGCCACGGCGCGAAGAACATGCTGACGGAGAACTACCTGTACCTGGCGGAGAAGGCCGGGGCGCGGGTGATGCCGCTCAGCCGTGTGACCGGCGTCCGGCCGCTCGCCGGTGGTGGCTACGAGGTCGAGATCGTGCGGACCGGCTCGTTCGGACGCAACCGGAAGACGTTCACTACCGGGCAGGTCGTTTTCGCCGCCGGTACGTATGGGACGCAGAAGCTTCTGCACAAGCTCAAGGCGACCGGCAGCCTCACGCGCCTGTCCGACCGGCTCGGCACGCTGACCCGCACCAACTCGGAGGCGATCCTCGGCGGCGGCCGCGCCAACGGCAGGCCGGGGCCCGACTTCTCCCAGGGCGTCGCGATCACCTCGTCCTTCCACCCGGCACCGGACACGCACATCGAGCCCGTCCGGTACGGGCGGGGCTCCAACCTGCTCGCCGCCCTCCAGACGCTTCTCGTCGACGGCGACCGGCCCGGCGAGAAGCACACGCCCCGGCTGCTGAAGTTCGTCCGCGAGGCGGCGCGCCGCCCCCGCCACCTGATCCAGCTGCTGGACGTGCGGCACTGGTCCGAGCGGACCGTCATCGCCCTGGTCATGCAGACCCGCGACAACTCGATCACGCTGCGCCCCGAGCGGGGCCCGTTCGGCTGGGACGTACGCGCGTCCGCGGGCCATGGCGAGGCCAACCCGACGTGGATCCCGGAGGGGCACGAGGCGACCCGGCTGATCGCCGAGGAGATCGGCGGCATGCCCGGCGGCACGTGGGGCGACCTGTTCGACGTCCCGATGACGGCGCACTTCCTCGGCGGATGCGTGATCGGCGACTCGCCCGAGTCGGGCGTCATCGACCCCTACCACCGCGTCTACGGGCATCCGGGCCTGCACGTCGTGGACGGCTCCGCCGTCTCCGCCAACCTGGGCGTCAACCCGTCCCTCACCATCACGGCCCAGGCCGAACGCGCCATGTCGTTCTGGCCGAACCGCTCCGAGGACGACGCGCGCCCAGCCCTTGGCGACGCCTACCAGCGCCTCAAGCCCGTCGCACCGAAGAACCCCGTCGTCCCGGCCGACGCGCCCGGCGCCCTCCGGCTCCCGATCGTCGACATCACCTGACACGACCGCCCCCGAATCCCGTAGCGAACCTCGTGCCTGAATTCTCGGGCCGGCTCGGGGCGGGCGGAAGTAGAACGCCATTCTGTGGAAAACTCCGGCGGCCCCATCCTTGCCGGGCGCCGCCGGCACTCGTGCGCGCAGAAGCCCGGCGCCGGAGCGGCTCCTGCGCGCCCGGGGGGAGGCGTGCGTCGGGAGGGCTCCGGCGCCGGACTGGGGATGGCTAGGCGCGGTGGACGGTGACGGCTATGTCCGGTAGGCCGTCCACTGTTCCTGCATGCGCTTGTTCTGGCCGGACGTGAACTCCGTCATGCAGGCGTCGTAGCTGTAGTCCATGAAGTTGTGGATCGGGTCGACGCCGGCTGAGGTGCAGGTGTCGCGGCCGGTCGGGCAGCCGGACGCGGGGCTCTGCTCCGCGGGGGTGTCGGCGACCTGGTCGCCCTGGCCAGAGCAGCCGCCCTGGAACGTGTGGTACAGCCCCATCCAGTGACCCACTTCGTGGGTGCCTGTGTCGCCCTCGTTGTAGTTGCCGAGCGAACCGCCGGGCAGGCTCTGGTAGTGGACGACGACACCGTCCATCGCGGGCTGGGACTTGTAGCTGCTCGGGAACGTGGCCCAGCCCAGAAGGCTGTTGCCGAGGTCGGCCGTGTAGAAGTGGAGGTCCTGCGCGTTGCCCGTGCGCAGGGCGGTCTTCATCTGGCGCTCGTTGCCCTCGGGGTCGGAGAACCAGGCCGCGTTCTGCGTCCGCTTGATCTCGGCGAGCGTGAACGTGACGTCGCTCGCCTTGTAGGCGGCGTTGAGGATGTCGAGCTGCTTGTTCAGCGTCGCGTCCGGGATGTTGCCCGCGCTGCCGTACACGACCTGGAAGTGCACGCGGACGGTGAGGGCGGCCTTGGGCTTCTTTCGCATCTTGCTGATGCGGTCGTGGAAGTCCTTTTCCATCGCCGCCACTTGGGCGTTGTTGGGCTGGTTCCGTTCGGTGACATGGGAACCGGCTCGGACACGGGCCTCCGCGGGTTGGTCGGCGCAGTGGGAGGACGGCCCGGCAGGGGGCGTGGGGGCGGCCAGGGCGGCGGTGGGCGTGGACGCGCTGAAGGCGGCGAGCACACCGAAGACAGTGGCGATTCCGGCGCGTTTCATGGAACTCCTCGGGGGGCGGCGCGAGCTGGAGGCGCGCGCGGGGAGCGGAGTTACTGCTGGAACAAGAGTGGATGCGAACAACCCTCTCGTCTTTGGCAAACCTGGACGAATCAGGACGTGTAACGCTGAATACGGCGCTCTAGCGCGCGGCGTAGCGTGTCCGAATGGATGTCGAGGGCGAGGCGTCGCGGATCCTGGCGGAGTTGCGGACGCAGGCCGACCCGGTGCGCGCCGAGAATGAGAAGCGCTACCTGAAGAGCGATTTCGCGCACATCGGCGTGCCCGTGCCGGCGGTGCGCAAGGTGGCGGTGTCGGCGGTTAAGACCAAGCCCACGCGGGACGATTTGGTCGCTCTTGCCAGGGCCCTCTGGGACGTGGCCGATGACGGCCGTCCCGTGCATGAGGCGCGCATGGCGGCGATAGAGATCCTTATGAAGCGGGTCTCGTTGCTGGAACCGCGCGACCTCGGGATGGCAGAACGGCTCGTTCGCGATTCGGCGAGCTGGGTGTACGTGGACCAGATCGCGGAAAAGGTCGTCGGCGGAATGGTCCTCCGGTACCCGGACCTGGCCACGGCACTGGACGCCTGGGTCAGCGATCCCTACATGTGGATACGGCGTACGGCCGTCCTGGCTCTGCTCGCAGGCGTCCGGAAGGGGAACCCGGATCTGGTAAGGCTCGACCGGTTCGGGGACGCCCTGATCGGTGAACGCGAGTTCTTCATCCGCAAAGCACTCGGGTGGGTCTTGCGTGAGCTGTCGAAGAAGGATCCGGAATGGGTGGTGGCGTGGGTCGAACCACGCGTCGCCGTCATGTCGGGAGTCACGCTACGGGAGGCCGTCCGCCGGCTACCGGCCGAGGACGCCGCCCGCATCCTCGGCCGCTAGCGCAGGCCGCCCGGCAGCGCAGGCCGCCCGCTAGCGCAGCCGTCCGGTAGTGCAGGCCGCCCGCTAGCGCAGCCGTCCGGTAGTACAGGGCGCCCGCCACGTTGGGGGTGCTAGGCGCGGTATGCCTTCCACACCTTGTGGATTCGGGCGCCCTGCCCAGCGGTGAAGGACGTCATGCACGTGTCGTAGCTGTAGTCCATGTAGTTGTGCACCGGGTCGGCCCCAGGGGAGAGGCACGTGTCCTTGCCGGACGGGCAGCCGTTCGTGGGATCGCGCTCGGCCGGGGTGTCCGCGACCCGGTCGCCCTGGGCTCCGCAGCCGTCCTGGAACGTGTGGTAGAGCCCGAGCCAGTGGCCGACCTCGTGCGTGGCGCTGAAGCCCTTGTTGAAGTTGTCGATCGGGCCGCCCGGCATGCTGCCGTGGTGAATGGTCACGCCGTCCATCTTCGGCTCGGACTTGTACTTCCACGGGAACGTCGACCAGCCGAGCAGGTCCCCGCCTATGTGGGCGCTGTAGAGATTCAGCGTCGACTTACCGCCCTTGCGCAGCTTCGGCTTGTACGTCCCCTCGTGCCGTTCGGGATCGTTGTACCAGTCGGCGTTGTCCGTACGGCTCACGGCACGGAGCTTGAAGGAGACACGGGTGTTCGCGCCTCCGTTCCGTCCGCCGTAGGAATCGTTCAAGGTGTTGATCTGGCGCTTGACCGCCTCCATGGAGACGTTGCCCTGAGAGCCGTCGTGCAGTACATGGAAGTAGACGGGAATGCTGATCGGTTCAGCGGCGCGCAGGCCGCCGCCGGTCGACTGACCGCCCGTGCCGTCCGCCGGGCCGAGGTCCAGGCCGAGACCGTCCAATATCCGGTTGAGTTGCTGTTCGACGGCGGCGGCCTGTCCGGGCGTCAGGTCGTTGTGTTCCCGGCCGTGCCCTCCCGGCCGCAACCGTGCGCCGGCGTCCGCGCCAGCGTCCACGCAGTCGTCCCGGTGTGCATGGCCCTGATGTGCAGAGCCCAGACGGGCAGCGCCCGCGACCGTGCCTGCGGCACCCGTACCTACGGCGGTCGGTGGCGGACCGGACGGCAGGGCCGGGACGGCGGCGGCGATCAAGGCGGTGATGGCGAGCAGCTTCACGGCACTCCTAGGGCCTAGGGAGGACGCTTGCGGACGGGAACCATGCGAATACAGGGCGTCATCAACAGGTATCAGAGCGAAGTCCTGCCGTGAGTGTGATGAAGGTAAATGGATGCCGACCGTTATCGGCGGATCGCACCATGTGATCGCACCGTGTGATCCCTCCATGTGTCCGCGCCGGGGGCGCGCAGGGGCGCGCGCATCGGCGCTGGCAGCGGGCCCGTAGACTGGAGGGGTCGTTCCGGCCCGTGCGAAAGGCGTTCTTGGTGGCCGCAGACCAATCCTTTGACACCGTTCTCGTCGTCGACTTCGGCGCGCAGTACGCCCAGCTCATCGCGCGGCGCGTCCGCGAGTGCCATGTGTTCAGCGAGATCGTGCCGTCCACCATGCCGGCCGCGGAGATGCTCGCGCGGCGCCCGAAGGCGATCATCCTGTCGGGCGGCCCGGCGTCGGTGTACGAGAAGGGCGCACCGGCCGCGCCGGACGGCCTTTTCGAGCTGTCGCAGCGGCAGGGCGTCCCCATGTTCGGGATCTGCTACGGCCACCAGGTGATGGCGCAGGCGCTCGGCGGGACGGTGGAGAACTCCGACGTCGCCGAGTTCGGCGGTACGACGGTCACCGTCACGTCCCCCGGCATGCTGTTCGCGGGGCTGCCGCACGAGCAGCCGGTGTGGATGTCGCACCGCGACTGCGTCAGCCGCGCCCCGTCCGGCTTCACCGTAACGGCCGGCACGGACGTGACGCCGGTCGCGGGCATGGAGGACCTCGAACGCGGCCTCTTCGGCGTCCAGTTCCACCCGGAGGTGCTGCACACCGCGCACGGCATGGAGCTGCTGCGGCGGTTCCTCTACGAGGGCGCCGGCTGCCGTCCGAACTGGACGATGGTGAACATCGCGGACGAGTCGATCGAGGCGGTGCGGGAGCAGGTCGGACATAAGCGGGCGATCTGCGCACTGTCCGGCGGCGTCGACTCGGCGGTCGCCGCCGCGCTCGTCCAGCGCGCCATCGGCGACCAGCTGACCTGCGTGTTCGTCGACCACGGCCTGCTGCGCAAGGGCGAGCCCGAACAGGTCGAGAAGGACTTCGTCGCCGCCACCGGCGTGAACCTGCACGTCGTGGACGCCCAGGACCGCTTCCTCGCCGCCCTCGACGGCGTCGCCGACCCCGAGGACAAGCGCAAGATCATCGGACGCGAGTTCATCCGCGTCTTCGAGGAGGCGGCCAGGGAGATCGTCAGAGGCGGTTCCGGGGGGGCTGGGGGGTCGTCCCCCCAGAAAGGCGCGGAAGACGCCCCCGAACCGGTCGAATTCCTCATCCAGGGGACTCTTTACCCGGACGTCGTCGAATCGGGCGGCGGCACCGGCGCGGCCAACATCAAGTCGCACCACAACGTCGGCGGCCTCCCCGAAGACCTGCAGTTCAAGCTGGTCGAGCCGCTGCGGACCCTGTTCAAGGACGAGGTCCGCGCGCTCGGCGAGCAGCTCGGCCTGCCGACCGAGATCGTCTGGCGCCAGCCGTTCCCCGGCCCCGGCCTCGGCATCCGCATCGTCGGCGCCGTCACCCGCGACCGCCTCGACATCCTCCGCGACGCCGACGCCATCGCCCGCGAGGAGCTCACCAACGCGGGGCTCGACCGCGACGTCTGGCAGTTCCCCGTCGTCCTGCTGGCGGACGTCCGTTCCGTCGGCGTCCAGGGGGACAGCCGCACTTACGGCCACCCGATCGTGCTGCGTCCCGTGACGAGCGAGGACGCGATGACGGCCGACTGGGCGAAGCTCCCTTACGAGCTGCTGCAGCGGATCTCGACCCGCATCACCAACGAGGTCCGCGAGATCAACCGCGTCACGGTCGACATCACGTCCAAGCCCCCGGGCACCATCGAGTGGGAATGACTCTCTAGATCCCGCCCTGGCGGGAAGTGGACGTCAGGCCCTGTGCCTCCCGCACGGTCAGTGCGGGAGGTTCGCGGCGGCGTGGGTGGCCAGGGCTTCGGTGGCGTCGGCGAACATGTGGGCCAGGGTGGACGCGGTGGTCTGGAGTTCGCCGTCCAGCCAGGCGATGAGGTTCTCGGACCAGCCCGCCACCAGCATGGTGGCGGTGAAGTGCATCTGCGCGTCGGCGTCGGACGGGATGTCGTAGAAGGTCCGGGCGTACTCGATGACGAGGCGGGTGTAGTGGCGGCGTGCCTCGCGCTGGCGGGCGCGCAGGACGGGGCTGGCGGACGCTTCGATCAGAACGGCGCGGGCCTTGCGCGGGTCGGCTCGGTACACGTCCAGGACGGCCGTCGCGGCGGAGCGGACGGCGGCGTGCAGGGAGGCGCCGGGGCCGGCGGCGGAGACTCCCCGGGCGGCGGCGTCCGCGGTCTCGGCGATGATGCGGTCGTGGACGTCGGTGAGCAGGGCGTCCAGGTCGGTGAAGCTTTCGTAGAAGTAGCGCGGGTTGAGCCCGGCGCGCGCGCAGACCGCGCGTAGGGACGTGCCGCGGAGACCTTGGGCCGCCAGGAGGTCCAGGGCGGCGTCGAGGAGCGCGGCACGGCGGTCGGCGCGGCGGCGGTCGGCGGTGACGCCGGCGTAGGGACGGGAAGTCACCCCCCAATCTTGACACGGGTGTTGCCAGAATTTACGTTCTGGATACGGGTGTGGCCAGATGCGGGAGGCGTCCATGTCGCGGAACATCCCTCCGTCCCCGATCGCGGGTTCGTCCCGGATCACCGCTCCGGACATGGGGTGGATCTTCGCGCCGCTGGTGCACGAGCACGAGTACGTCATCGACCAGATCGACGGCGAGCTACCGTCCGGGCTCATCGGGACGCTCTACCGCATCGGGCCCGGCAAATGGGAGGTCGGACGCACGCTGCTGCACCACCTGTTCGACGGCGACGGGATGGTCTCGCAATTCACCTTCGACGGACGGTCCGCGCGGTTCCGGAACCGGTACGTACGGACGTCCCAATTCAGGGACGGCATGGTCTCGGGCCGGCCGCGCCATCCCGGTGTCGGGACGGCGCTTCCGGGCGGGTTCTGGGCCAACTTCGCGCGAGGGGGCGGCCCCGCGAACGTCGCCAACACCGGCGTCGCGCTGCACGCCGACCGGCTCCTGGCCCTGTGGGAGGGCGGCCCGCCGCATCGCCTCGACCCGGACACGCTGGAAACTCTCGGCGTGCACGACTTCGGCGGACGGCTGCGCGGCATGCTCAAGGCGTTCTCCGCCCATCCGAAATGGGACCCGGCGACGGGCGAGATGTTCAATTTCGGCCAGGACTTCACTCCGCTGCCGTCCCTGAATTGCTGGAAGGTGGATCGGCGCGGACGGCTGCGGCGGCTCGCCAAGGTCCGGATGATGAACATGCCGTGGAACCATGACGTGGCGCTCACCAGGGAGCACATGGTGTTCGTCCTCGACCCGTACATGTTCGACCTGCGGACGATGCTCAGCGGCGCGCCCGTTCTCGACGCGATTCGGCATCGTCCGGAGAAAGGGACGCGGTTCGTGCTCGTTCCGCGCAATGGGGGACCGGCGCGCATCGTGGAGCATGACGCGCTCGTCCACGTCCACGTCGCGAACGCCTTCGAGGACGGTGCCGACACCGTTGTCGACTTGGTGCTGTTCGACGATTTCAGCGCGCTCAGGCGTGACCTTTCGGAATTTCGCACGCGTTTCACAGATCTGCCGTCTAGCCGGCTCATGCGGTACCGGATCACCGCGGGCGGACGTGTTATCGAAACGCCGCTGTCCGAGCTGGCCGGGGAGTTTCCGCAGTACGACTGGCGGCGCTCCACCCGTCCGCATCGCTACACCTACCTGGCCGGACGGACGGGCCCGAGCGGCGCGTACGACAGCGTCCTGAAGGTCGACAACGACACCGGCAATACGCAGGTGCAGGAGTTGGGCTCGCACACTTATGTGGGTGAACCCATTTTCGTCCCGCGTACTCCCGATGCGGCCGAGGACGACGGGTGGCTGTTGTCCGTGGTTTATCTCGCCGCCGAGCATCGTTCGCAGCTGACCGTCCTGGACGCCCGCGACCTCGCTCCGATCGCGGCGCTGCACCTGCCGCATCACCTTCCGTTCGGTTTCCACGGCACTTTCACGCGCCGTGTCGCCGACCCCGCCGCCCCGATCCCGCACCCCGGCCGCCTCCCGATCCGCTGAGCGACCCGTCCGCCGTGGCGTCTGCGGCTCGGCGGCGCGCCGGGGTGTTAGGTCATCTGGCGGTAAATGGCGGCCATGCGAGGTCAAGTCTGGGTCAGGGGATGGCCTGGCAATCGCGATGCGCGTTCATGCGGCGACAGAACGTCACCATGCTCGGTGGGGCGAGGAGGAGGCCCCATGTCCCCGAAGCTCAGCGTCGTCGTGCCGTTCCACAACACCGAGGAGTTCATCCAGGAATGCCTGGAGTCGCTGGCCGGGCAGACGCTGCGCGACCTTGAAGTGATCATGGTGGACGATGGGTCCGTCGACAACGGCGCCGTCATCGCGAAGGAGATGTGCGCCAGGGACTCGCGGTTCCGGCTGGTGACGCGCGACAACGAGGGGCCGGGGCCCGCGCGCAACGCGGGGGTGCGGCAGGCGAAGGGCGAGTTTCTGGCGTTCGCCGACGCCGACGACGTCGTCGAGCGGGAGGCGTACGCGCGGCTGGTCGGGTCGCTGGAGCGGTCCGGGTCCGACATGGCGTCCGGGAACGTGCACCGGATGGACGGCGACCGGGACTGGCAGTCGCACCTGCACGACGGGGTGTTCGCGGAGTCGTGTTCGAGGACGCATGTGTCGTCCAAGCCGGGGCTCATGCGCGACCGGACGCCGTGGAACAAGGTGTACCGGCGTGAGTTCTGGGACAAGGCCGGCCTGGAATTCCCCAAGGGCTACTACGAGGATCCGCCTGTCACGGCGCGCGCGCATGCGCTGGCGCGTTCCGTGGACGTTCTGAGTGAGACGGTCTACTTCTGGCGTAAGCGGCCGGGGTCCATCACAGAGGAACGCTACGACTGGGACAACATCACCCAGCGATTGGCGTCCGCGCGTGTACTGCGCGACGGGATGGCCGAGTACGCGCCGCGTCTTCTGAACGCCTACGACGAGCAGGCCCTGGTCGCGATCGAGCTTCGCGTCCTGTTCGAGGCGCTGCCCAGGACGCAGGACGGGCAACAGGCTGAACTCGTCGCCATCGGCGCTGACCTCGCGGAGGGAATCAGCCCGCGCGTTCTGAAACGGCTTCCCGCGATGACGCGCCTGCAACTGCATCTGCTGTGCCGCCGGATGCTGCCTGAGTTGCTGGAAGTGCTGCGTTACGTCCAGCTGAAGAAGGCGGCGGACGCGCCGAGGGTGCGGCGCGGCCTGCGGCACCGGTGGTACGCGGAGTTCCCGTTCTTCGAGGACGAGGAGCGGGGCGTCCCGCTGCACGTGTACGACGTGACCGACGAGCTCAGGCCGGCGGCGTGGATCGACCGGACCGAATGGGTGGACGGGCGCCTGCGCATCGAGGGGCACGCCTATATCCGGCATCTGGACTCGTCCACCGAGGACGGCTCCCGCATCAGGGTGTGGCTGCTGGCGGCGAACAAGCGGGGCCTGATGCGCGTCCCGGTCAGGCGGGTGCGGCGGCCGGACGTGACCGCGCGGTCGCGGCAGTCGGCGGTGTCCTACGACTGGTCCGGGTTCGTCGCGGACATCGACCCGTCGTCGCTGCGGATGTTCGGGCGCTGGCGGGACGTCGACTGGATCCCGTGCGTCGAGATCGTCAACCGGGGGCTGCGGCGGCGGACGACGTTCTCGAACCCGCGGCAGACCGGCCCGCAGTGGCCGGCCGACCGGGAATGCGCCCCCGGCGTCCGCGTGCAGGGCGTCGCGGGCAGGCGCCGGTTCGTGCTGCAGGTGCGGCGCACGGCCGCGGCCGTCGTCGGCTGCCACCTGGACGGCGGGCGGCTGGAAGGCGGCCTCGAAGCCAGTCTGGAGGGCGGGGAGCTGTGGCTGGACGGCTGGAGCCGCGCCCCTCTCGGCGACAAGCCGAGGATCGTCGCCGTGCCGAAGGGCGGACACGCCAAAGTCACCGGCCCCGTCGAACCGCTCGACAACGGCCGTTCCGGCGAAGGCGACCACGGTTTCCGTGCCAAGCTGCCCGTCGCGGGGCTGGTCAGGCATCCCGGCGACTGGGAGGTCACCCTGCTGGGCGGCGTCAAGCCGTACCTGGAAGAGAAATCGGCCGGTACCGCGTTCCCGGTCCCTGGCGGAGAGGTCGAACTCGCCAGGACGCGACGTAGCACGATGCGAATCGTCGTCCGCGAACGGGTTCTGGCCGTGGACGTGGTGTCCTGGTCGGACGACGGTGCCCTGCGCCTGGAAGGGACGTGCACCAACCAGGTCGAACGGCCAGATGCGCTGATTCTCCGGCGGCGACGCTCGTCCGAGGAGCACACGGTCACGTTGCGCTGGGAAGGCGACCGTTTCATCGCCAAATTCTGCCCCGCGCGTATGCAGGTCCTGGGGTTTGCCCGTCCGCTCGTCTCCGGCCGTTGGGATGCCTTCGCGGACGTCGGCGGACGGGAACAGCCGGTCGTCGTCAGACGGCACACCCTTCGCGACCTGCCGGAGCCGTTCGAGGCGGGTCTGCACAGGATCACGTTGCGCACACAGAAGACCGACCAGTTGCAGCTCCAGGTCGAGGTCGCCCTGGACGACGACGAGCGCGGCGCCTACGCGCAGAGCCGGATACGGTCCGGGCACTACCGGCGCCACCTGAATCTGCCCGTCCGCGAACTGGCCTTGTTCGATGCCTACAAAGGACGCCAGTACTCGTGCAACCCACGCGGTATCTACGACGAGCTTCGACGGCGCGAAACCGACCTGGAGTTCGTGTGGGTCACCGAGAACGGCCAGTTCGGTAAGCCGGCGGGTGCACGGACCGTCCTGACCGGCACGCGGGAGTACTACGAGGCGCTCGCCCGCGCGCGCTACGTCATCGGTAACTGGTCCCAGCAGGAATGGTTCACCAAGCGCGACGACCAGACGTATGTGCAGTGCTGGCATGGGACGCCGTTGAAGAAGCTCGGATACGACGTCAAGCAGATGCCGTACAAGCGCACCGAGGGCGTCGACTGGATGGAGTACGACGTTCCCCAGTGGGATCTGCTCATCGCCCAGAACGAGTTCTCCGTTCCGCTGTTCCGGCAGGCTTTCGGCTATGAGGGCGACGTCCTCGTCAGCGGCTATCCGCGCAACGACGTCCTGAACAGCCCGCAGCGGGAGGAGATCGCGTCGGCGGTGCGCAGGCGGCTCGGCATCCCGGACGGGAAGAAGGTCGTCCTGTACGCGCCGACCTGGCGGGACGACTTCCACCTCGCGATCGGCAAGCGGGCGTTCCGCCTGGAGTTCGACATCGAACGGTTCAGGCAGGCATTGGGCCGCGACCATGTCCTGCTACTGCGCACCCACTACCTCGTCACCGACCGGCCCAAGTTGCGGCCCGGTGACTGCGTCATCGACGCGTCCGTGTACCCCGACATCTCCGAGCTGTACCTCATCAGCGACGTGCTCGTCACGGACTACTCGTCGTCCATGTTCGATTTCGCCGTCACGGGCCGGCCGATGGTGTTCTTCACCTACGACCTGGAGCGCTACCGCGACCACGTACGCGGTTTCTACTTCGACTTCGACGCGGAGGCCCCCGGACCGCTGCTGAGCACCTCGCAGGAGGTCGTGGACGCCTTGCGCGAGCCGGCGGCGCTCGACGCCGGGTACCGCAGTTCGCGTGCTGCGTTCGCGGCCCGGTACTGCCCGCACGACGACGGCCACGCCGCCTCCCGCGTGCTCGACCGGGTCCTCCAGCGTCCGGTATAGCCCGCCCATTGAAAACCCATCACGGAGCTGCTCGTGTCACCTCGGATCAGTGTCGTCGTCCCTTTCCGCAACGACGGAGCCCATAACGACGGAGCCCATCTCGCGGAATGCCTGGAGTCGCTCGCCGGGCAGACGTTGCACGACCTTGAGGTGCTCCTACTGGACGAAGGGTCGGGGGACGGCGGCGCGACCGCCATCGCTAAGGGTTTCGCAGACCGGGACGACCGATTCACACTTCTACAGCCGTCAGGCAGCGGATCGGCAATAGACGGCGGATCGGCCATAGCCGCTGCTGTCGAGGACGCCAAGGCTCCGTACCTCGCCTTCGTCGACGGCGACGATGTGCTGCCGCCGTACGCGTACGAACTCATGGTCGGCACCCTGGAGTCGACCGGGTCCGACCTCGTCGGCGGAAACGTGGTGCGTCTGGACGGCACTCAGGTGCACGAGTCCCCGATACACACCGAGCCCTACGCCGAGACGATAAGGACGACGCACGTCACCCATCACGCCGCCCTTCTCCAGGACAGGACGGTGTTCAACAAGGTGTACCGGCGCGCATTCTGGGACGCGCACGGTTTCAAGCTCCCCTCGACACGGGACGCGTTCACCGCCCTGCGAGCCCAGCTCCTGGCCAAGGCCGTGGACGTGCTCGACACGACCGTGTACTTCTGGCGGGTCCGTCCGGTGACGGCGACAAGGCTCCGTCATGACCCGGTGGCCGTCACCGAACAGATGGCCGTACTGGCGAACGTCCGGAAACTCGTGGACGAGCACGCGCCGGACCTTCTGGCCGTCCACGACAGGTACGCCCTAGACCTGGACGTCCGTGCGCTGATCCTCGCCCTGCCCGGGGCCACCTGGCAGGAGCGCGAGCGTCTGGTCGAGCTGGGCGCCGGGTTCGTCACCTCCGCCGAACGTTCCGCCGCCGACGGCCTGCCGTCGATCAGGCGGCTGGAAACGCACCTGCTCGGCGAGCGGATGCTGCCCGAACTCCTGGAGGTGGTCAGCCAGGAAGGGAACGGCCTGCGGGACGTTCCGATCGTGCAGCGGGGCCGCCGGAAGCAGCGCTGGTACGCCCGCTACCCCTTCTACGGCGATGTGGAACGCGCCATACCCGATGACCTGTACGACGTCACCGACGAGCTCCGCCTGCACGCGGACGTGGACCGTGTCGAGTGGGACGCCGACACGCTCATCGTCGAAGGCCACGCCCACTTCGACATCTTCGACGTGTCGTCGGAGACGGACTCCCGCCTCCGCGTCTGGATGCGCGACGTCAGGACCGGCAAGGAGATCCGGCTCCAGGTGGAGCGGATCCGCTGCCCGGAGGCCACCGTCCAGGGCGACCGCACGGTCGTCTCCTACGACTGGTCCGGTTTCTCCGTGCGAGTGGAGCCCGATTACCTCCTGGACGGCGACGAATGGCGTACCGCCACCTACGAATTGTTCGTCGAAGTGTCCACGGCGGGACGCAAGGCAGTCCAGCGGCTGACGGCGGTGGCCCCGGCAGTGCGGTGGACGGCCGCGCGGCACGTGGACGAACACGTGGCCGTCCAACCGGCCGCGGGTGACGACGATGTGTTCGTCGTCCACGTCAAGCGGTCCAAAGCCGTCCTCACGGGGCTCCGCCGTGACGGGGACATGCTCGAACTGACGGGATGGACGCGGCGGGCCCTCGGCGCAGAGGCGGCCTTGGTCGCCGCACGGCGGCACGGCGGTGCGGAGGTCCGAGGTGAGGTGACGCTGCGCCCGTCGTCCGTGCTGCGCATGGCGGCGGGCACCGGTTTCGACTTCAAGGCGAAGCTGCCCATGCAGCGCCTGATCTCTGTCCCAGCCGGCGACGCCCCCGGACACGGTCTCGACACCGGACACGCCTCCGCGCACCTGCTGGACGCCATCGACTGGGACATCCGGCTGACCGGCGAGGGCGGCCCTATGCGGCTCACCGTCGCGAGCAACGTCGACCCCGTCCGGTACGTCCTCCCGACCGATGCCAAGCGCGCGCGGGAGTTCGCGTTGACGCGCACCGCGTTCGGGAATCTGCGCGGTGTCGAGCGGACCGTCCGGCCCGTCGTGACAGAGGCCGAATGGGACGAGAACGGGCTCCTCACCCTGACCGGCGAATTCGCAGACCCGGACGACCGCCCGGATCACCTCGTCCTGCGACGCCGCCGTTCGGGCGACGAGCACCGCATTCCCGTCACGTGGAAGCAGTACCGGTTCACCGCCGCTTTCACTCCCGCGACGATGGCCATGTTCGGGACGGACCTCCCCTTGAGCAGCGGAACCTGGGACCTGCTGGCGCGCACGCGTTCCGGCGAGGTGGCCGTCGTCGCCGAACGTGAGGCGATCCCGAGCCTGCCCAGCTGGCAGAACCAGGGAACGCACGAATTCGAGGTCGGCGTTTACCAGATCGACGCCATTCAGCTTCGCAGCCGTCCGGCCCTGGACGACGACGAACGCAGCGGACACGCCCAAGTGCTCCTCCAGCAGCGCGACTACCCCGTCTACCTGCGCAGCCCACTGGCGGACGTCGTCGTGTTCGACAGCCACGGCAGCACGCAGTACAGCTGCAACCCGCGAGCCATCTACGAGGAACTGGCCCGCCGAAAGTCAAATCTGGAATGCGTGTGGGTTTCCCTGGACGGCCAGTTCGCGGTCGACGGAAAGGCCAGGATCGTCCAGGCGGGAAGCCGTGAGCACTACCGCGTTCTTGCGCGCGCCCGCTACATCGTCACGAACCACGGATTGCCGCCCTGGTACGTCAAGCGCGAGGGCCAGACCTACGTCCAGACATGGCACGGTACGCCGCTGAAGCGGCTGGCCCACGACCTCCGGGACATGCCGTACCAGCGCGTCGAACGGCTCGACTGGATGGAGGGGGAAGTGGCGCGGTGGGATCTGCTGCTGTCCCCGAGCCCGCTCGCCACACAGGTCATGCGCCGCGCGTTCAGGTACGACGGGGACGTCCTGGAGGCCGGATACCCGCGCAACGACATCCTCAGCGCACCCGAGTGGGAGAGCATCGGGAGCCGCATACGCAAGCGCTTGGGAATTCCGGACGGAAAGAAGGCCGTCCTCTACGCGCCCACATGGCGGGACGACCGGCACCACGCCCCCGGCTGGCTCGGTTTCTCCCTGGAACTCGACGTGGAAACCATGCGCCAGGCCCTCGGTGACGACCACGTCCTCTTGCTACGGCCACACCACCTCGTCACCGACCGGAACCGTCCCGCGATGGACGATTCCCTCATCGACGTGTCCCGCTACCCGGACATCGCCGAGCTGTACATGGCCGCCGACGTGCTCGTCACCGACTACTCGTCCGCCATGGTCGACTACGCGATCCTGGGCAGGCCGATCGTTCTCTACGCCTACGACCTGGCCCGCTACCGCGATCATCTGCGCGGCTTCACCTTCGACCTGGAAGCGGAGGCGCCCGGCCCGATCGCGACGACGTCCGCGCAGGTCGCCGAGGCGGTTGCGAAGGCGTCCGACTCCGAAGAGCGCCACGCGGACGCCTACGACCGCTTCTTCGTGAAGTACTGCCCGCACGACGACGGCCAGGCGGCGGCCAGAGCCGTCGACCGCATCTTCGGCGAGGTCGTCGACGACGACTGACCCGGTCGCCGCCGTCGTGGCCCGGTCGCCGGCGCCGCGGCCTGCGGCATGGGACAAACCACCGCTTTCTCACTAAGATCAACACCTCGCCCGCCGATGGCAGAGGGAGAGAGCGCATGAGCGGTGAACTCGTCCCCGCGTCCAACGCACTGACCGCGCGGTGGGCCACGGAAGCGTGCGACGGCTCGACCACGGTCCTGTCCGGCGCCGGGGTGTGGCCGCTGCTGGCGTTCCTGGCCGCCGCGTCGCGCGAGCCGGGCCGGGCGGAACTCCAGCGGGCCATCGGCGTCGACGCCGCGGGCGCCGACCGGCACGCGCGCGTCGCGCTGGGCATGCTCGCCAGCGCGACGGCGGCGACGGGCGCGTTCGGCGTGTGGGCGCGCGCGGAGCTTCCCGTGGAGCCGTGGTGGCACAAGGTCGTCCCCGCCGAGGCGCGCGGCGAGCTGACCGGCGACCCCTCCGACGACCAGGCCGGACTGGACGAGTGGGTCCGGCGGAACACGAGCGGCCGGCTGACGCGGATGCCGGTCCAGGTGCGGCCGGAGACGGCGCTCGTGCTCGCCACCGCGCTGACCGTCGACACGCGCTGGAAGGAGCTGTTCCAGGACGTCCCGCTCAAGCCCGCGGACGGCCCGTGGGCGGGGCGCGCCAAGGAGGCGGCGGGCCTGACGCACACCAGCCCCGACGTCAACCGGCTCACCCTCGCGGAGGAGACCCCGGCGGGCCCGGTCACGCTGCTGACCGTCCACGGCGAGGACGACGTCGACGTGATCCTCTGCATGGGGGAGCCCGGCCGTCACCCCGGCGGCGTGCTCGCCGCGGCGATGGCGGCCACCGACGGGCAGCACCGGCTTCGCCGCGGTGAGACGCTGCTCAAGCGGACCCTCGCCGAAAAGGCGCCCGGCCTTCGGGTGGACACGGCCCTCGCGTTCGAGCCCCATACGACCCTCACCGCGACCACCGCGCGCTTCGACATCACCGCCGAGCACGACCTGCTGGCCCGCGCCGGGGTGTTCGGGCTGTCGGCCGTCTCCGCCGCGGACGGCCGCGGCCACCTGCCCGGCATCAGCCGGACGCCCCTGGCGGTCGGCCAGGCGGCCCAGGACGCCACCGCCACGTTCAGCGCCGAGGGGTTCAGGGCGGCGGCGGTCACGGCGATGAGCGCGGTGCCCTCGGCCGCCCCGATGGCGGAGGCGAAGGTCCTGAACGTCACGTTCGACCGGCCGTTCGGGTTCCTCGCCTGGCACCGGCCGACCGGGCTCGTCCTGCTCGCGGGCTGGGTCGCCGAACCCGAAGACTGGACGCCCCCGGCCCCGGCGACGGGTCCCTGACTGGGATCAGCCGGGACGGCGCGCCCGCACGAACAGCTTGGTCCCCGGCCGCCCGCACACCGGCAGGCGCCGTTCGAGGACGGCCGTCACGCGCAGCGCCTCGTTGACGATCGGGTGCAGCGGGGCCAGATCCTCGCGGCGTGCCGTCCGGTGCCTGAGCCTGCGCAGGAACGGACGCAGCAGCACGCCCCTGCTCCACACCCGCTCCAGCACCAGCCCCGCACCCTCGATCAGCTCCACGAGCGCGCGGCGCGTGTAGCGGCGGACCCGGCCGAGCGCCACGTCCTGCGCCGACCACAGCGCCATGTCGGACGGGACGGACACCAGCGCCGTCCCGCCGGGCCGCAGCACCCGGGTGATCTCCGCCGCCGCGCGCGCGTCGTCCTCGATGTGCTCCAGGACGTCCAGGGCCAGCGCCAGGTCGTACCGGCACGGCGGGAGCGGCAGGTAGCGCGCGTCGCCCTCGTACGCGTCCACGCCGTGCGCGCGGGCCAGCGCCACGGCGGACGGGTTCAGGTCGATCGCGGTGGCGTCCCAGCCGTGCTCGGCCAGCACCCGCGAGGCCGTGCCCGCCGCCGCGCCGATGTCGACGGCCGCCCCCGGCACGCTGAACCGCAGCAACTCCGCGGACAGGATCTCGCGGCGCTCCCGGTACCACCAGTTGTCGTTCTCGATCAGCGCGATCCGCCGGAGCTCGATGGTGTCCACGGGACAAGCCGACGGCATGGACGGTGGCACGTTCCACCGACGTCGCCGTACCACGGCGCATCGTTGACCCGCGCTTGACCCCGCGCCGGACGTCAGCGCTTCTTACGGCCTCAGCGCTTCTTGCGGCGGCGGCGACGCAGCATGAAGCGGACGACCAGCAGCAGCGCGACCAGCCCGCCGATCGCGGGCGCGGCCCGCTTGGCGACGGACGGGCCCGCGACCTCCAGCAGGTCGATCGCGTCGTCCTCCCGCGCCACCCGCAGCGGCCGCTCCGGGCGCGCCGGACGCCGCGGCGCCTCCGCGGGACGCTCCGGCGCGACGTCCGGCAAGGGCGTGACGACCTCGGTGGCCGCCGGCCCCGGCTTGTCGTCGGGCTCGGGCGCGGGTTCAGGCTTCGTCCCGGACGGTGCCCCGGCCTCAACCCCGGCCTCAACCCCGGCCTCAACCCCGGCCTCTGCTCCTGCTTCCGGCGCGGCCTCGCCGGACGTCTCCAGTTCGGCCGCCAGCGCCTTGGCGAACCGGTCGATGATCTTGGAGCCGACCTCGGACAGGATGTTGCGGCCGAACTGCGCGGGCCGTCCCGTCACGTTCAGCTTCGTGTGGACGGTCACGCGCGTCGTGCCGTCCTCCTCATGCAGCTTCGCCTGGACGGTCGCCGACGCCGTCCCCGAGCCGCGGGCCTCCTTGGCGGACGCCTCCAGCGTCACCGTGCGGGACGACTCGTCGGCGGAGACGATCCGGGCGGAGCCGCGGTAGGTGACGGTCATCGCGCCGACCTTCACCTTCATCCGCCCCTTGTACTCGTCGCCCTCGACGGAGTCGAGCGTGGCGCCCGGCATGCAGGTCGCGACGCGCTCCACGTCCAGCAGCACCGACCAGGCCTGATCCACCGGTACGGGGACGGTGAAATCGTGGTCGAGTTCCATGATCGTTGTCCTTATCGTCCGGAGAACTACCCGTGACCCTACGGCGGTCGACTGTTCGGTCGCCAGTCGGGTGCCGGGTACCCGGAACCGGGTACCCGGCGACACGACGAACAATCAAACGGCTGCCGCGGCCAGGGCCCGCGAGGTCAGCACGGCCGCCAGATGCGTCCGGTATTCGGACGACCCGTGCAGGTCACCGGGCGGCTCGGTGCCCTCCGCCGCGTGCTCGGCCGCCGCCCTGAACGAGTCCTCCGACGCCGGACGCCCCCTGACGGCGTTCTCCACCCCGCCGGCCCGCACCGGCGCGGGGCCCATGTTGGTCAGCGCGACACGCGCCTCCGCGACGGCGCCGCCGTCGCGGCGCACCGCGCACGCGACGCCGACGATGGCCCACGCCTGCGCCGTCCGATGGAACTTCTCGTAGTGCACGCCCCAGCCGGGACCCAGCTTCGGCACCCGCACGCCGACGAGCAGTTCGTCCGGCTCCATCGCCGACGTCATCCAGTCGACGAAGAACTCCGCCGCCGGGATCTCCCGCTCGCCCCGCACGGACCGGACGAGGAACACCGCGTCCAGCGCCAGCGCGACGGCGGGGAGGTCGCCCGCCGGGTCGGCGTGCGCGAGCGACCCGCCGAACGTGCCGCGGTGCCGGACGGCCGGGTCGGCGACCGTCTCCGCCGCGTGCGCGATCAGCGGGGCGTGCTCGCGCACCAGCGGGTCGCGGATGACCTGGTGATGCGTGGCCATCGCGCCGATGACCAGCGAGTCGCCCTCGTCGCGGATCTCGCGGAGCGCGCCGATCCGGCCGACGTCGACGAGCGCGTCCGGGATGGCGAGCCGGAGCCGCAGCAGCGGCATCAGGCTCTGCCCGCCGGCGAGGACCTTCGCGTCCTCGCCCGCGTCGGACAGCACCCGGACGGCGTCGTCCACCGAGGCGGGCCGTGCGTAGTCGAAAGCCGCCGGAATCACCGTGCACCTCCTGCCGAGTCCGAGCCGGATGCGGAGCCTAGGCCGCCGCCCGCGCCGGGCTCGGCCGTGTCCGGTTTCGCCTCCGCGCGCAATGCCCGCCAGACGCGTTCCGGCGTGCACGGCATCGGGACGTCGTTCACGCCGTAGGGGCGCAGCGCGTCCACGATCGCGTTGACGACCGCCGGGGTGGACGCGATCGTGCCCGCCTCGCCGACGCCCTTCACGCCCATCGGGTTGGACGTCGCGGGCGTCTCCGTCCGGTCGGTCGTGAACGTCGGCAGGTCGGCGGCCGACGGGACGAGGTAGTCGGCCATCGTGGTCGTGGTCAGGTTGCCGTCCGCGTCGTAGACGGCCTCCTCGTACAGGGCCTGCGCGATGCCCTGCGCTAGCCCGCCGTGCACCTGGCCCTCCACGATGAGCGGATTGACGACCTTTCCTACGTCGTCCACAGCGACGTACTTGCGGAGCTTCACCATCCCGGTTTCGGTGTCGACCTCTGCGGCGCACAGGTGCGTGCCGTGCGGGAAGGAGAAGTTCTCCGGGTCGAACGTGGCGTCGGAGTCCAGCGACGGCTCGATGCCGTCCGGGAGGTCGTGCGCGGCGAACGTGGCCGTCGCGATCTCCTGCAGCGTCCTGCCCTCCTCCTGGACGCCCCGGACGCTGAACCGCCCGCCGCTGAACTCCAGGTCCTGCTCGGCGGCCTCCAGCAGGTGCGCGGCGACCTTCCGGGCCTTCTCGACCACCTTGTCGCAGGCGGAGAACAGCGCGACCCCTCCGACGGCCAGCGAACGCGACCCGTACGTGTCCATTCCCTTGGGCGAGATGGCCGTGTCGCCGTGCAGCACCTTCACGTCCTCGAATGGGACGCCGAGCCTGTCGGCGGCGATCTGCGCCCAGGCCGTCTCGTGGCCCTGCCCATGCGGCGACGAACCGGTGATCACCTCGACCTTGCCGGACGCCAGTACGCGCACAGACGCGTGCTCCCAGCCGCCCGCGCCGTAACTCAACGAACCCAGCACGCGAGACGGCGCGAGCCCGCACATCTCCGTGAACGTCGAAACGCCGATGCCCAGCTGCACCGGATCCCGCCGTTCACGCCGGTCGGCCTGCTCCGCGCGCAGCTTGTCGTACTCGAACAGCTCCAGCGCCTTGTCCGTCGCCGCCTCGTAGTTACCGGAGTCGTAGGTGAGTCCCGCGATCGTCTCGTACGGGAACTCCTCGTGCGCGATCCAGTTGCGGCGCCGTATCTCGATGGGGTCGACACCAAGTTCGGCGGCGAGTTCGTCCATCATGCGCTCGATGGCGTACGTGGCCTCTGGACGGCCCGCTCCCCGGTACGCGTCCGTCGGAGTCTTCGTCGTGAAGACGCCCGTGCAGGTGAACGAGTACGCGTCCATCTTGTAGATGCCGTTGAACATGAACGCGCCCAGAATCGGGATGCCCGGAGTGACGAGCATCAGGTACGCGCCCATGTCGGCCAGGATGTCGGCCTTGAAACCGCGGATCCGTCCGTCGCGCTCTGCGGCGAGCGTCAGCCGCTGTATCTGGTCGCGCCCGTGGTGGACGGTCATGTTGCCTTCGCTGCGCGACTCCGTCCATTTCACCGGACGGCCTAGCCTGCGGGCCATCAGCAGTGCGAGAACCTCCTCGCCGTACACCTGCAGCTTGGAGCCGAACCCGCCGCCGACGTCCGGTGCCACGACCCGGATGTGATGCTCGGCGATCCCGGTGACGGTGGCCAGCATCAGCCGCAGGATGTGCGGGATCTGCGTCGCCGAATACAGCGTGAAGTCGTCCCCGTCCGGGACGCACAGCACCGACCGCGGCTCCATCGCCGACGGGATGAGCCGCTGCTGCACGTACTCGCGTTCGATGACGACAGGGGCGTCCCTCATCGCGGCGTCGAGATCCCCGTTCTCGAACACCCACGTGTAGGACTTGTTCGTCCCCAGGTCCTCATGGACGAGGTCGGACCCCTCCGCAAGGGCCGCGTCCATGTTCAGGACCGCGGGCAGCGGCGCGTAGTCGACGTCGATCTCGTCCAGGGCGTCGAAGGCCGCGTGCTTGTCCCGCGCCACCACACACGCCACCGGCTCACCCGCATACCGCACCTCGCTCACCGCCATAGGCGGATGGTCCGGATGGTTCATGTCGTCGGTCACGACCCACGCGCACGGCAGCGAACCCTGCTCGTCGGCGAAATCCGCCCCGCTCAACGCGGCGACCACTCCGGGACGCCCCTTCGCCTGCGAGGTGTCGACACGGACGATCCGCGCGTGCGCGTACGGGCTGCGCAGGAACGCCACGTGCAGCGTCCCCTGCGGGGTCATGTTGTCCGTCCACTGCGTCCGGCCCCTGATGAGCCGGGCGTCCTCCGACCGCTTCCGCGGGGAGCCGATCTCCGCCCTGGCGCCGCCTTCCTGGATCGTCACGGCGTCACCTCCTGGCCCGCGGGTTCCCGCATCTCCTTCGCGGCGCGCCGGACGGCCTTGACGATGTTCTGGTAGCCGGTGCACCGGCACAGGTTGCCCTCGAGGCCCTCCCGGACCTCCGTCTCCGACGGGTCGGCGTTCTCCCGCAGCAGATCGAGCGACGCCATGATCATGCCGGGGGTGCAGTAGCCGCACTGGAGCGCGTGCTCCTCATGGAAGGCCCGCTGCATCGGATGCGCGGTCCCGTCGATGCCGAGGCCCTCGACGGTCGTCACGTCGGCGCCGTCCGCCTGGACGGCGAGGACGGAGCAGCTCTTCACGCTCATGCCGTCCATCAGGACGGTGCAGGCTCCGCAGTTGCTGGTGTCGCAGCCGACCGGGGTCCCGACCTTCCCCAGCCGTTCGCGCAGATAGTGGACGAGCAAGAGGCGCGGCTCGACGTCGTCTTCGTACGTCGCACCGTCGACCTCGACACGGATACGTGGCATGCGTTCCTCCCAGGGACGCTCGCGGGGTGGACTCGGAGCGAGACGTCCCTGGGCGGTGCGCGTGGATCCGGCCAGGTCATCGGGGCCACCTCCGGAAGGCGACCCTACGAACCTATGCCGGGGTCGAATCCCGTACTAGTCCCCGGCCCTGCCTATTTACCGATCTGTGGCCGACGCATGGCGGCCGGTGAATGTTCAGTGCACGCGGAGCAGGACCGGCCAGGTCTTCGGCCCGACGACGCCGTCGACGTCGACGCCGCCCCACCGCTGGACCGCCTTCACGGCCGCCTCGGTCGCGTCGTCGAACCGGCCCGTCATGGTGATCTCCGGGTGGCTGCGCGCCATCAGCAGCCCCTGCAGGCTCTGCACGTGCTCACCCGAGTCGCCCTTGTTCAGCTCCGGGAGTTTCTTCACGATGTCCTCCGTCCAGTTGCCCCCGCCGTACGCGGGTCGTCCGTAACCGGCGATGACGCTGGAGCTTCTTACGCGGCGCTTGCACGCGTCACCGGTGTTGGCCTCGATGGTCTGCAGGCGTCCGCCGCCGAGGACCTTCTCGACGACGCCGACGTGGTCGATCGCTCCGATGGCGTTGGTGGCGCCCCAGTCGAAGAACACGATGTCGCCGGGCTTGGCCTGGTTGACGCTCGCGGTCGTCCCGCTGTGCCAGCGTCCGGCCTTCTGGAAGTCCTGCGCGTGCCAGACCGTGTAGGCGCGGTCGCCGCCGGGCAGCACGGCGGACGTGTTCCCGCTGTGCCGCGCCCAGTAGGTGACGGCCATGTCGCACCACGACGCGCGCAGGAACTCGTCCCCGTGCCGCTTCGCGTACTCCTTGGTGATCTTGTTCGGGCGGCCCGACATCCCGATCGACCGGCGCGCCTCGGCGATCATCTTCGCGGCGCTCATCCGGCGTCCTCGGCTTCCCCGGCGTCCTCGGCTTCCGCGGCGTCCTCGCCGCGGAAGTACCCGTCGTCGGGCTCGCCGTACAGCTCGCCGAGGACCTGCTCCTCGTCCGCTTCGGTGGGCTGGTGGACGCCCGGATTGACGTCCACTGCGTCCATAAGCCCTGCTTCTGCGCTATCTGTTCTGTTCTGGGGGGTCACGTGCTCCTCCTGGAGCGTTGTCTCCGCCGTCCCGTTCCGTAGGGGACTCCCTACCGACCGTAATGGGCAGAGCCCATACTCCTCTGGGTTTCGCCCCAAAACGCACCCAAGCGCGGCATCTGCCTCCCCAACAGGTAAGACATCCGGAAACCCGGCGGCTTCCCCGGCCCTTGGAGCGTGCGAAACCCGGGCGTTCGGGGGTAGAGGCGCTCTATGTTCTTTTTCTCGTCCCGGCTGGGATGTCTCGGGTCGCTGGCCGTGACCCTCGTCCTCACCTGGGTCGCGTACCTGATCCTCAGCCGCTGAGGGTGGCGCGCTCCTGCCGGCAGGTGTCGCGGATCTCCTCGGTGGCCTTGGCGAACCGGAACGTCTCCTCGTCGGACATCCGGTCCTTGCCGCCCGAGGCGATGACGGTGTCCACCTGCTCGGCGAGGTCGTCGTCCTTCAGGTCCGGGCGGACCTTGCGGAGCGCGTCGAGGACCTGCTCGGCGGACGGGTCCCGCGTCTTCGCGAGCGCGGACGAGATCTTCGCGCAGTCGGCCTTGCGGTCCGCGGCGCCGTCCGAGCAGGCCGTCAGGACGAGGCCGCCCGCCAGGGCGAGGCAGAGGGCCGTCGAGGCGTGGACGCGTTTCACGCCGACGATGGTCCCACGGACGGCTCTCAGCGGCGGGGCGTCAGGGCCTGGCTGTAGAGGGCTTTGCCGTCCAGGTCCCGCAGATGGACGGTCAGCGTCTCGGTGCGCGCGTCGATTTCCACATCGCCGAAGAACTGGTAGCCGTCGGCGGGCGAGGTGTTGGCCTGCGGCGCCGGCTGGGCGAACTTGAGCTGCGCGCCGAACGTCCCTTCGAGCTTGTTGGGGCCGAAGGCGCCGGCGTTGAGCGGGCCGGAGACGAATTCCCAGAAGGGATCGAAGTCGCTGAACCCGGCCTTGGACGGGTCGTAGAAATGGGCCGCCGTGTAATGGACGTCGGCCGTCAGCCACACCATGTTCCGGACGCGGTGCCGCCGCGCATAGGAGAGCAGATCGGCGATTTCCCGTTCGCGGCCCAGCGGCGCGCCGCCGTCGCCCTGCGCGACCCCCTCCTGGGCTGCGGAGCCGTCGGGGACGATCAGCCCGATCGGCAGGTCGGCCGCCATGACCTTCCAGGTCGCTTTCGAGCGGCGGAGCTCGCGCTTCAGCCAGGCCGACTGCTCCGCGCCGAGAAGGGCGTTCTGCTGGGTCGGAGAGTCGTTGGCGTCGTTCCGCGACTTGTAGGTGCGCATGTCGAGGACGAAGACGTCCAACAGCGGCCCGTAGGAGATCTTGCGGTAAATGCGGCCGGTGCGGGACGACCTCATCGGCGTGTACTCGAAAGCGGCGCGGCGGGCACGGGCGGCCAGGACGTCCACGCGCTTCTCGGTGTACTGGGGAAGGTCGAGGATCTCGCCCGGATACCAGTTGTTCACGGTCTCGTGGTCGTCCCACTGGTAGATCATCGGGACGTGGGCGTTGAAGGCCCGGAGGTTGGCGTCCAGCAGGTTGTAGCGGAACTGGCCGCGATATTCGGGAAGCGTCTGCGCGACGGCCGACTTCTCCGGCGTCACGAGGTTGCGCCAGGTCCGGCCGTCCGGCAGCTTCACGGTCTCGGCGAGCGGGCCGTCGGAGTAGACGAGGTCGCCGCTGCACAGGAAGAAGTCGGGATCGACGGCGCCCATCGCCGTGAAGATCCGGAACCCGCCGAGGTCGGGGTTGATGCCCCAGCCCTGGCCCGCGAGGTCGCCCGACCAGACGAAACGGACGTCCCGGCCGCGGTCGTGCGGCGCGGTGCGGAAACGGCCCGTCACCGCCTCGGACGTCACGCCCCGGTCGAGGTCGGCCAGCCGGACGCGGTAGTGCAGCTCCGCGCCGTCCGGGAGGCCGCTCAGGAGCGTCTTGCCGGTGAGGTCCGTGTCGGGCGTCAGGACGGGGCCGTGCACCGTCCGGGCATCGCGGAAGTCGGGGCGGCGGCTCACCTCCACCAGCATCCGCGCGGGACGGTCGGAGCGCGCCCACACCACGCCTTCGCGGGCCGTCACGTCGCCGCTCTGCACGCCGTGGGTGAGCCGCGGGCGGCCGCCGCGCAGCAGCGCCGCCGTCGCGCGCGTCCCCGTCGCCGTCCCCGCCGTCCCCGCCGCCTGCGCCGATCCGCCGCTGAGCAGGGCGAGCGTCGCCCCGCCGGTCGCGGCGAGGCCACCGCGCAGCACGCTTCGACGGTCCATGAACGCTCCGTTCGTTTCGTCCCGGGTCGAGTCCCGTGTCCCGGACGCATGATCCGCTCATCGGACGGATACCCGATGGACACTCGGTGATCGGCTTGACAAGCTTTGGTTACCGAGTGTCTCCTTAGACGCATGTCCGCGCGCACCCTCTCTGACAGCCCCGTGGCCCTCGGCCGCGTGGCCAGCGCGCTGTGTCCTTCGTGTTGTCGCTGAAGCCCGTTTCGCTTGCTCTTTCCAGCTGACACACGAATACGAAGGACCTTTCCGTGGACCTCTCGGTGGCTCCCGACATCACGATGCGCGGCCAGGACGACCCGCACGACCGCGCGCGCACCGTCCGCCCGCCGACGGTCGGGCAGCTCGCCGCCCGCATCAGCGACCTCGCCGGGCGTCCGGCGGAGTGGTGGCGGCTCGTCGGATTCGACGCCTCCGGCCCCGTGCACGTCGAGCTGGCCGACCAGGTGTGGCTCACCACCTGGCCGCCCGGCCACGGCGGGACCGTGCACGGGCAGGTCAGCACGCTGATCGCGGGCGAGCTGGCGGAGGTGACGATCGCGGAGTGCGGGGTCACCGAGCGGCCGCTGAGGGCCAACCGGGTCAGGGTCCACGGCGGCCCGCACGCCCTGACGAACCCGGGGCCCGCGTTCGCGGTCAGCCTCCACGCCGGCGCGCCGACCCCGTCAGCCGCAGGCAGTGAGCAGTCCGTCAGGCCGCCCGTCCAGGCGACGGCGGCTCCGTCAGGACGTTCAGCAGGCTGATCAGGCTGGGCGGACTGGTCGGGCCCGGTGTCAGCGTTCGTCGGTCAGGTAGGGGGACGCGGCTTCGCGGCCGATCAGCGGCATCAGCGCGAAGTAGGTCAGGGACGGCAGCAGCGACGGCAGCTCGTCCGCCTCGCCCGTCTCCATCTGGACGTGGATCGCGCTGTAGATGCCGCCGACGATCGCGTCCGCCACCGCGACCGGGATCGGCGCGGGCAGCGGCCCGGAGAAGAAGGCGCGGAAGCGGTTGAGGGTGTCGATGCGCGCCTGCCTGACCTGCGGGCCCGCCGCGTTCGACTCGACCAGCGACGCCCGCGCGAACCGCGGTTCCTGGGCGAGCGCGGTGAGCATGGTGCGCAGCGCCGCGTGGATCCCGTCCGGCCAGGACGGCGCCGCCTCGTACGCCTCCGTCATGCGGCCGAGGAGGATGTCCATGCCGCGCCGGTAGGCGGCGAGGAAGCACTCGTCCAGGTCGGTGAAGTGGGCGTAGAACGTCTTCTTCGTGACGCCGGCGCCCTCGGTGACCCGGCTGATCGTGGTGTGGGCGAAGCCGTGCTCGGACACCACGTGGACGAACGCGTCGATCAGCCGCTCGCGCTGGATGCCCGCGACGGTCTCGGGGGAGAGCCCGTGCCGTCCCGGCTTGATGGCGCGGCCCGGGTCCAGCGCGGACCGGGAGCCGGGCAGCACATCGGTGTCGCTCGCCTCCGGTGCGCCGGTCTGACCTGACATCCGACCTCGTTCCGATCACCTGCCGTCGGGGCCAGGTTACTTCCCGTTTCCGGCGGGCGTCGGCGCGAGCCCCCCGGGAGTGGCGACGGCGCCGGATCCGGCGGTGTCAGCGCAGGTCGCGGCGGCGTGATCGCGTCAGCACGCGGACCGTCCCGACCAGGCCGAGGCCGATCAGCACCACGGGCAGCAGCGTCGTCGCGGGCAGGACGTTCTCGTCGGCCAGGCCGTCCGCGAGGAACAGGCCCGCGAGGGCCAGGAAGAACAGGCCGGTGACGGGCCCGGCCGGGTCGAACCGGCGCCGCTTGGACGGCTTGCGCATGTCGGCCCCTCTGATGTCAGCCACGGTTCACGCTCACGTCGCCGACCTTCCCGCGTATCCGGAGGACGATCACCGGCGGATTGCCCGGCTCGCCGTCCGGCTCCAGCGTCCGGACGACCCTGGCCCGCGGCCCGCTGGTCGTCCGGTTGTCGACGCGCAGGTCACCGAGCGCGATCTTCGCGTCCACCTGGACGCGGGCCGTCCGCGGCACGCGGACCGCCAGCCCGCCGAGCGCGACCTCGGCGTCGATCGTGACGCGCTGCCCGGCGGCCAGGCGCAGCGAGGTGAGGTCGAGGTCGCCTTGGCCGACGCCGATCTTGTAGACCTGGTTGGTCTGCGCGGCGTCCGTGGGACGCCATTCGACCTCGCCGTACTCGGCGTTGCGCGGCGCCTCGCCCGCGACCGTGGTGGTCAGCATGGCCAGCGTCAGCACGGTGCCGGCGGCCGCGAGGCCCCGCGTCCGGAACCAGCCGCCGACGACGAGCCCGATCCCGATGACCGCGAGCGCGGGCGCCATGACGATCAGTGAGGAGTCCGGGTACGAGTAGCCCTGGGCTACCGGGATCATCGCGGCCCCGGCGGCCATGGCGGCCAGCAGCGTGATCGCGGTGGCGGGGGAGCGGCGGGAGTCCTTGGCGCGCTTGTCGGGCCGGTCGTCCCGGCGGTCGTCCAGGTGGTCGCGGTCGTCGCGGTCGTCCGGGAGGAGGGTGCCGGTCTGCGCCGCCGAGTACGCGGCCAGGTCGATCATGCCTTCGGGCAGTCTGCCGGTTCCCTGCGCGGCGGACGGCGCGTCCTTGGACAGGGACACGACGCCGACCACGACGGTCTCCGATCGCGTCCACTGCGCGGAGGGCTCCGGCGGATGCCCCGCCAGCCGTTCCGGGACGGACCGTGCCACCGACACCAGGTCCACCCCCCGCGAATGCGCGACGAGCAGCGCCAGCCCGAACACGACCAGCAACGCGATCGTGTCGGTCACCTCGGCGCCGAACAGGCTGAACACGACCCCGGCGGCCAGCAGCGCGCCGAGGATCGACAGCACGGCCGCGGCGTCGAACCACCGCTTGAACAGCGACTCCGCGAACGCCGACGCGCCCGGGCTCGCGGGCATCAGCAGCGCGGCCGCGACGTAGAGGAAGATCCCTTGTCCGTGCGCGAGGACCAGGATCGCGAACCCCACGCGGAAGACGACCGGGTCGATGCCGGTGTAGCGGCCCAGCCCGGTGCACACGCCGGCCAGCACGCGCCGCCCGCCGTCCCGCGCCAGCCGCTGATATCCCTGGACGTTCTGCCGTCCGCCCTCGTGACGGCCGCTTTCCTGCTCGCTGCCCATGGCCACCATCCTGGCGCGCGGCGTCCCGCGGACGGTATCGGGGACGTCCCTGAACCGACCCTGAGACAAAGCCGGGGTGCGCCCCTGATGCGGTTCGCGGCCGGGCGTGTGACGATCGTTGACGTGGGAGAACCTTGGGAAGGGCGGCGGTGAGCGAGGAGTCGGCGGGGCAGCCCGGCGCGACGTCCGCGCCGCCTGCCTCTGGTGCCACGGCCGCGACCACGGTCGCGGTGCCGGTGACGCCGGACGCCTCGGGACGGCTGCAGCGCGTCGCGGACGGCAGGCTCATCGCCGGGGTCTGCCGCGGCCTGGCCGTGCACCTCGGCATCGAGGTGCTGATCGTCCGCGCCGCGTTCGTGCTGCTGACGGTGGCGAGCGGGCTCGGCATCGCCGCCTACGTCGCGTTCTGGATCCTGGTCCCCGCGGCCGAGACGCCCGAGACGTCCGAGACCTCCGGCACGGCCGGGACGGCGGCGACCCGGCGGCGCGGCCGCGACTGGGGGCAGCTGCTCGCGTACGCGGCGGTCGCGATGGGCCTGGCCGCGCTTCCGTGGGGCGCGGCCGGGGTCGTCCAGTGGGCGCTGTGGCCGTTCGTCGTCGGCGGCGTCGGCGCGGCGATCCTCTGGCAGCAGGCCGACCGCGACCAGCGGCAGCGGTGGACGCTCCCGCTCCGGCAGCGCTGGCTTCGCAGCGTCCTCGGCCTCCTGCTGGTCGTCGGCGGCATCGGCGGGTTCGTCGCGCAGAAGGTCGAGGCCGCGCAGGCCCGCTCCGTCGTCATCGCCATGCTGATCATCCTCACCGGGGTCGCGGTGATCGTGACGCCGTGGGTGGTGCGGCTGTTCCAGGACCTGGACGCCGAGCGGCACGAGCGCATCCGCTCCCAGGAGCGCGCCGAGCTGGCCGCGCACATCCACGACTCGGTGCTGCACACGCTGACCCTCATCCAGCGGAACGCGCACGACACGCGGGAGGTGCAGCGCCTCGCCCGGTCCCAGGAGCGGACGCTGCGGACCTGGCTCTACCAGCCGCGCGCCGACCCCGACCAGACGTTCGCCGCCGCGATCAGGGCGGTCGCGGGGGAGGTGGAGGACGACCACGGCGTGCCGATCGAGATCGTCTGCGTCGGGGACACGGCGCTGGACGAGCGGCTCGGCGCCACGCTGCAGGCCGCGCGGGAGGCGATGGTGAACGCCGCGAAGTACGCCGAGGCGTCGTCCGTGTCGGTGTACGCGGAGGTCGAGGGCGACAAGGTCGCCATCTTCGTCCGGGACCGCGGCAAGGGATTCGACCTGGACCAGGTTCCGGACGACCGGATGGGCGTCCGAGGGTCCATCATCGGACGTATGGAGCGCAACGGCGGCAAGGCCACCGTCCGCACCGCGCCGGGCGAGGGCACCGAAGTGCGCTTGGAGATCAAGAAGTCGTGAGCGGAGCGGACCGCGGGGCGGGGACCGTTCCTCAAGGGAGCTGGGCGTGAGCGAGGCGTTGAAGAAGGTCGTGCTGGTCGACGACCACCAGATGTTCCGTACCGGCGTCAAGGCGGAGCTCGGCGGCGGCGTCGAGATCGTCGGGGAGGCCGGCGACGTGGACGAGGCCGTCTCGGTGATCCGGGCGGCGCGGCCGGACGTCGTGCTGCTGGACGTGCACCTGCCCGGCGGCGGCGGGATCGAGGTGCTGCGCCGGCTGCACGGCTCCGTCTCGTCCAAGTTCCTGGCGCTGTCGGTGTCGGACGCGGCGGAGGACGTGATCGGCGTCGTCCGGGGCGGCGCCCGCGGCTACGTCACCAAGACGATCTCCGGGCCGGAGCTGACCGACGCGATCGGACGGGTCGCGGACGGCGACGCCGTGTTCTCGCCGCGCCTCGCGGGGTTCGTCCTGGACGCGTTCGCCGCCACGGACGTGCCCGCCGTCGATCCCGAGCTCGACCAGATCACCCAGCGGGAGCGGGACGTCCTGCGGCTGATCGCCCGCGGCTACGCCTACAAGGAGATCGCCAAGGAGCTGTTCATCTCGGTCAAGACGGTCGAGACGCACGTGAGCAGCGTCCTGCGGAAGCTGCAGCTGTCCAACCGGCACGAGCTGTCGCGCTGGGCCGCCGCCCGCCGCCTCGTCTGACCCGCCACCCGCCACCCGCCACCCGCCGCTGGCCGCCCGTCGCTCGGCTGGTCATGGGGCAAACGACAATGCATGCCCGGTCGGTGACATGGCGTAAACAATTTCGGGGCAGGTGTAAGCAAATTGTCATAATCGTTTTGGGTGCATCATGATCGTCCTCCCCGCCGGGTGTGGGACAGTCCCTCTTCATGAGCTATCCCCCCGGACCCGGACATTCCGGTCCCGCTCCACAAGATCCTTACCAACCCCCGCCCGCGCCGGGCAGCCCGGGCAGCCCGGGCGGCCCCGGCGGCTACCCGCCCCCGCCGCCCGGCACGCCCGGGATGCCTGGCATGTCCGGCCCGGCCGGCCCGGCCGGTTTCGAGCCCCCGTCCTACGAAGGCAAGACCAACGGCGTGGCCATCGCCGCCTTCGTCACCGGCCTGCTCGGCTGCCTCGGCGTCCTCGGCCTCATCCTCGGGATCGTCGCCCTCAAGCAGATCGGGGAGCGCGGCGGCAAGGGCCGCGGCCTCGCGATCGCCGGGATCATCCTGTCGTGCCTGTGGATCGTCGGCGGCATCGCCGGCTTCGCGCTGCGCGGCTCCGGCAACGGCTCGTCCGCGTCCGACGACCCCGGCGGCAGCCGTCCCACGACGGCCGTGACCAAGCCGCAGAAGGTGGACGCGCTGAAGATGAGGCTCGGCGACTGCATCAACGACGACTCGGGCGCCACCACCACCGCCACCGCCGAGCCGGTCGAGGTCGAGACCGTCAAGGTCGTCCCGTGCAACGGGCCCCACGACGGCGAGGTGATGGCCATCTTCAAGCTGCCCGGCGCCATGCTGCCGTCCGAGAACAAGCTGCGCCAGCTCGCCGGGGACGGCTGCGAGAAGCGCATCACCAGCAAGATCAGCCGCGACCCCGCGGCCGACTCGCTCGCCACCTCCTACTACTACCCCACGCTCGAATCGTGGACGTCGGGCGACCGCAACGTCACCTGCGTCGCGGTGTCGGCCACCGAGGGCAAGAAGCTCACCCGGCCGATCCGCGGCTGACGGTCGGGCGCCTTCGCCGGGCGGCCGGCCCGCCGCCTGGCCCGGACCCTCCGATGTCCCAGGTCCGACATCTCTGAGTCCGACATCTCTAAGGACGTGCGTCGCGCATCGCGTCGACCACCATGTCCGAGACGTGCTCGACGGTGGCGACGCCCGCCTCCATCGTCGGGCTGTCGCCGCTGCACACCGCCACGAGGAAGTCGTGATCGCGTCCGGTGATGCGGCCGATGCTGTTCACCGCCCAGCCGTTCCCCTGATCGTGGACCGGCGTCCACCCGTTCTTCAGCGCCACCCGCTCGCCCGGACGCGCCGCCGCGCTGATCCCCCACGCCTGCTCGTCCACGACGGTCCCCATCAGGCCGAGGATGAACCGGCGGCCGGACGCGTCGATCGGGCTCTGCTCCGACGCCAGGACCGTGAGCAGCCGGACCTGGTCGGACGGGCTCGTCCAGGACGACCCCCACGACGTCGGGAACGGCTTCGTGCCCGTCATTCCGAAACGCTTGTTGGCCTTCCGGACGCCCGCGCCGTGTCCGGCGTCGGAGTACAGGGCGTCCGCCGCCGTGTTGTCGCTCTCCCGGATCATCTGGCTCGCCAGGTCGCGCTCGCCGTCCGACAGCCCCGCGGACGGGCCCCGGCCGGCGCGCTGCTGCCGCTGCAGCAGAAGGCTCGCCAGGATGTCGACCTTCATGACGCTGGCGCTGACGAAGTCGCCCTTCTCGTTCTCCCCGAAGGACAGGCCCGTGCGCAGATCGGTGGCCATCACCCCCGCCTTGCCCGGACGCGTCCCGAGATAGGTCCGGACGGCCCGCCGCAGCCCCGTCCGATCGAACGGACGGGCTCTGGCCACGGCTGCTCCCCGTCCGGCCGCCGTGCTGCCGGCCGACTCCGTGGCGCCCGCGACGACGCCCTTGCGCTGCGGCCCGTCCGAGACGAGCAGGTGAGCGGTGAAGCCCGCCCCCGTGGCGCCCGCCGCGACGGCGAGCGCGATGATGTGACGTCGCATCGATCCCCCCGAATTCGTGCGACCCGCCCCGAGCCACGCGGGGCCTCTCCACTGCTGCCGCGGTCAGCCGGTTACGCGGTCAGCCGGTTTACAGGGCGCCTGGCAGGCGGGCCGGGCAGCCGGGTTCGCAGTGCTCGGAATGCCGCGCCACCCGGCGGGCGTACGAGCCGAACCGGCGGCGCAGCACGGCCCTGGTGAGCGGGCCGGTGCCCGGGAACCCGTGGAACGCGCCGCGCCAGCGGATCAGAGTGCCCGCGTGGTGCGGCTCCAGCGTGACGTCGGCCCGGAAGCGGCGCGTCGGAGGCCCGGCGAGGACGATGCAGGCGGCGAGCGCCGTATAGCTAGCCAGCGCCGTGTAGCCGTAGTGCCGCGGCGGATCCCAGGCCACGACCTCCTCACGCCGCGTCGGGACGTACCGGACGGCCCCGATCCCGTTCGGATGCTCCGCGCCCGCGGACTCCCGCCTCGCGCGCGTCCAGAACCCGCCCCATTCGGCCCACGCCTCCGCCACGCACAGATGCTTGAAGATCACCTCTGGCGCGGCACGGGACGTGGCGGTGGCCTCGACCTCCTGAGCCCCGCTGACTTCTTGAGCCCGGTTGCCCTCCTGCGCCCCATTGACCCCATGCGGCATGTCAACCCCCCGAGTTCCGTCACATCGGGGCACATGCCCGATCTGGGGCCCATTACGGCCTGTGAGGGAACGTATTTGGAAAGTGATGACCCGGGGATCGCGGGTTCAGGCGGTGTCGATGACCTGGAACGTCTCGGCCAGCCTGCCCTCGGGGAACCCCGCCGCCGCGGCGTTGGCCGACAGCCAGCCGCGCAGCATCTCCGTCAGCCCGTCGCCCATGTGCCCGGTCTGGCTGGCATGCGCCCGCAGCGCGTTCACCTTCCGGTCGAACTGCTCGGTGACGTCGACGTGGTGGTTCACGGCGGGCCCGCCGCTGAACCACACCTCGCGCGCCGTCCAGGCGCCGAGGCCCTCGTCGGCGAGCAGCTCGGGGAACGCGTACGGGTTGCGCGCGTCCGGGTAGACGGCGTCGAGCGCGGCCGAGCCGACCGCCCGGTGGTCCGGGTGGCTCGGATAGATCCGCTCGTAGTTGCGCTCCGGGCTCGGCATCAGCACCCGGTCCGGCCGCACCTGCCTGATCGCGCGGGCGATGTCGCGGCGCAGGTCCAGCGTGGCCTCCACCCGGCCGTCCGGGTAGCCGAGCCACCGGACGTCGCTCACCCCGACGCACTTGGCCGCCGCGCGCTGCTCCTCGCGGCGCAGCGCGGCCATCTCGGCACGCGTGATCGCGTCGTCGAACCCGCCGGCGTCGCCGTCGGTGACCATGAGGTAGACCACCTCGATGCCCCGGTCGGTCCAGCCCGCGACCGTTCCGGCGGCGCCGAAGTCGACGTCGTCGGGGTGCGCCATCACGACAAGGATCCGCTGCAGCTCGCCGTCGTCCAGAACATTGGTCACGGTTTCAACAATAAAGACCCTGAACGGTTACTGGTACACCCGCAGATCAGGAGAGATCCCTCACGCCGGGAAGGACTGGAGCGACGCGAGCAGCCGCTCCTGGAACGCCGGCACGTCGCAGCCGGTCGCGACCTTGACCGGACGGCGGGTGTCCTCGGCGGGCAGCGACCGCGCGTCCCACACGGTCGTGCCGCGCGTCAGCTCGCCCCGCAGCTCCACCCGGACCGGACGGTGCGCGTACTCGCCGAGATCCGGGTCGACCGCCAGCATCGCGGCGAGCGCGTCGTGGATGACCGCGCCGCGGCGGCGGAGCGTCGGCGTGTAGGCGTCGATGTAGAACTCCAGGACGCGGGCCGCGAACCGGGCGACCGGGGTGTCGTGCGCGGCCAGCCGGTCCAGCCAGCCGTCGTGGACGGCGGACGGGTGCGTGGCGTCCAGCGGCACCAGCACCACCGGCCAGTCCGCCGCGAACACCAGGTCGGCGGCCTCCGGATCGTGCCAGACGTTCGCCTCGGCGTGCGTGGTGATGTTGCCGGGATGATCGAACGCGCCGCCCATGACGACGACCTCCCGGACCAGTGACGGCAGCTCCGCGTCCAGCAGCAGCGCCGCGCCGAGGTTCGTCAGCGGGCCGGTCGCGAGGAGCGTCAGCTCGCCGGGCATCGCGCGGGCCAGCCGGACGATCTGCGCGGCGGCCGCCTCCGCGACGGGCCGTCCCGCCGGTTCGGGCAGGTGCGTGTTGCCGAGGCCGTCCGTGCCGTGCCAGTCGACCGCGTAGTGGACGTCCTGCGCCATAGGCCGATCCGCCCCCACCGCAACCGGCACACCCTGCTCGTCGAGCCCGCCCGGCCCGCCCGGGCCGTCTTCGCCTGCCTTGATTCCGGCGGCCTCCAGGACGCGCAGCGTGTTCAGCGCGCCCGTCAGCGGATGGACGTTGCCGTGGACGGTCCCGACGCCCACCAGCCTCGCCTCGCCCGCATGGACGAGCGAGGCCAGGTACAGCAGCGTCATCGCGTCGTCGATGCCGGTGTCGCAGTCGTAAAGGAACGCGGGTGCCTTCGTCACGGATGCAACCTATAACGGGCGATGATCGGTGATTGGGCCTGGGACGTCCGCCCGCACCGGGGTAGAGCTGAGACATGCGCAAACTCATCAACGCCCCGGCGGACGTGGTCTCCGACGCGCTGCGCGGCCTGGCCGCCGCGCATCCCTCGCTGAAGGTCGACCCGGACGGCGGGACGGTCGTGCGGGCGGACGCGCCGCGCGCCGGGAAGGTCGCCCTGGTGTCGGGCGGCGGGTCCGGGCACGAGCCGCTGCACGCCGGTTTCGTCGGCTACGGGATGCTCGACGCGGCCTGCTGCGGCGCGGTCTTCACGTCCCCGGTGCCGGACCAGATCATCGCGGCGACGATGGCGGTGAACGGCGGCGCCGGCGTCGTCCATCTGGTGAAGAACTACACCGGCGACGTCATGAACTTCCAGTTGGCCGCCGAACTGGCCGAGGACGAGGACATCGAGGTCACGTCCGTCATCGTGGACGACGACGTCGCCGTCGAGGACAGCACGTTCACCGCCGGGCGGCGCGGCACCGGCGCCACGCTCTTCGCCGAGAAGATCGCGGGTGCGCTCGCCGAGGAGGGCGCGGACCTGTCCGCCGTGGCCGCGGTGGCGCGCGAGGTGAACGAGCGCAGCCGGTCGTTCGGCGTGGCGCTGTCGTCCTGCACCGTTCCGGCCGCCGGGACGCCCACGTTCGAGCTGGGCGAGGACGAGATGGAGCTCGGCATCGGCATCCACGGCGAGCCGGGCCGCGAACGCGTCAAGATCGGCACCGCGGCGGAGATCGTGGACGCCGCGCTGAGCGTGATCGACGCCGACATGCCGCTGTCGGGGTCCGAGGTGCTGGTGCTGGTCAACGGGATGGGCGGGACCCCGCTCATCGAGCAGTACGTCGCCTACGCGGCCGCCGCCGAATGGCTGGAGGGGCACGGCGCGACCGTCGCCCGCCGCCTGGTCGGGCCGTTCGTGACGAGCCTGGAGATGGCCGGGTGCATGATCAGCGTCTGCCGCCTCACGCCCGAGCTGACCCGCCTCTGGGACGCTCCCGTCGAGACGCCCGGCCTGCGGTGGGGCCGATGAACGCGGAAGGACGCGCGAGCGCGGAGGATCTCGCGTCCTGGATCCGGCACGCCGCCGACCTGGTCTCCGCCGACGTCGACCGGCTCACCCGGCTGGACGCGGCCATCGGCGACGGCGACCACGGCCACAACCTCGACCGCGGCTTCCGCGCCGCCGTCGACGCCCTCCCCGCCGACGCCCCGCCGGGGAAGGTGCTGGTGGCCGCGGGCCTGGCCATCCTGTCCAAGACCGGCGGCGCGTCCGGCCCCCTCTACGGGACGGCCCTGCGCCGCGCGGGCAAGGCCCTCGGCGACGCCGCCGACGTGGACGCCGCCGCGCTCGGCGCCGCGCTCCGGTCCGCGCTGGACGCCGTCCAGGACCTCGGGAAGGCGGCGGAGGGCGACAAGACGATGGTCGACGCGCTCGCCCCCGCCGTCGCGGCCTACGAGGCGGCCCTGGCGGACGGCTCCGGCCTCGCCGCCTGCGTGCGCGCCGCCGCCGACGCCGCGTCCGGGGGCGCCGAGGCGACCGTCCCGCTGCAGGCCCGCAAAGGACGGGCCAGCTACCTGGGGCCGCGCAGCGTCGGGCACATGGACCCAGGCGCGTCGTCCACCGCCCTCATCCTGCGCGCCCTGGCCGACGTCACGGGGGAGGGGTGATGGTCGGGATCGTGATCATCTCCCACAGCCGGACGCTCGCGGAGGGCGTCGCCGAGGTCGCCCGCGCGATGGGCGTCGGCAAGGCCGTCGTGGAACCCGCCGGCGGCGACTCGGAAGGACGGCTCGGCACGAGCATCGACCTGGTCGAGAGCGCCGTCGCCGCGGCGGACGGCGGCGACGGCGTGCTCCTGCTCGCCGACCTCGGCAGCTCCGTCCTCACCGCCAGGATGCTCATCGAGGACGCCGCCGGCGAGGACGTGCAGCTGGCGGACGCGCCGCTGGTCGAGGGCGCGGTCGCCGCCGCCTCGATGGCCGCGACCGGCGCGGACCTGGCCGCCGTCCGTGCCGCCGCCGAATCCGCCTACGACCACCGCAAGACCGACTGACCTGGGCTCTTACTCGGCCGCCCCGCGGAGGAGGGCTTCGAGGACGGACGATTCACCCGCTGTCGGGTCCTCCCGCACCTTGTACACGCGGGTCTCCCCGCCGCCCCGCTCGTCCTGGACGGTGATTCGGTAGACGAACAGGTCGGCGCCGATATCGCCGCCCTCGTCGCCGCGGGCCTCCGCGGCGGCGAGCGCGTCCAGCGCCTCCCGGACGCGCCCGGCCCGCCCGGCGGGGAGGTCGGCGATGTCGTACAGCGCGACGAGCGTCTCCAGGCCGGCGAACCCGCCGGTTCTCTCGATCTTCACGCGCATTCCGCGCCGCACCTCCCCGCCGTTCCCTGCGCGATCTACTTGCTGAAGGCCCGGCGCAACTCGTCGAGGTCGTGCCGGAGGATGTCATCGTCCTCCAGCGACCCGCGCTTGGCCAGCTTCTCGGCGTCGACGACCTGGTACTCGGGCATCTGCATCGTCCCGCAGCAGCGGGACCTGTCCTGCTCGGCCCGCAGGCTCGCCGAGTGCTCGTCGAGCGCCTCGACCTCCGTGACGTCCTGCCCGTCCCCGGTGTAGTCGGCGTCGGTCATCCTCATCTGCCCGCTCATCAGGTCGGTCAGCGGCGTCGCCGCCGTCGTGATCTCCCGGACGGCGAACCGGTTGCGGATGAACGTCCGGTAGATCGCGGGGTCGCCGCGGCCCGACGAGATCTGCAGCATCTTGTTCGCCACGTCCACGTACCGCGCGCCGGTCGCCGGGGACGCCACGATCGCGTCGAACACCAGCCGGCACAGCGCGGACGCCGTCTCGATCAGCACCAGCGACGCGTCCTTGGTGCGCCGCTGCCGCGCCATCTCGAACGTGTAGACGTCCGCCAGCACGTCGTAGATCGCGCCGGTGAACACCTGGGAGATCGCGTGCACCTCGTTGCCGACCTGGCTCAGCTTGAGGTCGTTGTCGGCGTTGCGCAGCCCGGACGGCATCCCGAGCGCCCGCCCGAACTCCTCGGCGACGTCCGCCAGGAACGACTTGTCATGCAGGTTCGCCTTGGTGAGCGCGACGAGCGCCTCCGCCTGGTCCGGCTGCGCCAGCGCCAGGAAGATCGCCGTGATGTCGCCGAACGACTCGTGCAGCCCGCCCGTCTGCGGCGGTCCGTCCGCCGACAGCCAGCCCGGCTTGAGCCCGTCGAGCAGGGCATGGCCCGTCTCGTGCGCGACGATGTCGAACGACCGGCAGGTGTGGACGACGTTCGTCTCGGGCTGCCCCTCCGGCGTGAAGAACAGGAACTTCAGCGCCTTCGCCGTCCGGCTGTAGAACGCGTTCGCGCCCACCCCGGCGCGCGGGAACACCGAGATGCGGTCCGTGTTGCCGCCGACGTTCCACGCGAACGGGATCGGGTTGCCGCCGTTGTGCCGCTCGAACATGGCGATCGCCTGCCGGACGACGGCGAACGTGTGCGCGCAGTCGAACTGCGGGCTGCCCGCCGCGAACACGAAGTCGCCGTTGACGTTGCGCGCCACCGGGGTGACGCCCTGCATCTCCGTCCGCACGCGCGCGTCCGTCGGCCCGTTCAGCACCACGGTCGGGACGAACGCCAGCCGGGCGCCCAGCTCGGCGACCGACGGATCCTGCTTGTAGATCAGGAACCGGTGACCGGTCCGCGCCGGCGCCGGGACGGGCACCGGACTCGGGACGGCCTGCGGAGCCGCCTCTCGCACGGCGGCGGCCCGGGAAACCGATCCCAGCCGCTGCGCGGGAACCTCGATCTGCGTCGCCGCGGTGTTCCGGTGCTCCTGGAAGTCTTGCTGGTGGATCGTCATCGAAGCCACCTCCCTTTACGGTGCGCGAGTCCTGATGACCCAGCGCTCCCAGGGCTGGACACGCCAACCTGAGCCCTGCTTCGTGCATGGCGTTCGCCATACCCCGCTATCCGCGGTGCTCTGGTGTACGGCGCGCGCTGTACGGCTCTGGGGGTACGGGCCGGCCGGTCCGGCTACCGGATCCGGCGGGTCGTGTCCGCCCCGTCCCGCCGAACGCTCCGCCGGTCAGGAGATCGAGTCAACCCACTGACTCCAATGGGCCTGCCGTCTGTCCACATGCTGCCGCGGCGCGTCCACATGTTGCCAACGCCCGTGACAACCCACGAGTCGTCCAGACGCGCTCCTGACCTGGAAACCCCGCGACCCAAACACCGCAAGGCCCCGGAGAGGGCGAGAGAGACGCCAGCCCCCCGCGGAAACGCCGCGGCGACACGGCGGCCACGAGCAACACAACGGCGAACACACGGAGAGACCGCGGAGAGACGCTGCCCGGGACGGAGAGGCCACGGGGAAGGCAGCGGCCGCGCGATGAGGCCGCGAAGAGGGCGCGGGGAGGTGCTGCCCGGAGGCGGAGGGCCTGCGGGGAAGGCGGCGGCTGCGCGGACAGGCTGCGGAGAGGCGCTGCTCGGGAAGGCGAGGCCGCGGGGAAGTCGGCGGCCGCGCGAAGAGGCTGGCGGGAAGGGCGCGAGGAGGTGCTGCCCGGGGCGGAGGGCCTGCGGGGAAGGCGGCGGCGGCTGCGCGGACAGGCCGCGGAGAGGCGCTGCCCGGGACGGAGAGGCCACGGGAAGGCGGCGGCCGCGCGAAGAGGGCGCGGGGAGGTGCTGACCGGAGGCGGAGAGACTGCGGGAAAGGTGGCAGCGAAGGTGCGGAGACCGTGGGAAGGGCGTCGGGGAGTGCTGTCGGGAGGCGGAGAAGCGGTGGGAAGCGGCGCTGGGAGAGAGGTCGTGGGGAGGCGCTGGTGGGGGCGCGGAGAAGCGGTGAGGAGGGCGCAGGGGTGCTGCCCGGAGGCGGGGAGGCGGGGAGGCGGGGAGGCGGTGGGGAGGGCGCGGGGAGTGCTGTTGTGGGCGGGGAGGCGGTGAGGAGGGCGTAGGGAGTGCTGTCCGGAGGCGGAAAGGCGATGGGGAGGCGGCGTCCGGGGGGAGAGGGCCTGGGGAAGTGCTGGTGGGGGGCGTGGGGACGCGGTGCCGGAGGTGGGGAGAGGGTGTGGGGAGGGCGCGCTGGCGGGGGTGCGGAGAGGGGGCCGGGAGGTGTTGGCGGGGGTGCGGGGAGGGCGTCGGGGGTGTGGAGTCGCCGAAAACGTCGGTCCAGCGCCGTAGACTCGCACGTGATGTCGAAGACCGAAGCCAACCCCTTGCTCGACGGACTCAACCCGCAGCAGCGCGAGGCCGTGCTGCACTCCGGTGGGCCGCTGCTGATCGTCGCAGGCGCCGGGTCGGGTAAGACGCGGGTCCTGACCCACCGCATCGCGCACCTGCTCGGCGAGCGGGACGTGCACCCCGGCCAGATCCTCGCGATCACCTTCACCAACAAGGCCGCGGCCGAGATGAAGGAGCGGGTGGACGCCCTGGTCGGGCCGCGTTCGCGCGCCATGTGGGTGATGACGTTCCACTCGGCCTGCGTGCGGATCCTGCGCCGCGAGGCCAAACGGCTCGGTTTCCCGACGAGCTTCTCGATCTACGACCAGGCCGACGCGAACCGCCTCATGGCGCTCGTCTGCCGCGAGCTCGACCTCGACCCGAAGCGGTACCCGCCGAAGGCGTTCAGCGCGCAGGTCTCGAACCTGAAGAACGAGCTGATCGACTACGAGACGTTCAAGGCGCGGGCGTCCACGCACATGGAGCAGACGCTCGGCGAGGCGTACGAGATGTACCAGGCGCGGCTCCAGCAGGCCGGCGCCATGGACTTCGACGACCTGATCATGATGACGGTCAACCTGCTGCAGGTCTTCCCCGAGGCCGCCGAGCACTACCGGCGCAGGTTCCGGCACGTCCTCGTGGACGAGTACCAGGACACGAACCACGCGCAGTACGAACTCGTCCGGGAACTGACGGCCCCGGTGGAGGGGCTCGGCGCGGCCGAACTGTGCGTCGTCGGGGACGCCGACCAGTCGATCTACGCCTTCCGCGGCGCGAGCATCCGCAACATCCTGGAGTTCGAGCGCGACTACCCGGACGCCACGACGATCCTGCTGGAACAGAACTACCGCTCCACGCAGACGATCCTGTCGGCCGCCAACGCCGTCATCGAGCGCAACGCCGACCGCAAGCCGAAGAAACTCTGGTCCGACCAGGGCGAAGGCCACAAGATCACCGGCTATGTGGCCGACAACGAGCACGACGAGGCCGCGTTCGTCGCCCGCGAGGTCGACCGGCTCAGCGACGAGGGCGAGGCACGTCCCAGCGACGTCGCCGTCTTCTACCGCACCAACGCGCAGTCCCGTGTTTTCGAAGAGGTCTTCATCCGCGTCGGCCTGCCGTACAAGGTCGTCGGCGGCGTCCGCTTCTACGAGCGCAAAGAGATCCGCGACGCGCTCGCCTACCTGCGCTGCCTCGCCAACCCCGAAGACGCGGTCTCCCTGCGCCGCATCCTGAACGTCCCGAAACGCGGCATCGGCGACCGCGCCGAGGCGTGCGTCGAGGCGTACGCGTCGCGCGAGCGGATCTCGTTCTGGCAGGCGCTGCGGGTGCCCGAGGACGTGCCCGGAATGGCGACCCGCTCGATCAACGCCGTCCGCGACTTCGTGGCTCTGCTGGACGAGCTGCGCGCCGCCGCCGAGTCGCTCACTCCCGCCGACCTGGTCGCCGAGATCCTGAAGGCGAGCGGATATCTCGCCGAACTGCAGGCGTCCAAGGACCCGCAGGACGAGACCCGCGTCGAGAACCTCCACGAACTCGAGGCCGTCGCGCGCGAGTTCGAGGAGCGGCTGGACGGCGAGCCCGCCGAGGGACGCCTCCCCGAATTCCTGGAACAGGTGGCCCTGGTCGCCGACGCCGACTCAATTCCCGGCGGCGCCAAGGGCGGCCCGGTGCCGCCCGGCGAGCAGCCGCAAGAGACCGAGGGCGGCGTCGTCACGCTGATGACGCTGCACACCGCCAAGGGCCTGGAGTTCCCTGTCGTCTTCTTGACGGGTATGGAGGACGGCGTTTTCCCGCACCTGCGGGCCATGAGCAATCCCAAGGAACTGGAAGAGGAACGCCGGCTCGCCTATGTCGGCATTACTCGCGCGCGGCAGCGGCTGTACCTTTCGCGTGCCGCGATGCGCAGCGCGTGGGGAGCGCCGCAGGTCAACCCGCCGTCGCGGTTCCTGGGGGAAGTGCCGAAAACGCTCGTGGACTGGGAACGCGAGGCGTCGTCGACGTCCGGGTCGGCCATGGCACAGATGGCGTCCCGGCCGGGTGTTAGGTCGCCTGGGAACCGTCCTGTTCCGTCGCTCACGCCGGGCGACAAGGTCACCCACGACGCCTTCGGCCTGGGGACGGTCGTATCCGTTTACGACGGCGGCCAGAAGGCCAGCATCGACTTCGGCGGCGAATACGGCGTCCGGACGCTAGTCCTCCGCTACGCCACCATAGAAAAGCTTTAGCCTCTGTCTGTTGGGTTGTTTGGTGGCGCATTCCGATGAGTCGGTCTTCAAGCGGACGCTTTGTGTTAGTTTCCTGCTCGGAGTCTGGGTTTGTTCTATGTTTCTAGGTTTTATGTTCGAGGTTCTTATGTTCTAGGGTTCGGGTGGGGTGGCGCTGTGTACGGGGCCACCCCTCCAAAGTCAAGGGCGCTTCGCGTCGCTACGCGATGGGACTCCGTCCCACCCTTGACTTCGGAGCCTCTGCGGCCCCTGGTGCAGCTTTCGTCGGGCAGGCTCCGCCTGCCCCCCGCCCGACGCGCCACCCCACTCGTCCATTCCCTGAATTCGAAGATCCAACAAAAGAGGGGCAGGCTATCCAACCGGTGATAAAAGTCCAACCCCATTCGCGGGCGAATAGAGGTAGTCCCCTGATATTCTTGGAATATGAGTTCGATTGAAGTTGATCTCGGAGCGGCGTCCGCCATGGAATTGGTGAACGCCATCGCCGCGATCACTCACGAACTCGCCGGACGCGCCGCACCCGATTCACCCGCCGCGTGTATGGAGCTTGCCGAAACTCTCGCAGCGGCTTCCGATCAGCAGGAAAGCGCACTCGCGGCACTCATCGGCCGGGTGGACGCCTCCGGTGAAATGCGCCGCTGGGGACTGCCGTCCACCCAAGCGTGGCTGCGGTCGCGCATGGGGATGCGCGAGTCCCGTGCCAAGGAGCGGATCACCCTGGCCCGGCAGCGGCACCGGCTGCCCCGCGTCGCCGAACTCCTGGCCACCGGCGAACTGACCTACGGCTACGCGACCACCGTCGCCGACGCGGTCGCCCGCCTGGACGACACCGACTGCGCCAAGGCCGAATCGCTGCTACTGGACATGGTCCACCAGGGCTTCTCCGCCGGGAAAGTCGCCACCTTCGGCCGCCGCATCCGCGACGTCATCGCCGAACGCGACGACACCGAAACCCCCGACCAGGACACCCAACGTGGCTACCAGAGCTCGTGGATCACCTCCACCCGCTCCCTGGACGGCGGCCGCTACATCAAAGGCTGGCTCAACGCCGAAGACACCGCCATCTGGGACGGCACCCTCGCCCCACTGGCCAAACCCGCCGGACCCGACGACCACCGCGACCTGCCCGAACGCACCGCCGCCGCCCTCACCAGCGTGCTGGCGGGCGGGCACCGCGCCACCAAAGTCACCGTCATCTGCGACCTGGACACCCTCACCGGCGGCACCACCCCCGCCCGCCTCACCGACGGCACCCCCATCCCCGCCGCCCACGCCCGCCGCATCGCCCTGAGCGCCGGAGTCTCACCGCTCATCCTCGGACGCGGACACATCCCCCTCTACCTCGGCCACCGCACCCGGTTCGCCACCCCCGGCCAACGCCAAGTCCTCGAAACCCTCTACCCCACCTGCGCGATACGGGGATGCGAGGTACCCGGCACCCTCTGCGAGATCGACCACGTCACCGGCTGGGCCCTCGGATCCCCCACCGACATCGACCAACTCGCCCTGTGCTGCGGATGGCACAACCGCTTCAAACACACCAACACCGAACAGATACACATCATCCGCGACACCACCGGACGACACATCTACCGCGTCCTCCCGCCACCGGACGCCAACGCCCCACCCACCCAACCCACCGAACTCGCCCAAGCCGCCTAGCCCCTCGCCCACTCTCAAGCGACGGCTGGGCTGGCGGGTAGCGTCCGCTCGCACGTGATCGTTCCGAGGAGGCAAGACCCATTAGCGCTGTAGCAGGCTGGGCTCCCGATTGGACGGCGGTCTCATCTGAGATAGGTGCCTGTGGGAGCCCTCCAAGGCTTCCTGAAGGCAGACAGCTATGCACGTCACCTCGGGACACCCTCAAACGAGATCTCGGAACGTCTCTCACCCACCGATGCATCAGCCCCAAGCCTCATGGCTCGCGCCCAACGCTACGTTGCGGAAAACGGGCTTCATGGTGGCGGCAATCGACGCACCGGGGCACAGCCACCGTCCTAGAACCGAGCAAGATGAGCAGCTCGTCACAGCCATCCGCGCGAGCGAAAGGCGGCCGGAGAGGAGATCGGCCCTCCAGATCAACCGCCAAACCACCGCGCTGGCAGCTCAGATCGTCCCGAATAACAGGCCGTTGGGGCATGTCACTGAGCAGCGCAATCGTCTCGTCACTCGCTGCCGCCGCCGAACCGACGATCACTGCCGCCGCCTTCCGCCTCGCCGGACACGAACCCTGGCGCAAGCAGCTAAGCGGGTAACCTCCCAATCGAATCGCTGCTCCGGTGGGACGACGAGCCGTGCGACGCAGCTCAGCTTCCGCCCCCTTCAACGCCTTCACCTTTCCCGAGAAGACACTGCATGCCAGCCCAGGCTGCCAAACTGAAGACCTATTCCTCGGGCGGTACAGCTCACAACTCCTCTTCAACCGCCATTTCACGCCACACCCAATCAACTGGTCGAGTGTGTGGCGCAGATCTGCGTGACTTGGACGACGGTGGGGTGGCGCGTCGGGCGGGGGCAGGCGGAGCCTGCCCGACGAAAGCTGCACCAGGGGCCGCACAGGCTCCAAAGTCAAGGGTGGACGAAGTCCATCGCGAAGCGACGCGAAGCGCCCTTGACTTTGGAGGGGCGGCCCCGTACGCAGCGCCACCCCACCGCCGATTTAGGACACTAGAACCAGAGCGAGGAGAACCGTCCAAGGCACAACGGCTGATGACCGAAGCACCGGACACCAATCAACGGCCCGAAAGCGAAGTTAGAAAGGCATCCAAGATCTCAGTCTGGCGAACCGGCGGGAACCGCTCCGGATCGAAGAGAGCCTGGACGACCATCCCATGAGTGAATGCGGCGACAGTGGCCACGACACCATCGACATCCGACGAGGCGGGCAGCTCACCCCGGTCCACGGCAACAGCCACGTGGGAACGAAGACGCACTCGCCAATGCTGATAGCGGTCCTTCTCGCGACCGGCCAATTCGGGATCGGCCAGCGCGCCGTCCCATGAGCTGACCCAGATGCGGTTCATGTCCGCCGAACCAGAGGTGAGGGGGAGGACGTCCAGAAGCGCCGAACGCAAGGCGGCAAGCCCCTCAGCCTGGACTTCACGCACACGCCGGCTCGCGGTGCGTTCGTCCGCGACGTCGAGGGCGTAGGTGACGAGGGCCTTCTTGTTCGGGAAGTAGTGGGTGAGCAGGCCCGTCGAAGCGCCCATCTCCGCCGCGACGGCGCGCAGCGTCAGACCGCCGAAGCCGCGGTCGGCGAGGACACGCCATACGGCCTCGGAGACGTCGCGGCGGCGGGCGTCGTGGTCACCTCGGGCCGGCATTCCCGTATCGTACATAACAAACGTTCGGTACGTACCCCTCGGGAGGCCCCCATGTTCGCTCGCACGCTCGCTGACAACGCGGAGCTCCGTCCACTCGAGCCGTGGCAGGCCGTCGAGTTCGCCGAGCACGCTGAAAGGGTCCGCGGTGACATCGACCGCTACATCCCGTGGGCCCGCCAGGTCGTGGACGAGGCGACCGCCCGCGAGTTCCTCCAGGCGTATGCGCTCAAACAAGCCAGGGACCAGGGCCGCATTTACGGAATCTGGCTGGACGGCGTCCTCCAGGGCGGCACGGTGTTCCGCACGTTCGACGCCGCGATGGGCGTCTGCGAGGCCGGCGTGTGGCTCGCCGCGGAAGCTCGAGGACGCGGCCTGATCACCACCGCCGTCCGACACATGATCGATTGGGCGTTCGCGACGCGCGGTATGCACCGGGTCGAGTGGCTGTGCGATCCGCGGAACACCGCCAGCGCGGCCGTGGCAGAACGGCTGGGGATGACATGCGAGGGCGTCCTGCGCCAGGGGTTCGTCCTGGACGGCGACCGACGCGACGTTCAGGTCTGGTCGATCCTCGCCGACGACCACCGTTCGAACAACCAACAGCCAACCGCGTGACCGCAGACCAAGCGACCAGCGACCAGTCAGCCGGACGCCCAGCCAGGAGCCCCCAATACCGCGCCCCGGTGGTGCCGGGCGATCGCGGAAACGGCGAGTCGAATGATCGCAGGCCCGCTGAGCGGCCGAGCAGCCCGAGCGAGCGTTCGAAACACCAGATGACCGGTGACTGGAGAGGTGGTCACGGGCCGAGGGCGGAACGGTCGGCCGGGTGATCACAAGGCCGGTGAAGCGCGGCAACGGAACGGATGATCGCTGCGGCTGAGCACGACCAGGCATACAGGCTGGTCTGTGGTGGTCAGCCAAGCCATCGCGGGACCGGATACCCGTCAGCCACCCGTACGAGTGCGGAGCGGACGAGCCGCGCTGATCACCGTAATCGCAGGGCGGAGGAGTTGTGCCTGGTCACAAGGCCAGGCGCGGACGGCTGGCCAGGCGATCGCAGGCTACTGAAGCGCGCCAACTGCCAGTTGATCGCGTAGGCAGACAAGCCGGTTGGGGCAGACGAGCACGCAGGACGCCTTGTAGCTGGCCAGCCGATCGCGAGGCGCAAGCGCCGCCGGTCAGGTGATCGCAGGACTGGATACCGGCGGCGAACCCAGGTAAGCCTGGCCGAGGAGGCGCGGCCATACGCTAGGGAGTGGCGGTCTGTTGGACGCTATGGGCGGATGCCTGGCGGGCTGACCGGTTTGGTCGCGCGGGCAAAAGCGTTGATGCCCTGCGGTCCGTGCGTGCGTGTGAGGCGGTCGGCTCAAACTGCGGTCGGTTGGACGCTAGGGGCGGAAGCTTGGCGGCTGACCGGTTTGGTCGTGGAACGGGAAGCGTTGACGCCCCTGCGGTCCGCACGTGTGTGCGGGGGCGGTCGGCTGAGGACCGCGGCCGGTTGGACGCTATGACGGGTCCCTGGCGGGCTGGGCGGTTTGGTCGTAGGACGAAAGCGCTGACCGGTCGGCGGTCTGGACGTGCGTGCGGGGCGGTCGGCTGAGAGTCGCGGCCCAGGATCCTGGCGCCCGGCCGGGTGAGTCGGGCGAGCGGTAGTGGCAGGGGTGAGGGAGCGGTGGTTTTGGTGGGCGCGAGGGTGGGGAGCAGCGGTCAGGCGGGGGATTGCGGGTTCGGAGGTTTGTGGGTGGGCGGTCGATTGTGGGGCGGGAGGGCTGCCGGTCGGGTCGGGTGATCTCGGTGGTGGCTGGGGGCGTGGGGTAAGTTGTTATTTTGTTTTTTACTCCTTACCTCCCGGGAGACCCCCATTGCAGGTTGAGCATGTGCTCCTGCTGTTGGCCGCTGCCGTTGCGGCTGGGTGGGTTGATGCGGTGGTGGGGGGTGGCGGGTTGATTCAGTTGCCCGCGTTGCTGCTGGTCAACTCCGGTCAGCCGGTGGCTACCGCGCTGGCCACCAACAAGCTTGGTTCGATCATGGGGGTCTCGTCGGCCGCGGTCACCTATGCGCGCAGGGCCAAGCCGGATCGGCCCGTTGCGATGGCGGCCGCGGGGATCGCGGTGTGCTGTGCGGCGGGTGGTGCGCTCTGCGCTGCGGCGATCTCGTCGGACGTGCTCAAGCCGGTCATCATGGTCGTTCTGCTGGTCGTCGCCGCGGTCGTGGTGTTGAAGCCGGACCTAGGGCGGGTGTCCGAGCCGGTGTTGCGGACGCGGCGCCGGGTCGCGGCCGCGGTCCTGGTCCCGGGCGTTGCGATCGCCTTCTATGACGGGCTTGTCGGGCCCGGTACGGGGACGTTTCTGGTGGTCGCGTTCACCGTGCTGCTCGGCATGGACTTCGTCAACGCGTCCGCGACCGCGAAGATCATCAATGCCGGCACCAACCTGGGGGCGCTGGTCGTCTTCGCGGTTCAGGGGCATGTGCTGTGGACGATCGGCATCGCCATGGGCGTCTGCAACATCATGGGCGCCCAGATCGGGGCCCGCATGGCGATCAACCGCGGGGCGGGGTTCGTCCGCGCCGTGCTGCTGTGCGTCGTGACGGCGCTGGTCGTCAAGCTCGGCTTCGATCAGGTCGGCTGATCCGGGTCATCCGCTGGGCGGGATGGGCAGGGGGTTCTCCAGCGCCGAGAGGCTGAGGAGGACCAGGGACGCCGTCCAGCCGAGCGGGGCCGGGCCCGCCTGCTTGCCGGTCGGGCCGACCTTCTCCGGCAGGACGCCCAGGGTCGTGCGGTGCGCGGCGAGCCAGTCGAGGCGGCCGATCGCCTCGGTGGTCCGGCCGGAGGTGGCGGCATTGAGGCCGAACAGAGCCGTCTCGGGCGTCCAGGCGACGTCGGGGCTGCCGGACCAGCGTTCACCCGGCAGCACGCCGCCGTTCGGCAGCGCCTGCTTGCGCTGCGCGTCGGCGATCGCGGCGGTCACGCCCTCGTCGGTCTGCGCGAACGGCGGGGCCAGGAACGTCACCGACGTGTCCATCAGGCCGCCGCGGATGGGCGAGCGCGGGTAGCCGTAGGGCGCGAACTGCCGGGCCACGGCGTCCGATACGCGCTGCGCCGCGCGCCGCCAGTCGGCCGCCTTGCCGTTCTCGCCGCGGGCACGGGCGAGGTCCGCCGCGGACCGCAGGCCCGCCAGCACCGGCGCGACGACGCCGAGGGTGGGCCGCCGGGGGTCCTCCTCGCGGCGGTGGTCGCGTTCCCAGTAGTCGGACGAGGCGGGCGGCAGGCCCTCGGCGTCCAGCGACCAGGCCAGGTGGTCCGCGCCGCGCCGCACCATGGGCCACAGGTCGGGCAGATCGTCGGGCGACTGCGCCTGGACGCGGTAGAACCACGTCGCCCACAGCACCCAGCCGACCGAGTCGAGCTGCGGCGCCCGGCCATCGGTGACGGCCGTCCCGTCGGGGTTGTAGCGGGCGGCCCACATGCCGTTGTCGTGCTGGGCGCGGGCGAGGAAGCGCAGGATGCGGCGGGCCTCGGACGGGTGCCCGGTCGCGGTGAACGCGGCGGCGGCGAACGCGGAGTCGCGCGGCCAGCAGTACCGCCACTTCGTGTACCAGGACGCGAGGGACGCGCCGTTCGGGCGGGTGAGGAGCCGCAGGTCGAGCAGGGCGCGGGCGGCCATGTCGCGGTAGTCCCCGTGCTGCCCGACGGCGGGGCCCGTCGCGGCGGCCGGGGCCGCCCCGCCCGTCGGGACGGTGCCCTGCGCCAGCCACGAGCTGTCGGACCGGATCGCCCGGTCGACCCGCGGGTCGGACGCCTCCACCGTGATCGGCGCCTCGCCGCCGGACGGGATGAGCCGGGCGCGCCCGTCCGCGAGCCGGACGACCGAGCTGTTCGGCAGGTAGGACGCCCCGGCGGCCTCGTCCGGCGACAGCGGGACACCCGCGAACGGCCACCCGCCCCCGCCGATCAGCCCGGGGCTCGCCCAGCCGGACCCGGCGGGCTCGGGCACGTTGGCGCCGCCGGTCGCGATGATCGCGGCCACGACGAGCAGCGCGGTCACGCGGCGGAACGTCCGGGCCGAACCGCGTTTCGACGGCCGTCCGCGTCCCGTCGTCGTCGATCGCCTGCGCGGCGCCGGATCCGCCGGTGCCGGATCCACCGGCGTAGCGCCCACCGGCGTAGCGCCCACCGGCGTAGCGCCCGCCGGTGTAGCGCCCGTCGGCGTGGGGCTCAAAGGCTCCGGGCCTGCGGGTTCCGAGGGCAGGACGGTCTCGGCTGAGACGATTCCGGTCGGGACGGTCTCGTCGGCGCGGAGGGCGCCCGCCGGGAGCGGGCCGATCAGGACGGACGCCGCGGCGGTCGTGTCCCGTTCCTCCGCCATCGCCATGCGTCCGCCCCCTTTGCCGCGCCGGCCGCCGGCCGTCAGACCCGCCGGCCGCCGGCTCTCGGCCGCCAGCCGTTCACCGAAGCGAAATAAGTACATCAAACTACGTCAATTGGTTCATCCTCCTCACGTGCCACTCGTGCCCACCCCCTAGGGCGGACATACCCCCGTTTAAGTAACACTCGCTGGTATAGGGACCCGGCGGCCTCACCACGGAGGCGGGTTGACTAGGCTGCATCGACGGAGCGGACCGCAGAGTGCCGGCCGCACGGACTCCCGTGTAACCCCCACTCGTGTGGTCGATCGACTGTCGATCCGTTAAAAGGACGCCCTGTGGACCTGTTCGAACATCAGGCGAAGGACCTCTTCGCCGAGTACGGGGTACCGGTGCCGACCGGCAAGGTCGCCCATACACCCCAGGAAGCCCGGGCCATCGCGGCGGAGCTGTTCGCCGCGGGAAGCTCGAAGGTCGTGGTCAAGGCCCAGGTGAAGACCGGGGGCCGCGGCAAGGCCGGCGGCGTGAAGCTGGCCGACTCGGCGGACGAGGCGCAAGAGCTCGCCGGCCGGATCCTCGGCATGGACATCAAGGGCCACACGGTCCACAAGGTCCTGATCGAGGAGGGAAGCGCGATCGCGCAGGAGTACTACTTCTCCTTCCTGCTCGACCGCGCCAACCGCACCTTCCTGTCCATCTGCTCGGTCGAGGGCGGCGTGGAGATCGAGGACGTGCCGCACGACCGGCTGGGGCTGGTCCCGATCTCGCCGCTGCACGGCGTCGACCGGGCGAAGGCCCGCGAGATCGCCGAGAAGGGCCGCCTCCCGCAGGAGGCCCTGGACGGCGCCGCCGAGCTCATCGAGCGCCTCTGGGCCGTGTTCACCGACGAGGACGCCTCGCTCGTCGAGGTGAACCCGCTGATCCTCACCGCCGACGGCCGGGTGGTCGCGCTCGACGGCAAGGTCACGCTGGACGACAACGCGGCCTTCCGCCAGGAGCACGAGAAGCTCGAGGACAAGGGCGCGGCCGACCCGCTGGAGGCGGCGGCCAAGGCCAAGGACCTCAACTATGTGAAGCTGGACGGCAGCGTCGGCATCATCGGCAACGGAGCGGGCCTGGTGATGTCCACGCTGGACGTGGTCGCCTACGCGGGCGAGGAGTTCGGGGGCCAGAAGCCCGCGAACTTCCTCGACATCGGCGGCGGCGCGTCCGCGGAGGTCATGGCGAACGGGCTGGAGATCGTCCTGTCGGACGACGCCGTGAAGTCCGTGTTCGTGAACGTCTTCGGCGGCATCACGGCCTGCGACGCCGTCGCCACCGGCATCGTATCGGCGTACAAGCTGCTGGCCGACCGCGGCGAGACCGTGAACCGGCCGCTCGTCGTCCGGCTGGACGGCAACAACGCCGACCTCGGACGGACGATCCTCACCGACGCGGCGCTCCCCGGCGTCCAGCAGGTCGACACCATGGACGACGCGGCCAGGCGCGCCGCCGAACTCGCGGCAGGTGCATGAGCGATGGCCATCTGGCTCACCGAGAACAGCAAGATCATCATTCAGGGCATCACGGGCTCCGAGGGCACCAAGCACGGCCGCCGGATGCTCGCGTCCGGCGCGCAGGTCGTCGGCGGCGTGAACGCCCGGAAGGCCGGGCAGACCGTCGAGTTCGACGGCACGACCCTCCCCGTCTTCGGGACGGTCAAGGAGGCGATGGCCCAGACGGGCGCGGACGTCTCCGTCGTGTTCGTCCCGCCGAAGTTCACCAAGGACGCCGTCGTCGAGGCCGTGGACGCCCAGATCGGCCTCTGCGTCGTGATCACCGAGGGCATTCCCGTCCACGACACCGCCTACTTCTGGGCGTACGCCGAGGACAAGGGCAACAACACGCGGATCATCGGGCCGAACTGCCCCGGCATCGCGTCCCCCGGCAAGTCGAACGCGGGCATCATCCCGGCCGACATCACCACGCCCGGCCGGATCGGGCTCGTGTCCAAGTCGGGCACGCTGACGTACCAGATGATGTACGAGCTGCGCGACGTCGGCTTCTCCACCTGCGTCGGCATCGGCGGCGACCCCGTCATCGGGACCACCCACATCGATGCGCTCAAGGCGTTCCAGGACGACCCGGACACCGACGCCATCGTCATGATCGGCGAGATCGGGGGCGACGCGGAGGAGCGCGCCGCCGCCTACATCGAGCAGCACGTGACCAAGCCGGTCGTCGGCTACGTGGCCGGGTTCACCGCGCCCGAGGGCAAGACGATGGGCCACGCCGGCGCCATCGTGTCCGGTTCCGCCGGCACCGCGCAGGCGAAGAAGGACGCGCTGGAGAAGGTCGGCGTCCGCGTCGGCAAGACGCCGAGCGAGGCGGCCGTCCTCATGCGGGACATCATGAAGAACCTCTGACGGTCTTCCGCGACGCCCGAAAGACGCCCGAGCCGCGTGCGGCCGGGCGTCTTTCGCGTCGGCCATGTGCCGCCATGTGCCGGACCGCGATGCGGGACGACAAAGGCGACACGCCGGGCGAGGGGGCGTCCGGGAGGCGGGCGTGGTGCCAGCATGGTCCGCGTGAGCGATGCGAGCCCTGGACAGCGCGCGGCGTCCGGCACAGCGGGACCGGGACGGACCGCGCCGCGTCCACCCCGGGACGCGCAGCCCCAACCCCAGGCCCAGCCCGAACCCGAACTCCAGCCGCAGCCGGTGGTGGCCAGGCCGCTGTACGTGACTGGGCTCATCACGGCGCTGTGGTGCATCGGGATCGGGCTCACCGTGCTCACCACCGTCACGCTGATCGGGTGGATCGCGGCGCCCAAGACGGCGTTCGGCGACGGCATGACCGGGGTGTTCCGGACGGCCGTGAACTTCTGGCTCGTCTCCCATCACGCGGGCTTCTCCTACGGGCAGGGACGGGTCGGCCTGCTGCCGCTCGGCGTGCTCGTCCTGCCCGGGGCGCTGCTGTACCGGGGCGGCGGGTGGATGATCCGGGCGGCGGGGCTTGGGCTGCCGGCCCGGCCCCGGACAGCGGTGATGCGCGTCGCGGTCGCGCTGGCCGCGCCCTACGCCGGGCTGGCCGTGCTGCTCGCGCTGGCGGTGTCGTCCCCGGAGGTCCGCCCGTCGGCGTGGCAGGCGCTCGTCGGGTGCTTCCTCGTCGCGGTCGCCGCGGGCGGGCTCGGTGCCGCGCGGGCCGTCGTCGCGGCGCAGGTGGCGGCGGAGGCGAAGGGGCGGCGGGTCAGGTCCGGGCTCGGCGCCCTGCTGCGGCTGCTCCCGGACCGGCCGCGCTCGCTCGTGATCGGCGTGGCGGGCTCGCTGGCCGTGCTGCTCGCGTCCGGGGCGCTGCTGGTGGGCGCGTCGCTCGCCGTGCACATGTCGGACGCCGACCACCTGTACGACCTGCTGGCCCCGGGCGTCGTCGGCGGCGTCCTGCTGTTCCTGGTCGAGCTGGCGTTCCTGCCGAACGCGGTGATCTGGGGGATGGCGTACGCGGTCGGCCCCGGCTTCTCCGTCGGCGCCGGGACGAGCGTGTCCCCGACCGGCGTGTTCATCGATCTCGTCCCGGCGTTCCCGCCGCTCGCGGCGCTGCCCCAGCCGGGCCCGGCGCCCGCGCTGTCACTGATCGCGCTCGCCGCGCCGTTCCTCGCGGGCGCGGTCGGCGGCGTCCTGACGATCCGGTCGATGCCCACCCGGGTGTCGGAGGGCGCGCCGCTGTGGGGGTTCCTGTCCGGCGCGCTGACGGGCGCGATGGCGGCGCTGCTGAGCGCGCTGTCCGGCGGGCCGCTCGGCGACGGGCGGATGGCGACCGTGGGGCCGTCCGCGTGGCAGGTCGGGCTGCTGGCGGCCCTTGAGGTCGGCATCTCGGCGGCGATCGCGGCATGGGTGGCGAACTGGATGGTGCTGCGCCGTCCCGCCCGCGCGACCGCCGACACGAGGGCGTCGAAGGCGTCGAAGGCTTCGAAGGCGTCGAAGTCCAGGTCGAAGCCCGAGAAGAAGGCCGGGAGGAAGCCTGCGAAGGAGTCCGCGCGGAGGCGTGCGCGGGAGGTCGCGACGCCGATGCCGCTCTCCGCGCCCATTCCCGGCGACTACGAGACGACGATTCCCGCCCCGCGCGCCACGGCCGCCGCGCCCAGAGCGCCCCACGCGCCGGATCCGCTGCAGTTCGAGGAGGCGGAGCCCGTCCTCGCACCGCGCCGCCGCGTCCGCCGGACGCTGGATCCGCTGCCCGAACTGATCGAAGAACGTCCGGAACCGGAACGGGAACCGGAGCCCGAACGGCGGCCAGAGCCGCGACCTGAACCCGAAGCGCGCCCCACACCGGGCCCTGCGCGGGACGGGACGGTCGTCGTTGAAGGTCACATCATCGACGAGCCGGGGCCCGAGCCGTCCGCCCCCATGCCGCCTCCGCCCGAGGACCCCGAGCGCATCGAGAACCGGGGCGGGGCCATCTACGTCCTGCGCGAGGAGCCCGACCAGGGCGACTGAGGCGCCCTAGAGCAGGTCGCCGTACTTGTCCATGCTCCCGGCGGGCAGGCCGAGCTTGTCCTCGATCCTGGGGTAGTACTCGGACCGGCAGGACTGCTTGTCGGCGGTGGTGTTGGACCCGCTGAGGCAGTTCTGGTAGCCGCTCAGCTCCGTCCACAGGAACGCCGTGACCGCCACCGACAGCATCGAGAACGCCAGCCCGACCGAGCCGAGGACGATGCCCGGCACGGCGCCCGGCGCGGCCCCGCGGGCGCGGCGCGCGCTCCGGCGGGCCCGGATGCCCACGACGAGCGCGGCGACGCCGAGGACGAGGCCGAGCGGGTAGAAGAAGAACGCGGTCAGCAGCGCGATGGCGCCGAGCCACAGGGCCCGCCAGCCGGTCCGCTGCGGCTGCCCCGCCCCCGCCGGGCCCGCCGGCGGCATCGGCTCCGTCTGCGGCGCCTGCCCCGCCTGCAGATGATCCGCCTGCGGCGCCTGGTCGGCTTGGGGCGACTGGCCTGTCTGGGACGACCGGTCGGCCTGGGGCGGCTGGTCTGCCTGCGGCGGGTGGTCTGCCTGGGGCGGGTGGTCTGTGGGCGGTGTCGGTCCCGCGGGCGGCTCTCCCGCCGGCCGCCCGCCGGGGCGGTCTTCGGGCTGGGCCGGAGGGCCCGGCTGCTCGCTCACGTCCTGTTCCTCCTGGGCGGTGATGGGGATCCCCCTGATCGCTGATCCGTGTTCTGGGAGCGCCGAGCGGGCCCGATAGGCTGCAGGTCGGCCCGGCCGGCGAAGCCTCGCCGATCCCCGTCGTCCACCAGCATCGTCCACCAGGGAGTCATGGTGTCCGCCCGGCTCGTCGTCCTCGTCTCCGGCGCGGGGACCAACCTACAAGCGCTGCTCGACGCGTGCGCGGATCCAGCCTACGGGGCGAAAGTGGTGGCCGTGGGCGCGGACCGTCCCGATATCGGCGGAACCGCCCGCGCCGAACGCTCCGGTGTGCCCGCTTTTACCGTATGCGTCCCAGATTTTCCGTCTCGGGACGACTGGGACGCGGCGCTGACCGACGCCGTGGCGCGGCACGAGCCGGACCTCGTGGTGTCCGCCGGGTTCATGAAGATCCTCGGGCCGCGCTTCCTGGCGCGGTTCGGCGGCCGGACGGTCAACACCCATCCCGCGCTGCTGCCGTCCTTCCCCGGCGCCCACGCCGTACGGGACGCCCTGGCGTACGGGGTGAAGGTGACGGGCTGTACGGTTCACTTCGTCGACGAAGGAGTGGACACCGGGCCCGTCATCGCCCAGGACACCGTCCCCGTGCGCTGGCACGACGACGAGGACTCCCTGCACGAGCGGATCAAGCAGGTGGAGCGCGGGCTCCTGGTCGACGTCGTCGGACGGCTCGCCCGCGACGGCTGGACGGCGCACGGCAGACGCGTCTCATTGAAGTGCAGGACCTGCGGCGAGTCAGGCGACAGCGGTTCGTCCGATCAAGAGGGGAGCTCGGCCGGTGAGTCGGGTGGCGATTAAGCGCGCGCTGATCAGCGTGTACGACAAGTCCGGGCTGGAGGAACTGGCCCGGGGCCTGCACGAGGCGGGCGTGGAGATCGTCTCGACCGGGTCCACGGCGGGACGGATCGCGTCCGCGGGCGTCCCGGTGATGAAGGTCGAGAAGCTCACCGGGTTCCCCGAGTGCCTGGACGGACGGGTCAAGACCCTGCACCCGACGGTGCACGCGGGCCTGCTCGCCGACCGGCGCAAGCCCGACCACCTGCAGCAATTGGAGGACCTGGCCGTCGAGCCGTTCGACCTGCTCGTGGCGAACCTGTACCCGTTCGCCGAGACGGTCGCGTCGGGCGCCTCGCCGGACGAGTGCGTCGAGCAGATCGACATCGGGGGCCCGACGATGGTGCGCGCCGCCGCGAAGAACCACGCGAGCGTCTCCGTCGTCGTCGACCCGTCCGCGTACGGGATCGTCCTGGAGGCCGTCCGGGCGGGCGGGTTCACGATCGAGGAGCGGCGCCGTCTCGCCGCGCAGGCGTTCGCGCACACGGCGTCCTACGACGTGGCCGTCGCCTCATGGTTCGCGAGCGCCTACGCGCCCGACGAGACCGCCGCCGAGACGCAGTGGCCCGACTTCCTCGGCGCCACCTGGGAGCGGTCGAACACGCTCCGGTACGGCGAGAACCCGCATCAGCGAGCCGCGCTGTACCGCACGCCTGGCGAGTCGGGGCTGGCCGGGGCCGAGCAGCTCTACGGCAAAGAGATGTCCTACAACAACTACGTGGACACCGACGCCGCCCGCCGCGCCGCCCACGACTTCACCGACCCCTGCGTGGCGATCATCAAGCACGCCAACCCGTGCGGCATCGCGGTCGGCGCCGACATCGCGGAGGCGCACCGCAAGGCGCACGCCTGCGACCCCGTCTCGGCGTACGGCGGCGTGATCGCGGCGAACCGCCCGGTCACCGCCGACATGGCGCGGCAGGTCACCGAGAGCTTCGCCGAGGTGCTGGTCGCGCCCGCGTTCGAGGACGAGGCCGTCGCGGTCCTCACCGGCCGGTTCAAGAACATCCGGCTGCTGGTGTGCCCGGACGCCCCGTCCGGCGGCACCGAGTACCGGCGCATCGACGGCGGCGTCCTCCTCCAGGGCGTCGACCAGGTGGACGCGCCGGGCGACGACCCGTCCTCCTGGGAGCTCAAGACCGGCCCGGCCGTGGACGACGCCACGCTCCGCGACCTGGCGTTCGCGTGGCGGGCGATCCGGTCGGTGAAGTCCAACGCGATCCTGCTCGCCGCGGACGGCGCCACCGTCGGCGTCGGCATGGGCCAGGTCAACCGGGTCGACTCCGCCAAGCTCGCCGTCGCGCGGGCCGGGACCGAGCGGGCCTCGACCGCGGTCGGCGCGTCCGACGCGTTCTTCCCGTTCCCGGACGGCCTCGAAGTGCTGACCGCCGCGGGCGTCCGCGCGATCGTCGAGCCGGGCGGTTCCGTCAAGGACGACCTGGTCATCGCCGCCGCCGAGAAGGCCGGCATCAGCCTCTACTTCACGGGCGTCCGGCACTTCTTCCACTGAGGCCCGGCGAACCCGGTGTGGCCGACGCGAACCCGGTGTGGCCGACGCGAACCCGGTGTGGCCGACGACACCGCCACACCGGGTTCACCTCGGGATTCTTTACTTTTCACGGCGGGTAGCCTCGGCGTGGCCGCGCCCCATGACCTTCCCCCGACCCACCCCCCGGCGCGGGCGAATCCGTGTGGAGGCGCGATGGATCTGCTGATGTCCCTCATGCTGGTCGTGGTGTACCGGGCGGACATGCTGCTGATGGAGTCGCGGCAGGTGATCGGCCTGCTCGCGGCCGTCCTCGCCGCGATGCTCGCCGCCCAGCTCGGCTGGCACGGGACGGACCGCATCCTCGCCTGGCGCGAGCGCTCCGAAGACTGAGACCGCGCCCGGCTCGGCGCACTCGGCGCACTCGGCGCACTCAGCGGAGTCTGGAGCGGAGCGCCTCCGCCGCCGCGGGCCAGTCGTCGTCCGTCATCGCGTAGGTGGCGGAGTCGCGAATCGACCCGTCCGCCCGGATCCGGTGCTTGCGGTGGACGCCCTCGAACGACGCGCCGAGCCGCTCGATCGCCGCCCGCGACCGCTCGTTCCGGACGTGGGTGTGCCAGCCGACCCGGATCGCCCCGAGGTCGTCGAACGCGCGTCCCATCAGCAGCAGCTTCGCCTCGGTGTTGAGGCCCGACCGCTGCCACCGCGACCCGAGCCACGTGTATCCGATGCACAGCCCGCGGTGGGACGGAGCGATCTCGTAGTACGACGTCGTCCCGGCGACCTCCCCGGTCGCGGCGTCGATCTGCGCCCACGGCAGCCGCAGTCCCCGCTCGTGCTGCGCGAGCGCGTTGTCGACCAACGTCCGCATTTCTTCGAGGGTCGCGGGCTGCCGCTCGCTCATCCACGTCCATACCCCCGGGTCCTTGGACGCGGCGAACAGGCCCTCGGCGTGCTCAGCTGTCAGGGGCTCCAGCCGCACGTATCGCCCGGTCAGGACGGGCCGCTCGAACCATGCGTCGCTCATGCGGATCACGCTAGGAGCAGGCCGGCGGTGTCCGGCAGGGCCACTTTCCGCCGTTTTCCGCGAACCACTCCGACGCCGTCCCATGACCATTTCTCCGCGCGCACGCCGGATAGCATGGGCTTTCACGCGACTGGCGCGGTCAAGGTGGATCACCACCGGGGAGCGAACGACAGTCCGGACACCGCGCGCCTGGGTGGACGGGACCATCCCATTCCCCGCGGAGGAACGCATGACGGCACAGATTCTGGACGGCAAGGCCACGGCCGCCGAGATCCGCTCGAACCTCAAGGTCCGCGTCGAGGCGCTCCGCGACCGCGGCGTGACCGTCGGCCTCGGCACCGTCCTCGTCGGCGACGACCCCGGCAGCCATTCCTACGTCAACATGAAGCACCGCGACTGCGCCGAGGTCGGCATCGAGAGCATCCGCCGCGACCTGCCCGCCACCGCCACGCAGGACGACGTCGAGCGCGCCGTCGCCGAGCTGAACGCCGACCCTGCCTGCACCGGCTACATCGTCCAGCTCCCGCTCCCGAAGGGCCTGGACGAGCAGCGCGTGCTGGAGCGCATCGACCCGTCCAAGGACGCCGACGGCCTGCACCCCACGAACCTCGGACGGCTCGTCCTCATGCAGCCGGGCCCCCTCCCGTGCACGCCGAAGGGCGTCATCGAGCTGCTCCGCCGCTTCGACGTCCCGATCAAGGGCGCCGACGTCACCGTGGTCGGCCGCGGCATCACGGTCGGACGCTCGCTCGGCCTCCTCCTCACCCGCCGCACGGAGAACGCGACCGTCACCCTCTGCCACACCGCGACCCGCGACCTGGCGGCGCACACCCGCCGCGCCGACATCGTCGTGGCCGCCGCGGGCGTCCCCGGGCTCATCACCGCCGGCATGGTCAAGCCGGGCGCGGCCGTCCTGGACGTCGGCGTCTCCCGGGTAGACGGCAAGCTCGCGGGGGACGTCGCCGACGACGTCCGCGAGGTCGCCGGCTGGGTCGCCCCGAACCCGGGCGGCGTCGGCCCGATGACCCGAGCGATGCTCCTGGCCAACGTCGTGGAAGCCGCCGAACACCAGCCCGCCTGACACGCAACCCACCCCACCCGACACGCAGGCCCGCCTAACACGTGTGAGAGGGCCGCCATCAGCACCCTAATGGCGGCCCTCGTCCAACGCTCCCGCCGGACGGGGCCGCGCCGTCACTTGCGCGGCCCCGCACCGGCCGGTTTCAGCGATCGCCCTCGAAGTTCGCGCTGCCGGAGGGCGATCGCGCCTTCAGTTCAGCTGGCCCTCCGTCCCGCCGCGCTGGGTGCGCGGCCCGGCCCGGTGACGTGCGCGTGGGCCGCGCCCGCCCGCCGGGTCTCGGCCGTGCCCCGGACCCCGGGGACCCGCCCGTCCATCGGGGGGCGGCCCTGCGGGACGTGCACCGGCGGCAGCGGCCGGACGAGGCCCATCGCGATGACCTCGTTGGCGAGCCGCGTGCGCCGGTTGGCGCCCTCGGGGATGCGGAACTTCTGGTAGAGGCGCAGCAGATGCTGCTTGACGGCCGCCTCCGTCACCACGAGCTCTCCGGCGATGTCGCGGGCCGTGGCGGGGGCCACGAACGCCTCGTCGGACAGGGCGGGACGGCAGAGCGAGGTCAGCACGTCGACCTCGCGGCGGGTGAGCTCGGGTGCGACGGCCCGGCGCAGCTCGACGTCCGGGTCGACCTCCTCACGGGGGATGCCCCCCATCCGGCAGCGCGCCGTGCCGAAGCTCACGACGTCGCCGTCCTCCAGGACACGGCGGGCGATCGGCCGGCCGTTGACGCGGGTCCCGTTGCGGGACAGGCCCATGTCCACCACGTAGACGTACGGACCGCGTCGGACGATCTCTGCGTGCAAACGGGACACACTCGGGTCGTCGAGGCGGATGTCGACTCCTCTCCCTCTCCCGACCGTCGTAACGTCGGGGCGCAGCGGCACCACCAGCCCGCTGTCCTCGATCCGCATGAACGGCCCCTCCACGGCAGTCCTCCCAGCTAGTTAGCGACCCCTGTCTGCCGGGTTACCCGGGCGCGTTGCCGTCACACCCTCCTACTGGCGAGTAGGACCGATGGCGCAGGGGATTCGGGCCTCTCCGGCATCACCCGCGTCCCACTCGTCCCAGCCCCGGCCGCCGGACCGCACCGCACCGGACCTGCGGGTGCGCGGGATGGGACCTGCGGGTGGGCGGGCGATCGGGGAGCGGAGCGGGCGCCGGCGATCGCGTGCGCGGACGACGATGTCGTGCCGCGATCCGATTCCCTATACCGTGAAGCCCATGAGCACCGAGGTGCGTAGGCGCAGGCGCAGGGCGCCGAGCCGCCGCGGGGCCGCGCCGCACTGGCTCGCGCAGCTCCCGTACCTGATCGTGCTCAGCGGCGTCGGCGCCGGGCTCACGCTCTGCGCCTTCAACTACTTCCGCAAAGGCTCCGGGCTGATGGCGGCCGCGCTGCTGCTCGGGGCGCTGGCGCGGCTCCTGCTGCCGGAGTCCCAGCTCGGGCCGCTCGCCGTCCGCAGCAGGTCCATCGACTGCTGGACGCTCGTGATCCTCGGCGAGATGGTCGCGTTCGTCTCGCTGAGCGTCCCGCCGATGAACAAGCCTGGCCTCGCCCTCGCGGGCGCGTTCGGCGTGCTGATCCTGCTCGCGATGGTGGCGCGCGGCGTGCGGCTCCTCATCGCGGGCCGCCGGGACGGCCCGCCGCCCTCGCCCGGCGCCCCGGGACCGCCCGGCGCGTCCGCTCCGCCCGGCCCGCCCGCTCCGCCTGGCCCGCCTGGCCCGTCCGGCCCGTCCGGACCTGCGGGACCGCCCGGCGCGCGGCCGGGACCGCCCGGCCCAGGCCAGGTCTAGACCTCAAGACCGCCTCGGCTAGCCTTGCCAGTTGAGCCTTACAAGGTCTGAGTCTTTAGAGCTGGCCAGGTGTAGGAAAGGGACAGCAACAGCATGCCCAAGATCAAAGTAGCGGGCCCGGTCGTCGAACTCGACGGCGACGAAATGACGCGGATCATCTGGAAATTCATCAAGGACCAGCTGATCCTGCCCTACCTCGACGTCGACCTGAAGTACTACGACCTGGGGATCGAGCACCGTGACGCCACGGACGACCAGGTCACCGTCGACGCCGCCAACGCCATCCGGGAACACGGCGTCGGCGTGAAGTGCGCGACCATCACCCCCGACGAGGCCCGCGTCGAGGAGTTCGGCCTGAAGAGGATGTGGCGCTCCCCGAACGGGACGATCCGCAACATTCTTGGCGGCGTGGTGTTCCGTGAGCCGATCATCTGCTCCAACATCCCCCGCCTCGTCCCCGGCTGGACGAAGCCCATCATCATCGGCCGCCACGCCCACGGCGACCAGTACCGCGCCACCGACTTCGTCGTCCCCGGCCCCGGCAAGGTGACCATCACCTACACGCCGCAGGACGGCAGCGCGCCGATGGAGTTCGAGGTCGCGGAATTCCCCGGCGGCGGCATCGCCATGGGCATGTACAACTTCGACGACTCGATCCGCGACTTCGCGCGGGCGACGATGCGGTACGCGCTGGAGCGCGAGATGCCGCTGTACATGTCCACGAAGAACACGATCCTGAAGGCCTACGACGGCCGGTTCAAGGACATCTTCCAGGAGATCTACGAGTCGGAGTTCAAGTCCGGTTTCGAGTCCAAGGGCCTCACCTACGAGCACCGGCTCATCGACGACATGGTCGCGGCGGCGCTGAAGTGGGAGGGCGGGTTCGTCTGGGCCGCCAAGAACTACGACGGCGACGTCCAGTCCGACACCCTCGCGCAGGGGTTCGGCTCCCTCGGGCTGATGACGTCCGTCCTGATGACCCCGGACGGCAAGACCGTCGAGGCGGAGGCCGCGCACGGCACGGTGACCCGGCACTTCCGCCAGCACCAGCAGGGCAAGCCGACGTCGACCAACCCGATCGCGTCGATCTTCGCCTGGACCCGCGGCCTCGAACACCGCGGCAAGCTCGACTCCCAGCCCGAGGTCATCGACTTCGCCCAGAAACTGGAGCGGGTCTGTGTCGAAACCGTCGAGGCGGGCCAGATGACCAAGGATTTGGCGCTCCTCGTCGGCGACTCGACACCTTTCTTGACGACGCAGGGTTTCCTGGAGGCCCTGGACACCAACCTCCAGAAGAAGATCAACGGCTGATTCGTAGCTGTTAGCATTCGAGCACGTACTCCCTGTGCATGTAGGGATGATCCCTCCTGTGTGGTCAGGAATGGGGTTTCGTTTCTGTGCTCCCCGCGCACGCGGGGTTGGAGGCCGTCCCGGGAGTCCCCGGGGCGGCCTTCGGTGTGTTTGGGGGGACGGGGGCATGCCGGGTGGTGCACCTGGCGGGTGGCGGGTAGGGGGTGCGCGATAGCCTGAGCCCCGGAATATCTCGATAGCGAGAGAACCCGCGCGGCGGCGGGCCGGCGGCTCAGAATCCAGCAGGAGAGAAGAAGAAGGCAATGACGCGCACCCCAGTCACCGTTACCGTCACCGGCGCCGCGGGCCAGATCGGCTACGCGCTGCTGTTCCGCATCGCGTCCGGGCAGCTCCTCGGCGCGGACGTACCCGTACGCCTGCGGCTGCTGGAGATTCCGCAGGCCGTGAAGGCCGCCGAGGGCACCGCGATGGAGCTGGACGACTGCGCGTTCCCGCTGCTGTCCGGCACCGACATCTTCGACGACCCGACCAAGGCGTTCGCGGGCGCGAACGTCGCGCTGCTCGTCGGCGCCCGGCCCCGGACGAAGGGCATGGAGCGCGGCGATCTGCTGGAGGCCAACGGCGGCATCTTCAAGCCGCAGGGCGAGGCGATCAACGCGGGCGCGGCGGACGACGTCAAGGTCCTGGTGGTCGGGAACCCGGCCAACACCAACGCCCTCATCGCGCAGCAGCACGCGCCGGACGTCCCGGCCGAGCGGTTCACCGCGATGACGCGCCTCGACCACAACCGCGCCCTCGCGCAGCTCTCGAAGAAGACGGGTGTGTCGGTCGGCGACATCCGCCGGATGACGATCTGGGGCAACCACTCGGCGACGCAGTACCCGGACATCTTCCACGCGGAGATCGCCGGGAAGAACGCGGCCGAGACGGTCAACGACCAGGGCTGGCTGGAGAACGACTTCATCCCGACCGTCGCCAAGCGCGGCGCGGCGATCATCGAGGCGCGGGGCGCGTCCTCGGCCGCGTCGGCCGCGTCCGCGGCGATCGACCACGTGCACACCTGGGTGAACGGCACCGCCGACGGCGACTGGACGTCGATGGCGGTCGTGTCGGACGGCTCCTACGGCGTGCCCGAGGGCCTGATCTCGTCCTTCCCGGTCACCACGAAGGACGGGAAGTGGGAGATCGTCCAGGGCCTGGAGATCGACGGCTTCTCGCGCGGCCGGATCGACGCGTCCGTCGCGGAGCTGTCGGAGGAGCGCGAGGCCGTCCGCAAGCTCGGCCTCATCTGACCCCCATAGCTTGAGCGACTGACCCCATAGCCTGAGCGACGAGCCTCGGACCCTGCCGGTCCGGGGCTCGTTCGCGTCCGCCGTGCCGCCGTGAATTGGCCTTCTCTGGCCGTATGTCTCCGAGCCGTTCCTCTGGGTGACGGAGGTCGTGGAGGATCGCAACGCGGGCGTCCGGTCGCCGGAACGCTGCGCGCCCTCAGCGAATTGCGGATACAGGGGGAATTCATGGGTGAACTCGGACTTGCCGAAAGCATCGCCGCGCTGCGGGCCGAGTTAATGGAGGCTTTGGAGGCCGGGAAGGACGCGGAGTTCGGTTTCGAGGTCGGCCAGATACAGCTCGAATTCCATGTCGGAGTCACGCGGCAGGCCGGGGGATCGGGCAAGGCGAAGTTCTGGGTCCTTGAGCTGGGCGGCGACGGTTCTTACCGGCGGGAGGAGATCCACCGCGTCACGGTGACGCTGGAACCGCCGCGCGACGATGACGGCCGTCCGGTCAAGGTGACCCGTGGTCTCCCGAACAAGCCCTGACGGGTCCGGGCTCACGCACCGCGCCGTCGAGGTGCTGCGCCTCAGCCACGGCGGCGGGTGGAACGTGGGCTCCGGCTTCCTGGTCGGACGGCAGTGGGTGCTCTCGGCGGCGCACAACGTCCTGGACGCCGCGGTCCTGCTCGTCCGCCGGGTGGACGAGTCGGAGCATCCGGCCGAGATGGTCATGGTGGACGAAATCGGAGACGTCGCCCTGCTGGCCGTGCCCGGGGACGCCTCGCTGGCCGACCTGCCTCCGGTCCGTTTCGCCCGTGTCGACCGGTCCCGGGTGGCCGTGATCGACGAGTGCTGGACGGTCGGCTTCCCCAGGTGGAAGGAGCGCAAGGGGCAGCCGGGGTCGGCCCCGCAGCGGGAGAGCGCCCAGGTGGACGGTGAGATCCCGACGGGTTCCAACCTGCGCACGAGCCTGCTGGAGTTGCGCGGCCGGTCGATGCCCCGCTCGTCCGGCGGCCGAGGTTCGAGTGAATGGCAGGGGATGTCCGGGGCCGTCGTGTTCGCCAGAGGTCCAGCGGGCAGGGCGTACGCGGTCGGCCTGGTGACGGAGCACCACGCTCCGCAGGGCAGCTCGGTGCTCACCGTCGCCCCGCTGGACCGCTGGGCGGACGCCACGCAGCGCACCCCCTGGGGACGCGAACTCGGCCTCGGCGCCCTGATCGATCTTCCGCGCCCGGACGACGCCGCCGCGTTCCCGTCCGGCCATATGAACCTGCGCAGGTCGCTGCCGGACTTCACCGACCGGGACGAGACGATCGAGGAGGCGAAGGCGCTGCTCACCGACCGGCTGACCGAGACCTGCCCGCTCGTCGTCCTGCACGGCATGGCCGGGGTCGGGAAGACCGAGCTGGCCAACGAGATCGGGCACCGGCTCGCCGCCACGTTCACGCATGCCAGGATCCGGGTGGACGTCGCCGCGGCCGCCACCGCGGACGCGGCCATGGTCGAGGTGCTGGCCGAGTTCGGGCTGTCCGGCGACGAGTTGCCGCGCGACCCCGCGAAGCGCCGCCGCGAGTACCAGTCGCGGTTGCGGCAGGGCCCCAGCCTGCTGCTGCTCGACAACGTGTCCGAGGCGCGGCAGGCCGGCCCGCTCCTGCCCGAGTCGCCCGGCACGGCCGTGATCGTGACCAGCCGGACGACGCTGGCCTCGGTGGACGGCGCCGACCGGCTCCGCCTCGACCCGCTCCCGGACCCCGACGGGCTCCGCCTGTTCGAGCGGATCGTCGGCGCGGGGGCGGTGGACGCCGACCGGCCGTCCGCGAACAAGATCGTCCAGCTGCTGGCCGGGCTTCCGCTGGCGATACGGATCGCCGCGGCCCAGCTCGTGATGAGACGCGGATCGCTGGCACGCTACCTGTCGGACCTCATGGACGAGACCCGGCGGATATCTCGCCTCGAAGGTGAGGACAGGGGAGTGCGCAGCAGCTTCGAACTCAGCTACCGGTCCCTGCGGCCCGACACGGCGCGGCTGTTCCGCCGGCTGGGCGTCCTGCCGGGCCGGGACTTCACCGCCGGGGTGGTCGCGCGCACCGGCGACGTCGGCGACGAGGACGCCGAGCGCATGCTCGGGGAGCTGATGGACCGGCATCTGATCGAGGTCGCGGGCGAGGACCGCTACCGCCTCCACGACCTCCTCCGGCTGTACGCGAAGGAGCGGATGGCGGACGAGGAGTCGCCGTCCGACCGGCGCGACGCGTTCCGGCGCTCGCTGAGCTGGTACGGCGACCTCCTGCACGAATGGATGTCGCGGCCCGGTGCGCACGAGCAGCCTCCGGCCGAGGCGATCGCGTGGTTCGCGCACGAGTCCCTCAACGTGCAGGCGGGCCTCCGGGCGGCAGCGGACGCCGAGGAGCACGAACTCGTCGTCAGGATCGCGGAATCGCTCTACGGCCTGCTCTTCTACCGCGCCCATTGGGAGGAGATGGAGGCGGTCAAGGACCTCGCCGTCCGGGCGGCGCGGCACGTCGGGGACGCCCCGGCCGAGCTCGGATCGCTGGTCCACCTCGCCGAGGCGCGCCGGATCCTCGGGCGGCCGACCGAGGCGGTGCCGCTCTACGAGCGTGCGCTGGACGTGGTCCGCTCCATGGACGATCCGGGTAAGGAGGCGTGGGTGCTGACCCATTTCGGCGACTTCCAGTGCGATCTCGACCGTCCTGAGCAGGCCCTGGAGCGCTATGCCGAGGCGCAGGCCATCTTCCAGGCCCGCGACGACGCAGGAGGCGAGACGTGGCTGGCCGCGCACATCGCCGACGCGCACCGCCAGCTCGGGCAGCACGCGGACGCGGCCCGCGTCCTGGAGCAAACGATGGCGACGGCCGAGCGGCGCGGCGACCGCGAGGGGGTCGTCTGGTGCGCATGGCACCTGGCGCTGGCCTACGACGGCCTCGGCCGTTTCGCCGACGCCGAGGAAGTGCTCGGACCGGCCATCGACTTCCATCGCGAGATGCGGAACAAGGCCGGGCTGGCGACGATGCTGTGCATTCTGGGCGACGTCCACCGCCATGCCGGACGTCTTTCCGACGCTCGCCCGGCCTACTCCGAAGCACTGGATCTGCTCATCGAGATCGACGCTCCCAGCAGGGTCCGCGAAGTGCGGGAACTCCTCGCGAGCCTTCCCCGGGACGGCGGACACCGGCCGTAGCAGGACCACCTGCTTCTCTCCGCGGCGCCCGCCCGTCCAAGCGCGCAAATGATCTGTGGACGGCGGTATCGGTCGCTAGGGTGTGATCGCTCGTAAAGGTGATCGGGGAGGCGTCTCGGTGGCAGAACAGGCATTTCAGGTCGACCTGCGCGGCGTGGTGGATCTGCTGAGCCGCCATCTCTACGCCAGCCCGCGGGTCTACCTGCGCGAGCTGCTGCAGAACGCGGTCGACGCGATCACCGCGCGGGGTGCGATCACGGCGAACGGTGAAGGCGGCCGGGTCGAGATCGAGACCGGTGGCGGGACGCTGCGCGTCCACGACGACGGGATCGGGCTCACCGCCGACGAGGTCCACACGCTGCTCGCCACGATCGGCAGGTCGTCCAAGCGGGACGAGCTGGGCTTCGCGCGGCACGACTTCCTCGGCCAGTTCGGGATCGGGCTGCTGTCGGCGTTCCTCGTCGCGGACGAGATCGAGGTCGTGACCCGCTCCGCGAAGGGCGGCGACGCAATCCGCTGGACAGGGCTGTCCGGTGGCAGTTACCGGGTCGAGCCCGCCGAGCGCGATCAGCCCGGGACGACGGTCTCGCTGCGGCCGCGTCCGGGGTCGGCGGAGCTGCTCAGCCCGCCGGTCGTCGCCGACCTCGCCCGCACGTACGGGTCGCTGCTCCCGGTCGACCTGACCGTGGACGGCGTGCCGATCACCGCCGGCGGCCCGCCCTGGCAGGTCGCCCACCCCGACCCGGCGTCCCGGCGGCGGGCCCTTGAGCAGTACTGCGAGGACCTCTACGGCTTCACGCCGTTCGACGTCGTCGACCTGGACGTGCCGGAGGCCGGGCTGACGGGCGTCGCGTTCGTCCTGCCGCAGCCGGTGTCCCCGGCCGCGCGCGCCGCGCACCGCGTCTACCTGAAGCGGATGCTGCTCGCCGAGAACGTCGAGAAGCTCCTCCCCGAGTGGGCGTTCTTCGCCCGCTGCGTCGTGGACGCGGGGGAGCTGCGCCCGACCGCGAGCCGCGAGGCGCTCTACGAGGACGAGCTGCTCGACTCGGCCCGCCAGGGTCTCGGCGACGTCCTGCGGCAGTGGCTGGTCCGGCTCTCGGAGACTGACCCGGGACGGCTCCGCGCGTTCCTGCGGCTGCACCAGCTCGGCGTGAAGGCGATGGCCCTGCACGACGACGAGATGCTGCGGATCGTGGACCAGTGGCTGGAGTACGAGACGTCCGCCGGGCCGATGACGCTGCACGAGTTCCGCCGCCGCCACCCGGACGGCCGGTTCACCCCGAGCGTGGACGAGTTCCGGCGGCTGTCGTCGGTGGCGGGCGCGCAGGGCGTCGGCCTCGTCAACGGCGGCTACGTGCACGACTCCGAGATCATCGAGCGGCTGCCCGCGCTCGACCCCGACATCCGCCTGACCAGGCTGGACGCGGCGGAGCTGACGACCACGTTCGGCGTCCTCGACCCGGCCGCGGAGCTGCGGCTGCGCCAGTTCCTCGCGGCGGCGCAGCGGGCGGTGGAGCGGCTCGGCTGCGAGGTCGTGGTCCGCGAGTTCGATCCGGCGTCGCTGCCCGCGCTGTATCTGACCAGCCGCGACGCGCAGTTCCGGGAGGAGCTGGCGCGGGCGCGGGAGGAGGCGGACGAGCTGTGGGCCGACGTCCTCGGCGCGGTCAACGCCACGACGGGCGTCGACCGTCCGCAACTGGTGCTCAACCACCGCAACCCGCTGGCCCGGCGCGTCACCTCGCTGACCGACGACGGCCTGGTGGAGCTGGCCGTCCAGGCGCTGTACGGGCAGGCGCTGCTGCTCGGCCACCATCCGCTGCGGCCCGCCGACACGGCGGTGCTGAACCGTTCGTTCATCGGCCTGCTGGAATGGGCCGTCCACTCCCCGGAGGCCCCCAGTGAGCACGGATGACGTCTATGCGCTGATGGCGCGGTCGCAGGAGCTGCCGTACGGCGAGGCCAAGACGGTCCTGGTCGAGGACGCGCTGCGCCGCGCGGAGGCGACGGGCGACGAGGTGCTGGCGTTCCACGTCCGGGTCCGGCTGACGGACGCGTACCGGTACGGCGGCGAGCCCGTGAAGGCGTTCGCGACGTTCAGCCGGACGCTCGCCGAACACGACCGCGACCCCGGCCGCTACGACGAGACGCACGGCCTGCTGTGGCAGATGAAGGCGATCGTCAGCTCGCTCACGCTGTTCCCGGAGATCCCCCTCGACCGGACCTACACGGTGCTGGACGACATGGAGCGGCGCTACAAGGCGGGCGGCCACAGCCTCCAGGCGGTGTACCACTACCGCAACGTCGTGGCGCGGCACGTCGGCGACGGCTCGGCGGACGAGTGGTACGCGAAGTGGCGCGCGGCCGAACGGGACGCGCTGTCCGACTGCGAGGGCTGCGACCCGACGGGCATGGCCCGCCATCTCGTGGAGGCCGGACGGCACGAGGAGGCGTTCGAGATCGCCGCGCCGGTGCTGAACGCGACCCTGACCTGCAACGAGCAGCCGCAGTCGATCCAGACCGCGATGCTGCCGGTGTACCTGCGGACGGGCCGCGCCGAGCAGGCCGCGGACGCGCACCGCCGCGCCTACCGGGTGCACCGGGCCCGCCTCGCCGACCTGAGCGACGTCGCCGAGCACCTGGAGTTCTGCGCGATCACGGGGAACGAGGCGCGCGGGCTGGAGATCGTCCAGCGGCATCTGGGATGGCTGGACCGGGCGCCGAGCGTCCACGCGGAGATGGAGTTCTGCGCGGCGGCGGCGCTCGTCCTGGGACGGGTCGCGGCGGCGGGGCACGGGGACGCGACCGTCCGGCGTCCCGCGGCGGACGGCCGCCCGGCGGCGGACGTGCCGCTGCCCGGCCTGCGCACCGAGCTGGCCGAGCGCGCGACGGAGCTGGCGGGCCGGTTCGACGCCCGCAACGAGACGTCCCACCAGGGCGACAGGGTGCGCGCCGTCCTGGCGGCGGAGCCGGTCGCCGAGTTCGTGCCGCTGGCCGCGCACCACCGCCGTCCGGCCCTGGCGCAGGCCCCGGCCGCGCCGCCGCGGCCCGTCGCGGACGCGGACGGCGACCTGGCCGCCGAGAACGACCTCGACACGCTCCTCGACATCGCCGACCGGCGCCGCACCCGCCGCGACATGCCCCGCACGCTGGCCGCGTGGCGGCGGTTCGACGTCCTCGCGGAGACGACGGAGCCGACGCCGCTGCAGAAGGCCCGCCGCCTGGACGGCAAGGGCGTCGAGCACGCCGTCGCGGACGAGCGCGAGGCCGCCGCCGAGTGCTGGGAGGAGACGTACCGGCTGTTCGGCGAGCTGGGCGACGAGACGCGCCGGCACCGGGCGCTCGGCCGCCTCGGCGCGATGCACGCCCGCCTGGACGACCCGCGCGGCCTGGACGAGATGATCACCGCCGCCGGGTACTTCACGAGCAACCCGACCGGCGAGGGCGACGCCACCGGTTCGCTGCTGCGCCTCGCCACGGCGTACGTGGAGCTCGACCGTCCCGCCGACGCGCTGGCGACCCTCGACCGGGTGGACCCGGACGACGATCCCGACAGCGCCGGCGAGCTGTGGTTCCTGCGCGGGCAGGCGCTGCTGATGTCCGCCGACGCGGACGGGGCGTGCGCGGCGCTGCGCCGATCCGTCGACGCCGCGCGCGCGTCCGACGACCCGGAGCAGGTCGCCCCGCCCGCCCTCCTCCTCGCGCGGACGCTGGCGAGGATGGAGAGCGGCCCGGACGACGAGGTCATCGCCCTGATCGACGAGGGGCTCGCCGCGCTGTCCGGCCCGTCGCCGATGCGGGCCGCGGCGCATTCCGAACGGGGGCTCGCGCTCCTCGCGCTGGACCGTCCGGCCGACGCCGCCGCCGACCTCGCCGAGGCCATCGCGGGCTGGACGGCCGAGGGCCTGCACGAGCAGGCGATCCACCTACGCATCGACCTCGCCGCCGCGTACCTGTCGACGGGCCGCCACCTGGAGGCCGCCGAGACCGCCGAGGAGGCGCTTCCCGCGCTCACGGCGCCCGGCGACGCCGAGGCGGAGCGGCGCTGCCGGCTGATCCTCGCGCACGCGCAGAAGGAGCTGGGCGAGGAGGACGCCGCCGCGTCGTTCACGTCCCTCGCCCAGGACGCCGCGGGCGAAGGGCGCCACGACGCCGTCGCGCACTTCCTCAACGAGGCCGCCGACGTCCTGACGAACCTCGACCTGGACGGCCAGGCCGCCGAACGGTACGCGGAGGCCGCCGAGGCGTACGAGAAGGCGGGCGACCCGTACGGCGTCGTCCGCACCCGCCGCCGCCGCGCGATGTCCCTGCTGTGGACGGGCGACGCCGACGCGGCGGTGACCGTCGCGGACGCGGCCCGCGCCGCGCTCGCGGGCCTGCCGCCGGACAACGAGCCGGCCCGCGTCTGGGAGACCGCGCTCGTCTCCTACGACCAGGCCCGCATCCTCGCCCAGGTGGGCCGCCTGCCGGAGGCGGCGTCGGCCGCGTCCGCCGCCGTGGACGGCTTCACGGCCCTGGACCAGACCGACCCCGCCGAGGAGGCCGCCAGGCTCCGCGACGACATCACCGCGGCTATGGAGCGGTGACCCGCGCCGCCCCACCGGACGGGACGGCGTTGAGGAACTCCGGCGCCGTCCAGCCGCGCTTGGCGTAGGCGGCGACGATCGCGTCCCGGACCCGGTCGACTCGTTCGGCAGGCGCCAGGACGATCACGGAGCCGCCGAAGCCGCCGCCGATCATCCGCCCGCCCCGCGCGCCCGCCCGCAGCGCCGCGTCGACGGCGGCGTCGGCCTCGGGCCAGGAGACCTCGAACTGGTCGCGCAGGGACAGGTGCGACGCGTTCAGCATCGCGCCCAGCTCCGCGACGGCCCCGGCGCGCAGCAGCCCGACCGTGGCCTCGACCCGGTGGTTCTCCGTCACGACGTGCTGGACGCGGCGCCGCAGCACGGGATCGCGGAGCGTCCCGAGCGCGCCCGCGAGGTCTTTCACGTCGCGGAGCGCGGCCATGCCGAGCAGCGCCGCGGCCTCCTCGCACTCGGCGCGCCGCCTGCCGTACTCGCCGCCGGTCAGGGCGTGCGAGGCCCGCGTGTCGGCCACCAGCAGCGCCAGCCCGGACGCCGCCGGGTCGAACGGGACCCGCGCCGACAGGCCGCTGCGGCAGTCGAGCATCAGCGCGTGCCCGGCCTCGCACAGCAGGGACGCCGACTGGTCCATCGGCCCGCACGGCATGCCGACCTGCTCGTTCTCGGCGCGCTGCGCCAGCCGGGCCAGCGCCGGACGGTCGATCTCCACGCCGTGCAGGTCGCAGAGCGCCAGCGCCGTCGCGCACTCCAGCGCGGCCGACGACGACAGCCCCGCCCCCTGCGGCAGATCGGAGTCGATCAGCAGCGACGCGCCGCCCGCGCCGCGCTCCCGCAGCACCCGCGCTACGCCGACCGGATACGCCGCCCACGCCCGCCCGGACGGCCACCCCTCGGACACGACCGTCCCGCCGTCGACGGGCGCGGTCACGACCCCCTCAGCCTGGTGCGAGCGGACCTCGATCACGCCGTCGTCCCGCCGGGCCGCGGCCACCGAGACGCCGAGCGGCAGCGCGAACGGCAGCACGAGCCCGTCGTTGTAGTCGGTGTGCTCGCCGATCAGGTTGACCCGTCCGGGGGCGTGCCAGACGCCCTCAGGCTCCCGCCCATAGGCCGCCGCGAAGCCGGCCCTGAGCCGGTCGCTCATCGCGACCGCAGGAAGGTCCACGCGTCGTCGACCATGGTGCGCAGGTCGCGCTCCGGCTTCCAGCCCAGCTCCGCCTGGATCTTGTCGGACGAGGCGACCAGCACGGCCGGGTCCCCGGCGCGGCGCGGCGCGGTCTCCGCCGGGATCTCGCGCCCGGTGACCTCGCGGCACACGTCCACGACCTCCTTGACGGAGTTGCCCGTGCCGCTGCCCAGGTTGAAGATCTGGTGCGTGCCGGGCGCGCAGGCGTCCAGCGCGAGCAGATGGGCCCGCCCGAGGTCGGTCACGTGGATGTAGTCGCGGACGCAGGTGCCGTCCGGCGTCGGGTAGTCGTCGCCGAACATCTTCACCGCCTCGCCGTCCCCCTGCGCGATCTTCAGCACGTTCGGGATCAGGTGCGTCTCCACGGTGTGCCGCTCGCCGAGCCGCCCGTACGCGCCCGCCACGTTGAAGTACCGCAGCGACACCCCGCCGATGCCGTGCAGCCGCGCGTACTCGGCCAGCGCCGTGTCGATCGCCAGCTTGGACGCCCCGTACGGGTTCGTCGGACGGGTCGGGTCGGTCTCCAGGATCGGCGTCGACTCCGGCTCGCCGTAGACCGCGGCCGTCGAGGAGAACACGATCCGCGGGACGCCCGCCAGCCGCATCGCCTCCAGCAGCGCCAGCGACTCGCCGAGGTTCTTGTCCCAGTACAGGCCCGGCTTCTCCACCGACTCGCCCACCAGGGACTTCGCGGCGAAATGCAGGACGGCGTCGAACCCGGCCCCGGCCAGCACGTCCGCGGCCGTGTCCCGCAGCGTCCCGCGCACGAGCCGGGCGCCCTCCGGCACCGCGTCCTCGTGCCCGGTGGACACGTCGTCCAGCACGACGACCTCGTGCCCCGCCTCCAGGAGCAGGGCGGAGACGACACTGCCGACGTAGCCTGCGCCTCCGGTGACGAGCAGCTTCACGAACGGACCTCCAAAAGGGCGACACTGTGACGGCGGGGTCAGACCAGGCTATCCGGAACGTCGAACGGGGAAGGGGGAACCCATGGACCGGACGCCGTCCCGGCCGCCGTGGGGGCTCGCGCGCCCGCTGGTGTGGCTGCTGTCGAGCTCTACCAACCTTGTCGTGCGGCTGTCCGGCGGCGACCCCGGCGCGCTGCGCGAGGAGCTGACTGCGGAGCGTATGCGGGCCCTTGTGGCCGAGAACACGCAGCTCACCGCGGACGAGCGGAAGCTGATCGGAGAGGTGTTCGCGGCGGGGGAGCGGCCGCTGCGGGAGGTCCTCGTCCCGCGCACCGAGGTGGTGTTCCTGGACGCGGCGCTCCCGCTCACCGCCGCCGCCCGCCTGGCCGCGGGCAGCCCGCACTCCCGGTTCCCCGTCTGCCGCGAGTCCCACGACGAGGTGATCGGCTTCGTCCACATCCGCGACCTGCTGGCCCCCGACCCGCCCGAGAAGGACGGGCCGGTGGGCGATCTGGTACGCCCGGTGAAGTTCCTGCCGTCCTCGAAGCGGGTGCTGCCGGCGCTGTCGGAGATGCGCCGCGAGGGCTGCCACCTGGCGATCATCATGGACGAGTACGGCGGCGTCGCCGGGATCGTCACGATGGAGGACCTGCTGGAGGAGCTGATCGGGGACATCCGCGACGAATATGATGTCCAGGACGCGCAGGCACGGCGCCTGCACGGCGGCGTGGTCGAGGTCGACGGCCTGCTCAACCTGGACGACTTCGCCGCCGAGACCGGCATCCGGCTCCCCGCCGGGCCCTACGAGACGGTCGCCGGGCACATCATGGCGGCGCTGCGCCGCGTGCCCGCCGAGGGCGACTCGGTGGAGGCCGGCGGCCACCGCCTCGCGGTGGCCCGGATGGACGGGCGGCGGGTGGCCCGCGTGCGCGTCACCCCGCGGGCGACGCCGCAGGCCGTCGCGGCGATGCCCGCCACCCCGTCCGCGACCCCGCGGGCGGGCACCGGCGACATCGCCGCCGCCGGGAGCGCCGCCGAGGCGGCCGCCGGCGGCGCCACCCGCGGTGGAGCCCCAGGCGACACCTGAGAGAATCGGTCCGTGCACATGCCCGAAGCGTCCAGCCCAGCAGCAGCGTCTAGCCGGTCTCAGCAGACGGGCGGGGTCGTCAGGCCCCGCGTGCTGTCCGGCATCCAGCCCACCGCCGACTCGTTCCACCTCGGCAATTACCTGGGCGCATTGCGGCAGTGGGTCGCCATGCAGGACACGCATGACGCCTTCTACTGCGTGGTCGACCTGCACGCGATCACCGTCGAGCACGACCCCGCGGTGCTGCGCCGCCGGACGAAGGCCGCCGTCGCGCAGCTCCTCGCGATGGGCCTGGACCCCGAGCGCGCCACCGTCTTCGTGCAGAGCCACGTCCCCGAGCACGCCGAGCTGGCGTGGGTGCTCGGCTGTATCACCGGGTTCGGCGAGGCCGGGCGGATGACCCAGTTCAAGGACAAGTCGTCCAAGCAGGGGACGGGCGGCACCACCGTCGGGCTGTTCACCTACCCGATCCTTCAGGCCGCCGACATCCTCCTCTACACGCCCGAGCCGGGTGAGGGGGCACAGGCCGTTCCGGGGGGTGTGGGGGGTCGCCCCCCCACAGGAGAACGCGCGCTGCGCGTGCCCGTCGGCGAGGACCAGCGGCAGCATCTGGAGCTGACCCGCGTCCTCGCGCAGCGGTTCAACCACCGGTTCGGCGAGACGTTCGTCCCGCCCGAGGCGCACATCCCGCAGGGCGCCGCGAAGATCACCGACCTGCAGGAGCCCGACGCGAAGATGAGCAAGTCGGCGTCCTCCCCGCAGGGGATCATCGACGTGCTGGAGGAGCCGGGCCCGATGCGCAAGAAGATCATGCGCGCGGTCACCGACACCGGCTCCGACGTCGTCTACGACGAGGAGAAGAAGGCCGGGATCACCAACCTGCTGCGGATCTACGCGGCGCTGGACGGCGCGTCCGTCCAGGAGCTGGAGCAGCGCTACGCGGGCTCCGGCTACGGGCAGTTCAAGAAGGACCTCGCGCAGCTCGTCGTCGACACGTTCACGCCGATCAGGGAACGCACGCTGAAGCTGCTGGACGACGAGCGGCAGCTCGACCGAGTCCTCGCGCTGGGCGCCGAACGCGCGTCCGGGGTCGCCGCGCGGACGATGGAGACCGTCCGCGACCGGGTGGGATTCGTGGGACGTGGTCGCTGACCGCCCACCCCACGACGCCGCCGCGGAGGGCCCCGGGGAGGCGCCCTCCGCGCGCGCGGACCGGCCGGCGCCCGGGGTCCGCGCGATCGGCGTCGCCATCCCGATCCCCGACCCGCACGGCGCGCTGCTGCAGGCCAAGCGCGCCTCGTTCGGCGACCCGCTCGCCACCGCGATCCCGACGCACATCACGCTGCTCCCGCCGACCGAGGTGCACGAGTCCTCGCTGGACGTCATCGAGGACCATCTGCGGGAGATCGCCCGAACCGAGGAGCCGTTCCAGATCAAACTCCGCGGAAGCGGAACGTTCCGACCGGTGTCCCCGGTCGTGTTCGTCGCGCTCGCCGAAGGAATCGGCGGCTGTGAACGCGTCCAGGCGAGGGTTCTGTCGGGGCCGCTCGCCCGGCCGCTGCCGTTCCCGTACCACCCGCACGTCACCATCGCCCACCACCTGCCCGACGACGTGATGGACAAGGCGTTCAAGGAGCTCGCGGGCTACAGCGCCGACTTCGACGCGTGGGGTTTCTCGCTCTACGAGCACGGCCTGGACGGCGTGTGGCGTCCCCAGCGCGACTTCGTCTTTACCGGCTGATTACCGTCCGCCGCATCGACTGACCGTGAGTGGGTACGCACCGTACATGCGGCAGGTGATCAACAGGGTCCGGCGGGGGAGCGAGGCCCTGTTCGGCCGCGGCGAGGGCCTCCTCCGGGACGCGCGCGGACGCTGGGCCTGGCTCGACCACCACGCGCGGGCGTTCAGCCGGTACCGGGAGCGCCGCGGCGACCGGCTCGCCGCCGCCCTGACCTGCTACGGCTTCCTGTCGTTCTTCCCGCTGCTGGCGCTGGCGTACTCGCTGCTCGGCTACGTCGTCGGCGTCAGCGCGGAGGCGCGCGACTACTTCGTCCGGGCGGTGAACTCGCTGCTGCCCGGCCTGTCGGACCAGCTCCGGGTCGAGGAGATCGCGCAGTCCAAGACGACCGTCGGGGTCATCGGACTGGTCGCGCTGCTGGTCACAGGGCAGGGGTGGGTGCAGGTCCTGCGCGAGGCGCTCCGCGACATGTGGGGCAACGAGCCCGGCGGCGGCGGGAACTACGCCGTGAAGCGGCTGTGGGACGCCGCCGTCCTGGCGTTCCTCGGCGCGGTGCTGATCTGCGGGATGGCGGTCTCGACGGTCACGACGTCCGCCACGCACAACGTCCTCGGCTGGTTCGGGCTGCAGGACGTCACCGGCGCGGGAACCGGGCTGCGGCTGCTGTCCCTCGGCTGCGCGACCGCGTTCAACACCGTGGTGTTCCTGGTGCTGTTCACGCGGCTGTCGGGCACCCGGGCGCCGTGGCGGCGGATCTTCCGCGGCGCGCTGTTCGGGGCCGTGGGCTTCGAACTGCTCAAGCTGATCGCGACGCTGCTCATCGCGCGGACGACGGCGAACCCGGTCTACGGCGCGTTCGCCGTCCTGGTGGGGCTGATGGTGTGGATCAACATCGTGTCCCGGTTCACGCTGTTCGTCGCCGCGTGGACGGCCACCCGCCGCGTCGTCCTCACCGCCGACGCCGACAACCCGGAGAAGGCCCCGCCGCCCGACGCCGACGAGCCCGCTCAGCCTGCCGAGCCCGCTCAGCCCGACGAGCCCGCCAAGCCCGCGCGGCCGCCGGTTCAGGACCAGAAGGCGTCGTCGGCGTACTGATCCTCCGCCAGCGTGCGGATCTCGGTGATCTTCCCGTCCTCGATGCGGAACAGGTCCACCGCGCGCCCGTCCAGGACGCGTCCCGGATGACCCGGACGTTCGGCGTACGTCTGGACGAGCGCCGCGCCGTACTCGTCGTTCGCCATCACCGCGTACGGCTCGGCGCGGAACGTCCCGCCCGACAGCTCGAACAGCCGGACGTAGAAGCCGAGGACCTCCTCCGCCGTCCGGTACTCGCCGCACAGCGGCCCGCGCCCCGGGACGCGGTGCACGACGTTCTCGGCGAGCAGCCCCCGGATGAAGGCCGTGTCGCCCTTCGCGAAGGCCGTGTAGCCGTCCTTCAGCAGGGTCACGTTCGGATGTTCACTTGTGCGGTCGCCGAACACGGACGCACCGGCCATGGAGACCTGCATGTCGGACATGGCGCGCTTCCTCCTGCGGCACCGGTCCGCCGTCTCCTGCGGCAGCGGCGAGGCCACCGGCGCCACCGCGAGCGTAAGCCCGCTCGCGCCGCCAGACCAGCGTCCCGGAACGCCCTGAGCGAACCTTTACCACCGGCCCGGGCCACCCGCCCGGGCCACCGCTCCGGACACCTGCTCCGGCATGCTTCAGCGGGACTCCAGGCGGCGCCGCCGCCGCAGGACGACGAAGAGAACGGCGATGGCCAGCAGCGCGCCCACCGTCCCGCCGCCGACGAGCAGCCACATGCGGGACGTGTCGTCCGACGCCAGCGGAGCGTCCGGCAGCACGCCGTCGGCGGCGGCGTCCTTCTCGCCCGACCTGGGGTTGCCGGGGGCGACGAGCGCGCCCACCGGCTCGACCTTGCCGCGGGCGGCGAAGCCCCAGTTCAGCAGCTCCGTCGCGTACTCCGACGGCGGCTGGTCGGCCTTCATCAGCGAGATCACGATCGTGTGCCCGCCGCGCTGCGCCTGCGCGACGAAGGTCTGGCGGGCCGCGATCGTGTAGCCGTTCTTGCCGCCGAGCATGCCCGTGTAGGAGTGCCGCTCGCCCGGCAGCATGCGGTTGTGGGTGTGGATCGGGTACCCGCCGACCTTCTTGCCCTTCTTGCGCTCCTGCTTCGTCGGCGGCGCGGGGAACTTGTGGTCGATCGCCTGCATGTACCGGCGGTAGGCGGGGTTCTTCATCCCCTCGCGCAGGATCAGCGCCAGGTCGTACGCGGACGTGTGCTGGGTGCGGACGCTCAGCCCGAGGTCCTTGTCCAGCCCGTTCGGCGACCCGGCGACGGTGTCGCGGGCGTTGATCCGCTTGGCCTCGGCGTTCATGTCGGCGAGCGTTTTGCGCATGCCGCCGTGCGCCTCCGCGAGCGTCACCGACGCGTCGTTGGCCGACATCATCAGCATCGCGTGGAACAGGTCGGAGACCTTGTAGCGCATCTTCGGCGTGAGCCCCACCTTGGTGCCCTCGACGTTGCAGGCCGTCTGCGACGGCCGGACGAGCGCGTTCGGGTCCAGCTTGGGGATGAGGGTCAGCGCGGTCAGCGTCTTGATCGTGCTCGCCGGCAGGTACTGGCCGTGCGGGTCCTTGGCGGCGAGGACGTCGCCGGTGTCGGCGTCCGCGACGAGGTACGAGCCGGCCTTGATCTTCGGCAGCGCGGGGACGCCTGGCGCCTTGTTGAGGACGATCCCGCGCCCGGCCAGCTGCGGCCCGCCGACCGTTTCCTCCGGCGACGCCCCGGACGGCCCGGCCAGCCCTGTCGGCGGGGGCGCGGCTGTCGCCGGGGCGGCGATGAAGGCGGGTCCCGCGGCGAACGACGCCGTGGTCAGCGGTACTGTGATCATCGTCAGGGCGCGGCGGACGCCGGTCCGCTCTCGCCACTCTGCTCGCAAGCTTCCGACGCTCCTCGATCCCGCGGAAGCCCGATCGCTCCCGACGCGCGTACGCGTGACGCCCATGACTCCCCCGAAGACTAGGCGACGTATCCGGCGAAGGGGTACCCAGACGCGAACACGGCAAGCACGGTACGTACGCGACGCAGGGCGCACGCGGGAGCACCCGGGAGCACGGGGGACGCCACGGTATGTAAGGGACGACCGCTATCGGTTACAGGCTGTCATCGACGGTATTTTGGGACGGACTGACTAGTTCGATCGGATGGTGCCGCAGACAAGATCAATGACCGAAAGGTAGGGGCTCCGCGTGCTCGGCGACCGTCCGCATGAGTCAATTGACCCGCAAAGGGCATGGACAGCGGGCAGCGCGGGAACCGCGGACGCCATCATGGAGCGAACACGTGAACACGTGACCTGGACCGGCGTTTGTCCAGGCTTAGGGACCCGCTGGCTTGAATTGCGCCACGTGCCACGCAACGACCTGCAAGGATTGTGGACGGAGGTTGGCCGTGGCCATTGACTTCAACGCATCGGACGGGGCGACGCTCGGCGTCGAGTGGGAGATCCAGCTCGTCGATGCGGAGACGAGGCACCTGCGGCAGGACGCACGCGAGGTGCTCGCCGCCCTGCCGTCGCTCAGCCTGGACGGGGAGAACCCGCCGGTCCGCCACGAGCTGATGGAGTCGACGGTCGAGGTCGTGACCGGCATCTGCCACACGGTCGGCGAGGCCAAGGCCGACCTGACCGGGACGCTCGCCGCGCTCCGCACCGCCGCCGCCGACCGCGGCCTCGCGATCGCCTGCACCGGCACCCATCCGATCAGCGACTGGCGGGACGCGGTCATGGCGCCGATGCGGCGCTACGCCGAGCTCATCGAGGAGATGCAGTGGCTTGCGCGGCGCATCCAGACGTTCGGCGTTCACGTCCACGTCGGGGTCTCCGACGGTGACAGGGCGATCCCGATCGTCAACGCGCTGTCCTCCTACCTTCCGCATTTCCTGGCGCTCACCGCGTCCAGCCCGTTCTGGAGCGGCAGCGACACCGGGCTGGCGTCGTGCAGGGCGGTCGTCTTCGGCCAGCTGCCGACGGCCGGTCCTCCCCACTTGCTGGACGACTGGGCGGCGTTCGAGGATTACATGGACACGCTCTTGCGTTCTGGGACTATCCGGAGCATCAAGGAAGTCTGGTGGGACATCCGTCCGCATCCCGACTTCGGCACCGTGGAGATCAGGATGTTCGACGGCATCCCGACCCTGCGCGAGGTCGGCATGGCCGCGGCCCTCTGCCAGAGCCTGGTGACGCTGTTCGAGCAGCAGCTCGACCGCGGCTACACGCTGCCCCGCCCGGCCGCCTGGGTGGTGCGCGACAACAAGTGGCGCGCGACCCGGTACGGGCTCGACGCCATCGTCATCACCGACGACAGCGGGCACACCGCGCCGCTCCGCGACGACCTGTACGAGCTGATCAGGGAGCTGGAGCCGGTCGCCGACCGGCTCGGCTGCGCCGAGGAGCTCAAGGTGGCCGGCGAGGTCCTGGAGCACGGGGCCCCGTACGAGCGCCAGCGCGCCATCCGCGCCGACGGCGGGACGCTGGAGAACATCGTCGACGCGGCGATCGTCGAGCTCGCGGAGGACAGGTTCGTCACACTGGGGGAGGTCGCACATGCCGGCGCCTGAGGAACCGGCCGTCCCGGGGAACCAGCCCGGCGCCGCCGTCCCCGCCCGCGAGGCGGCTCCGGCCCACGAGGCGCCTCCCGCGGCGCCTCCCGCCCGCGAGCCCGTTACCGGACGCGAGGTTGAACACGTTTCCGAGCGCGTTTCCGGACGCGAGGTCGAACGCAAGGCCGAACGCAAGGCCGACTCGAACCAAGACAACACGGTGACAACAGGGCGGAGGCCCTCCGGCTCCGCCGTCGCACAGGGGGCGCACATGACACATCCGAGGCCCGGGGTGATGCCCGGCCTTGAACCACCCACCGCCTCGGGGCCCGCGGGCTCCGGGGGCCGCGACGAGGCGGTTCCGCCGTCGGGGATGGTGGCGCGTGACACGGTGTCGGCGGCGGGGAGCCCGCCCGGCGGCAAGGACGTCCCAGAGGACATCCCAGGGAACATTCCAGGCGAAACCGTCCAGGAGGGAACGGTCCCGGACGAAACTCTTGCGCAGGAGTCCGTGACGGGCGAGATGGTCCCCGGTGCCCCGGCGCCGGGCGCGGCGTCCGCGGGCTCGGCGGTGCTCGGCGGCGCGGTGCTGCAGCCGCAGCTCGACGCCTTCCTCGCCGCGCACGAGGACGAGCTGATCGCGTTCCGCCGCGACCTGCACATGCACCCCGAGCTGGGGTACTCCGAGCACCGCACGACCAAGAGGCTCGCCGAGCGGCTGCGCGCGGCGGGCCTGAAGCCGGTGATCCTCCCCAAGGGCACCGGCCTGTTCTGCGACGTCGGCCCCACGGACGGCAGCACGGTCGCGCTGCGCGCCGACATCGACGCGCTCCCCCTCCAGGACGAGAAGTCCGACGTCCCGTACCGGTCGACGGTCCCGGGCGTCGCGCACGCGTGCGGCCACGACGTCCACACCGCGATGGTGCTGGGCGCGGGCCTGTTCCTCGCGCAGCAGGCGGAGGCGGGGCTGCTGCCCGGCCGGGTCCGGCTGCTGTTCCAGCCCGCCGAGGAGACCCCGGGCGGCGCGCTGGACGTGATGGCCGCCGGCGGCATCGTGGGCGTCGACCGGGCGTTCGCGCTGCACTGCGACCCCCGCATCGAGGTCGGCCAGCTCGGGCTGCGCACCGGCCCGATCACCGCGGCCTGCGACAAGGTGTACGTGAAGGTCACCGGGCCCGGCGGGCACACTGCCCGGCCGCACCTGACCGCCGACCTCGTCTACGCCCTCGCCAAGATCGTCACCGAGCTGCCATCCGCGCTGTCCCGCCGCGTCGACCCGCGCTCCAGCCTGTCGCTGGTGTGGGGACGGGTGTCGGCCGGGTCCGTCGCCAACGCCATCCCCGACGACGGGATCGCGGAGGGGACCGTCCGCTGCCTGGACGACGACGCCTGGCACCGCGCCCCCGAGATGATGAAGGCGCTGCTCCAGTCGGTCGCCGCCGCCTACGACGTGGAGGCTTCGCTGGAGTACGTCCGGGGCGTCCCGCCGACCGTGAACGAGGCGGCGAGCGTGCAGATGTTCCGGGACGCCGCCGCGCAGGTCATGAGCGAGGAGGGCGTCGTGCCCACCCCGCAGAGCCTCGGCGGCGAGGACTTCGGCTGGTACCTGGAGTCGATCCCCGGCGCGCTGGCCAGGCTCGGCGTCCGCACCCCCGGCTCGCCCGGCGAGTACGACCTGCACCGCGGCGATTTCGACGTCGACGAGCGGTGCCTCGCCGTGGGCGTCCGGGTGCTGAGCGCGACGGCGCTGACCGCGCTGTGGGAGGGCGGGCGTCCCGGCGACGCCGAACCGATCGAGGGTGCGGCGCTGGCCTGATCCTCCCCCCGCTGACCTGCGGCGCTGACCGGCCGCGCGGACCCGAGGCGAGATGCCTACGCCTTGGTAACGGACGGATTGCGAATCAGTGCAAGCGGGAAGTTTGCACTGATTCGCGAGGTACCGTCCGATCGATTTCGGTGGCCGGTCGACCGGAGCGGCCACCGTCCCGTGGGTGGGGAACGGAAGGAGCGCACCTTGCGCCGTGGACTGAGAATTTCGCTCGTCACCGTGACGGGTGCTGCGCTGCTGATCAGCGCTTCCGCCTGCGGTGGCAAGAAGGCCGAGACCGGCGGCGGGGGCGAGGACGGCAAGAAGACCCTGAAGATCGGTCTGGCCTTCGACATCGGCGGGCGCGGCGACCAGTCGTTCAACGACTCGGCCGCCGCGGGGCTCGACCGGGCCAAGAAGGACCTGAACCTCCAGACCGAGGAGATCTCCGCCAAGCCGGACGAACCGGACGCCGACAAGGAGTCGCGCCTGCGGCTGATGGCGAACAAGGGATACAACCCGGTCATCGGGGTCGGCTTCGCCTACACCACCTCGATCGTCAAGGTCGCCAAGGACTACCCGAACACCAAGTTCCTCGTCGTGGACGCCGACCAGTGCAAGGTCGAGGGCGCGAACGTCCTCGGCGCGTGCTTCTCCGAGGAGCAGGGGTCCTACCTGGTCGGCGCCGCCGCGGCGCTGAAGTCCAAGACCGGGACGATCGGGTTCATCGGCGGCGTCAACGTGCCGCTGATCCAGAAGTTCTTCGCCGGTTACCAGGCCGGGGCGAAGAAGGCCAAGCCGGACATCAAGATCCTGCCGCCGAAGTACCTGACGCAGCCGCCGAACTTCAACGGGTTCAAGGACACCGGCCTCGGCAACGAGGCCGCCAAGGGCCAGCTCGACCAGAAGGCGGACGTGATCTACCACGCGGCGGGCGGCGCCGGCATCGGCGTCATCAAGACCGTCGGCGCGGCCGGCAAGTGGGCCATCGGCGTCGACTCCGACCAGTACAACCAGCCCGCCGTCGCCGGCGTGAAGGAGCAGATCCTCACGTCGATGATCAAGCACGTGGACCTGGCCGTGTACGAGTTCGTGGAGAGCGTCTCGAAGAACACGTTCCAGGCGGGCACCAAGCAGTACGACCTGAAGAACGACGGCGTCGGCTACTCGCCGTCCGGCGGCCACGTCGACGACGTCAAGGCCAAGCTGGACGAGCTGAAGGCCGGCATCGTCAACGGCACGATCAAGGTCCCGACCAAGGCGTGACGCGTGCCGGGCGCGGGCCGCGTCCGGGTGCCCCCGCAAGGGGCCGCGACCGGGCCCGTTCCGCACGGCCGTAATCGTGCACCGGGCGTCACCGATCGGGTGACGCCCGGTGCGGTCCCGGGTCAAGAGGAGGGGGCGACTCGTGCCCGACCAGGTGCCGGCCGTGCGGCTGACATCCATCACCAAGCGGTTCCCCGGCGTGGTGGCCAACCACGACGTCGACCTCACGATCGAGCGCGGCGAGGTGCACGCGCTGTGCGGTGAGAACGGCGCCGGCAAGTCCACGCTGATGAAGATCCTCTACGGGATGCAGCGGCCGGACGAGGGCACGATCGAGGTCGAGGGGCGGCAGGTCTCGTTCCGGACCCCGGCCGACGCGATCGCCCGCGGCATCGGCATGGTCCACCAGCACTTCAAGCTGGCGGACAACCTGACCGTCCTGGAGAACGTGATCCTCGGCGCCGAGCCCCGCACCTGGTACGGGGGCATCGACTTCGCCGCCGCCCGCGCCAGGATCGAGGAGATGTCGCGGGCGTACGGGCTGCAGGTCGCCCCGGACGTGCTGGTCGAGACGCTCGGCGTCGGTCAGCGGCAGCGCGTGGAGATCCTCAAGGTGCTGTACCGGGGCGCCCGCGTGCTGATCCTGGACGAGCCGACCGCCGTCCTGGTCCCGCAGGAGGTCGACGAGCTGTTCGGCAACCTGCGGGAGCTGCGCGCCGAGGGCCTGACCGTGCTGTTCATCTCGCACAAGCTGGACGAGGTGCTCGCCGTCGCCGACACGATCTCGGTGATCCGCCGCGGCACGACCGTCGCGACCAGGCTCGTCCCGCGCGAGGTCACGTCGCGGCGGCTGGCGGAGCTGATGGTCGGGTCGGAGCTGCCGACGCCGGAGCTGCGCGAGTCCACGGTCACCGAGGACGTCCAGCTCGACGTCTCCGGGCTGAAGGTGCTCACGCCGGAGGGCCGTCCCGTCGTGGACGGCGCGTCGCTGCGCATCCGGCGCGGCGAGATCGTCGGGCTGGCGGGAGTCGAGGGCAACGGGCAGACCGAGCTCATCGAGGCGATCATGGGCATCCGGCACTCGGACGCCGGGACGATCCGCTACGGCGGCGACGACATCACCCACTGGGCGACCCGGCGGCGCCGCGAGGCGGGGATCGCCTACATCCCGGAGGACCGGCACCGGCACGGGCTCGTCCTGGAGGGGACGCTCTGGGAGAACCGCATGCTGGGCCACCAGACGCAGCCGCCGAACGTCCGGGGCCCGTGGATCGACCGGCGCGGCGCCCGCCGCGACACGACCCGGATCGTCCAGGCGTACGACGTCCGGACGCCGGGGATCGACGTGCCCGCGGCCGCGCTGTCCGGCGGCAACCAGCAGAAGCTGATCGTCGGGCGGGAGATGTCCGGCGAGCCGCACCTGCTGATCGCCGCGCATCCGACGCGCGGGATCGACGTCGGCGCCCAGGCCGCCATCTGGGACCACCTGCGGCAGGCCCGCGCGGACGGGCTGGCCGTGCTGCTGATCAGCGCCGATCTTGAGGAACTCATCGGTATGTCCGACACCCTGCACGTGATCTACCGGGGACGGCTGGTCGCGGAGGTCGATCCGCAGACCGTCACCCCGGAGGAACTGGGCTCCGCGATGACCGGCGCCGGGGCCGGTTCATGAGCGACCCGAAGGACCCGGGCATGAGCGACCCGGAGGAACCGGTGGACCTGTCCAAGGAGGAGCAGCCGCCGGGGGTTCCGGAGCCGGTGCCGGCGTGGAAGGCGATCATGCAGGGGCTGGGCCCGGCCGGGCTGGCGCTGCGGATCGGCTCGCCGCTGCTGGCGCTGCTGATCTCCCTGGTCATCACGATGATCCTGCTGCGGATCACGGGCGCCGACCCGTTCAGCTCCGTGCAGAGCATGATCGACTACGGCACCAGCGAGAACTCGATCGTCGACATCGTCAACCGGGCGACCCGCTACTACCTGTCGGCGGTCGCGGTGGCGATCGGGTTCCGGATGGCGCTGCTGAACATCGGCGTGGACGGCCAGTACCGGCTCGCCGCGTTCCTCGCCGCCGTGCTCGGCGGCGCGCTCACCCTCCCGGCGCCGTTCGGGCAGCTGCTGGTGATCGTCGCGGCGATGGTGGTCGGCGGGCTGTGGGCGGCGATCGCGGGCGTGCTGAAGGTGACCCGCGGGGTCAGCGAGGTGCTGTCCACGATCATGCTGAACGCGATCGCGACCGGCGTGATCGCCTACCTGCTGAACGACCAGCGACTCGCCGAGCTCCGGCCGGGCAGCAACAACGTCGCGACGCCGAAGATCCCGGAGGACGGCCGCGTCGGCTCGCTCAACGGCTTCCTGTCGGCCGTCGGGATCGACCTGCCCGGCGAGGTGTACGGGCTGCTGCCGCTCGCGATCGTCGTCGGCGTCGTGTTCTGGGTCGTGATCAACCACACCAGGTTCGGGTTCGACCTGAGGGTGTCGGGGCTGTCCACGTCCGCGGCGCAGGCCAGCGGCGTCAACGCCCGCCGCATGATCGTCTACACGATGGTCGCGTCCGGGGCGCTGGCCGGGCTGATCGGGATGCCGGAGCTGCTCGGCGCGTCCCACGAGTACTCGCTGAACTTCCCGCCGGGCCTCGGCTTCACCGGCATCACGATCGCGCTGCTCGGCCGCAACCATCCGGCCGGGATCGCGCTCGCCGCGCTGCTGTTCGCGTTCCTCGACCAGACCTCCGACATCCTCCAGGAGGTGGACGTGCCGAAGGAGATCGTCGGGGTGATGCAGGGCGTGGTCGTGCTGACCGTCGTCATCGTGTACGAGCTCGTCCGGCGCTGGGAGATCCGGCTGCAGCAGCGCACCGTCGCGGTGGAGCTGGCCACCGGCCACGACCTGGCCGGCGAGGCCACGGGGACCACGGGGAGCGCCTCATGAGCATCGCGACCGGGACGGCGGCCCTCAAGAAGGCCGCGAACGGCAAGCGCAAGCTGCGCTGGCCGCACTACCTGCTGATCGCCTCGGGGCTGCTCGTCCTGCTCTCGCTCGTCCGCGTGATCGACGACGCGACCCCGGTGACGTCCAGCGGGACGGTCAGCGCCTCCCTCCGCCTCGCCGTGCCGATCTTCCTGGCGGGGCTCGGCGGGCTCTGGTCGGAGCGCGCCGGAGTGATCAACATCGGGCTCGAGGGCATGATGATCCTCGGCACCTGGACGGGCGCCTGGGCCGGCTACCAGTGGGGCCCGTGGATCGGCGTCCTCGCGGGGATCATCGGCGGCGCGCTCGGCGGGCTGCTGCACGCGATCGCGACCGTGTCGTTCGGCGTCGACCACATCGTGTCCGGTGTCGCGATCATCATCCTCGGGGTCGGGCTGACGCAGTTCCTCGCCGGGCTGGTCTTCGACAAGGGCGAGGCGAAGGCGCTCGGCGGCGGGCCCCGGCAGTCCCCGCCCGTCGACTCGATAGACACGCTCACCCTGCCGGTGCTGTCCGGCGGGAAGATCGGCGGCTGGCAGAGCCCCGACTGGCTCGGCTCGCTGGAGGACCGGCACTGGTTCCTGCTGTCGGACCTGGCGGGCATCCTGCGCGGGCTGACCAGCGAGATGTCGCTGCTGACGTTCGTGGCGCTGCTGCTGGTGCCGCTCAGCTTCCTGATCCTGTGGCGGACGTCGTTCGGCCTGCGGATCCGCTCCTGCGGCGAGGACCCCTACGCCGCCGAGTCGCTCGGCGTGCGGGTCTACCGGATGAAGTACGCGGCCGTGATCATCTCCGGCGGGTTCTCCGGGCTGGCGGGCGCTTTCCTCGTCACGGTCGCGGGCAACCTCTTCCAGGACGGCCAGACCAACGGCCGCGGCTTCATCGGCCTGTCCGCGATGATCTTCGGCAACTGGCGTCCCGGGGGCCTGATGGCGGGGTCGCTGCTGTTCGGCTACACCGACGCGATGAACGTCCGGGGCGGCGGCGAGTCCGTCCACGCGCTGCTGCTGTTCGTGACGATCCTGCTGGTCGGCGTGGCGGTGTGGCAGGCGGTGCGCGGGACGCGGCTGCGGCCGGAGGCGGTGACCGATCTCGGCCACCGCGAGGTCCGCAACGCCTACCTCAGCTCCGTGGTGGCCCTGGTCGCGGCGGCCGGGCTGCTCACCTGGTTCCTGATGAGCGAGCTCGTCCCCGGCGAGCTGGTCTCGTTCACGCCGCACCTGGTGACGCTGCTCGTCCTGGCACTGGCGAGCCAGCGCCTCCGCATGCCCGCCGCGAACGGGCTCCGCTACCGGCGCGGTGAGGCACGATAAGGCAATGGAGATCGACTGGCCTGCCCTGCGCGACGCCGCGCGGGAGGCGATGAAGCGCGCCTACTGCCCGTACTCCGGTTTCCCGGTCGGCGCCGCCGCGCTGGTGGACGACGGCCGGATCATCAGCGGCTGCAACGTCGAGAACGCCGCGTACGGGGTCGCCCTGTGCGCGGAGTGCGGCGTCGTGTCGGCGCTGCACGGCCCCGGCAAGTCGGAGGACCCGCGCCTGGTCGCGGTGGTGGTCGTCGACCGGCACGGCAACACGCTGATGCCGTGCGGCCGCTGCCGCCAGCTCCTCTGGGAGTTCGGCGGCGCGTCGATGCAGATCGAGACGACGAAGGGCATCCTGCCCATGTCGGACGTCCTGCCGGACGCGTTCGGCCCCGACGACCTGATCAAGAGGGTGTGATCGATTGGACGCCATCGACGTCATCCGCGCCAAGCGGGACGGCGCGACCCTGACCCTCGGCCAGATCGACTGGGCCGTCGACGCCTACACGCGCGGCGCGATCGCCGAGGAGCAGATGGCGGCGCTGGCGATGGCGATCCTGCTCAACGGCATGGACCGGGCCGAGGTCGCCCGCTGGACGGACGCGATGATCCGCTCCGGCGAGCGGATGGACTGGTCGGCGCTGGACCGTCCGACCACCGACAAGCACTCCACCGGCGGCGTCGGCGACAAGATCACCCTGCCGCTGGCGCCCGTGGTCGCGGCGTGCGGGGCGGCCGTCCCGCAGCTGTCAGGACGCGGCCTCGGCCACACCGGCGGGACGCTCGACAAGCTGGAGTCGATCCCCGGCTGGCGGGCGTCGCTGTCGAACGCGGAGATGCTGGACGTGCTGCGCGCGGCCGGCGCCGTGGTCTGCGCGGCGGGCGGCGGCCTGGCCCCCGCCGACCGGAAGCTGTACGCGCTCCGCGACGTGACCGGCACCGTGGAGTCGATCCCGCTGATCGCGTCCTCGATCATGTCGAAGAAGATCGCAGAGGGGACGGGCGCGCTCGTCCTGGACGTCAAGGTCGGCTCCGGCGCGTTCATGAAGACGGTAGAGGACGCCCGCGAGCTGGCCGAGACCATGGTCGCGATCGGCACGGACAACGGCCTGCGCACGACCGCCCTCCTCACCGCGATGGACCGTCCGCTGGGCAACGCGGTCGGGAACGCCGTCGAGGTCGCGGAGTCGGTTGAGGTGCTCGCCGGGGGAGGCCCGCCGGACGTGGTCGAGCTGACCCTGACCCTCGCCCGCGAGATGCTCGCCGCCGCCGGGCTCACCGCGAAGGACCCGGCCGACGCGCTCAAGGACGGCTCCGCCATGGACGTCTGGCGCCGCATGATCACCGCTCAGGGCGGCGATCCCGACGCGCCGCTCCCGTCCGCCCGCGAGACCCACACGGTCACAGCGCCGTCCTCCGGCGTCCTGACCAGCCTGGACGCCTACGGCGTAGGCGTGGCCGCCTGGCGGCTGGGCGCGGGCCGGGCCCGCAAGGAGGACCCGGTCTCGTTCGCCGCGGGCATCACCTGCCACGCCAAGCCAGGCGACACGGTCAGCGAAGGACAACCCCTCCTCACCCTCCACACCGACGACGAGACCCGCCTGCCCCGCGCCCTCGAATCCCTGGACGGCGCGTACGAGATCGACGGCACGGAAACCCTGCACCCCTTGGTCATCGACCGGATCTCCTAGCCGGTCAGTGCAGGCCGCGCTTGCCGGGCGTCCAGAACGGCTTGACCTTGACGGACGTGCGCGGCCACCCTCGGTCGCGCACCAGGTGGTCGCGGACCATCTGGCACGTCCGAGCCTCCCCGGCCACGTAGGCGGCGCCCGGCCGCTCGGGAAGATCGAGCTGTGCCACGGCGTCGAGCATGACCTTTGACGACGCCGCGGGCGCGCCTTCCCGATGCACGCGGTGCAGCCGGTGCGGGCCGGGGAGCGGCGGGTCGAGTTCGGGCGTCTCGCTCTCCAGCACCCCGTGGACCTGCGCGGACGCGTCCAGCTCTCGCAGCATCGGGCCGAACGCGACCGACGCCGTCTCCTCCCCGACGAACACGTGGTAGTCCGCGTCCCGGACGGCGAAGTCCCCCTGCGGCCACCAGAACGTCACTGTGTCGCCGGGCTTCACGTCCAGCGCCCACCTGAGCCCGATGCCGTCGCCGTCGTAGAGGTGCGCGCGGAGTTCCAACTCCCGCGCGTCCCGGTCGAACTCCCAGATGGTGTAGCTGCGGAGGGTCTCCACGGGACGCAGCAGCCCCTGCAGCGAGAGCGGGTCGTTGATCTGGATCCGGACGTGCTGGCCGGGCGAGTAGCGGAACTCGATCGGCGCCTCGGCCACCAGCCGGATGCTCTTCATCGTCGGCGTGACGTCCCCGACGCCGACGACCGCCGCGTCCATCGCGTACTTGCCGACCAGCCGGTTCAGCGGGTTACGGGCCATGACTCCTTACCTCCTCTAGAATGATTTAGAGGTATTAAGGAAACATAGAAGCCCTAGACTGTCAACGCCCATCGACGACACCGGGAGGACGCCCATGAGCCCCAGCCGCCGCGACCGGCTCCGGCGGGAGACCCTGGCGGAGATCCGCGAGGCGGCGCGCACGCTGCTGACCACGCGAGGCTCCGCCGCGGTGACGATCAACGCCGTCGCGCGGGAGGTCGGGATGAGCGGCCCGGCGCTCTACCACTACTTCTCCGGACACGACGAGCTCGTCCAGGCCGTCACCGCCGACTTCTTCGCGGAACTGGGCGCGGAGATGCGGGCCGCCCGCGACGCCCAGCGCTCCGGCGGCGGCACCATCTCCGCCCGCCTGCTGGCGACCTGCCGCGCCATGCGGGGCTGGGCGATCGCGCACCCCGCCGAGTTCGGCTGGATCTTCACCAGCCCCGTCCCGGCCGCGGTCACCCGCAGCCCCGACTCCGCCCGCAACCTGGCCGGACGCGACTTCGAGCGGGTCTTCCAGGAGGAGATCGCGACGCTGTGGGAGACGAGCCCGTTCCCGATCCCGGACGACCTGCCGCCCGCCGTCCGCGCGCAACTGCGCGCCTACATCGACAAATTGGGCGTCAAACTGCCGGTCGAGGCCGTCTACGTGACGACGTCCTGCTGGATCAGGCTCTACGGACTTCTGTGCATGGAAGTCCTGAATCAGCTCGACTACATCTACACCGACGTTGAACCCATTTTCGAGGAATGCCTCAAGGACATGGCCGGGCTGCTCGGACTCGACTACGAGCCGCCACCGGCCTGACCGGCTGCTTTGTGAACAATCACCGTTGACGGACGTTCGCGCCGCTCTGGGAAGCTGATCAGGTTTGTTTCAATGATCAAGGAGCGGATGTTGAGAGCCTCACTTCTGCCCGTCGCGGCGCTCGCGGGCGTGACGACCTTGGCGGCAGGCGCCTTGTCGTTGCCCGCCCACGCCGAGACGGCACGTCCTCACATCGTCGTGAAGGACGGCAAGACGCAGCCCGTCTTCTCCTACAAGGACGCCATTCGCGAGAAACTGTTCGTCGAGACGAAGGTGGACAGCGACGGGGACGGAAAACGCGACCGCGTATCCGTCTACGTCACCCGCCCGAAGGAGACGAACACCGGACTCAAGGTCGCGTCCATCATCGAGGGCAGCCCCTATTACGGCGGCCTGCACGACACCCCGTACCACCCGGCCGACGTCACCGACTACCCGCGCCTGGCACCGTGGACGCCCCCGGCCGGCCCACCCGGCGCGCCGAACTACGCGTTCCCCTATTACGACAACTATTTCGTCTCCCGCGGCTACGCCTTCATCGCCGCCGACACCCTCGGCACGGGCGACTCCGACGGCTGCCCCACCGCCGTCGGCCCGAACGAGGCCCAGGGCATGAAATCCGTCGTCGAATGGCTCACCGGCGACGCCGTCGCATACGACGCGAACGGCGAGAAGGTCGACGCGAACTGGTCGACCGGGAACGCTGCAATGGCGGGCAAGTCCTACGACGGCACCCTCCCTCTCGCCGCCGCCGGCACCCGCGTCCGCGGCCTCAAGACCGTCGTCTCCATTTCCGGCGTCTCCAACTGGTACGACGAATACCGCGCCAACGGCGGCGTGGTCGCCCCCGACGGCTGGGCGGGCGAGGACCTGGACCTGCACGCCAAGGTCGTCCTGTCCCGCAAGAACCCCGCCGTCTGCGCGCCCGCCATGCGCGACATCGAAAAGAAGATGGACCGCGTCACCGGCGACTACAACCGCGCCTGGGACGACCGCAACTTCGCCAAGCAGGCGCCGCATTTCCGCGCCAGCGTCTTCATGACCAGCGGCCTCGCCGACTGGAACGTCAAGCCCCTCCAGATGTCCCTCCTCTGGGACGGTCTGAAGAAGGCCGGCGTCAACCGGAAACTCTGGATTCACCAGGCCGCCCATGACGAGCCCCTCGACGTCCGCCAGAGCGCATGGCTCGACGCCCTGAACCTCTGGTTCGCGCACGAGCTCTATGGCGTCCGCAACGACATCATGCGCCAGCCAAAGGTCGACCTCGAACGCACCCCCGGCAACTGGGAAACGCACCGCGACTGGCCCGCCCCCTCGGCCCGCCCCGTCCGCCTGGGCCTCAACAATGACGGCCTAGGAAAGCCCGGCAACGGCACCCAGCACCTCGTCGACGACCCGTCCCGCAAGGCCGAAGAACTGGCCGCCAAGCCGGACGAGTCCGACCCCAACCGCCTGATGTACCTCACGCCCGAGCTGAAGGAATCGGTCAAGCTCAGCGGCACGGCCCAGGTCAAACTCCGCGCCGCCATCAATGGCAAGTCGCCGTACCTGTCGGCCATTCTGGTCGACTACGGCACCGACGAGCGCGTCTCCGGCTACGTCCGGACGAACGACACCTGGTGCTACGGCGACTCGATCCCCACCGACCAGGGCTGCCGGGCCGTCCGCAAGTACACCACCGAGGTCAGCCCCTTCAAGATCGTGACGCGGGGTTGGATGGACGTCCGCAACCGCCACTCGATCTCGCACAGCATCCCGGTCAAGCCCGGCGAGGAGTACACGTTCTCCTGGCCGATGCAGCCCTACGACTACGTCTTCAAGAAGGGCCACCGCATCGGCCTGATGATCCTCGCCACCGACCACGCCTACACGCTCCGCTACCCCGCAGGCACCAAGGTCGACGTCGACCTGCGAGGAAGCACCCTCACCCTCCCTCTAACCCGCTGACGGCCGGACGGCCCCGCCACCCGGCGGGGCCGTCCCCTTTACACCGCCCCCCGGCCAGCCCCACCACAACACCCTCGACGTTCCACACCGCCGCGACCGGCCGCCCGTCACTCCAGGTGAACCACCACGCCGCCCGGACGTAGTCGCACCCCACCTCCACCAGCCGCCCCGACCCGCCGACCCGGACGACGCTCACCCACGTCACCCCGCGCCGCTCGATCAGCCCACAGGCCAACTCCCGCCGCGCCTCCACCGCGTCCCGCAGCGCGCCCAGATGCACGAGCTGCCCGTTGGGCAGGACGCTGCCCGCCGCACGCTTCCCAACGCTCACACCTCTCACCTCCGTGAAAGCGGCGATGGCGAACCCGCCACCGTCGTGATCACAGACTCCTGACCTGCGCCCACTCCGCCTCCCGGACCAGCGCCTCGGTGTCCGGCTGCCGCTCGGGCGAGCGATATCGCCCGTGCCATCGGCTGTCTGCATTTGCGTCGAGCTGCGGGCGGTTGGAGCCCACCGGGTTCGGTCATGCCCTCCACAGCGGAGTGGTCATGGCAGCTGAGGTGGGAGAACCATCACGATGATTCCTCCTGGCAGGGACGTTTTGATGAGGACGTAGAGCAAGCCGCTGGCCGCGGGCGGGGGAGCGTCTGCCGGTGGCGGTGTGGACGGCGGCGTAGACCGCCGAGGTCCTTGTCACCATCAGTGACCTTCGCCTGTACGCATTGCGCGGGGGAGCGGCGGGCTGTGCTGGTGCGGGAGTCCGGGAACCTGACCCGGGCGTGGTTACTGGGTCTTTGGTGAGATCTGCGCCGGTGGTCCGGCGAGCCGTCGCTGCTCGACACTCGAGATCTGGTTCGTCTGGTGAGGGGCTTGACGGGGGTGGAGGTCAGGATATACCTGTTATCAACAGATCATCTGAGGATAAGAGGTATAGGGATGGCCGATCGGTCCGGGTGGCCTGTGGAGGGGCGGTTTCTCGACAAGGTCGTCGAGACGCCGACGAGCTCGGCCATGCTGCTTGCCGAGCGGGTGCGCAAGGAGATCTACCTGCGCCGTCCCGCTCCGGGGACCCACCTCTTCGGGCTGGCCGAGCTGGGCAAGCGGGCGGGCTGCGGGCCGAGCGTGGTGCGTGAGGCGCTGCAGCACCTGAGTGCGGACGGCCTGGTCGAGATCCGCCGCGGTCCCAAGGGCGGGGTGTACGCGCGGGAGGTCGGCGCGGAGATCGTGGCCAAGTCGCTGGGGACGCTGGTGTCGGTGAACGCGATCCCGCGGCGCACCCTCATCGAGGCCCGGCTGGAGATCGAGGCGCTGTGCGCTCGGCTGGCGGCGTCGCACGCGACCGAGCGGGATCTGAGCAGGCTGCGGTCCTCGGTGGAACGTGCCAAGGAGATCGGCGCCGACTCGGCCCGGTTCGCCGAGGAGAACATCGTCTTTCACACGGCGATCGCCGAGGCGACGCACAACGAGATCATCATCGCGCTCACCCAGTCGGTCCGGGACGTGTTCTTCGAGGAGACCGTCACCTTCGACTACCGCCCGGAGGCCCTGCGGGAGGCCCTGCGCGCGCACGAGCGCCTGGTCGAGCTGATCGCTGCCGGCAAGGAGGAGGAGGCGAACCGGCTGATGAGGGTCCATGTCCACGAGTTCAACGTCTACGTCCTGGACAGCGGTCAGGCGTCGCCCGCGTCCGGCGAGCCCGGGGGTGACCGCCCATGAGCGCCAAGAGCGTACGGATCGGGTCTGGGTCGGCGTACTGGGGGGACGCCGTCGAGCCCGCGGTCGAGCTCGCCGAGCGCGGGGACGTCGAGTACATCGCCTTCGACCTGCTGGCCGAGCTCACGATGAGCATCTTCCAGCGGGCCCGGATGCGCGACCCCGCCAAGGGGTTCATCCGCGACACCGTCCAGATCCTGGAGCGGGTGCTTCCGGCGGCGGCCCGGCGCGGCGTTCGGCTGATCATCAACGGCGGCGCGGCGAACCCGGAGGCCGCCGGACGGGCCGTCCGGGCGCTGGCCGACGACCTCGGGCTGCCGGACCTGAGGATCGCCACCGTCACCGGCGACGACATCCTCGGCCGGCTCGACGAGCTGGCGGACGGCGGGTGGGCGCCGGTCAACCTGGACACCGGTGAGCGCGGGCTGGACGGCATCCGCGACCGGCTCGTCGCCGCGCACGCCTACATCGGGTCGGAGGCGATCGTCGCGGCGCTGGCCGAAGGCGCCGACGTGGTGGTGACCGGACGGGTCGCCGACAGCTCGCTGTACGTCGCGCCGATGATGCACGAGTTCGGGTGGAGCTTCGACGACCCCGACTGGGACCGGCTCGGAGCGGCCGTCACGCTGGCGCACATCGTGGAGTGCTCGGCGTGCTGCACCGGCGGCATGTCCAACCAGTGGGAGTCGGTCCGCGAGCCGTGGCGGATCGGTTTCCCCATCGTCGAGGTCACCGACGGCCCGGACGGCGTCCGCGGGGTGATCGGCAAGGTGCCCGGATCCGGCGGCCTGGTCAACGAGTGGACGATCAAGGAGCATCTGCTCTACGAGGTGCAGGACCCGGCGAACTACCTGATGCCGGACGCGGTCGCCGACTTCACCACGCTGGCTCTGCGCGACCTCGGCGGCGACCGGGTCGAGGTCACCGGGATGTCCGGACGCCCCCGCCCGGGCACGCTGAAGGCGCAGCTGGGCTTCGAGGACGGCTGGCTGGCCGAGGGCCTCGTGGTGCAGACCTGGCCGCGGGCGCTGGACAAGGCCCGGCACGCCGAGCGGTTCCTGCGGCGGCGCTACGAGGACCTGAAGGTCGGCATCGACACCCTGGACGTGTCGTACCTCGGCCTGAACTCCGTCCTGGGCGGCACGGCCCCGGTCCCGGCCGATCTCGATCCGCCGGAGGTCTGCCTGCGGGTGGCGGCGCGCACCCCGACCCGGGCGGACGCCGACGCCGTCCGGCGCGAGATCACCCACCTGTGGACGCTCGGGCCGGTGGGGAGCGCCTTCGGATCTCCGATGCCGCTCAGGCAGGTGGTCGGGCTGTGGCCGACGCTGGTGCCCCGCGCGGCCGTGCGTCCCGTCCACTCTTTCGTGGACGGCGCTCAAACCGGGAGCGCCCGCACGGAGAGTGCGGTGAGCGGGTCATGAGCACCGGACGGCTGGCGGACATCGCCTATGCCCGCTCGGGCGACAAGGGCGACACGTGCAACGTCGGACTGATGGCCAAGAGCCCCGAGCTGTACGCCCGGCTCCTCGCCGAGATCACCGAGGAGCGGGTGCGCGAGCACCTCGGCGACCTGGTCCGCGGCCGCGTCGACGTCCACCGCCTGGACAACCTGCACGCGCTCAACGTCGTGCTGCACCGCGCCCTGGCGGGCGGCGCCACCCGCAGCACCAGGTTCGACCAGACCGGCAAGGCCATGTGCATGGCCCTGCTGCGGCTCCCGCTCAGAGAGGACTGACATGCTGCTCGCACCGGCCGACGAGGTGAGCGTCGGCGACGTCACGCCGGCCCGGGGACGCACCGTCACCGAGACCGACGTGGTGTCGTTCTGCTACCTCACCGGCAACTGGCTGGAGATCCATTCCAACACCGAGCTCGCGTCCAGGACGGAGTACGGGCAGCGGGTGGTGCAGGGAAGCCTGGTGTTCTCCATGGTGCCCGGCCTGGTGTCCTGGGATCCGCGCTACACCCGTGCGTTCTACGGCGTCGATTCGCTGCGGTTCGTCAGGCCGGTGTTCATCGGCGACACCATCACCGCGCGCATCCGCGTGGCGGACAAGGAGGACCGGGACGCCGACAGCGCGGTGGTGACCTTCGCGGTCGAGGTCGTCAACCAGCGCGACGAGGTCGTGCAGGTCTGCCGGATGCGCATCCTCGGACGCCGCCGCGCCCTGGAGGGGGTGGACGCGCGTGGATGACTTCCTGCTGACCCCCGAGCAGATCGCCTGGCGGGACACCGTGCGCGACTTCGTGGACAAGAGCATCACCCGCGAGTACGTCCGCGAATGCGACCAGGAGCGCCGCTACCCCTACGAGGCGTACCGCAAGGTCGCCGATCAGGGCTGGTTCGGGCTGCTGGTCCCCGAGGAGGACGGCGGCACGGGGTTCGACCTGTTCGCGGTCGTGCTGCTGCTGCAGGAACTGGGCCGCTACAGCGTGGACTTCGGCGCCGCGTTCGCGGTGCCCGCGTTCACCGTGGGGAACATCGTCCACCACGGCACCGCGGAGCAGCGGCGGCGCTACCTGCCCGACTTCGTGGCGGGGGACGTCAGGTTCTCGATCTCGATCACCGAGCCGGAGGCCGGGTCGGACGTCGCCGCGGTGAGCACCCGCGCCGTCCGGGACGGCGACGGCTTCCTGATCAACGGCGTGAAGATGTACTCCTCGGCGGCGCACGCCGACAACAACGTCATGTGCGTCCTGGCGAGGACGGATCCGGACGCCGGACGCCGCGACGGGCTGAGCCTGCTGCTGGTGCCCGCCGACACCCCGGGCATCTCGATGACCCGGCTGCCCACCGTCGCGCGCCGCGCCACGGGGACCAACCAGGTCTTCTTCGACGACGTCCGGGTGCCGCACGAGGCGCTGGTCGGCGAGGCGGGCGGCGGCTGGCGGCTGATCACCGAGCATCTGGAGTTCGAGCGGCTGACGATGGCGGCGATCTACGCCGGGAACGCCCAGCAGGCGGTCGCCGACACCGTCGCCTACGCCACCACCCGCGAGCAGTTCGGACGTCCGATCTCGAAGTTCCAGGTCATCAAGCACACGCTCGCGCAGATGCAGACCGACGCCGACATCGCTAGCCAGCTCGTGTACCGGGCGGCCCGCAGCCTGGACCTGGGCCGGACGTCGCTGCGGGAGGTGAGCATGGCCAACCTGATGGCGGCCGAGCTGCTCTACAAGGTGGCCGGCGAAGGCATGCAGATCCTCGGCGGGGCCGCGCAGCTCCCCGAGGCCGATTTGGAACGTTACTGGCGCGAGGGCAAGCAGGCCATGGTCGGCGGCGGGACCTCGCAGATCCAGCGTTCCATCATCGCCCGCACGATGGGCCTGTGAAGGCCGGGAGGTCCCATGCGCACCGGAGTCCTGTTCACCCCGCCAGCGCCGGCGCAGGTCGCCGCGCTGGCCCGAGAGAGCGAGGCCGCCGGGTTCTCGCTGTTCGCCCTCGGCGACTCGCAGTCCCTGTTCCGCGAGGTCCACACCTCGCTGGCCGTCGCCGCCGGAGCCACGTCGCGCATCACGCTCGCGACCGGGGTGTCGAACCTGATCACGCGGCATCTCGCCGTCAGCGCCAGTGCTGCCGCCACGTTGCAGGAGATCTCCGGCGGACGGTTCGTCCTCGGCCTCGGCACCGGCGACAGCGCGGTCTACAACCTCGGGCTCACCGCGATGCGCCGGGACGAGTTCGCGGCGTCCATCGAGTCGCTGCGCGGCCTGCTGCGCGGAGAGGACGTCACCCACCAGGGCATGGACATCCACGTCCGCTGGGCCGACCATCGCGTGCCGATCTACGTCACCGCCGAGGGGCCGAAGATGCTCCGCCTGGCCGGACGGATCGCCGACGGCGTGATCGTCGGCGCCGGGCTCCTCCCGGAGGTGATCGCCGGCTCGCTGGAGCACCTGGCCGCGGGCGCCGCGGAGGCCGGACGGACCCTGGCCGACATCGACGTGTGGTTCTTCGCCAAGGCCAACCTCGCCGGCACCGACGCCACCGCGGTACGCGAGATCGCGATGGCGCTGGCGGCGAGCGCCAACCACTCGTTCCGCTTCCACCGCGAGGGCAAGTGGCTGCCGCCGGAGCTCGTCCCGGCGATCGAGCGGCTCGTCGACCGCTACCAGCCCCGGGAACACGAGCAGCTCGGCGACACCGTCAACGCCCGGCTCACCGACGAGCTGGGCCTCACCGACTACCTGGCCGCGCGGTTCGCCGTCGCGGGGACGCCGGACACGGTCCGCGCCCGCCTCGGCGAGCTGGCCGCGGCCGGGGCGTCCCAGATCCTGCTGGCGGGCATCACGCCCGATCCCCTCGGATTCGTCCGCCGCTGGGCGGACGAGGTCGCCCCGTCCCTGGTCACCGCCCCGTGATACCGGGAAAAGCCTGCTAGCCCGGAAGGACGACGAACGATGCCCCCACCCCGACCCCGCATCGGCCTGATCCTGACGTCCCTGCTCCTGCTCACCACCATCGCTACGGCCTGCGGTGGCGGGTCCGGCTCCGACCGCGCGCTGAAGGTCGGCATCATCGCGCCCCTGTCGGGCGCGCTCGCCGAGGACGGCAGCGCCTACGAGCAGGCGGCGAGGGCCGCCCTGAAGGAAGGCGAGAAGTCCCTCGGCCGTCCCATCGACGTGATGACCTACGACGAGGCGAGCAAGACCCGCGAGGCAATCAACGGGACCCGGCGGCTGATCCAGCGCGACGAGGTGGACGCCCTCCTGTCCGGCAGCACCAGCGGCAACTTCCTGGCGTCCCGGCAGCTCATCGACCGGGCCGAGGTGCCGGTGCTGACCATCGCCACCGCCACGACGGTGGTCGAGGACAACGCCGGCTGGACGTTCCGCGTCTCCCAGCCGCTCTCCGCCCGCAACGCCGACAACGCCCGGTTCGCGGTCGAGCAGGTCAAGGCCAGGAGCGCGGCCTTCCTCCAGACCAACGACGAGTCGCAGCGCGCCTTCGCCGCCTCGGTGCGCGAGAAGCTCCGTTCGGCCGGGGTGGACGTCCTCTCCGAGCAGTACTTCCAGTACGGCGACACCGACTTCTCGCCCTACCTCGTCAAGCTCCGCTCCAGGCAGCCGGACGTGGTCTTCCTCGGCTGCGAGGTGACGCAGTGCGCCACGATCCTCAACCAGGCGCACGCCGCCGGAATCGACGCCGACTTCGTCCTGCCCACCGCGGCGGCGTCGGACGAGTTCCTGCATGACTTCGGAAGGGTGTCCCAGGGCGCGTACGTCCAGACCATCTACGCGCCTGGCGCGGTGCCCACCACGCAGCGGTTCGAGCAGACCGCGGCACGCGGCGGCTTCCCCGCCTCCTACTACTCCATCGTCGGTTACATCGAGGCCGCGGTCCTGGTAGAGGCCGCTAAACAGGCCGGCTCCACGGACCCGGCGAAGATCCGCGACGCGCTCGCGAAAGGCGCCTTCCAGTCCCCGCTGGGCCGGATCAAGTTCCTGCCCAACGGCCAGGCCGCGGTGGGCGGATACGTCGCACAGATCACCGGCCCGCGCTACGTCCACCGATGGACGCCGCACGGCACGACCTGACGGGGGCACGGGGGACGGGGGCACGACTCAGCCAGGGGGCGGCCGCGACGAGGAGGACAGGCCGATGCAGAACTTCGTCAACACACTGATTCTCGGACTGACGCTGGGCGGGATCTACGCGCTGACGGCCGTCGGGTTCACCATGGTCTACGGCGTCGCGAGGATCGTGAACTTCGCGCACGGCAGCCTGTACATGCTGGGCGCCATGCTGACCTGGGCCATGATCTCGGCTGGGCTGCCGTACTTCCCGGCGCTGGCCGCCGCGGCCCTGCTGATCGGGCTGGGCAGCGTCCCGGTCCTGCGGTTCTCGGTCGGACGGGTCCTGCGCTCGGGCGCCGAGGTCGGGCTGCTCGGCACCTTCGGGGTGGCGCTGATCCTCGACCAGACGGCGTTCCTGATCTTCGGCGGCGCGCCCAAGTCGGTGCAGGGCACCTTCGACTTCCTGATCGAGGTGGGCCCGATCCGCACGACCGGGCAGCGGCTGGCGGTGCTGGTGCTCGCGGTCGTGGTGATCACGGCGGTGGCCGTCGCGGTGCACCGCACGAACTGGGGACGGCAGCAGCGGGCGGTGATGCAGGATCCGGACCTCGCCCGCGTCTCCGGCGTCGATCCCCGCTGGGTACGGGCGTCGACGTTCCTGGTCAGCGGCGCCCTGGCGGCGCTGGCGGGCGGCCTGATCGGCCCGCTGTTCGCGATCAGCACCACGATCGCCGTGGCCGCCCTGCTCAAGGCGTTCATCGTCACCGTCATCGCCGGCGTCGGCAACATCAACGGGGCGGTGCTCGCCGCCATGGGGATCGCGCTGGCCGAGGTGTTCGGCAGCGCCTACATCTCCACCGGCTACCGGGACGCCTACGCCTACATCATCGTGCTGGCGGCCCTGGCCGTCCGCGCCCGGCGGCCGCGGGACGGCCGGACGCGCCGCCGGGCCCTGACCCCGGAGGTGGCGAAATGAACCCGACGCGAGCGAACCCGATGCGAGCGATACGGCGACCGTCCCGGACCGTGCGGTCCTGGAACGTGCGGTCCTGGAACGTGCCACGCCCGCTGCTGATCGCCTGCGCCGCCGTGCTCGTCGCCGCGCCGGCGTCCGACGGCAGCGGATTCCTGGTCTCGGTCGCGACGCTGACGGCGATCAACGCCGTGTTCGCGCTGAGCCTGACACTCGTCTACGGCATGGGCGGGATGATCTCCCTGGCCCAGGTGGGTTTCGGCGCGGTCGCCGCCTACCTCGTCGTTCTGGGGACCCAGAAGGAGGGGTATCCCTTCGTCCCGGTCCTGCTGGTCGCGCTCGCCGCGGTCGTGGTGCTGGCGCTGGTGCTCGGCCTGCCGGTGACTCGCCTCTCCGGTATCTACTTCCTGACGGCGACGTTCGCGTTCACCGAGGTGCTCAGGCTCGTCGCGGTGAACTGGACGCCCGTCACCGGCGGGCAGATCGGGACGGTCATCGAGTACGAGGGGCTGACCCGGCTGCCGGGCGCCGCCGCGTTCGGAACGTTCCTGTCGCCCGACCTCGCCGACTACATGGCGGCCCTGGTGCTGCTCGCGCTCACGGTCTGGGTCGTGTGGAGCTACCGGCAGTCCCGGTCCGGGCGCAACCTGATGTCGCTGCGGGACAACGAGCGGCTCGCCACTGCGCTGGGCGTCCGGGCCGTGCCGGAGCGCCTCATGGCGTTCGCGGTGAGCGCCGTCATCGCCGCACTCGGCGGGGTGTTCCTGGCCTACTACAACGGGATCGCCGACTCCACCTCGATGAACGTCACCCAGTCCATCGACCTGCTGATCATCGTGATCGTCGGGGGAGTCCAGTCGATCAGGGGCGCCGTCGTCGGCGCGGTGGTGGTGACGGTCGTCCCCGAACTGCTGCAGCTGTCGGTCGACCTGCGCCCGATCCTCTACGGCCTGCTGCTGATCGCCTTCGCCACCCGGCTGCGCCTGGGCATCGTCGGCGAGCTGCAGCGGCTCTGGCGGGCGCGCTCGTCCGCCGGCCCCCGCACGCCTCTCGCGGAAGGAGCCCCGTCGTGAGCGAACTGCTGAGGGCCGAGGCGCTGAGCCGGTCGTTCGGCGGCCTGCGGGCGGTGCACGAGGTGTCGCTGCACGTCCGGCCGGGCGAGATCGTCGGGCTCATCGGCCCGAACGGCGCCGGCAAGTCCACGATCGTCGACCTGCTCGCGGGCGGGACGGCGCCCGACTCCGGCGCGGTACGGCTGCTCGGCGAGGACGTCACCGGCCTGCCCCCGCACGAGCGCGCCCGCCGCGGGCTGATCCGCACGTTCCAGCAGAGCGGCACCTTCCCGATGCTGGGCGGACGGGACGTGATGATGGCCGGGCTCTCGGCCCGCAGCACCGACTCCTTCGCGTCCTGGCTGCTGACCCCGTGGCGCGCGCGCCGCCGCCGGCAGGAGACCGCCGGCCGGGCCGCCGACCTGCTCCGCGCGGTCGACCTCGAAGGGACGCCGGTCACCACGCCGGTCGGGCTGCTGCCGCCGGGCGTGAACCGCATGCTCGGCTTCAGCGTGGCGATGGCCGGGGACCCGAAGGCCCTGGTGCTGGACGAGCCGTGCGCCGGCCTGGCGCCGTCCGCCCGGTCCGTGCTGTCCGAACGCATCAGGGAGATCGCCGACTCCGGGGTGGGCGTCCTGCTCATCGAGCACGACGTCGCCTTCATCATGCGGACCTGCGCGCGGGTCGTCGCGCTCGACCACGGTGAAGTGATCGCCGAGGGCGGCCCGGACGAGGTCCGCGCCGATCCCGCCGTGCGGCGCGCGTATCTGGGAACCACCGATCTGGGAGCCACCGATGCTGCGTCTTGACCAGGTCACCGCGGGCTACGACGGCGTCCCCGTGGTCGGGCCGATCACGCTGGACGTCACGGCGGGCGGGGTCACCGTCCTGCTCGGCGCCAACGGGGCCGGCAAGACCACCACGCTCGACGCCGCGGCCGGGCTGATCCCGGTGATGTCCGGCTCGATCGAGTTCGACGGCCGTCCGGTGACCCGGCTCTCCGCCCCGCGGCGGGCCCGCGCCGGAATGTGCTACGCGCTGGAGGGGCACCGGATCTTCCCGGAGATGACCGTCCAGGAGAACCTCCGGCTGGCGGCGTCCGGCCAGCGCCGGGCGTCCCGCGCGGTCTGGGACGAGTGCTTCGAGCTGTTCCCCATCCTGGCCGAGCGCGGGGAGCAGCGCGCCGGGCTGCTCAGCGGCGGCGAGCAGCAAATGCTGGCGCTGGGCCGGGCGCTGCTCGGCGACCCCAAGGTGCTGATCCTCGACGAGCCCTCGCTGGGCCTGGCCCCGAAGATCATCGACCAGGTCTACGGCGCCATCCGGCGGCTGACCGGCAGCGGCCGGACGATCCTGCTCAGCGAGCAGAACGTCGGCCACGCATTGGAGATCGCGACCTCGGTCAACATCCTGGAGCGCGGCTCGCTCGCCTTCACCGGCCCACCGGACCGGCTCCGCGACGACGACCGGCTCAAGGCCGCCTACCTCGGCTAGCGAAAGGACACACCATGACGGCCTCCGACGACGCACCCCGCCCGTACGCGGGTCTGCGGGTCGTAGAGATCTCGATCGCCGTCGCGGGCGCCTACGCGGCGATGATGCTCGGCGACCTCGGCGCGGACGTCGTCAAGATCGAACCCCCGGGCGGCGACGAGAGCCGCCGCTGGCAGCCGCCGGTCGCGGACGGCACGGACGGCTGCTACTTCGTCAGCGTCAACCGCAGCAAGCGCAGCCTCCAGGTCGACCTGAAGACCCCGCAGGGCGCCGAACTGCTGGACCGCCTGCTGACGACCGCCGACGTACTGATCGTCAACTTCCGCCCACGAGCCCTGCAACGCCTGGGCCTGGACGTGGCGACCGTCCGCGCCCGCCACCCCCGCCTGATCTACGCGACGCTCACCGGGTTCGGGCTGTCGGGACCCCGCGCGGACCAGCCCGCCATGGACCTGTTCATCCAGGCGCAGTCCGGCCTGATGAGCATCACCGGCACCGAGGACGGAACACCCGTCAAGGTCCCGATCCCGCTGGTCGACCTAGGCGCCGCGCTGTTCGCGCTGACCGGCATCCAGAGCGCGATCCGCGAACGCGACCACACCGGCGAAGGCGCCCACATCGACGTGTGCCTCCAGGACTCGCTGATCGCGTTCATGCTCTACCACATGACCGGCTACCTGGAGACCGGCACGCGCCCGCGTCCCCTGGGCACCGCCCACCCGGGCATCGTCCCCTACCGCGCCTACCCCACCAGGGACGGCCAACTGGTCCTGGCCGTCTTCACCGACCGCCAGTTCGCAGCCGCCGCCAAGGTGATAGGCCGCCCGGACCTGGCCGACGACCCCCGCTACGCCTGAGTAGACAACCGCGTACGCCACCGCGAAGAACTGGACGCCCTCTTCACAACCGCCTTCTCCGAAAAGGACACCGAACACTGGACTTCGGCAATGACCGAGGCCGACGTCCCCTGCACACCCATAAACGACGTGAGCTCGGTAGCCCAGGACCCCGAAGTACTAGCCCGCGGCGCCATAACCTCACTACCACGCCCCGACACCGACCACCCCCTCCAAATGCCGGCCTCCCCCCTGATAATCAACGGCCACCGCGTCCAACCAACCAGAACCCCACCCCTACTAGGCGAAAAGCAAGACGACCTACTAACCGAACTGGGCTACGCCCCCACCTCACCCGCCAAAAACGCCCCCAGCCCAGCCCACCGAACCAACAAACCCAAACCATAAGAGAAACACACACCCAACAAAGGCCACCATGGCCGGCGTCGGTGGTGGGCCGGGCCGATGTCCTGGCCGACGAAGGACGGTATGACAACCGCTCGCCCTCTTGGAGAGGGCGCAGGCTTCTGGCCGCCAGGTTCGGCCAGACGCGCCAGGCCGCAGACCTGGCCCCCCTCACGTCCCTGCACGCCGCTCAAAGCCCCGGCACATACGACGAAGCCACCCTCCAATGCCCAGACGACTAGCCGCCACGAGCTGGGCTGGGACTCTGGGTGGTTCGGTCATGGCAGCGGAGGTCGTCAGCGGGCGCGATCAAGGAGTCCGGCATCGGGCTGACCGACGACCCGGCGTGTTCAAACGGCGCACCGCCGCGCGTGTCGGTGGGCGGTCCGTCGCGGCTCATTGGTCCACCCCGGACGGCCTGCGGCTCGATCGTCCTGGAGCAGTTCAGGCCCAGGGGGCGCCGAGGGTGGTGGCTGCGGTGATGCCTGAGTGGCAGCCTGCTTCGTGGAAGCCGTCGCCGTGGTAGGTGCCCGCGAACGCCAGGACGTTGTCGGAGAGTTCGGGGAGGCGTTCTTGCGCCTGGCAGCTTTCGGGAGTGGCCGAGGGGTGCTGGTAGTGCGTTCGCGCCAGGACGTGTTTCGGGTCGATTGCGGTGACGGGGTTGTAGGTCACGTAGCACGGTGTTTGTGAAGGCTGGTTCCGGAGTTTGTTCAGGGCGGCGTGGAAGCTGACGGCGGAGCGCCTGGGTTTGGCGCATGACACCTGCATGAAGATCGCGCTGTCGCCGTCGTGGTGAGGGAGCGCGGATCCGTCGGTGTGCAGGACGGTCTGCAGCGTTTCGTACTTGAAGGCTCCCAGGATGGCCCTGTCTGCCGCGGTGGGGTTGGCCAGCATGGCCAGTGCCTCTGGGGCGTGCACGGCGATGACGGCCTTGTCGAAACGGTGGTGGTTGCCTGCCGTGTCGTGCAGGTCTATGCCTTCTCCGCTGCGTGCGACGGTTCGGATGGGGGTGGCGAGGTTGATCGAGGTGAGTGTGCCGGCGATTCGTTCGATGTAGGTCCGGGCTCCTTCGGGGATTACGTGCCATGAGGCGAACGCGTCCGGTCCGCCGGTGAACCCGTAGCGTGCCAGGGTATTGACCAGGAATTGGATGGGCATGTTCTCGACATCCGCCAGCAGCCATCCGGTCAGCCGCGCAAAGACGTAATGCAGGGTGAAGTAGTCCGAGTAATCGTTGTCCCGGAAGAACTCGCCGAGCGTCTTTTCGGGGGATTGCTCCAGGGCTTGGAGGAGTTGCGGGACGAACCGTGCGTGGTCGTCGTTGAACCGCGCCCAGGTATGGGGATCCACGGATTCCGGGTGTGGTGGGGGGTTTTGGGAACCCAGGGGGTCGTCGTGCAGGTGCCTGAAGCCGCACGAGGTGCAGACGACGTCGGTGGACAGGTCGGCCGGGTGGGTCTGGACGTCCAGTTCGCCGAGGAGCCGGGTCAGGGTCGGGTAGTACGTCCTGCTGAACACCATGAACGCTTGGTCGACCGGCCGGCCGGTGGCGGAGGGGCGGGTGTCGACGTGTCCGCCGAGCCGGTCGCCCGCCTCGAACACGGTCACGTCGTACTTCTTTTGCAGGAGATAGGCTGCGCTCATTCCTGACACGCCTGAGCCGATGACCGCCACTTTCATCCTTGACATCTGTCTGCCTCTTCTCGGGGTCTCGGGGTCTCGGGGTCTCGGGGTCTCGGGGTCTCGGGTATCGCTGGTCATTTTCCGTAGCGGCGCTCGCGGGTGTGGTAGCTGCGCACCGCGTCCTGAAAGTCTTCTTTGGTGAAGTCGGGCCAGTGGCTGTCGCAGAAGTACAGTTCGGTGTGCGCCGACTGCCAGGTCATGAATCCGGAGAGGCGCTGTTCTCCCGAGGTGCGCAGGATGAGGTCCGGGTCCGGCAGGCCCGCGGTGAGTAGGTGGCTTTGGAGGATTTCCTCATCGACCTGCGGGCACGGATCCGCTGCGGTCGCCAGGGACCGGATCGCATGGACGATTTCCTGTCGCCCGTCGTAGGCGAGGGCGATGTTGGCCTGCGAGCCGGGACGGCCCCGGGTCTGCGCTTCCAGTTCGGTGTAGGCGTCGGCCAGGTGGGCCGGCAGCAAGTCCAGGAACCCGATGACGCGCACCGGCCAGCGGCTCGCCGACAGGTGCGCGGCCAGCTCTTCATAAACCCGGAAGAGGCCGGCTATCTCTTCGTGGCCGCGTTCGGTGAGGTTTCTGATCGACAGGATCCAGAACGTGGCCATGGGGATGGCCAGTTCGTCGCACCAGCCGAGGACTGCGGGTATCTTCAGGATTCCTTGGCGGTGCCCCTCGTCGATGCCGACTCCATGGTGTCTGGCCCACCGCCGGTTCCCGTCGACGATGAACGCGATATGGCGCAGCGTGGTTCCGTTGCGCGAGTGTGACGGAGCGGCCGCCGTCGTCCGTTCCTCTGTCATGGCGCGTATCGGACGGCTTGGCGGTGCCAGTCGTAGACGGCTCTGGTCCAGGTCAGCATCCGTGCCAGCGCGTCGCGGCAGCTGTCGCGATCTGCCGCGGAACCCTCGTGGGAGTCGATCCAGTCCGCGATACGGTTCTGGTATCGGGTGAATTGGCTCATCCGCGCGTCCGCCATCGCGATGGCGGCGGTGAGAGCCTCCTCGATCGGGCAGCGCCTTTCCCGTTGCAGGCAGAAGATGATGCTCCGTCCGGCGGAGGACCGCGTCTCCCGGTGGAGGGAGAAGATGTCGTTCTGCAACAGCAGATGCTCGGTGAGCAACTGCCGGGAATGCAGCATCGGCGCGCTGAAGAGCAGCGGGGAGGGTGGCGTGGGCGATTGCGCCAGGTCCAGGGTCATCTGCAGGCCGATGGATTGGCGGCGGCGCTGGAGATAGGCGTCGACCGTGGTGGCCTGGGCGCGGGCGTCCTGGGCGCGAGAGGTGAGGTAGACCAGCATGAAATGGCGGAAGCTGTCGCACCATTGGCTGGTCTGGCGTCGGCTCGCCCGCTGGACGATGTCCATCGCACCGGCCGTGATGGGGTGTGGCCCCGGTGGGTTGGAGCCGTCCCGCAGAGCGCTCGCGAGTTCGTCGGCCAGGCGTTCAATTCCGGCGGCGTCCTGGACGCCCTGCTCGATATGCAGGTCTACCACGAAGGTCCACCAGCACAGGTCCAGGGCGACTTGGAGCAGGTCCTCGTCGGCGTCGGGAAACCCGGCCCGGCAGGCGGTGTCCATTCTCCATGAGTCGAACTCGGCGATCTGAGCGTCATTCAGCAGGCCGAGGCGCCGAACCCACTCGCGCGTCCGCCGGCGGGCCGCCGCCGCATGGGGATTTGCACGCAGTGCCTCACCGGGAAAGGACAATTCCACCTCGCGCAGATCAATCATGCGAGCACCTGCCTGCTTGCAGGTCACGTCCCAGGTGCCCGGCGGCAGGCGGGCATGTGCCCCGCACCGGCCGGTGCGAGCCCTGGTGAGCCGGCCGCCGTCCGGCGCACGGAGGAGCCGGGTGCGCGGCCTGGTCGGTCAACGTCGTCCGAAGGTGGCGGTGCCGGGGGCGTCGGGGTCGTTGCTGCCGTACGCGTCGCGGGCGGCCGTGACGAAGGTGTCGAGGTCGATGGTGCTGGCGCCGTAGGCGGCGAAGGCCGCTTCAGCCGCGTCGGCGGGGATTCCGACGGTGCCGAATATCCGCACGAACTGCCCCTGGCCGATGGCGCCGGTGCCGGCGTCGTCGGCGGCCTCGAAGAGCGCCCGCGCGAACCCGCCGATCGTGGTGTCGAAATAGTCCGGGTCGCTCAGCATCCCGTTGATGACGGAGGTGACGAACTCCTCCCGGGTGACGCGGCCGTCCTCATTGACGTCGGCGGCCGCCCGGATCCGCTCCCACCAGGCGGTGTAGGCGACCTGGAGATTGCGGTGCTTGGGCGAGCCCGCGACGAGCGCGAACTCCTTGCGTGCCTTTTCGGCCTTGAGGTCGAAGTCCTGCCGTTCGAGGACGCCGTTGCCGTCGGTGTCGAGCAGGTCGAACGCCGCCTTGATGTTCTCTTCCTGGAGCGAGGACGCCATTGCCGTCGTCTCCTTTCCGGTAATTGGTTTGTGCTCCCGGCCAGGGCCGATGTGGCCGAAAAGCGCGGGAATGCGGGCCGACTCCGCGGCCCCGGGTGTGATCGCGGGCACCGTCACTGATCCGCACCTGATCGACGCTCGGTGGCCGGAGTATGAGGGGCTGTACGAACGATCACATACGTGATGTAGCCTTCTGATCACATATTGTGACATAAGGGTGGTGGTGGCCCGACTTACCGGCGAGCCACAGGGCGTAGGACTGAGAGGCAGTGCGCACTCGCCGGTCTCCCGGTTCCACCCCGTGTTGGCACGGCAGGTCAGTGAGCCGTAGGCGGGGCGGTTAGAGTGCCGGGTCCGGCGGGCCGGTCGGGGGTTGGCGGACGGGGGCGTCGGTGCGGTGCGGGGTGTGGTGTGAGGCGGGGATGGCGATGAGGGCCGAGCCGGTGTCGATGGTGTAGCGGCCGGTCGGCGGGTAGTGGGGCGGGTCGCCGAGGTACCAGGCGAGCCGACCCGTGAGCCACTGCCGCAGGCGGGTGGTGTAGTCGCGGAGCTGGTCTTGTGCGGCTTCGTCGGGGAGCTCTTCGATGAGTGCCGGGATCTCCCGGTCGATGATCTGCTGGAACTGGCGGGTCCGGACGTTGGCCAGCTCGCCGAGGACGTCGACCGCGGTCTGCACGTCGCAGTCCAGGAAGTCCATGACGGTGGAGACGCCGTTGCTGAACGACAGTTCCACCTCGACTTCTTTGGGATAGGAGTAAATGTCGTTGAGCAGCCCGTACTGGTCGGTGAAGGCTTCGATCAGCCGGACCATGACCGGGTGGCGGTGCAGCGCCCGCGGGAGGTCACGGCCGGTGGTGACCAATAGCAGGATGGCGCTGAGGTCGCCTGCCGCGGTTTCGCGTCTCATCTCGATGTAGTCGACGGGGTCGGGAACGTGCTGGTGGAGGACGTTGTCGGCCTCCCACTGGTGCCGCTCGACGAACGCGGCGCACAGGTCATGCAACCGGCGCTGGAACTGCGGGGGCAGGGCGGGCGCGGTGCGGGCCCACAGGTCGGCCAGCGCCCGTTCCACCCCGGTGGCGGGTCCCCTGGGCGGCACGGTGGACGGGACGTCGCCGGTGCGGGGGTCGTCCACGGGCATGAAGCCCCTTAACCGCTGCGCGTAGGCCCTCAGGCCCGCCTGGTCGCCGGATTTGACGTAGGCGTGGGCGATGTGGTCGTCGACGGCGAACACCCAGGTGTCCCAGTCGGCGGCGCGGTTGAGCTCGTCCAGGGTGAGGTCGGGGTTGGTGAGGGCGGTGAGCAGGCCCAGGTCGCAGGACTCGGCGTACTCCTCGCTCCAGACTCCGCCCGGTCCGGTGATCCCGACCTTCGGCCGCCAGGCCCTCAGGTGCTCGCGGGCCTGCCGCAGGTGCGGGTTCGGCCGCACCGCGTCCGGCCAGACGAAGGCGGGGATGTCGAAGGGCGGTGTGCGTCGGCCGATCGTCGCCGCGGTCTTGGCCCGCCGCGTGATCTCGCGGGCGGCTTTCCCGAGGGACGACGCGGGTACGCGGGCGGCCACCCCGGCAGGGCCGTCCGGCAGGGTCGGGCGGCCGCCGGCGGGGGCTTGGTTTCCGTAGCGGCTGGAGCGCAGGTGCCATTCGTGGCCTCCGGCCTGCCAGTCCTGCAGCCCCTGGACGTAGGCGACCACGGCGGCGCGCTCCGCCGCGTTCAGGGTCTGCTCTTCGAGAAGCAGGGGAAGTTCGGCGAGGGCGGTGTGCTCGAATTGGTGCAGGCGTGAGGTGATCAGGTCGTTGACCCGGTCGGCGGCCTCCTGGAGGCCGCAGCCCAGAAATCGGTGGAACACCAGCACGGCGTTGTTGATCTCGCCCTCGTCCTCGGATTCGCGCCGGTAGGAGAAGACGTCGTTGCGCAGGTGGACGGCGTCGCAGAAGGCGTCCTTGAGAACTCGCAGCGGCCGGGTCCCCGCCACCCGCCCGGGGACCGGAGCGCCCAAGGCATGCTCGACCAGGCCCGCCGACCAGGGCGCGCCGCCGACCTTGCGCCGAGTCTGGATGTACTCGATCGGATTGGGGACCCGGCCGGTGTCGATGTTGGCCAGTTCCCACAGCGACTCGTCCAGCAGGTCCAGGGTGCTGGCGATGAACCGTTCGCGCCAGTCGGCGGGCGTGCCCGGCGCGGTGCGCGCCCACAGATCGGCCAGTCCCCGCTCGACCGGGTTGATCGGCTCGGGGGACGTTCCGGCGGGGTATGACGGCATGAACGCCGGCAACCGGGCCAGATGACGCCGCGCACCGTCGATGTCGCGGGGGCGTTTGAAGACCTCCAGGAAGTGGTCGTCGAAGTAGAACACCCATGCGTACCAGTCGGTCACCAGGTCGAGCTCGGGCCCGGGCGCGTCGGGGTGGGTGAAGGCGCACAGCAGCCCGTAGTCCATCGCGTCGAACGCCGCCTCGCTCCACACCTCGGGCACGCCCTCGTCCCTGGGCGCGCCGATGATCCCGATCTCGCGGGCCCACTGCCCGGTGTGCGCCCGAGCGGCCTCCAGACCGGGGTTCAACCGAGCCGGGCGGGGGGTGTAGAAGGTCGGCAGGGAGAACGGCTGCGGCACCTCGGAACTCCTTCTCTCGTTCCGGGGAGGACCACGCATCTCCGACTGCGCTCATGATCGGCGAAGCGGGCACCAACGAGATATGTCAAACCGTCTAATTTCCCTATGAAGTCACCCCAACACGGTCAGTAACGAACCTGTGACTTCCGGACGGGTTCGTTCACGCTCTCTCGGACGTGCGCGTGCGGGCTTGCTTACCGGGATGGGCGGTTCGGCTAACCGGGCGTTCCGCGGGTGCGGGCGGGCTGCTAGCTCTGGATCCATGACATCGCGGGCAGGGAAGCTGCCGGAACGTGTCGGCATGCCGCCCGTGGCGCCGGGCGCCCAGCCGTTGCTCGGCCACCTCAAGCCCCTGCTCACCGACCCGCTGGGCCTGCTGGCGTCACTGCCGCACCTCGGCGAGGTGGTGGAGGTGCGATTCGGCCGGACGCCGACCTACATCGTGTGCTCGCCGGAAGCGGCTCAGCAGGTGCTCCGCAACTCCGACCGTGCCTTCGACAAAGGGGGCACGTTCTACGAGAACATGCGGTCCATCGTCGGCGACGGCATGGCCACCTGCCCCTTGGCTCAGCACAAACGGCTCCGCCGCCTCGGCCAGCCGGCCTTCCGGCCCGACCGGATGACCGGCTATGCCCGCACCATCCAGGACCAGCTTCACGCATGCACCTCGACCTGGCGCGATGGACAGGTCCTGGATGTGCTGCCGGAAATGCGCTCGCTGGCCACCCGCTCCAACTTGGCGACCATGTTCTGCCGCCGCGATCTCGGTCCACAGGTCGACGGCTTGCGGCAGGCCGTCACCGACTTCGTGAACCACCAGACCATCCTGCGGATGATCGCCCCCGGCCTCAACAGCCTGCCCACCGGCCGCAACCGCCGCTACCGCAAGAGCGAAGCCAGGCTGCTGCGCTTCCTGGACGAGGAGATCGCCGCCTACCGCCAGGACGGCATCGACCACGGCGACCTGATGTCGATGTTCACCACGTCCCTCGAAGGCGACCGGCTCACCGACAAAGAAGTGCGCGACACGGCGATGACCGTGCTGCTCGGTGGAATCACCGCAACGGCCGTCGGGCATGCCTGGGCTCTGCATCAGCTCTCCCAGGACGCCGCGCTGGACGCCGACGTCGCCCACGAGGCACAAGCCGCAGCCGAAACCGACGACGACTGTACGGCCGCCGAGATGATGGACCGGCTGCCCCTCACCCGAAACGTGGTCGCCGAGGTTCTGCGGCGCCGCGCCCCCAGCTGGATCTTCCCGCGGGTGACCGTCACCGACACCACCATCGGCTCCCTGCGCATCCCGTCCGGGGCGCAGGTGCTGCTCAGCCCCTACGTGCTGCACCACCGGCCCGACCTGTTCCCCACCCCGGAGAACTTCGATCCGCACAGGTGGGACGGACGCGACCCGCACCGGACCAGGGGCTTCCTGCCGTTCGGGGCCGGCGAGTCCCAATGCATCGCCTACGAGCTCGCCTTCATGGACCTGACGCTGTCGCTCGCCCACGTCACTCGGTCCTGGCGCCTGCAGCCCTGCCCGACTCCGGTACGCCCACGGCCCCGGCTGCATATGGAGCCGCACGGGCTCGCACTTCGCCTGACCGAACGGGACCCGCGCTGATCCGCCGGTCGGTGGGCCCCGCTGTTGGACTGAGCCGGATCGAGCCGCCGGGCCGCCTCGAACGGAGCCTTGGCGCCGCGCGGTGGCGGTTGACGTGGACGTCCGTCTCCCCGGACGGTTCCCGCTTCGTTGTCCTTACATAACCGTTCGCCACTTTTAGTTACTTTCCCGACACTAGTAGTAATGATGTCGGCTTTCTACGGTCGCAGTAGGAAGGCGGTAGTACGCACGATTCCAGGCGCGCTCCACGTTGCCCTCGCAGGTCTGGCGGAGCTCGTGCTGTGTGAAGCCTCGGACGCGCCGCACCGTGTCCCTTCAGCACACGCCTGAAGGGACACCGGCGATGCCCAGGTCCATGACGCGTTCCGCGAGGACGGGCGGCGACGGGCCGTTGTGGGCCTCGGCCGGATCTCGGATCGACGGGGCTGGCGCACGGCGGCCTCGTCGTCCCGGAGTGGGCGTTCACCGCGCAGCGAGGGAGGAGAAGATGTCGGGGAACCGGGTTCCGCTGGCGCTGCGGCGGCCCTGGCACGTGCTGGTCGCGGCGGCCGTGGTGGCGGTCGTCGCGGCGGTGTTCGGCGTCGGGGTGTTCGACCGGTTGTCGGTGGGCGGCACCGAGGCGCCGCGCAGCGAGGCGACCAGGGCGGCCGACGCGCTGCGCTCGGAGCTCGGCCGCGAGCCGGGCAATCTGGTCCTGCTGGTCACCGCGAAGGAGGGCGTGGACGACCCGGGCGCCGCGCGGGCGGGAACGGCGCTGACCCGGCGGCTGGCCGCGGAACCCGGCCTGAGCGAGGTGGCCTCGTACTGGACGCTGGGACGCCCGCAGGCGCTGCGCAGCACCGACGGCGACAAGGCACTGGTGACGGCACGGATCACCGGTGGCGAGAGCGAGGCCGATCACCGGGTGCACAGCCTGATCCCGCGCTACTCCGGAGAGCGGGACGGGCTGAGGGTCAGCGTGGGCGGTCCGGTCGCGGTCCTCAACCAGTTCAACGAGACCACCGAACACGACGCCAAGATCGCCGAGGGGATCACCCTCCCGTTCGTCCTGCTGGTCCTGGTTCTGGTGTTCGGGAGCGTCGTGGCGGCCCTGCTGCCGCTGTCGGTCAGCATCGTCGTGCTGCTGACCGGGCTGCTGACGCTCTGGTCGCTGTCACACCTCACCGACGTGTCGGCCCCCGCGGTCAACGTGGTCTCCATGCTGAGCCTCGGCCTGGCGATCGACTACAACCTGCTCATCGTCAGCCGCTACCGCGAGGAGCTGAAGCGCGGGACCGACCGCGACCAGGCTCTGCGCACCACGATCCAGACGGCGGGCCGGACGGTCGTCTTCTCGGCCCTGACGGTGGCGCTGGCGATCGGGGTCCTGACGGTGTTCCCCTTCCAGCTGCTGCGGTCGATCGCGGTGGCCAGCGTGGCGACCGCGGTTTCGGCGGCCGCCGTCTCGGTGCTGGTCACGCCCGCGCTGCTTCGGTTGCTCGGCCCCCGGATCGAGCGCTGGCGGCTGATCCGGCCGCGCCGGGAACGCGAGGTCGAGCTGGGCCGCTGGCACGGCCTGGCGCTGCTGGTCATGCGGCACCCGGTGGCCGTGGCCGCCGTCACGATCCCGGCACTGCTGGCGTTGGGGCTTCCGTTCACCGGTGCCCGGCTCGGCATGATGGACGAAGCCGCGCTCCCCGCCGACACCTCCGCGGCCCAGGTGGCGCAGACGATCCGGCACGAATTCGGCGCGCTCGAACAAGACGCACTGCAGGTGGTTTCGCAGAACACCGGCGGCCGGGCCGCCGCGCTCCCCGCCTACGCCACGACCCTGTCGCGCCTCCCCACCGTCGCCCGGGTGGACGCGGTCACCGGCACCTACTCCAAGGGGGCTCTGGCCGCACCGCCCACTCCGGCTTCGACGGGATTCGTGCGGGGTGACGCCGCCTACGTGACGGTCACTCCCGCCGCCGGAACCGACTCCGCCCAGGCCAGAGACCTGGTCCGGCAGATCAGGTCAACGCCGGCGCCGTTCCCGGTCATGGTCGGCGGCGCCCCTGCCGAGGCGGTCGACACGCTCGACGCGCTGAGCGACACCCTGCCACTGGCCGCGGCCCTGCTGGCCATCGTGCTGTTCGTCCTGCTGTTCCTGCTGACCGGCAGCGTCGTCATGCCGCTGGTCGGCCTGGTCCTGACCGCCCTCAGCCTGACCGCGACCTTCGGCGCGCTGGTCTGGATCTTCCAGGACGGGCACCTGCGCGAACTCCTGGGCGGCTTCGTCGTCACCGGCGAGATCGCCTGGACCATCCCGCTGCTGATGTTCGCCATGGCGTTCGGGCTCGCCATGGACTACCAGGTCTTCCTGCTCTCCCGGATCAAAGAGGAATACGAGCGGACCGGACGCACCACCGACGCCGCCGCGATCGGGCTTGAACGGGTCGGCCGCGTGGTCACCGCCGCCGCGCTGCTCATGGCCATCGTGTTCTTCGCCTTCATGACCGCCGGAAGCGCCTTCGCCAAGGCGATGGGATTCGGCCTGGGGCTCGCCGTCCTGATCGACGCCACCGTCGTCCGCGGGCTGCTCCTCCCGGCGATCGTGCGCCTCGGCCGCCGGTCGCTGTGGTGGGCGCCCGGCCCTCTGCGCACCCTGCACGCGGCGATCGGCATCCGCGAGGGCGGCCCGCCCCACCCCCCGCTGGAGGCCCCGACGACGGCGGCGCCCCAGCCCCGCACGGCGTCCACCGCTCCCCGGGAGAAGATCGCTGCCACCTTCGCCCTCTACGACCTCGACGACAGCGGCACCATCACCCGTCGGGACTTCAAACTGCTCTCCCAGCGCATCGAGGACGCGCTTTTCCGGCCGGACGGCCGCAAAGCCCCCCGCCTCCTCACCGAGGCGATCGCCCTGTGGTGGCACCGCCTGCGCGTGGCCGCCGACTTCGACGAGGACCAGCGCGTCACCCCCGAGGAGTACACCGACGCGATGCTCACCGGCGTGCTCGACCACCCCGCCCACTACCAGGAGACCGTCGACGCGGTCCTCGCCCAGATCCTCCAGGCGATCGCCCCCTCGGGCGCGCTCACCGGCGCGCAGTGCGACCGCGTCCTGGACGTGCTCAACCTCGCCCCCGGCCAGGGACGGCAATTCCTGGCCGGCGAACCGGACCCGATCGACCACGACCGGTTCCGCGCGCTCTTCGCCGCGAACCTCTTCGGCATGCCCACCCCACGACCACCCCAGAAAGGAACGGCGATGGAACCGACGATCCAAGAAAAGAACATCGCCACGATGTTCGGCCTCTTCGACACCGACGGCAACGGCGTCATCGAACGGCGCGACTTCGAGCTCCTGGGCGAAGGGGCCTGCGACGCCTTCGCCCTCGACCCCGAATCGCCCAAGGCGAACGACCTCAACAACGGCTTCATGGCCTGGTGGGACCAGCTCCGCGTGGCCGCCGACGCCGACGGCGACGGCCGTATCACCCGTGCCGAGTTCACCGCGGCGATCGTCGAGGGCGCGCTGGCCGACCCCCACTACCTCGACGCCGTCATCACCGCCCTCGCGCGCGCATTCGTCCGCGCCGTCGACACCGGCGACGAGGGGCGCATCGACCGCGACGCCTTCACCCGGATGTACCAGTCCTGCGGCCTGTCCGCCGAGATCGCCCACACGGCGTTCGACACGATCAACGTCAACGGCACCGTCGACGAGGACACCTTCGCCGCGTCCGTCCGGGACGTGTTCGGCAGCACCGACATCAACGCGCCCGGCACCGCCATCTTCGGGCAGCGATGAAGGAACGGGCCGGAGTCCGTGCGGCGCGGCACGGGCTCCGGCGCCTGACCGGCCGCCGACATCGAGCATCCGCAACCTCGCAGGCCTGAAACCCTCCCGCTCATACGCCGCCCCGCCTGCGCCAATCACTTCCGATAACGGTCGGAAGGAATGGTGAATAGTGAGAAAGAGCGTCGCAGTCATCGGTTCCGGGGTGTCGGGCATGACCGCGGCGTATCTGTTGCGCGACCATTTCGACGTCACCGTTTTCGAGGCGGATTCCCGCCTGGGCGGTCATGTCGACTCCAGGCGTCCCGAAGCCGGCTCGCCCGCGGAGATGGCGTTCGGGGTCTTCGACGCCGCGCACTGCCCGAACTTCACCAGGCTGCTGAGGGAACTGCGGGTCACGACCCGGCCGACGGACGTGTCGACAGAGGTGGTGTGCGTCGACTGCCGTTTCTCCCACCCCAGCGACGACCCTTTCGAGTTGTGCGGGCTTCCGGAGCGTCCGCCCGGCGTCAGCGAGCGCGTGTGGAACCGGTGCGCCGAGGACGCCGAGCGGCTCGTCCCGCAACTGCGGGACGCGAGCCGCAACAGGCCGGACACGACGATCGAGCGGTTCCTGCTGCAGGAAAGGTTCTCCAGCTACTTCGCCGGGCATTTCGTGTACGCGCGGCTCTGGGGATGGCTCTTCTGCGACATCAGGAACGTTCCGATCGGGCTCCTGTCCAGCGTGCTGGACCGGTACGGGCTGCTGGGCGGCCCCGATTCGTTCCGGTCCTGGCAGGTGGTGTCCGAGGGCAGCGCGATCTACATCGAGCGCATCGCCGCCGGCCTGACCGCCGTGAAGACCTCGACACCGGTGCGGGCCGTCAGCCGCACCGCCGGCGGGGTCGCCGTCCGGGACGCGGCCGGGGACCTCCACCACTTCGACAAGGCGGTGATCGCGGTGCACGCGCCACAGGCGCTGGCGATGCTCACCGACCCCACCGCGGAGCAGGAGTCCGTCCTTGGCGCGTTCGAGTACACGCCGACGGAGGCGGTGCTGCACGCCGATGAAGGCATGCTGCCGAACAAGCCATGCCGCACCGCGCTGACCATCCAGGTGTCGTGCGCCAACCCGCACCTGCCATCTGTCAGCGCACACCTGAACATGAACAAGCTGCGCCGCCAGACCTCGTCCAGGTCGTACTGGGTGACCTACACCCCCGTCATCGGGGTGAGCTCGGCTCGCGCGCTGGCCCGGGAGGTCTACCACCATCCGGCCATCACCACTCGGTTCGCCGCGGCCCAAGGCCGGCTACCCGCCCTGTCGGACGACGTGCTCGCCTTCGCGGGCGCCTACCACGGTGACGGTTTCCACGAGTCCGGCTGCACCTCCGGGATCTCCGCCGCGGCGGCGCTCGCGGGCAACGATGCCGCGGCACTGCTCAGGGAACGCTTCGAGGGCGTTGACGCCGTCATGGGCTGGGCGTCGCCCCCGTCCAAGCCGAAGCCGCGTGGCGTCGCCGAGTCCGTCGCCGAGTCCGCCGCGAATCTCCCGCCGTTGGACGAGCTGCGCGTCCCGGACCTGTGGTGCCCGATCGCGCCCGCCGTCCATCCGCGGGCCGCGGAGGTCGAGGAGCACGCCATCGACTGGATGACCCGCTTCGGGTTCATCACCGGTCCCGGCGAGGCAGGCGACGCTCGCGCCCGCCGATTCGGCGCGCTGAGCTCCCGTGTCTACCCGCGCGGCCCGCTCGACTTCGTCACCTTCGGCTGCGACCTGATCATCTGCTTGCGCCTGATCGACGAGGAGTACACCGGACGCGCCGCCGTGCCGCACCGGCAGATCGACTACGCCCGCGCCATCACCAGGTCCAGCCGGATCCTGCGTGATCCCCGCGAACTGCCCCCAGGCATCCCCGCGGACGAGATCAAGTACCACGCGGCGCTGCGGGACCTGGCCCTGCGGTGGGCCTGGCTGGTCCCCGCCGAACAGGTACTGCGATTGCGCGCGGGCATCGAGGAGTACTTCATGGCCCTCGGCTGCGAAGCGATCTACCGCAGCCACAACGTCATGCCATCGGTGGACGAGTTGATCTCCCTCCGCGAGTCATCGATATTGCGGCGTTCCGCTTGCTTCGTCGTCACCGAGATGACCGGCCTCAGCCCGTTGCCCGGCAATCTGTTCAGCGACCCCCAGTTGCAACGCATCGCCGGCACGGCCGGCCGCGTGATCGCGTGGACCGAAGACATCCTGTCCGGCCCACGCGAACTGTCCGGCCCACGCGAACTGCGCCGACCCGGTGCCGTCAACCTCATCTCCGTGCTGGCCGAGGAACGCGGGATCAGCGACCAGCAAGCACTCGACCTGGCCGCTGAGATGCACACCCGGGAGACCCGGACGTTCCTTGAACTGTCCCAGCGCGAACTACGCCGCGACTGCGACCCTCGCGTCGCCCAGTACATCACCGGACTCGGCCAATACATCCGCGGCAACCTGGACTGGACCAAGACGACCAGCCGTCACAGCACCGAGCCCGACAACTCGAAACCACAAACCCTCGCTGACTAACACCTCCAGCCAGCTCCCTGAACGTCCGATCAAGGCGAGACGGGGACGCGCCACCGTCATCGGGACGGTTCTGTCGCGACCGGGCTACACAATCGCTCAATTGCGCGAATTTTTGAAAGAATGGCCATGGGCATTTGATGCCCGGACGATTCGGAACGGCGGCACGAGGGGCAGGCATGGCACAGGAGCGCGGATTCGCGGTAGATGGATTCGCGATTCCGGTCGGTGCCGGGTGATCCTCGATGAGCAAGGGTGATCGAGTGAGGCGGGCCACCGGCCCACGAGTCAGGTGGCGCGACCGGCTCCAGTACTGGTTCGACACCACGATGTCGCGGGGCACGCCGGCGCTGATCGGCTGGCTGGGGCTGGCCTCCGCGGCGCTGGTCCTGGTCGTCGCCTCGCTGACGATCTTGATTGCGCCGCGCGACGCCGACGACAACGGGCACTGGCCGGGCGTGCTGTGGCGCAGCCTGCTGCGCACGCTCGACGCCGGGGGCATGGACGAGGAGGGCGGCGGTCCCTACCTCGCGCTGATGTTCACGTCCACGATCGGCGGGATCTTCATCGTCAGCACGCTGATCGGCGTGCTCACCACCGGGCTGGAGAACCGGATCACCGAGCTGCGCAAGGGCCGGTCCCGCATCGTCGAACACGACCACACCGTCCTGCTCGGCTGGTCGGAACAGGTCTTCACCGTGATCGCCGAACTCGCCGAGGCCAACCAGAGCGAGCGCCGCTCCTGCGTGGCGATCCTGGCCGACCGCGACAAGGTCGAGATGGAGGACGCCATCCGCGCCCGCGTCGGCGACACCGGCCGCACCCGCGTGGTCTGCCGCCGCGGCAACCCGCTCAAAGTCGCCGACCTGAGCCTGGTCGGTCCGGACACGGCCCGCTCCATCATGGTGATCTCGCCACCGGTCGACGACCCGGACACCCATGTGATCAAGGTCCTGCTGGCGCTCGGCGCCCGCTCCTGGGGCGACCGCCGCCCGCACGTGGTCGGCGCGGTGCACAACACCGCCAGCCTGCCCGCGGCGCGGCTGGCCGGCGGCCCGCTCGCCCGCGTCATCGACGCCGACGACGTCGCCATCCGGCTCATCGTCCAGTCGCACCGCCAGTCCGGCCTGTCCACCGTCTACACCGACCTGCTGGACTTCGAAGGCCACGAGTTCTACATCCGCCCCGAACCGTCCCTGACCGGCACCACCTACGGCCAGGCCCTGGACGCCTACGACCTGGGCATCCCGGTCGGCCTCTGGCACGCCGACGGCACCGTGTCGATGAACCCGCCCATGGACACCGTCATCACCGCCGACGACGAGATCGTCATCCTCGCCGAGGACGACCTGCTCATCCGCCTGGCCCGAGGCGCCCGGCCGTCCATCGTCGACGGGGCGATCACCACCGCCGCGCCGCGGCCGCGCCGTCCCGAACGGACGCTGCTCATCGGCTGGAACCACCGCGCCCCCAAGATCATCCACCTGCTGGACGACTACGTCGAACCCGGCTCCGTCCTCGACATAGCCGCCCTGAGCGAGGACCCGCGCGACGCCCTCCCGCCCCTGACCAACCTCACCATCGGTCACACCACCTGCGACAGCACCGACCGCACCCAGCTGGAAGCCCTAGACGTCGGCTCCTACAAGCACGTCATCGTCCTGGCAGACCAGGACCAGGACCCCGAGCACGCCGACGCTCGCACCCTCGTCGCCCTGCTGCACCTGCGCGACATGGAAGACGAGCTCGGCGACCCCTACTCGATCGTCAGTGAGATCAACGACGACGCCAACCGCGAGATCGCGCAGGTCACCAAGACCGATGACTTCGTGGTCAGCGACAAGCTGATCAGCTTGATGCTCACCCAGCTCAGCGAGAACCGGCACCTGTTCCACGTCTTCGCCGACCTGCTCGACCCCAGTGGCTCGGAGATCTACCTCAAGCCCGCGTCCGACTACCTGCGGCCCGGCGCCGCCGCCAACTTCGCCACCGTCACCGAGGCCGCCCGCCGCCGCGGCGAGACCGCGCTCGGCTACCGGCTCCGGACCTCGTTCCACACCCCGCCCGCCTACGGCGTAGTCCTCAACCCCGACAAGGCCGCACCGCTGACCCTCTCCGCCGAAGACCGCGTCATCGTCCTCGCCGAAAAATGACCCGTCTCCGCGGCGAACAGGCCGCCCTCCTGGAAACCAACGCGCACCATCACCGCCTCACCCCGCCCGCCCGGTAAGCCAGGCCGAGGCATCGCACCTGTATCAGAGCGGTCCACACCCAGTTGGGGCGTCCACGGCAGCGGGGCCTTCGCTCAGTCCGCACTCGCCCTCCAGCGTCCTCTGTGATCTGGGCGCTGAAGACGGCATGACTCGAACGCCTCGGCGGGTCGCCTGGGTGGTGCGGCGCGCGGCGCCGTGGATCGGGGAGGTATGCGCCGCCCGGACGATCGGCGTCGCTGTCCAAAGGCAGATCAGGCCGGCCCCAGCAACCGGTCGACCAGCCCGGCGATGTAGTCCGGGGTGAGCGGGCCCGCGCCGAACAGGACGCGGATGTACATCGGGGCCATGACGTGGTCGAGCACGTCCAGCACGTCGGGTGGACGCTCGCCGCGTTCGCCGGCGCGGTCGAGCATGGCCTGCACGAACCGGGTGCGTTCAGCGAGAAAGTCGTCGCGCGCCCGCAGGCCCCGTTCGCCCCTGTTCGACAGGGCGACGGTCAGGCGCAGCACGGCCAGGCCGTCGGGTCCCGTGATCTCGCGCGCCACCTGGGCCGCGTAGGCGTGCAGGTCACCGGCCAGGCTTCCGGTGTCGGGCATTGGCGACTGCGCGTTCAGGCGCGTGAGTGCCACATCGGTGAGCAGGGCCTCCAGGGTGCCCCACCGGCGGTAGACGCTGGTATCGGCCACGCCCGCGCGGGCCGCGACGTCACCGACCGTGAATTCGCCGTAGCCGCGCTCGCCGATCAGGTCCGTGACGGCCTGGTGCACCGCCGCCCGGACGCGGGCGCTGCGCCCACCGGGCCGCCGGACCGGTACTCGCTCCTCCATGACCCCACCTTAGTGCAGGCCGCAGTTGCGTTTACGGGGCTTGCTGTGTAGCTTCCTAAAGCAGTATCAAACTGCTTTTAGGGGGAACGATGAAGGCTGCACCGCCGGTGGCCGTGCCGAACCGGGCGGCGTTGCTCACGGTGACCTGCCTGGGGCAGTTCATGGTGCTGCTCGACAACACGATCGTCAGTGCGGCACTGCCCGACATGCAGGAGCGGCTGCACACCCAGTTGACCGGGCTGCAATGGATCGTCAACGCCTATGTGCTGCTGGTCGCCATGCTGTTGCTGTCCGGCGGCGTCTTCGCCGACCGCTTCGGCCGCAAGAAAATGTTCCTGGTCGGCGTCGTGGTGTTCACCGCCGCGTCCGTCCTGTGCTCCGCCGCGCCCTCGATCGGCTGGCTGATCGTCGGGCGGATGCTGCAGGGCATCGGGGCCGCGGCGCTGAGCCCCGCCTCGCTGACCCTGCTCGCCGCCGCGTATCCGGTTCCGCAGGAGCGGGTCAGGGCGATCGGGCTGTGGGCCGGATTCAGCGGAATCGGCCTGGCCGCCGGACCAGTGGCCGGCGGCGTGCTGGTGGAGGCCTTCGGCTGGCCCGCCATCTTCCTCGTCAACGTGCCCATCGGCGCGGTCCTGCTGGTCGCCGGCCTGCGCGTTCTGGACGAGTCCCGCAACCCGAGCGCGCCGGCGATCGACGTCCCGGGAACGGTCCTGTCCGTCCTGGGTGTGGGGGCGCTCACCTACGGGCTGATCGAGGGCGGCTCCCGTGGCTGGACCTCGCCTTTGATCCTGAGCAGCTTCGCCGCCGCGGCCGTGATCCTCGCCGTCTTCGTGGTCATCGAAAAGCGGGTTCCGGCACCGATGCTGCCGTTGCGGCTCTTTCGGCAACGGCTGTTCACGGTCTCCAACACGGCGATGATCGTGGTCGGTTTCGCGCTCATGGGCTCGTCGTTCTTCTTCTCCCAGTTCTTCGTCCACGTCCAGGGCAGCTCGATCCTGCGAGCCGGGATGCAGACCTTGCCCGCCACGTTCGCGATGCTCGTCATCAGCCCGTTCGCGGGCGGATTCGCCGCCCGGTACGGCTTCCGGATCATGGTCACCATCGGCCTGACGCTGGCCGGGCTGGGACTGCTGGCCCTGGGTTTCGTGCACGCCGACACCGGCTATGCGAACGTGTTGTGGCGGCTGGCCGTCGCCGGCATCGGTTTCGCCCTGGCCATCTCCCCGCTGACCGGCGCCGCCATCCAGTCGGTCAGCCCGCAGGAGGGCGGCCTGGCGTCGGGCGTCAGCAGCACCACCCGGCAGATCGGCGCGGTCCTCGGCGTGGCGGTGCTCGGAGCCGTCGTCCGCACCCGGGAGTCCGGTGGCGCCTCCTTCGAGGAGGGGCTCAACAGCGCCTTCGTCGTGGCCGGCGCCGTCACCGTGGCCACAGCCGTGTTCACGGGCCTGTGGCTGGTCAGGAGCACCGAGCCGGCGCGACCGGCGAGCCCGGCCCCGCGCGTTCATGAGAACACCACGAGCCACTGACGCGGCCAGGGTCGGAGCAGGCTGAACAGCTGATGCGCGCGTCCGGGAGTGGACGTAGGAGAGTGTCCGGTTCCCGGGGTTACCTGTTGGACGGGTTCAGGCGGTTGGGCGCGGGGGCGGAGGGGAGGCGGCGTACCTCGACGAGTTCGAGACCCAGGGACTCGATCGTCTCCAGGACGCCGTACAGGGCGCCCTGGTCGAGTTCGGGGCTCCAGACGACTGTCTCGACGGGGTTCACGCGGACGTTGAGGTCCTCGAACGCGTGCTGGAACGTGTCGCTGACGCGTCCCCTGATCCGGATCTCGTAGCCGGGGCTGGTCGGTGGATCGGTCATCGGTTCGCGCTCGCTTCTCGGTTGCCGGCGTGCCAGATCCACAGGGCCAGGGCCGTGGTCACCAGCCCCCAGGTGATGAGCCACAAGCCGGCGATCCAGGTGAGCGCGGTCAGGGTGATCCCGGGCCAGAGCAGCAGCAGGAGTCCCGCGAATATGGCCAGGCCCGCCAGGAGGGCCGTCCCGCCGCGTCCCCGCGGAGCCGGTTCCGTCAGCGCGGTGACGAGTCCGATCGTGCCGGTGACCAGCCAGAACAGGCCGAAGAGGAGGGCCAGGATCTCAACGGTCTGGAGCGGGTCGCGCATGACGAGCACGCCGACGGCCAGCGACAGCACGCCCAGCAGGGTGAACAGGACGCGGGCGGCCCCGCCCGCCTCGTCCGCGGCGATGGCCTGCACGATCTGGTACACGCCGTGGAGCACCAGGTTGAGGCCGAAGAGGAAGGCCACGACGCGGATGGTGGCGTCCGGCCAGGTCACGATGGCCAGGCCGAGCAGTGCCGCGAGAATCCCGGCGGCTGCGCCGACGCCCCAGGCGCCGGTCGCCAGCCGCATCGTGACCCCGCCGCCCGATGTCCGCGGGCTTGCCGGCCCGAACGCTCCCGATGGCGCTGAGGTCATGACGTCCCCCTTTGCTCGCCGGCTCCGCACCTGAACTTGATGGAGCCGGGTGTGGTCCTTGGTACGAGCACACCGCGCCGGCACGGGAACCCGCATCATCCCTGGCGGGTGAACGTCGGGCCGACCGGGGACGGCTGGTGATCGCCGCGCGAGGGCACCGCGGTGTGAACTCATCCGCCGGGGGTGATCTGGACGCCGCCGCCCTGCCGGACGATGAGGCGCATCTGCACCTTCGAACCGGGGGAGGGTCGACATGACCCAGAGAGCGCATCCGCAGGTCGACGCGGGCCGCGGGCCGGTGAGCGGCTGGGCGGTCGGGTTGGCCGTCTTCGCCGGCTGCATGATGATCATGGCCGGGCTGTTCGGCGCGATCACGGGGATCGCCGCGATCGTCGATGACGACCTGTACGTGATCCGCGGCGACTACGTCTTCGAATGGGACGTGACGGCCTGGGGCTGGATCCACCTGGTGCTCGGGATCATCGTGATCGCGGCCGGGATCGCCGTGTTCACCGGGCGGGCCTGGGCGCGTGTCGTCGGCATCGCGCTGGCGGTGCTGAGCGCCGTCGCCAACTTCATGTTCCTGCCGTACTACCCGGTGTGGTCCATCGTGATCATCGCTCTGGACGTCGCGGTGATCTGGGCCTTGGCGAGGTATTCAAGGCAGGCCGCAGCCGAGACTTGGGGCTGAGCCGGTTCCGGGACCGGTTCGGGTGACGAGCCGGTCCCGGCTCCGTCCCCGGTGGCCGGCTGCTCGCCACGGGGGCACGGCGGCGCGGTCACAGGATGAGCAGAATGAAGATCACGTAGGCGGCGATGTTGACCACCCAGCTGTGGGTGTTCATCCATTCCCGGACTATCGGCATGGCCCGGTTCATGCGCTTGCGGAAGAGCAGCAGCGTCAGGAGCGGCAACGCCGCGATCAGGACGGTGGCGGCGATGAACGGCAGGGCCGCGGCCAGGTCCAGATCCCGCTGCTCCAGATGAGCCCCCACCGTCAGCATGACCATGATGTCCGAGGGCATCAGCAGGATCATCAGAGCGCCGATCGTGAACGCCTTGCGCGGGCTCGCCTCCATCAGCGTCCCGAGCCACTTGGGCGGCTTGGCCGTCTCCCGCTTGGCGTAGCTCTTCACCGCGGCGGCGAGCAGAAGCGCGACGAGCACGACCTGGATGATGGTCCCCGCCGATCCCCTGCTGGACGGATCGCCCAGCGATACGTGGTTCCCCAGCAGGGCGAAGACGCCGCGGCTGACGCACACCCCGGCTGTCGCGGCGGCGGTCACGCCCACGAGGAAGGCCAGGGAAGCCCGTACGGCATGCCCGGCGGTCACCAGAATGATGGCGGACATGATCTGGGGTCCCACCATCATGGTGACGGCCAGCGGAAGTATTTGGAGGTCCAAGTTTCGCTCCGATCAACGCTGTGCTTCTCCAGCGCGGACCACGGCCATCGGCAGCGGTGCCAGAGAGCGATGCCTCCTACAGATGCTGTGCCGTGCCGTGGCCGGACGGCATCACCTGAACAAGGTGAGGCGGGCCGGCGACAATTGCCGCGCCCACCCTGCCTGATCATGAATCTACGCACGGGCGACGGGGACGCCGTCGCCGTCGCGCAATGTTCCGGCAATGCGACGACAAAGGTTCGCACACACTGCAATGGCTCCCGGACCTGCTCATCGGGGCAGTGCGGTCCTCAGCCGATGGCAGCCGTCCTGGTCACGACGCCCACCGACGCCGCCAACCCCCGGTGAACGGCACTTTCAGAGCGGGCGCAATGCGCGGCTGCCCGGTGCCCGGTGCAGTTCTGACGATGAAATGGAGGGTAAGGGAGATATGGGGGGATTTTTCCGGGACGGGTGTCGCGGAAACAGCGCGATGCTGCCCCCTGTCGGGGGATGAGCCAAATGAGTGCGACGGGGACTTCTGCGAAAGCATCACCAAAGGATTCGAAAGCGCCGCCCAAGGGGCCGGCGCCGGCGAGGCCGTCGCCGGAGGCGACGGCGAAGGGGCCCGAACCTGCCGGCTCTTTGCCGCATCTGCCCGGCTGGGCCGTTGCGCGCCCCCGGCTGTCCGAGCGGTTGAGCGAGGCGGTCGGGGAGCCGCTGACCTTGATCACCGGGCCGCCGGGGGCGGGCAAGACCATCACGGCGCTGGCGTGGGCGGCGACCGCATCGGGAGCCGCAGCCGGGACGGGAGCCGCGGCCGGGACAGGAGAGGCGCGGCCGGACGCCTGCTGGGTCGCCTGCGATGACTCGACGGCGACCGTCCGCGGGTTCTGCCTCGCCCTGGGCGACAGCCTGACCCGGGCCGGAATCGACGTCGCCTCCATCGGACGAGAGTCGGCCCGCGCCGACGTCCGCGACGAGGAGATGCTCGAGGCGATCACGGCGGCCCTGCTGAACGCCGCCGCTCCCATCGCGGTCGTGGTGGACGATTTCCCGGCGAGGCCCGGCTCGGCGCCCGCGAATGTGGTGAGCCACCTGCTGCGGCACGCGGGTCCGTGGTTCCGGGCGGTCGTCCTCTCCCGCAGCGATTCGCCGCTGCCGCTGCACCGCCACCGGCTCGCAGGCCAACTTACCGAGATCCGCGCCGACGACCTGGCCTTCGCCGACGACGAGATCGCCGAGGTCCTGGCCCAGCACGGCGTCCGGCTGACACCCGCGTCCCAGCGGGCGCTCCGCGCGCGGACGGGCGGCTGGCCGGCGGCTATCAGGCTCGCCGCGATGTCGATGGAGCGCCACCCCGATCCCGAGGAGTTCGCCGCGCGGTTCGCCGGCGACGACCAGGCCATCGTCGGCTACCTGATGGAGGAGGTCGTGGACGCCCAGCCGCCCGACACGCGGTGGCTGCTGCTGTCGACGAGCGTCGCCGAGCGCGTCAACACCGAGCTGGCGGGCGAGCTCGCCGGCGAGGCGGGCCGGGCCTTCCCGGACATGGTCCGGCAGAACGCGTTCGTCGTGCCGCTCGGCCAGGGCTGGTTCCGCTACCACTCCATGTTCGGCAAGGCGCTGCGGCTGATCCTCCGGCACGAATCACCGGACATGGTCCCGCTGCTGCATCGGCGGGCGGCGGCGTGGTTCGAGCGGTCGGGGCTGTTGCCCGACGCCGTGCGCCAGGCCGTCCAGGCGGACGACTGGCAGTACGCGTCGCGGATGGTCGTCGACCGGCTGGCGATCGGACACGTCCTCGGCCTGCGACCGCATGACCCGCTGCTCGGCCTCCTCGACGGGATACCGGACACGGCGATCTTCACCGGGGACGGGCCGGAACCGGCGATCGTGGCCGCCGCGGTGGCGGCGCGGCGCCGGGACGAGCCGTCCCGCGCGGCTGCGCTGCGGCACGCCAAGAGTGTTCTGCGCCGGTCGTCGCCGTCCGCGGCCCGGTCGGCGCGGATGTGCCTGGCGGCCGTCGAACTCTGGCGCCCTGGAACAGCTGGGTTTGCCGACCTGGCCGACGCGTCCGGCGAAGCGGCCCTGCTTCAGCAGGCTCCCGGCCGGCTGCTCGACGACCGTCCCGAGTTGCGGGCGCTTGCTCTGTCCGGACGAGGCGCCGCCCACGTCTGGCACGGAGAACTGCACCAGGCGGCACGCCATTTCGGCGCGGCACTGACCGCGGCCGAGCAGGCGGGCGGAGACTTGCCGAAGAAGCGCTGCCTCGGCGACCTGGCGCTCACCGAGGCCCTGCTCGGCAACGCCGCACGCGCCGCCGACCTGGCGGACCGCGCCCGCCGGCTCCCCGACGTACCAGGGCCGCCGGACGGCGGCGCGATAGCGGCGGCCCTTCTGGCGCATACCTGGGCCGACGTGGAACGGTGGCGCCTCCAAGAGGCCCGCAACCAGCTGGGCCAGGTGGCGCGGACGCCGTCCGGCCACGAGGGTCCGCTGTCGAACGCCGTCTACTACCTGGTGAAAGCCCGGACCAACCTGTGCCAGGGCCGACCCGAGCACGCCTTGGACGACCTGCGAGCAGCCAATGAGATCACCCCGCGACCCGGCTGGCTCGAACGCAGACTGGCCCTCACCGCCGCCGAAGCCAACGTGGCCTGCGGTGACATCGAAGCCGCACGCCTGGACGCCAAACGGGCCGGTGACCGCGCAGCCCTCGAATCGGTTCTCGCACTGGCACGCGTTGATGTGCGCTTGGGCGAGTACGACACCGCGTCCGCGACACTCAGGGACGCACTGCGCCAATCCACCGCCAAGACGCCGCTGGACGTGCGCGTGGACGCCTGGCTGCTCGATGCATGCCTGTCCTACCGGAACGGTGACCGTCGCCAAGGCCGCCGCTCCCTGGACCGGGCCCTCAGCCTGGCCCGGCGCGAGGAGATCAGACGACCCTTCGCGATGTCGCGAAGCTGGCTGCTCCCCGTCCTGCACCATGATCCCAAGATGCTGCACGCCTATCACCCGCTCCTGGAGCCGTTGGGACTAGCGGTGAAAACCGAAACGGTGGCCTCCCCGGACGAGGACGGAGCGGCACCGGTGGAGCAACTCAGCCCGCGAGAACTGGAAGTGCTGCGATCCGTGGCGCAACTGATGACCACGCAAGAGATCGCCGCGAATCTTTTCGTGTCCGTGAACACGGTCAAGACGCATCTGAAGAGCATCAACCGCAAACTCGCGGTAACCCGCAGAGCCGAGGCGGTCCGCCGAGCCCACCAGCTGTCCCTCCTCTGAGCGCCCGCACTTGAGTTCCGCCGGGGGCGGTTTCGCCACGCGGAAGGCGGCTGAAGAGGCGCTGTCACCCGTGAAGGGTGATGAGAGCGGGCGCCGCCTTGGTCGAGGATGCGGGGAGGCTCTTCGGTCTGGAGGCCGGCGATGAGCGACGTCGAGCACGCGGACGGCGGGGACGAGCATGCGACCGGCGGCGACGAGCATGCGACCGGCGGCGACGAGCATGCGACCGGCGGGGACGAGCATGCGACCGGCCCCGACGGTGCGGAGGAACTGCGCAGGCTGCGGGCGGAGGTAGCCGATCTGCGGGCCCGGCTCGCAGCGCGGCCGCCGGGCGCGGCGGCGCAGGTGCGCGCACACCCGAACCTGCTGGGAACGCGGCGGGCCGTCGCCGCCCTGCTGATGGCCCTCGCCGGCTTCGGCCTCGTGGCGTCGGTGATCGGTGTCTGGGGTGCGCGCACCACGCTGGAGACCGACCGGTGGGTCGCCACGGTGGCGCCGCTGCCCGAGAACCCCGAGATCAACGCCGCCATGGCGACCTATCTCACGGACCAGGTCTTCACCCACCTGAACGTGCGAGGACGGCTTGCCGAGGCGCTGCCGCCACGGGCCGCCTTCCTGGCCGGGCCCGTGACGAACGCCGTCCACGACCACCTGCGAGACCGGGTGCGGAACTACATGGGCACCGAGCAGTTCGCGGCGCTGTGGCGGCAGGCGAACCGGTTCGCGCACGCCCAGCTCGTGGCGATCGTGGAGGGCAGGAGCGAGACGGTCAACGTCCAGAACGGGACCGTGACGCTGAACCTGCTGCCGGTCATCAACGATGTGCTCAGCACCGTCTCGAAGGAGCTGCCGACGCTGTTCGGCAAGGAGCTTCAGCTGCCTGCCCTCTCGTCCGGTGAGGTCCCCGCCGACCTGCGGCAGAAGGTGGCGACCGCGCTCGGCGTGACACTCCCCGCCGACTTCGGGCAGATCACCGTCTACCGTGACGGCGACCTGACCGGCTTCCAGGACGCGGCGCTGCTGTTCAAGCGCGGCATCGTCCTGCTCGTGATCGGCACGCTGGCCTGCCTCGCGCTTGCGCTGGTCGTCTCGCCCGGACGCAGGCGGACGCTGCTGCAGTTCGGCGTGGCCGTCGCCGGCAGCGTGGTGGTGCTGTCGGCAGTGCTGCGGGCGGTCAGCGACCGGCTCCTGGAACGTGTGCCCGAGGGCCTCTACCGGGAGGCGGCGTCCGTGGCGGTGCACGACATCTTCAGGACGCTGCGCGACCGCGGCGACCTGCTGCTGTGGCTGGGTGTCGCGCTGGCCGCCGTCTTGTACCTGGCGGGCCCCGGCAGGGTGCCGGTGGCCCTGCGCCGGCACGCCGTCTCGGGGTCCCGCGCGGCCTGGTCGGCCGCTCGGAGCCGGCGGTTCGGAGAGCAGGTCGCCCGGTTCCGGGAGCAGGTCGCCCGCCGTCCGGACGCGCTGCGGGTCGCGGGCGTCGTCGTGGCGGCACTCGTCGCGCTGCCGTTCGCGTCCTGGACGGCCTTCCTCGTGATCCTGGTCGTCCTGGCGGCGTACGAGGTCGGAGTGACGCTGCTAGCCCGCCGTGCCGCGGAGGCGAAGGTGGGCCCAGACGCCGGGACGGCGCCTCCGGCCCCGCCGGCGCCCGGTGCCGGCGCGGCGCACTCGTGAATCGGCGCACTCGTGAATCGGCGCGCCCGTGAATCGGCATGCTCATCCGTGGCGGGTGATGTCCGCCGGCCGGCGAGGTGTCACGGTGCTGGCACGAGAGTCGGCCGAGCGCCGGCCCCGAGCGTGAGGAGCCCGTACATGGCCTTCGGACCCGTGCAACTCATCGTGCTGGGCTTCGACCACCCGAGGTTTCACGGCGAGATCATCGCCGAGCTGGAGCGGTTGCGCGCGAGCGACACCGTGCGGGTGATCGACGCCCTGGCCGTCCACAAGGACGAGGACGGCGCGCTGGAAGTGACGCACCTCAGCAATCTGACCCAGGCGGAGGCGATCGAGTTCGGCAGCAGGATCGGCGCGCTCATCGGCCTGGGCATCGAGGGCGAGGAGGGCATGGCGGCCGGGGCGATCGCCGGCGCGGAGGTCACCGCCGAGGGCGTGCACGTGTTCCTCGAAAGCGAGGACGCCTGGCACGTGCTCGACGACATCCCGAACGGCACCGCCGCCGCCCTGCTGCTGATCGAGCACCACTGGGCGGTGCCGCTGCGGGACGCGATGCTGCGCGCGGGCGGCTACCGGATCGGCGACGGGTTCGTCAGCCCGCTGGACCTGGTCGCCATCGGCCTGCACACCCCCGAGGAGGCGCAGCGGCTCCACGCCCTCGAGACCGCTCGCGGCGGGAACGGCGGGTGACGGACCGACACCGACCGGTCATCGACAGTGGGAATCACAGCGAGGAGGCAGACATGTTCGGAACGCGCAGGGTGGCACGCCGCACGGCCAGGCGGACCGCACGCCGGGTGTCCCGGCGACGGTGAGGACAGCGGCGGTGAGGTGAGCGGGGAACCCGCGACCCGCCCGCCGCGGACACCGGGCCGGTGAGGACTCCTCGCCGGCCCGACCCGGCCGGAGGCCCTGGCGTCGCTGGAGGGCACCGACCGGGTTCTGGGGACGTAGCCGAAGGGAGACCCGGCCATGACCGCGAACGACACCGGCGCTCTGAGCCCGTCTGAGCGAGCGGAGTACGGGAAGCGGGTGCGCCGCGAGGTGCCCCGTTCGAGCCACGCGCGATTCGAGCCCGGCGGGAAACGGCCCGATCCCATCGACGTCCTGGAACGACAATCCGCGGCCCGGCTGCCCGAACTGGTGCCGATCCGCTACGGCCGCATGCTGGAGTCGCCGTTCCGCTTCTACCGGGGCGCCGCCGCGATCATGGCGTCGGACCTCGGCGCCGCTCCCCACACGGGGCTGCGCGTACAGCTGTGCGGGGACGCGCACATGCTGAACTTCCGGTTGCTCGCCTCCCCGGAACGGCACCTGATCTTCGACATCAACGACTTCGACGAGACACTGCCCGGCCCCTGGGAATGGGACGTCAAGCGGCTCGCGGCGAGCCTCGCCATCGCCGGCCGCGCGAACGGGTTCTCCGGCCGCGAGCGCGCCGCCGTCGTGCGCCGGTGCGTCCGGGCCTACCGGGAGCGGATGCGGGAATTCGCCGGAATGCGCACCCTCGACATCTGGTACGCGCAGGACGACGCCGACGACCTCGGCTCGATCCGGACGGGACCGCTGCCCGCCGGCGCCCGCCGGAGGTTCTCCGCGGCCACGGCGCGGGCCCGCACCCGCACGAACCTGCAGGCGTACGCCAAGCTCACCCGCCTGGACGGGGACCAGCGGCGGATCGCCCCCGACCCGCCGCTGGTCACTCCGCTCGGCGATCTGCTCCCCGAGGCCGAAGAGGCGGAGCTGACAACCACGCTGCGCGGGCTGATCGAGGACTACGGCCGCAGCCTGTCCTCCGAGCGCCGGGCCCTGCTCGGCCGCTACCGCGTGGCCGACATGGCTCGCAAAGTGGTCGGGGTCGGCAGCGTCGGCACCCGCTGCTGGATCGTCCTGCTGCTGGGCCGGGACGACGACGACCCGCTGCTGCTCCAGGCCAAGGAGGCCGGCGCGTCCGTCCTCGCCCCCTACGCGGGAGGCAGCACGTACGCGAACCAGGGCGAGCGCGTCGTCGCCGGGCAGCGGCTGATGCAGGCCGCGAGCGACATCTTCCTCGGCTGGCAGACCGTCGCGGGGATCGACGGCCGGCGCCGCGACTTCTACGTCCGGCAGTTGCGGGACTGGAAGGGCATCGCGCGGCCCGAGACCATGACACCGGAGATCATGACGGTTTTCGGACGGCTGTGCGGCGCGTCGCTGGCCCGCGCCCACGCCCGCTCCGGGGACCCGATCGCCATCGCGTCCTACCTCGGCGGCGGCGACGTCTTCGACCGGGCGCTGGCGGAGTTCGCCGAAGCCTACGCCGACCAGAACGAACACGACCGCGACGCCCTCGCGTCCGCCGTGCGCAACGGCCGGGTCACCGCCGAAACCGCCTGAGGACCGCACGACTGGACGACCGCCGAGCAGAAGGACTCGACCGCCGGTTTCGTCGCCGTCGCCGGTTTCGTCGCGACGCGCCCACCGAGCGCCCGCCTCGACGCGGGACACGATGACCGCGGCCTCCACGGCCGGGAAGAAGCGACGGGGGCCGACCGAGCGGATCAGCCCGTAGCGCCTGGCCCTCTCATCGGTCATCGCCGGTGCATTCCTCCTGATCGAGACGGTCGTCCGGCCGACGTCGCGGCCCGGCCGCGCCGCGCTCCGCGTGCGGGGCCCCGCCGCGCGTGAACGCGAGTCGACCCAGCGCGCGCCAGTCCAGCGGCGGCTTCGCCGGAGGCGGCGCGCGGCGGTCGCGCGGCACCCGCACGCGCAGGGCACCCGGCCGGATCACGCAGGTGACGGGGGCGGCGAGGGTGACCGCCTCGCCGTCGACGCCGACCGAGATCTCCGGCGCGTCGGCCTCGACGACCACCTCGCGGGCGGTCAGCGAGATGAGGCCGCCGCGCCTGCCGCGGAGCATCACGGCGGCCTGCCCGGCACTGTCGACGGTCACGCCGAGGACTCCGAGCACGCCGGAGTCCAGCTGCTCCCGGCGCCCCATCCCGGCGGGATCGCCGCCCTGGTAGGGATTGTTGCTCACCAGGACCGCCTGCGGGCCCTCGATGACGGCCGGCCCGGCCTGGACGATCAGCCGCGGCCCGCGGTGATGCGTCAGCAGGTCGGGCAGCATTTCCACCGTCGTGCGGAGCTTCCCGTCGCGGTACTCCGGGCTCTGCACCACGGCCGCGTAGGCGCCGAAGGACGCGTTGTTGACGAACACGCGCTCGCCGACCAGCCCGAGGTCCACGCGCAGTTCGACGCCCGTGTCGGTGAGGGCGTCCAGGGACAGCGCCGGGTCGGCCCGGTCGAGACCGAGATCGAGGGCGAAATGGTTGCGGGTCCCGGCCGGAATCACCATGAACGGCACGTTGTACATGGCGGCGACGCCGGCGACCCGCGCCTGCGTCCCATCGCCGCCGGCGACCCCGAGCAGATCCGCGCCGCGGGCCACGGCACGGCGCGCCATCGCGGCGACGTCCGCGGGACGGCCCGGATCGAGGACGACGACCTCCGCGCCGAGTTCGCGGGCCCGCTCGCACAGCCCGAACCGGCCGACCTTCCCGCCGCCCGACCGTGGATTCATGATCAGGAAAGGCCGCTGGGGAGGCGGGGCCGAGTGTTCCGCAACGGCCGGGACGGCCGCCCGCAGCGCGGCTCTGCCGCACAGGACCGCCAGCGCCCAGAGGGCGAGGGTGGCCAGCACGGCCCAGAGCAGCCCGACCGCGACGTAACGGGCCAGCACGGCGCCCGGCGCGCCCACGGCCAGCACCAAGGCCGCGACCCTGGCCGCGCCCCGGCGCGTCAGCGCCCACCACAGCGCGGCCGCCGTGACCGCCAGCCCGGCGGCCCCGATCACCGGCAGCGTGAGGGCCCTGAGCCCGGCGGACAGCAGCAGCGTCGTCACGGCCGCGGCCGCGAACAGCAGGCACAGCCTCGCGGCCGTGCGCGGCCGCCCTGAGAGACGGCTTCCGAAGGTGTCTGGCACGGGCCGATCGCACCATCGCCCGCGTCCGCCCCACATCACCTGGCGCGGGTGACGCCGCCGGGGACGCGGTGCGGGAACGCGACGACGCGCGCCTGCCTTCCCGGTCGGGCCGGTCTGCTTCCGCCGGGCCTGGTCATACGGCCGGTCGTTCGCGCTCGTACCGCGCCATGACCTTCATGATCGCGTCGGCGTCGCGGCCACCGCGGAGGAGGGCCGCCATCACGCGCATCGGCTGGTCGACGTGGTCGAAGAACTCCCGGTATCCCGCGCACAGGTAGTTCAGGCCGGGCTCCCCGTGCGGTGACTCGGCGAATCGGTCGACCGGACGGCCCCCCTCGCAGGCGAACAGAACCGGGCAGCAGCGGCAGTCGAGCGGCAGCCGCTCCCACCCGGCGCGCGCCGCCCGGGGCCGCTGAGTCGCCGCGGACCAGGCCGCCAGCGTGTCCTCGAAGATCTTGACGAACTGCCGGCCGACGTCGCGGCGCACCCACTCGTCGAACACCGCCACGAGGAAGGCGCCCCACTGCTCCGGGGCGATCGTCCGCTCGGAGACGGTGGCCGGGCGCGCTCGCAGGCGCCCGCCGCGCGGGACAGGATCGGTGCGCTCCACGAAGGGGAGGAACTGGACGTGCCGTACCCCGATCTCGTCCCGGAAGCACCGGTAGAGCTCGTACGGATGATCGGCGTTGCCGGCGTGCACGAGGCAGACGACGTTGCAGTCGACCCCGTGCCTGCGCAGGAGTTGGGCGGCTTCGAACGTCTGCTGGTGCGCCACCGCGCCGCCTCCGGCGGAGGTCCGGGTGGCCATGCCGCCGTCCACCGAGAGCCCGACGAGCACGTCCCGCTCGGCGAGGAACCGGCACCACGCGTCGTTGAGCCGGCCGCCGCTCGTGCACAGCGCGTGCTCGACCTTCGCCCCTGCACCTGTGTGCCGGTCGGCGCTCTCGACGGCCTCCCGGAAGGCACCGAGGCTTACCCGGTCCCCGTCGTCGTCCACCCACGTCACCGTGGTCGTGCGCTGCTCGCCGGGCCGGGACGCCGGTCGTCGGCGCCTTTTGTGGTCCGACAGGGGCACCATAGGCCCGTCGCATGCGAGCCAGCGCTGTGCGGCATGCCGGCCCTCACCGAGGAGACCGCTCCGTTCCAACGACATGTGGTTCAGCCCCCGCATCCGATGTCCGGCCGGCCCGGGCTGAGCCAGCCTGGCGTGAGCGGTGTTCAGGCGAGGACCTTGGCCTTCGCCTGCTGGTACTCCACCTCGCTGATGTCGCCCTGATTCCTGAGTTCGGCCAGCTTGACCAGCTCGTCGGTGTGCGTGGGCTCCGGCCCTGCGGCGGTCTCACGGACGTAGGCGCGGAACTGCGCGTCCTGCTTCCGGACCGCGTGCAAATCGCGTTCCCCCATGCCCCTGCCGCGCGCGATCAGATACACGAGGGCGCCGAGGAAGGGCAGCACGATGACGAAGATCGTCCATCCCGCCTTGGCCCAGCCGCTCAGCCGGTCGTCACGGAAGATGTCGGCGATGATCCTGAACAGCAGCATGAGGAACAGGACCCACAGGAAGAACCACAGCATGGTCCAGAAGACGCTCACCAGGGGGTAGTCCGTTTCCGCGATGGGTCTTGCGAGCTCGTTCATGGCGGTCCTCCCCGTCCTTGACCCTCTTCGTCGGATACGGCCAACGTTCCTCGCACCCGGCGGTCTCGGGATCACCCGCACCAGGTGGTTCTCCATATGGGAGCGGCGCGCGCAGCGTGCGCGCCCTCGCCCGAACTCGCATGGGACGTCGAGCGACCGATATCGAACCTGCCCGCTGGAAGAGAAGTCAGGGCCATTAACGCCTTCTCGGATATCACGCCCGCGCCAGGCCAGTTTGGCGTCGATAATCACGCCGCTTCGATGCGGTAAGCGACATGTGCGTGGCTGTCAAATCGTTCGCTACGTCCCTGCTCACAGGCTCCGCCGCTCGGCGCGGCACCCTGGGAGAGGCGCTCACCGATCCGTAGTCTGAAGCTTCCCGAGCCGAAAGAAACCCCCGTCACCTGGCGCAGCTAGTTCCGGTCCAACTGGAACGGGACCACGCCGTACCTCATTACGCCCCTATCATAACTGTGACCACTCCTGTACCTTTGTTTTGAGGACGGGCTTCGGAGTAGACCCCTGCCAGGCCGGGGTTGAGGGGGATAGGTGAGGAGCGATCTCGGATCCGTGGCTATCGTCAGCGAGCTTGACGCGGATCTGGTATCGCCCGAAGGCGGCGCTCTCGTCGACGTGGGTCATGGAATCCTCATTGCCTGCGACCGGCCGGACGACATAACCGAACGAGATAACGCCTGGCTGGACGAGGTTTTCGAGCGCTATGGCGTGACCGTTCTTCCGCCACCCACCTATATCGTCGATGGCGAGCTCGCGGGCTGGCGATGCTGGATCATTGAGTTAGAGGACGGCCCCTGAAGCCTGCTCTTCAACCGACACACCGAAGAGCGGCCCAAGGCCGTACTACGACATCAAGCCCACATTTACTAGTGATCGCCGCGAACCCCGTGGGTTTACAACGCTCCACCAAAGAAGGCCGGCCGGCTGGCGCCGACCGGCCGGACTAGGTCTGGAGATCGTGGCCTCGCAGCACCTGAGCGGGCTTTCACCTTCCATGCGCAGGATCGCGGCAAGGAGGTGGAGACCTTGGGAAGTTCCGCCGCTGAAAGAGCACCCCCCGGTCCCAAGACCGGGGGGTGCTGATCCGCGGGGCGTCCGTCCCCATCCGGCGAATGCGGGATCGCCGAAGCCCCCCGGTGAACGGACGCTGACCCGCTGGTCGCGCCGGGGGCAGGACCCCTGCGCGACGACCTCGGGGCGGCCCCACCCGACCCCGATTATGGCTCCTTCGGCTGCCGAGCCGGCCTGCTCCCTCCCCCCGGATGAAGCAGGCCGGCCCCATCACCACGGCGTGACCATCTTTCATGCCGAACCGTTCCCGGCCCTGGCATGGGCGACTATAGCCCATGTAACAGCTGCCTGCAAATGGGTCGACGGGAAGAGAAATGAACCGTGCCAATTGCGACTTCTAGCCGCAGAATGCACCCAACTCGACGAGCACCAGTGCCTGAGCCGGTCACTCGGCACGCCCTAGACGGCCCGGCAAGAGCCCCAGCGTTCGGAAACGACACGGACCGAGCTACGAGATGCCCGGAGTCCGGCGATGCCGCACCCGGCACGGCGCGTCTCGACCGCTCCATATGGAAGGGAAGACCGAGCGGATGGATCCCTCTCGAGCCGCGCGAGCCGCCGAGCAGACATCGAGCGAACATGCCCGGCTAGCGAATGCGCGTCAGTGGTCCATGCGGGGTCGTGCTGGCCCGCACGCTCGGACAACGCATGGCTCAGATCCGGTTCGTGCGGATCGGCTCGGGCACCTCCGGACGGCGACCCAGCGGAACCGGAGCGGTTCGGGTGCTTCTTTCTGTCTGGGGACGTGACGGCGGCCGCCGAGCAGCTCGGTCGGATCGGTGGTCTCCACATTCGAGGGGAGACGGCTGCCTGTGAGGTCGCGGAGGCAAGGCCGGGCACGCGTGGTTCTGCGGGCGTGACCCGTGACGTTGCGGATCGCTCTCAGGTTGGTGGGGTCGTCCGCCGTGAGGCACTCCCATTCCGCCGATCGTGCCCGACATCGTCCCCCAGGAACGCGGGAAGGGGGCGGCGGTCCGGTCGTGGCGGGTGTCAGGTCCGCTGGGGAAGTGCGACCGATGGCGGTGTGACGTCGAGGAACCGCCGGTCGGGCTCGTGGACGATGAAGCGCTCGGTCGCATAAAGGCGGACGAGGTCGTGGTACCGGTAGCGCAGCGGATTCGCGGTCGTGGCCGTCAGGAGATACATGTCGGCGAGCGATTCGAGGATGTCCTCGGCCTGGTCGGCGCTCACATTCAGCACGGACATCGCCGAGCACGTGTCGAATTCCCGGCCGGGAAGGGACGCCAGCCGCCGGAACAGGCGACGGGCCTGCTCGTCCATGGCGCCGTAGGCGAGGGCGAGGGCGGTGCGGACGTCGCCGCCGTCCCGTCCTAACTGGTCGAACCGGCTGTATTCGTCGGCGAGCCGCGTGACGAGCTGCGGCACGGTCCAGTGCGGCCTGGCGGCCAATTGCGACCCCGCCGCGCGCAATGTGAGGGGGAGGCGTCCGCACAGATCGGCGAGTTCGCGGGCGGCGGCCGGGTCGGTGCGCAGCCGGTCGCGGCCGGCCATGCGCCCGAGGAATTCCACCGCCTCGGCGGGCTCCATCGAGCCGACCTCGACGCGCTGGTGGCCGGGGAGCGAGATGCGGCGGGTCCGGCTGGTCACGATGACGCCGGAATTGCCGCCTCCGGGCAGCAGCGGCGCCACCTGCTCCGCCCGCGCCGCGCCGTCGAGGATGACCAGGACGCGGCGTGGCGCGACCAGCGCGCGGTAGGTCTCGGCCCGCTCGTCGAGGCCGTCCGGAATGCGGTCGGCGGGCAGGTCGAAGAAGCGCAGGATGCGCGCCAGGATCTCGGCCGGACGCCGCGCCCGGGCGGCGCCGTCGCTCAGCGAAACGTAGAGTTGGCCGTCCGGGAAGGTCTCGGCGAGTTCGTAGCCGGCGCGCACGGCGAGGGACGTCTTTCCCGAGCCGACCATTCCGGTGATGGTCACGATCGGCGGATGGTGGCCCCTGCCGCGGCTCCCGGTGAGCGCCCCGGTGATCTCCCCGAGCTCTTTCTGGCGTCCGGTGAAGTCCGCGGGCGCGGGCGGGAGCGTGCACACCGGCGGATGGACGGCCGGAACGGCGGCCGGCTGGGCGTCCCGGTCGTCGGCGAGAATGCTCTGGTAGAGATTCTGCAATTGCGGGCCGGGCTCGACGCCGATGTCCCCGATGAGGGTGTGGCTGGCGCGGTGGTAGGCGTTGAGGGCCTCGGCGCGGCGGCCGACGCCGCACAGCGCCCGCATGGTCAGGACGTGCAGCCTCTCGCGCAGTGGATGAGCGGCGCTGAGTTCCAGCAGCTCGCTCACGATCTCCTGGGTGCGGCCAAGGCCGAGGAGAATCTCGATGCGGTCTTCGACGGCGGTCAGATGCCGTTCTTTGAGATTGGTGGCGATCGCGCGGAAGGCGTCGCACTCGATTCCGGAGAACGGCTCGCCGCGCCACAGCGAGAGCGCCTTGGAATAGTACGCGACGGCCTCGTCGGACTCTCCCTTCAGCTGCGCCGTCTGCGCGCTGACGACATGCTGGTCGAACTCGTGGAGATCAAGCTCGCCCGGTTTCGCGTCCAGCAGATAGCCGGGGCTCCGGGTGCTTATCGCGTCCGGAAGTCCGACGTCCTTGAGCAGCCTGCGCAGCGCCGAGATGCAGATGTGGATCTGATTGCGCGCGGACGTCGGCGGGGCGCCGTCCCAGACCGCGTTCACCAGCCGGCCGACCGGAACGACATGACCGGCGTTGACCAGAAGCATCGCCAGGACGATCTGATGCCTGGGCGTGCGCAATGGCGCGACGCCGCGGGGCCCGACGATCTCGATATTTCCCAGCAGCCGGTACGACGACACCCCCGAGCCCCCCTTTATGGCCTTCTCACCGCGACTTCTCGGACGTAGGACGCCGCGGATTCGGCCGATGTTCGGGCCGTTGCTCAGGTGTGCCCGAAGGTTCGGACATTCGGGCGGATCAGCTCAGCACCCCGCCCGTGATCGGCGTGAACGTCGCCCCCCGGGACGCCTTGGGCTCCTCGGACGCCAGTCCCGCGCGGACCCGCCGCGCGCCCAGTCGCCGGGCCAGCCGCAGCGGACCGTGCAGGATCAGATGCGCGTAGACGGCATGCCTGGTGGCGCCGTGGCCCGGCGTCAGGCCGATCTCGTGGACGTGCAGCCAGTCGCGCCAGGAGACGCAGACCTGGTAGCCGCGCACGTCCCCGGCCGCCGCCTCGACCACCAGGACTTGGGCCCCGGGGCAGGCCCGCCACTGGTCCATCCGGTAGGCGACCAGGTCGGGGTGGTCGAGGCGGCCCTTCCGCAGGTTGTGGTCGGCGACGAGCCGCGACGCGTCGGCGGCGACCTCGTCCCACTCCACGGTCCGCGCGCGGAGCCCGGCGCGCTCGGCGGCCGACAGGTCGCGGCGCAGGGTGGAGCGGACCTTGTAGCCGAGATCCGGCTCGGGGACGAGATGCCGGTCGAACCGCGCGTCGCGGCCGACGTCCCGCACGTCGATGTCCGCGGGCGCGGCGGCCTGGATCCCCTTGATTTCCGCGTCGGTGAAATAGGCGAAGACCAGTGACCGATGGTCGCCACCGTAGGTGTCGTGCAGATGAGCGATGAGACGGCGGGTCAGGTCGGAGTTCCTGGCCGTGGTGTCACGGTGCAGGGTGGAGTACAGGTCGGCCCGCCCGCCGACCAGGACGCTCGTCGCGGGCGTCAGGTTCTTCGGATGGCCCCACGCCGACGGGGCGTAGTCGTCGTCGGGCCACGCGTCGGAAGTCCCCAGATAGGCCGGGACGGCCGCGAGCAACCGCCCGCCGTCGCGGACGCAGTGGTATTCGACGTGCCATCGCCCGTCCTGTTCGAGCTGCCGGAGCCGGGCGTGGCAGCCCGCGACCCCGGCGGCGTCGTCCAGCGCGTCGAACTCGTCGGCGGGGATCCGCTCGATGGCGTCCACGACCGTGACGTCCATCAGGACTCCGGCGGCTTTTCGAGCGAGCGCGCGGCGTCGGCCAGGCAGTCCGACTCGAACATCACGCCCAGGCCGACGTTGACGCCGAGCTCGAAGCCGAGCCGGGCGGTGGCCCGCACCGCGAGGATGGAGTCGCCGCCCAGCTGGAAGAAGTTGTCGCGTCGGCCCACCGGCTCGATGCCGAGGACGTCGCCCCAGACCCGCGCGACCAGCTCCTCCCGCTCGCCCGCCGGGGGCTCGTAGTCCGGCCGGTGACCGGGGGACGACTCCGCGGCCTCGATGCCGTCCGTCCCGGCGGGGGACGCCGCCGCCACGACGCCTCCGGGCTCGGACACCATCTGGTCGAGCACCGCGAGATGGGCGCCGGCGAGCCGGTCGCACACCTCCTGCCCGGCGGAGTCGGGGTTGCCGTCGATCGTCAGGCGGTCGCTCTGCGCATGCACCGACAGCGGGATCGCGGTGAAGCCGAACTCCTGCAGTTCGTGGTCGCCGGGCGTGAACCCGGCGGCGGAGAAGTCGACGAAGTTGAAGCAGACCTCCAGCCTCGGGGACGCGCCCGTCCCGCCGCGCATGCGCGCGAGCGGGTACTGCTGGTGCGGCAGCATCGCCTGCTCGGCCCGCAGCACGCGTTCGACGAGTTCCAGCGCCGAGCACGGGGCGGAGTCGACCGCGAACGGCACCGTGTTGAGGAACAGGCCGAGCGCGCGGTCGGCGCCGTCGCGGACCAGCCGCCCGTTCGTGACCAGGCCGGTGTAGGCGTCGGCGCGGTCGCAGACGCGCCGCACGGCCGCCAGGTGCGCGGCCAGCATGACGCTCTTGACCGGCGCGTTCGCCCGTCGGGCGAGGTCGCGGATCCCGGCGGCGAGACGGGTCAGGTCGACGTCCGCCTGCGGCGGGGCGTCCTGGTCGCCGCCCCCGGCCGGTACGCCGGACGGCAGGCCGGGCGGGCGGGAGCGGTCGAGCAGCCCGGCCCAGTGCGCGGCGGCCGCCGGGCTCGTCTCGGCCCGCTGCTCGGCCCGCACGTAGTCGCGGAAGGGCGGCAGCCCCGGCTCCGCCGGACGGGACGCGCCGGTGAGCGCCGCCCGGATCTCCGCCATCAGGAGCGCGACGCTCCAGCCGTCCAGAATCGCGTGGCTGTGCACGAGGATCAGCCGGCAGGACGCCGCGTCGAGCCGCACCACGGTGAGCCGCCACAGCGTCTCGCCACCGGCCGGGACGGGTTCGCGGCGCTCGCGCTCCAGCTCGGCGTCGGCGGCGCGGCGCCGCTCGTCCGCGGGCAGGCCGTCGAGCGTCACGTACCGGACGGGGACCGTGACCCGGCCCCGGACGAGCTGCGCGGGACGGCCGAACAGGTCCATGCTGAACGCCGTCCGCAGCAGCTCGTGGCGCTCGACGACCGGGGCCAGCGCGCGCCGGACGGCGTCCGCCCCGTCCGCCTCGACGCCCGTCACCGTCAGCGTCGCCGTCATCTGGTACGGCGTCGTGACCGCGGCCTTCGCCTGCTCGGCGAGCATGCCCTCCTGCAACCGGGTCAGCGGATACGCGGCGGCCACGTCCGGCGGGACGAGGGCGCGCTCGGACGCGGTGAGCAGGTCGAACGGGCCGGGCGAGGGGTCGTCCGCGACGGCGTCCGGGGATCGGCAGGCGGCGGCGACCGCCGCCAGCGTCTGATGCCTGAGGATCGCGGCGACGTCGTGCGCCACCCCTTCGCGCTTCGCCTGCGCCGTCGCCCGGACGGCGGTCAGCGAGTCGCCGCCCAGCTCGAAGAAGCTGTCGAGGCGCCCGACCCGTCCGACCTGGAGCAGCCCCGCCCACACCTTGGCGAGGACGATCTCGGCGGGCGTCTCCGGCTCCTCGTAGGGCCGTTCCGCCGGCCGCCGCAGCCGGTCGGGATCGGGCAGGGCCGCGCGGTCGACCTTGCCGTTCGCGGTGCGCGGCACCACGTCCAGCGGGACGAAGACCGCCGGGATCATGTGCGGCGGCAGTGTCGCCGCCAGGTGGTCGCGCAGCGCGTTCGGCGCGGCGGCCGCGGCCGCGGGATGCACGTAGGCGATCAGCCGGAGGTCGCGGCCGCCGGCGCCGAGCGGCCGCGCCTCCACCACCGCCGTGCCGACCTCGGGCCGGGTCAGCAGCGCGGCCTCGACCTCGCCCGGCTCGATGCGGTAGCCGCGGACCTTGATCTGGCGGTCCGTCCGGCCGACGTAGTCGAGCCCGCCGCCGGGGAGCCGGCGCACCCGGTCGCCGCTCCGGTAGAGCCGGCCGCCGGAACGCTCCGGGTCGGGCACGAACCGCTCCGCGGTGACGCCGGGTCGCGCCACGTAGCCGAGCGCGACGCCGTCGCCGCCGACGAACAGCTCGCCGGTCTCGCCCTCGCCGGCGGGGCGCAGGTCGTCGCCGCGGACCGCGACCCGGTAGCCGGGCAGCGGCACGCCGATCGGGCTGGCCGGGGCGCCGTCCGCCAGGTCGGCCGCGGTCACGCGGTGCCGGGTGACGTGCACCGTCGTCTCGGTGATCCCGTACATGTTGGTCAGCGCGGGACGCTCGTCGCCGAACGTCTCGATCCACGGCGCGAGGTCGGCGACGTAGAGCGCCTCCCCGCCGAACACGACGTGCCGGAGGGCGAGGTCGCCGGGCCCCGCGCCCGACTCGATCAGGCAGCCGGACAGCTCCCGCCACGCGCTGGGCGTCTGGCTGAGGACGGTGACGCCGTGCGCCCGCAGCAGCTGCGCGTGCAGCGGCGCCGACCGGGCGATCCCGGTGGGCACGATGACGGCCCGTCCGCCGGTGGTGAGGCAGCCCCACAGCTCCCAGACGGAGAAGTCGAAGGCGAACGAGTGGGTCACCGACCACACGTCGTCCGGGGTGAAGTCGCCGACGGCGGAGCAACCCGCCAGCATCGCGACGGCGTTGCGGTGGGTCACCGCCACGCCCTTCGGCCGCCCGGTGGACCCGGACGTGTAGATCACGTAGGCCGGGGAGGAGGGCCCGACCGGCGTTCCGGGCGGCGCGGCCTGGTGGCCGACCGGGACGATCCGCACGTCGTCCCGCCCCGGGAGCAGCGTCAGGCGCGCGCCCGTCTCCCGGACGGCGGCGGCGGTCCGCTCCTCCGGATGGTCCGGGTCGACGGGAAGGTAGGCGGCGCCCGCCTTCAGCACTCCCAGCATCGCGATCACGGTGCCCTCGGACCGCTCGCCGGCCACGGCCACGGTCTCCCCGGGGCGCAGCCCGCGTCCTCGCAGGCTCCGCGCGACCTCGTCCGCGCGACCGTCCAGGTCCGCGTAGGACAGCCGGCGGTCGTCGCAGACGACGGCGGCCGCGTCCGGGCACTCGCGTGCCCGCCGCTCCACCAGCCGGTGCAGGAGGAGACCGTCCCCCCGTCCGCTCGATGGGTCTCCCGGCAACGGGTTCATTCGCTCCTCCACGGCCGTCGTGCTCATGCGGTCACCCCGGCAAACGGTAGGCAGACGCGCTTAATGATCGGTTTGGGAGGGCTTTGGGCCTGCTTTTCCGGCAGGTCGGCAGGGGGTGCGCGGCGGCCTTCGGGCGCCTTTCAGCTCCTTCGACAAGGATCACCTTGACGAATCCACAGCGCTGCCTTAGTCGCGATTAATTCGGCGCTAATCAGTTGGAAAGCAGCGGGTGCCAAAGTGAGTGACAGCTGCCGGAAGAAGGGCTGGAACAGGTGGGCGCCATGGACGACGATGACCGCAGGTACGTCGTGGTGATGAACCACGAGGAGCAGTACTCCATCTGGGTCGAGGACAGGCCGGTCCCCGACGGGTGGCGGGCCGTCGGAAAGGCCGGCCCCAAGGACGAGTGCCTGGAGTACATCGACGAGGTGTGGACCGACATGCGCCCGCTCAGCCTCCGCCGGCGCATGGACGCCGACGCGCGCTGACGACACCGACGCGCTGACGACACCGACGCGCGCTGAGGACGAAGGGGCGACCTTGGAGACGACGAGCGATCCGGCGGGCCGCTGGCTGCGCTGGTACGGCAGCCGGGGGGACCGCGCGGCCGTGCGGCTCTACGTGTTCGGATTCGCGGGCGGCGGCGCGTCCGCGTACCGGTCCTGGGGCTCGCTGTTCGAGCCGGCGATCGAGGTGTGCGCCGTCCAGCTGCCGGGCCGCGAGGACCGCATCGGCGAGCCCCTGGCGACCGACTTCGAGGAGCTGGCCGGGCGTGTCTTCGACGCGCTCGTCCCGACGGCCGACCTCCCGTTCGCGTTCTTCGGACACAGCCTCGGCGCGCTGTTCGCCTATGACATGTCCCGCCGCCTCCACGAGACCTACGGCATCTCGCCCCGGCACCTGTTCGTCTCCGCGCACCGTCCGCCGCACCTGCCCGACACGTGGCCGCCGCTGGACACCGTCGACGACGCCGGGCTCCTCGAACTCCTCCGGGACGCGGACGGCACGCCCGACGCCGTCCTCCAGGAGGCCGACCTGGTCGACCTCTTCCTCCCGATCCTCAAGGCCGACCTGGCGCTGAGCGAGTCGTACGAGCACGTCCCCGGACGGCCGCCGCTGCCGACTCCGATCACCGCGGTCGGCGGCGACGCCGACCCCGGCGTCGGCCGCGCCGACCTGGAGGCGTGGGCGGGATACACCGAGGGCCCCTTCGCCGCGCGCACGATGCCCGGCGGGCACTTCTTCCCGCGGACGGCCGCCGCCGAGCTGGTCGCGCTGATCAGCGCGCGGCTGACCGCCGGGATCGGGGTCTGATGCCCGGGTTCAGCGTGGCGCGCGCCCGCCGGGACACGCCGGGCGTCGCCAACGTCGTCCACCTCAACAACGCGGGCGCGTCGTTGATGCCGGCGCCCGTCATCGCCGCGATGCGGGCGCACCTCGACCTGGAGGCGTCGATCGGCGCCTACGAGGCCGCCGAACGGGCCGCCGGCGCCGTCGCGCGCGGGTACGAGGGGCTCGCGGAGCTGGTGGGGTGCGCGCCGTCCGACATCGCGCTCACCGACTCGGCGTCCCGGGCCTGGGGCATGGCGTTCTCGGCCGTCCCGCTCGCGCCCGGCGACCGCGTCGTGACCTCGTCCGTCGAGTACGGCAGCAACCACCTGTCGATGCTGCACGCCGCCCGGCGGCACGGCGCCGTGGTCGAGACGGTGCGCAACGACGCGGCGGGCCGGTTCGACCTGGACGCGCTGCGGTCCGCGCTGGACGAGCGCGTCAAGCTGATCGCCGTCGCGCACGTGCCGTGCAACGGCGGCCAGGTGCTGCCCGTCGAGGAGATCGGAGCGGTGGCGCGGGACGCCGGCGTCCCGTACCTGGTCGACGCCTGTCAATCGGCCGGCCAGATCCCGCTCGACGTCGAGCGCATCCAGTGCGACTTCCTCGCCGGGACGGGACGCAAATACCTGCGCGGCCCGCGCGGGACCGGCTTCCTCTACGCCCGCCCGGAGTCCCTCGGACGGCTCAGCCCCAGCAGCGTCGGGCTGGACGGCGCCCGCTGGCTCGGCGGCGGCGAGTACGAGCTCGCCGCGGGCGCCCGCCGCTTCGAGACCTGGGAGGCGGACATGATCGCCCGGCTCGGTCTCGCCGCCGCCGTCGGCTACGCCCTGCGGACCGGGATCGACGAGATCTGGGACCGCGTCCGGGAGCTGGCCTCCCACGCGCGCGCCGGGCTGCGCGAGATCCCGGGCGTCCGGCTGCTCGACCAGGGTCCCGACCTGTGCGGGCTGGTCAGCTTCGACGTGCCGGGCCGGGAGCCGATGGAGATCCGCGAGCGGCTCGCCGGGCGCTCCGTCAACATCTGGACGTGCCTCGCCAACAGCGCCTGCGTCGACATGGAGGACCGGGGCCTGACGAGCCTGCTCCGCGCCTCCGTGCACTGCTACAACACGACCGCCGAGATCGACGAGCTGTGCTCGCACCTCGCCGACCTGGTCGCGCCGCGCCGCGCGCCGGTGAGCCGCGGAGGCGACGCACCCGTGAAGGCCGTAACGGAAGGACACATCGTGCACGCCGACCCTGCCCCGACGAGGAAGCTGCTCCACGGGCTGTTCGAGGAGCAGGTGTCGCGGACGCCGGACGGGGTGGCCGTGGTGTGCGGTGATGTGTCGGTGGGTTTCGGTGAGCTGGATGCGCGTGCGGGGCGTTTGGCGCGGGTGCTGGCGGGTCGTGGTGTGGGCGCGGAGGTGTTGGTGGGGGTGTGCGGGGCTCGGTCGGTGGAGCTGGTGGTGGCTTTGCTGGGGGTGTTGAAGGCGGGTGGTGCGTATGTGCCGTTGGATCCTTCGTATCCGGTGGATCGGCTTCGGCACATGGTGGCTGATTCGGGTGTGGGTTTGGTGTTGACGTGCGGGGGTGTGGCTCCTGCGGGGTTGGGTGAGGGTGTAGAGGTTCTGGATCTGGACGGTCTGGATCTTGATGAGGGTGAGCCCGCGCGAAAGGCCGTGGTGCGGCCGGGGAACCTGGCGTATGTGATCTACACGTCGGGGTCGACGGGCAAGCCGAAGGGCGTCGCCGTCCAGCACGACGGCATCGTCAACAACATCGCCGACCTCAACCGGCGGTACGGGGTCGGGCCGGGCGACCGGCTGCTCAACCTGTCCGCGCTGAGCTTCGACATGTCCGTGTACGAGCTGCTCGGCGCGATCGCGGCGGGCGCCGCGGTGGTGCTGCCAGGGACGGCCGCGGAGAGCGAGCCCGCAGGCTGGTGGTCGCTGATCCGCCGGCACCGCGTCACGATCTGGCACTCCGTCCCGGCACGGCTGGAGATGCTGCTGGACGCCGAGCCGGACGCCACCCGGGAGTCGCTGCGGGTCGTGCTGTCCGGCGGCGACCGGCTGCCGCCGGAACTGGCCGTCCGCGTCTGGGACCGGCTCGGCGAGGACGTGGAGCTGCACAACCTCGGCGGCGTCACCGAGGCGTCGATCTACTCCAACTGCCACCGGGTCGAGCCCGCGGACGCGGCGCGGCCGAGCATCCCGTACGGGCGGGCCATGGACGGGCAGGTCCTGTCCGTGCTCGACGACGAGGACGAGGCCGCGCCCCCCGGCGAGCCCGGCGAGCTGTGCGTCGCGGGCGCCGGCCTGGCCCGCGGCTACCTGAACGACCCGCGGCGCACCGCGGACCGGTTCGTCCCGAACCCGCTCGGTCCCCCCGGCTCGCGCCTCTACCGCGCGGGCGACCGGGCACGATGGCACGACGCGGGCTGGATCGAGCTGATCGGCCGGGTCGACGACCAGATCAAGATCGCCGGGTTGCGGATCGAGCCGGGCGAGATCGAGGCACGGCTGCGGCGGATCGCGGGCGTCGGCGACGCCGTGGTCGTCGCCGTCGGGGACGCGCGGCTCGTCGCCTACCTGCGCGCCGCGGACGCCCGGCCCGCGCCCGGCGCCGCGCTCATCCGGCAGATCCTCGGCCGTGACCTGCCGTCCCATCTGATCCCCGCCCGCTATCACTGGGTCGACCGCCTGCCGGTGACCGCGAACGGCAAGGTCGACCGCAGGGCGCTGGCCGCCGCGCCCGAGCCCGCCCGCGCGGCGGACGCCACCGCGACCGGCGAGGCCGCCCGCTCCCCGGCCGAGCGCGCCCTGGTCGGGATCTGGCGCGAGGTCCTCGGCCTCCCGGACGCGGACGCCGCGAGCGACCTGTTCGAGAACGGCGGCACGTCGCTGACGGCCGGGCGCATCGCGGCCCGGGTGCGCGCGTCGCACGGCGTCACGCCGTCGATGGCCGCGATCTTCCAGCACCCGACGCCGCGCGCGCTGGCCGCGCACCTGGACGCCGCCGCGTCCCCGGACGGCGGCGGCGTGCGGCGCGCGACCGCGCGGACGCTCACCGTCCCCCTGTCGCCGTACCAGGAGCGCATCTGGTACGCCGAGCAGCTCGACGTGGACGTGCCGATCTACAACGTCCCGCTCGTCCTCGCCCTGCCGGACGGCATGGGGACCGCCGGCGTCGAGGACGCCCTGAACCGTCTCGTCGACCGGCATCCGTCGCTGCGCGCCCGCGTCCGGGTGCACGACGGGCGGCCGCTCCAGACGATCGAGGCGCGCCCCGAACGGCTCCGCCTGCGCGAGACCACGATCGAGGCGGCACGGCTCCGGGACGCGGCGGCCGGGACGGCGCACGGCGCGTTCGACCTGGTCGGCGGGCCGCTGATCCGCGCCGAGGTGCTGCGCGTGCGGGAGACCGGGGCGCGCGTGCTGGTGGTCGTCGTGCACCATCTCGTCTGCGACGCGTGGTCGATGGACCTGCTCGTCCGCGACCTGGCCGCGTTGTGCGCGAGGCCGGGCTCCGTCCCGGACCGTCCCGGCGCCGTGGACGACTACCTGGCGTTCGTGACGGGCGCGGCCACGGACCGCGACCTGCACGAGGCGCAGCTCGACCACTGGGACCGGCGGCTGTCCGGCGCGCCCGAGCTGACCGAGCTGCCCGCCGACCACCCGCATCCCGCCATCCCGGACCACCTCGGCGACCGCGTCCACCGCGCCCTCGACCCGGCGCTCGCGGACGCGCTGGACCGCGCCGCCCGCCGCGGCCGGACCACCCTGTTCGCCGCCATGCTCGCCGCGTTCAAGATCATGGTGTGCCGCTACACCGGACAGGGCGACCTGGTCGTCGGCACCCTGACGACGCTGCGCGACCGGCCCGAGCTCGAAGACGTCACCGGGTACTTCGTCAACACGGTCGCGGTCCGCACCGACCTTTCCGGGGACCCGGCCGCGGCGGACGCGCTCGCCCGGGTGCGGGACGAGGTCCTCGCCGCCGTCGCCCACCGCGACGTGCCGTTCGAACGCGTCGTCCGCCGCCTCTCCCCGCGCCGGGACCCGAGCCGCTCGCCCGTGTTCCAGCTGATGTTCAACCTGCACGAGCAGGACGCCGCCGCCCCGCTCCCGGACGCCGTGCCGCGCCGGGAACTGGAGGGCGCGCTCGGCGGCGCCCGCTACGACCTGACCGTCGACGTCACCCGGCGCGGCGACCGGGTGGACGTCAGCTTCGAGTACGCGACCGCGATCTTCGAGCCGGCGACCGCCGAGCGGCTCGCCGACCACTACCTGGAGGTCCTGCGGCTGCTCGCCGACGAGCCCGGGGTGCGGCTGTCCGAGATCGCGCTCAGCGACGCGGGACCGCGAAGCTCCGTCCTCGTCCCCGACCGGCCGCGTCCCGCCGGCACCGGCTCGCTCCACGGGCTGTTCGAGGAGCAGGTGTCGCGGACGCCGGACGGGGTGGCCGTGGTGTGCGGTGATGTGTCGGTGGGTTTCGGTGAGCTGGATGGGCGTGCGGGCCGGTTGGCGCGGGTGCTGGCGGGTCGTGGCGTGGGCGCTGAGGTGTTGGTGGGGGTGTGCGGCGCTCGGTCGGTGGAGCTTGTGGTGGCTCTGCTCGGGGTGTTGAAGGCTGGTGGCGCGTATGTGCCGTTGGATCCTTCGTATCCGGTGGATCGGCTTCGGCACATGGTGGCTGATTCGGGTGTGGGTTTGGTGTTGACGTGCGGGGGTGCGGCTGCTGCGGGGTTGGGTGAGGGTGTAGAGGTTCTGGATCTGGACGGTCTGGATCTTGATGAGGGTGAGCCCGCGCGAAAGGCCGTGGTGCGGCCGGGGAACCTGGCGTATGTGATCTACACGTCGGGGTCGACGGGCAAGCCGAAGGGCGTCGCCGTCCAGCACGACCAGATCACGTCCTTCCTCGGCTGGAACCAGGCGGTGAGCAGGCTCGGGCCCGGCGACCGGGTGCTGCAGAACCATTCGGCGGCGTTCGACAACTCGGTCTGGGAAATCTTCCAGTGCCTCGTCTCCGGCGCCGAGCTGCACCTGCCGCCGCCCGGGATCGAGTACGACGCCGAGGCGCTCGTGACGGCGCTGGACGAGGCCCGCATCACCTCGTTCAACGCGACGCCGTCGCAGATGCGCGTGCTGATGCGGGCAGCCGCCCAGGTCCGGCCGGACGCGTTCCGGTCGCTGCGGCTGCTGTTCACCGGCGCCGAGGCCGTTCCGCGCGACATCGCGGCCGAGCTGCCCGCGTGGCTCGACCCCGGCTGCGCGGTCTACAACGAGTACGGGCCGACGGAGGCGACGGTGACCAGCGCCGTCTGCCGGATCACCCCGGAGCTGCTGGAACGGCACGCCGACCGGCCGACCGTGCCGTTCGGGCGGGCCACCGACAACGCCCGGCTGTACGTGCTGGACGCGGCGCTGCGTCCCGTCCCGCCGGGCTGCCGCGGCGAGCTGTACGTGGGCGGCGCAGCCGTGACCCGCGGCTACCTCGGGCAGGGCGCGCGTACCGCGGAGCGGTTCAGGCCCGACCCGTTCGCGGACGGTCCCGGCGCGCGGATGTACCAGACCGGCGACGTCGTCCGCGTCATGCCGGACGGCAACCTGCTGTTCCTCGGCCGCGGCGACGGCCAGGTCAAGCTGCGCGGCTACCGGATCGAGACCGGCGAGATCGAGGCCGCCGTCCGGGACCACCCCGCGATGCGGGACTGCGCCGTGACCGTCCGCGACGTCGCCGGTTCGCCCGCGCTCGCCTGCTACGTCGTGACCGGCGACCCGGCCGCGCGGCTCGACCCGGCCGCGCTGCTGCGCCCGTACCTCGCCGACCGGCTGCCCGTCTTCATGGTGCCCGCGGTGTTCGCGGCGGTGCCCGAGCTGCCGCTCACCCCGAACGGGAAGCTGGACGTGCGCGCCCTGCCCGACCCCGAGCGGCCCCGGCGGGGCGCGTCCGGCCCCGGCACCGGTCCCGGCACCGGTCCAGCGCCGCGCGGCGAGCTTGAGCAGGCCATCGCGGACGTGTGGGCCCGGGCCCTGAAGGTCGACGCCGTGGCCGTGGACGCGAACTTCTTCGACCTCGGCGGCCACTCCCTGATGCTCGCCGAGACCTGCCTGCGGCTCGGGGACCGGATCGGGCGCCGGGTCTCGCCGCTCACCGTGCTGCGGTACCCGACCGTCTCCGCCCTCGCCGCGCACCTCGGCCACCGGGACGGCAGGGACGACCCGTCCCGCCGGGGCCCGCGGCCCGCCGACCGGCTGCGCCGCGCCGCCGGCCTGCGCCTGCACCGAAATCACACCGCGGCCGCCGACGGCCCGACCCACTCCGACGGGAGCCACCGATGAGGATCACCAAGCCCGACGAGGCGGGGGCCGGCGAAACGGCGGCTGAGCCGTCGCACCCGTCGCTCTGGCGCAACCGCGACTACATGCTGCTGGCCGGCGGGCAGATCGTGTCGATGGCCGGGTCCCAGCTGTCCATGGTCGCGGTGCCGCTGATGACGCTGGCGCTGACCGGGTCCGCCGCGAAGGCCGGCCTGGTGAGCACCGTCGAGGCGCTGCCGTACTTCCTGTTCGGCCTGGTCGCGGGCGTGCTGGTGGACCGGTGGAACCGGAAGACCATCATGATCGTCTGCGACGGGGCGCGGGCGCTGGCGATGCTGTCGATCCCGGTCGCCTACTGGACGGGCCACCTGTCGTTCTGGATGTTCGTCGCCGCCGCGTTCGTGATCGGCACCTCGTTCGTCTTCTTCAACATCGCGGAGATCTCCTCGCTGTCGCAGGTGGTGGGGAAGTCGCAGCTGACCCAGGCGGCGTCGGTGAACGAGGTCGCCGAGTCGTCGGCGGCCCTCGCCGGGCCCGGGATCGGCGGCGCGCTCGTCGCCCTCGGCCGCACGCCGCTGGTCGGCGGCGCGATCGCGCTGCTCGTCGACGGCATCACCTTCCTGGTCTCGATGGTCTCGCTGCTGCTGCTGCGCCGCCCGCTCAACGACGAGCGGGACAAGGGCGCCCAGGAGTCGATGTGGACGCAGTTCAAGGAGGGCCAGCGGTACGTGTGGTCGCACCCGACCATCCGGACGATGATGCTGCTCGCCGCCGCGCTGAACAGCCTGTTCAGCCCCAGCTACCTCGCGATCATCGTGCTGGCCAGCAAGGACATGGACGCGTCCGCGACGGTGGTCGGCCTGGTGTTCTCCGTCGGCGCGGCCGGCGGGCTGATCGGCGGGCTGCTGTCGCCGCGGGTCGCCAAGCGGGTGCGGTCCGGGCCGCTGATGACCGGCGCGCTGATCGCGTGGGCGCTGGCGATGCCGCTGATCCCGCTGTCGACCTCGCCGTGGATGCTGGTCGGCGCCTGGGGGCTGGTGACGTTCGTCAGCCCGATGTTCGACGTCCCGCAGGTGTCGCAGCGGCTCAAGCTCGTCCCCGAGCACCTGCAGGGCAGGGTGAACAGCTCCTTCCGGTTCGTCGCCTGGGGGATCCGGCCCGCCGCGATCGGCATCGGGGGCGTGCTGGTCGCCGCGGTCGGGGCGCGCGAGGTGCTGTGGGGCATCGCCGCCGGGATGGCGCTGGTCGCCGCCTCCGGCGTGCTGCTCGGTCTCTACAAGGCTCGCTGAGGACGGGGATTCGGGCATGGGAACCTGGGACGGTACCGGCGTGCGGGCCATCGAGCCTGTGGCGAGGGACGGGGATCTGCCCCCGTCCTACAGCCAGGAGCGCATGTGGTTCCTCGACCAGCTGCTGCCGGACTCCGGGATCTACAACACGCCGTACGCGTTCCGGGTGCACGGCCCGGTCGACGCGGACGCGCTCGGCTGGGCGCTCACCGAGATCGTCCGGCGGCACGAGATCCTCCGCACCACCTACCACGTGGCGGACGGGCGGCTCCGGCAGCGGGTGCGGCCGCCCGCGCCCGTCCCGCTCCGCCGGGTCGACCTCGCCGCCCGTCCCGCCGACCTGGACCGCCTGGTCGAGGACGAGGCGCGCCGTCCGTTCGACCTCGGCGCGGACCTGGCGCTGCGCGCGGCGCTGTTCGACCTCGGCGCGGACGGCGCGGCCGTGCTGCTCAACCAGCCGCACATCGCCTCGGACGGCTGGTCGCTCGGCCTGCTGACCGCCGAGCTGGACGAGCTGTACGCGGCGCGGCTGCGCGGCGAGCCGTCGCCGCTGCCGGAGCTGGCCGTCCAGTACGGCGACTACGCGGCCTGGCTGCGCCGCCGCGACACCGGGCACGACCTGGAGGCCCAGCTGGCGTACTGGCGGCGGCAGCTCGCCGACCTGCCGGACACCTGCATCCCCGCCGACCGGCCCCGCCCGCCGGTGCAGAGCTACCGCGGAGACCGGTACTTCGCGGCGGTGCCGCCGGAGGTGGCGGAGGCCGTCCGGCGGACGACCCGGCAGGCGGGCACCACCCCGTTCGTCACGCTGCTGACGGCGTTCGGCATGCTCGTCGCCAAGCTGGGCGGACGCACCGACGTCGTGCTCGGCACGCCGGTCGCGGGCCGCGGCATGCTCGACCTGGAGCCGATGCTCGGCTGCTTCCTGAACACGCTGGTGCTGCGGCTCGACCTCGCCGCCGACCCGTCCGTCCGGCGGGCGACGGCGCAGGTCCGCCGGACGGTGCTGGACGCGTTCGCCCACCAGGACGTGGTGTTCGAGAAGCTCGTCCAGGAGCTGCGGCCTGGCCGCGACCTCGCCCGGGCGCCGCTGTTCCAGGTGATGTTCATCCTGCAGAACGCGACCGCGCCGCAGTCGGGCTTCGCCGGGCTGCCGGTGACCCCGCTCGACATCCGCGGCGAGACCGCGAAGTGCGACCTGGTGTTCTCCGTGGAGGAGTCGGCGGAGGGGCTCGGCGTCACCGTCGAGTACGCCGTGGACCTCTTCGACCGTGAGACGGTCGCGCGCCTGTGCGACGGCTACGTCCTGCTGCTGGCCGCGATGACGGCCGACCCCGACGCGCGCATGTCGGAGCTGCCGGGGGCGCGGACGGCGGCGCCGCGACCGGACGAGCCGGGACTGCGGCGGACGGAGGCGGCCGGGCTGCTCGCGACCCTGCCCGGCGCGAAGGACGCCGCGGTCGACGCCCGGGGGCGCGCGTACATCGTCCCGGACGGCGCCGCCGGCGCGGCGACCGGGGCCGCGACCGCCGCCCACGGCGCCGACTGGCGCGTCCTGTTCGACGGCGCCTACGGGCAGTCGGCCGGCGGCCGGGACGCGGAGGCCGCCGGATGGGTCGACAGCTTCACCCGCAAGCCGTTCACCGAGCCGGAGATGGCGGAGTGGATCGACGGGACGCTGGCCTGGGTCCGGCGGTTCCGGCCGCGCCGGATCCTCGAACTGGGCTGCGGCTCCGGGCTCATCGGACGCCGCCTCGCCGCCGAGGCCGGCCGCTACGTCGGCACCGATTTCTCCGCGCCCGCGCTGCGCGAGTTCGCGTCCCGGCTGGCCGGCGCCGGGGTCCCGGACGACGCCGTCGAGCTGCGCTGCCAGGGCGCCGACGACCTGACCGGGGTGGAGGGCGACTTCGACGTCGTGCTCATCAACTCCGTGGCCCAGTACTTCCCCGGCCCCGAATACCTGACCGATGTGCTCGGCGGCGCCGTGGAGAAGCTGGCGGACGGGGGCGTCCTCCTGGTCGGCGACGTCCGCAACGGCGCGCTGGACGAGGCGTTCCACGCGGCCGTGGAGCTGCACCGGGCCGGCCCTGGCGTGTCGCGTGACGGGCCTGGCGTGTCGCGCGCCGGGCTCCGCGCGGCGGTCGCCGCGCGGCGGGAGGCCGAGCGCGAGCTGGTCGTCGCACCCGCGTACTTCCGCGAGTTCGCCGCCCGCCACGACCTCGTCACCGGGGTCGACATCGAGGTGCGGCGGGGAGTCCATCCCACGGAAATGAACCGTTATCGGTACAACGCTGCGCTCTGGGTCGGGGACGTCCCCGCCTGCGAGCCCGCGCGGGAGGTCGGCTGGGACGCCGTCGGCGACGTCGCCGGGCTCGCCCGCGTCCTCGGCGACGCGGACGTCCTGCACGTCGCGGGCGTGCCGAACCCGCGCGTCGCCGCCGACCTGCGCGGTCTCGAAGAGCACCCGTACCCGGACGGCCCCGACCCCGAGATCCTCCGCGAGACCGGGGCCCGGCACGGTTTCGAGGTCGTCGCCGGATGGCTCGCCGCCGACGGCGCCGACGGCACCTACGAGGCGCTGTTCCGGCGCGCCGGCGGCGGCCCGGCCGTCCGCACGGACGGGCCGCCGCCGCCGTCCGACCCGCGCTGGGCGGCCCGGCACACCAACGCGCCCGCCCGCGCACGGGCCCACCAGGACTTCGCCCGCCGCGCCTACCACGACCTGGAGCGGCTGCTCCCGGACGCCGAGCCGCCCGCGGAGATCCGGATCGTCCGGCGCCTTCCCGCCCGGGACGCCACCGACGACGCGATCGCGGCCGACACGCTCGCGTCCTACACGCCGCCCGCCCGGCACGCCGACGTCGCCGACCTGGACGCGCTCATCGCCGAACTGTGGCGACGGGTGCTCGGGCACGCCGACTTCGGCAGGGACGACAACTTCTTCGAGGTCGGCGGGCACTCCCTGCTGCTCGTCCAGCTGCGCGAACTGCTCGCCGACCAGGGCCGGGGGCGGCCGCCCAGCCTGATGGACCTGTTCCGTTATCCGACCGTCGCCGGGCTGGCGCGCTACCTGGCGGGCGCCGCCGGCCCGGCGGCGGACCCCGCGTCCGGTCCCGGCGCCGCCGACGCGATGGCACAGCGCCGCGCCGCGCGGGGCCGCCAGCGGACGCTCCGCGAGACCCGAGCCCGGCAGGCCCGAAGGGGGACGTCATGACCGATGCCGAGGAGTACCCCGCGTCCACGGACGCCGACGCCGACGAGTTCTCCGGCGCGATCGCGGTCGTCGGGATGGCCGCCCGCGTCCCCGGCGCACGCGACCTGGACGAGCTGTGGCGCAACCTGTCCGGAGGCGTGGAGTCGATCACCACGTTCTCCGCCGCCGAGCTGGCGGCCGCGGGCGTGCCGCGAGCCCTGCTCGACGACCCGTCCTATGTGCGGGCGCGCGGCGTGCTCGACGGGCATGACCTGTTCGACAGCGGCTTCTTCGGCATCCCGCCCCGCGAGGCCGACATCATGGATCCGCAGCACCGCATCCTGCTCGAGCTCTCGCACCACGCGCTTGAGGACGCCGGCCACGGGACGGGCACGGCCGGTTTCCGCACCGACGTCTACGCGGGTACGGGCTTCAACGGCTACTACGACGCGGTCGTTCGCGCCCACGACGGCGAGCTGGACGGCTACCAGGTCTCGCTCGGCAACGAGGCCAGCTACCTGAGCACCCGCGTCGCCTACCGGCTCGACCTGCGCGGCGCGGCCGTCAATGTCGACACCGCCTGCTCCACCGGCCTCGTCGCCGTCCATCTGGCGTGCCAGAGCCTGCTGACCGGGCAGTGCGACATGGCCGTCGCGGGCGCCGTGTCGGTGATCGTGCCGCACACGGCCGGGTACCTGCACCGGCCGGGCGGCATCCTGTCCGCGGACGGGCGCTGCCGCCCGTTCGACGCGGACGCGTCCGGGTTCGTCGAGGGCAGCGGCGGAGCCGTGGTGGTGCTGCGGCGGCTGCCCGACGCGCTGCGCGACCGGGACCGGATCCGCGCGGTGATCCGCGCGTCCGCGATCAACAACGACGGCGCCGCGAAGATCGGGTTCTCCGCGCCGAGCGTCGACGCGCAGGGCGACGTGGTCGGCGAGGCGATCGCGCTGGCCGGGGTGGACGTGAACGACGTCGACTACGTCGAGGCGCACGGGACCGGCACCGGGCTCGGCGACCCGATGGAGGTGGCCGCGCTGTCGCGCGCCTTCGCGGGCCGGGCGCCCGGCACGCCGCGCTGCCGGATCGGCTCGGTGAAGAGCAACATCGGGCACCTGGGCGCGTCCGCCGGCGTGGTCGGGCTGGTCAAGGTGATCCTGTCGCTGGAGCACGAGCTGATCCCGCCGAGCCTGCACTACCGCACCCCGAACCCCGAGATCGACTTCGCGACCGCGCCCTTCGAGATCGCCGACCGGCCGGTCGACTGGCCGCGCGGCGGGCGGCCGCGCCTCGCGGGCGTCACCTCGCTCGGCATGGGCGGGACGAACGTCCACGTCGTGGTCTCCGAGCCGGTGGCGCCCCCCGCCGCCGGCCCGCGGGCGGACGGCCCCGAGCTGCTGCTGGTGTCCGCGCACGACGACCGGGCGCTGGCGGAGTCCCGCGCCGCGGTCGCCGAACGGGTCGCGTCCGCCGACGCCGGCGAGCTGCCCGACATCGCCCACACACTCGCCGTCGGACGCAGGCAGCTGCGCGAGCGCGCGTTCCAGGTCGTCGAGCCCGGGCGGCACGACGAGCCCGCCGCGTTCGTCTCGGGCACGACGCCCGACCGGGCCCCGTCCGTCTGCTTCCTGTTCCCGGGCCAGGGCGCGCAGCGGCAGGCCATGGCGGCGGGCCTCTACCAGGCCCAGCCGTTGTTCCGCGCCCACGTCGACGAGTGCGCGCGGGGTCTCGCGGGCCCGCTCGGCACCGACATCCGGGAGCCGCTCCTCGGCGACGGCGCCGCCCTGGTGGACGAGACGTGGCTCGCCCAGCCCGCCCTGTTCACCGTCTCCTACGCGCTGGCGATGACGCTGCTCGACTGGGGCGTCGAGCCGGACGCGATGCTCGGCAACAGCATCGGCGAATACGTCGCCGCGACCGTGGCGGGCGTGTTCGACCTCGACGACGTCCTCGGGCTGGTGGCGCGGCGCGGGCGGCTCGTCCAGGACCTGCCGCGCGGCGCGATGCTGAGCGTCGACCTGCCGGAGGCCGAGGCCCTGGACGGCCTGCCCGCCGGGCTGGACGTCGCCGTCGCGTCCGCCCCCGGGCGCTGCGTCGTCAGCGGCCCGGCCGAGCTGGTCGGCGAGGCCGAGCGGTCGCTGCGAGCGGCTGGCGTGCGGACCCGGCGGCTGCCGACGTCCCACGCGTTCCACTCGGCGATGATGGAGCCCGCCGCGGACGCTCTGGCGCAGGCGGCGGCCGGAGTGGCGCGGCGCGCGCCGTCCCGCCGCTACGTGTCGAACGTGACCGGGACCTGGATCACCGGCGAGGAGGCCGTCGACCCCGGCTACTGGGCCCGCCACCTGCGCGGGACGGTGCGTCTCGGCGAGGGCGCCCGCGCGCTCGCCGACTCCGGCGGCACCGTGTTCGTCGAGGTCGGCCCGGGTCGGAGCATGGTCGGCGCGGTGGCCGCCGCCGGCGCCGCCGCGCCGGTGCTCGTGCCGCTGCTCCCGCTCGGCGACGGTGACGGCGACGGCGGCCCGGCCGGTCTCCTGCGCGGGCTCGGGCGGCTCTGGCTGTCCGGGGCGCCGCTCGACTGGCGCGCCTACTACGAGGACTCGGGACGCGGCCGCGCCGCGCTGCCGCTCTACCCGTTCCAGCGGCGGCGGCACTGGCTGTCCACGGCGGAGCCCGTCCCGCAGGAGGCCCCGAGCACGCCGGACGTCCCGCCCGTCACGGAGACGGAGACGGAGACGCCCGCCGGGACGGCGACGCCCGCCGGGACGGAAACGCCGGACGGTACGGCGGCGCGGGTGCGGGCCGTCCTCGCGGAGCTGTCCGGGCACGGGCCCGGCGAGATCGAGTGGGACAGGTCGCTGCTCGTCCAGGGGTTCGACTCGATCCTGCTGCTCAACCTCAGCCATGTCGTCAGCCGCGCCTTCGGCGTCCAGGTCGGGCTGGGCCAGCTCTTCGAGGAGCTGAGCACCCCCGCGGACCTCTGCCGGCATCTCGCCGAGCATGGCGGCGGCGCGGCGGCCCCCGCCCCGCAACCGGTTCCGGAACCCGTGCGGACGCCGGAGCCGGTCGGGGAGCGCTACACCGGGCGTCCGTTCGGCGGCGGCGCGGCGGCGGCCGACCTGTCCCGGCGGCAGCGCGAGCGGCTCGACGACTTCGTCGCCCGCTACACCGCGCGCACGGCGGGCTCGCGCGACCACATCGCCGCGCACCGCCGCCGGCACGCCGACTCCCGCGACTCGGCCGGGTTCACCGCGGCGTGGAAGCGGCTCGCCTACCCGATCGTCGCCGCCGAGTCGGCGGGCGCGCGCTTCCGCGACGTCGACGGCAACGACTACGTCGACCTGGCGATGGGGTTCGGCGTCCACCTGTTCGGGCACCGGCCGCCCTTCATCGAGGACGCCCTGCGCGAGCAGCTGGCGCGCGGACTCCACCTCGGCCCGCAGTCGGACCTCGCGGGCGAGGCCGCCCGGCTGGTCTGCGAGCTGACCGGCGCCGAGCGCGCCGCCTTCTGCAACTCCGGCACCGAGGCCGTGATGACGGCGCTCCGGCTGGCGCGGGCGGTGACGGGGCGCGACCTGGTCGTCCTGTTCGCGGGCTCGTTCCACGGCACGTTCGACGGGACGCTCGCGCAGGCGGTCCGGGGGAGCGGCGGCGAGCGCGTGATCGGCCCGCCGGGCACCCCGGCCGGGATGATCGGGAACCTGATCGTGCTGGAGCACGGCTCGCCGGACGCCCTGGACGTGATCCGCCGCCGCGCGCCGGAGATCGCGGCCGTCCTGGTCGAGCCGGTGCAGAGCCGCCATCCCGACCGGCAGGCCCCGGAGTTCCTGCGGGCGCTGCGCGAGGCCACCGAGGCGGGCGGCACGGCGCTGATCTTCGACGAGATCATCACCGGGTTCCGGACGGCGCAGGGCGGGGCGCAGGAGTGCTTCGGCGTCCGCGCCGACCTCGTCACCTACGGCAAGGCGCTCGGCGGCGGGCTGCCCATCGGCGTCGTCGCGGGCCGGGCCGAGTACCTGGACGCCGTGGACGGCGGCCAGTGGTCGTTCGACGACGACTCCTCGCCGCACGTGCCGCAGACCATGTTCGCCGGGACGTTCTCCAAGAACCCGCTGGCCATGACGGCGACCCTGGCCGTGCTCAGGCACCTGCGGGACGCGGGCGGCGCCGTCCAGAAGGACCTCAACGAGCGGACGGCCGCGCTCGCCGCCCGCCTCAACGGCTTCTTCGCGAGCGAGCGGCTGCCGGTCGCGGTCGTCTCGTTCGGCTCGCTGTTCTCCTTCAGGTTCGAGGACGGGGGCGGCACCGACGACCTGTTCTTCTACCGGCTGATCCACAAGGGCGTCTACGTCTGGGAGGGACGCACCTGCTTCCTCAGCACGCAGCACACGGACGAGGACGTCGCCGCCGTCGTGTCCGCCGTCGAGGACGCGGCGTCCGAGCTGGTCGCGGAGGGTTTCCTCGCGCGCCGTCCGGCCGGGCTGCCGCTCACCGCCGGGCAGCGCGCGCTGTGGATCGCGGACGAGACGGCGCCCGAACCGGGCACATACAACGAGGTCCTGCTCGTCGGGCTGTCGGGCGAGGTCGACGCCGGACGGCTCGGCGCCGCGCTGGACGGGCTGCTCGACCGGCATGCCGCGCTCCGCGCCACGTTCGACCGGCTCGGCGAGCGGCAGACCGTGCGGCCCGCCGCCGGTCGCGGCGCCGTCCTGGAGGTCGGCCGGGCGGGCTCGGCCGAGGACGCCGCCGCCGACGTGGAGCAATTCTGCCTGCGGCCCTTCGACCTGACCCGCGGGCCGCTGCTGCGGGCGCGGCTGGTGTCGGTGACCGGCGCCGAGCACGTCCTCGGCATCGCGGCGCACCATCTCGTCACGGACGCGTGGTCGTTCGGCGTCCTGCTCTCGGAGCTGGCGCGGCTGTACGCGTCGCCCGCCGCGTCCCTGCCCCCGGCCGCGTCGTACGGCGCGCATGTGGAGCTGATGCGGTCGCCGGCACCGCTCGCGGCGGACGAGGAGTACTGGCGCCGCCACCTGCCCGCCGAGGTCAGTCCGCCGTCGCTGCCGCGGACCGTCGAAGGGGGCGCGCGCGGCGTCGCCGGACGCGAGCTGACGGCGGAGCTGCCGGCAGCCGAGTGGGAACGGGTCCGTGCCGCGGCGGCGCGCCACGGGTGCACGCCGTTCGTGGTCGCGCTGGCCGCGTTCCACGTCCTGCTGGCCGGCGCGAGCGGGCGGGACGAGTTCGCCGTCGCCGTCCACGCGGCGGGCCAGTCGATCGCCGGGGCGCAGGACGCGCCGCTCGTCGGGTACTTCGTCAACGTCCTGCCGGCGCTGTGCCGGCTCGACCGGGACGAGCCCGTCGCCGGCCTCCTGCGCCGGGTGCGCGCGGACGTCTCCGGCGCCGTCGACCACCAGCGCGCCGCGTTCGGCGGCCTGGACGCGCGCGGCCGCCCGCTGACCGTCGCGTTCAACGTCGAGCGCGCCGCCGCGTTGAGCCTGGACGGGCTGACGGTGACGCCGCTCCCGCGCCGGACGGTGCGACCGCACTGGGAGCTGAGCGTGAACTGCGTCCAGCACGACGACGGCTGTGCCGTCCAGTTCACCTACGACGCGGGCCTCTTCGACGCGCCGACGGTCGAGGCGTGGGCCGACACGTACGCGTGGATCCTCACCCGGGTGGCCGAGGCCCCCGCCGAACGGGTCGGCGACCTGCTGGACGGATCGGCGCGGCGCGACCGGCTCCGCCGCGCCGACGGGCTGCGCCGCGGCGAGGAGACCGCCCGGCGCCGGCTCGCCGCCCGGATCGCCCGCGCCCCTGACCAGTCCGCGCACGTCCCGGAAGGAAATCGATCATGAACGCCGACCGACCCGTGCCGGGGGGCGCCCGTCCCCCCACCGGCGTGCCGCGGCGCAGGGCACTGCCCGGCCTGGAGGCGGCCGTCGCCGAGCGGCCCGCGCTCCCCGGGCGGACGCTCCCGCTGCTGTTCACTCCCGCCGACCCGGCGGTGGACCTCGTCACCTGGGCCGCCGCCAGGCGGGACGCGATCGGGGCCCGGCTGCACGAGCACGGCGCGCTGCTGTTCCGCGGGTTCGGCGGGATGTCCCAGGACGTGTTCGAGGCGTTCGTGCGGGCGGTCTCCGGCGACCCGCTGGAGTACACGCAGCGGTCGTCCCCGCGCAGCGCGGTCGGCGGCAACATCTACACCTCGACCGAGCAGCCCGCCGACCAGACGATCTTCCTGCACAACGAGCACTCCTACACGCTCAACTGGCCGATGCGGCTGTTCTTCTACTGCGCGACGGAGCCGGGCGGGGGCGGCGCGACCCCGTTGGCCGACGTCCGCCGCGTCCTCGGCCGCATCCCCGCCGAAGTCCGGGACCGGTTCACCGAACGGGACTACGCCTACGTCCGGCACTACCGGCGCGGCCTCGGCGTGGAGTGGACCGAGGCGTTCCAGACCACCGACCCCGCCGACGTCGAGCGGGAGTGCGCGGCCGACGACATCGGCCTGCGCTGGCTGCCGGACGGCGGGCTCACCACGACGCAGGTCCGCCCGCTGGTCCGCACGCACCCGGTCACCGGAGAGGGCGTGTGGTTCAACCACATGGCGTTCTTCCACGACTCGACGCTGCGCGCCGACATCCGGGCGTCGCTGCTGGCCGGGATGGACGCCGCCGAGCTGCCCCACAACACCTACTACGGCGACGGCGAGCCGATCGAGCCGGAGGTCGTCGCCGCGATCCGGGACGCCTACGAGGCCGAGTCCGTCGCCGTCCCCTGGCGGCGGGGCGACATCCTGATGATCGACAACATGCTGGCCGCGCACGGCCGGGAGACCTTCACCCCGCCGCGCCGGATCCTCCTCGCGATCACCGAGCCGTACGCGGGGTTCGCGGGGGCCGGGCGATGAGCGGCGGCGAGGTGTTCGCGCTCGCGCCGCAGCAGCGGCGCGCCCTGCGGCTGCTCGCGGACGGCGCCGGGCTCGGCCTCACCGTCCGGATCGGGACGGGCGGGTCCGCGGACGCCGACCGGCTCGCGGCGGCGGTGCGCGACGTGGTCGCCCGGCACGAGATCCTGCGGACGCGGCTCGTCGACCGTCCCGGATTCGGCGCGCCGGGGCAGCTGATCGAGCCGCCCGGCTCGGGCTTCCCGCCCGTGAACGGGGAGCACGACCCGGCCGCCGTCCACGTCCGGGTCGACGACGGCGTCGTCGCCGTCCGGCTCCCGGCGACGCACGGCGACCGGGCGACGGCCGCGCTGCTCCCGCGCGAGATCGCCGCCGCCTACGCGGCCCGCGCGGGCGACGCGCCGCCTCCCGAGCAGGAGCTTCAGTACGCCGACGTCGCGGCCTGGCTGGAGGAGCTCGCGGACGCGCCGGACGGCGAGGCCGCCCGGCGGGCGTGGCGGGCGGCGGCCACCGGCTCCGCGCCGCGCCTGCCGTTCGGCGCGCCGCCGGCGGCGGGGGCCCCGGCCGGGTTCGAGGTCGTGCGGACGGCCCTGCCGCAGCCGCCGGACGCGGCGCCCGAGGCGGCGCTCCTGCTCGCCTGCTGGCGGCTCCTCCTGCACCGGCTGACCGGCGAGGACGTCACGGTCGCCGCGCATTCCAGCGGACGCGGCCTCCCCGAGCTGGCCGGCGTGCTCGGCCCGCTCTCGTGTTCCGTCCCGGTCGGCGGGCCGCTGGACGGCGGCGCGGCGAGCATCGCCGATCTCGCCGCCGAGCACGCGCGGCTGCTGGGAGAGGCGCGGCTCGGCGAGCCGTACGCCGCCTCGGCCGCCGCCGAGCCCGGCGCGTCCGGGGGAGTCGCCTGGCTGCCGTACGGGTTCGAGTACTTCGCCCCGCCGGAGCCGGTCGACGCCGCGGGGGTCCGCTTCGAGCTGCTGTCGTGCTCCGGCGTCACCGACCGGTTCGCGGTGGGCCTGCGCTGCGAGCGGCGGGGCGGGCGGTTGGAGGCGGAGCTGTGGTACGACGCCGAGGCCCTGCCCGGCGAGTACGCGCCGCACCTGCTCGCCCAGTTCAGGACGCTCCTCGCCGACGCGGCGAAGGACGCCGCCCGGCCCGCGCTCGCCCTGAGCCTGAGCACGGCGGGCGACCGCGCGGCCGCCGTCGCCGCCGGGACCGGGCCCGTCCACGAGGACGACGCCCGGCACCCGTACGAACGCGTGTTCCAGCAGGTCGAGGCGCATCCGGAGCGCGTCGCCGTGATCACCGGCACGTCGACGCTCGACTACCGCGAGCTCGGCGCCCGCGCGGGCGGGCTGGCCGCCGCGCTCCGCGCGGCGGGGGCGGGCCCGGAGCGGGCGGTCGCGTGCGTTCTCGACCGCGGCGCGGACGCCGTCGTGGCCGCGCTCGCCACCGCCGCCGCCGGAGCCTGCTACGCGCCGATCGACCCGTCCGGGCCGCCGGCGCGGACGGTGGAGATGCTGCGGCGGATCCGTCCCGCCGTGATCGTCGCACCGGCCGGACGCCACCCCGGCCTGGCCGGTGTCGGCGTGCCCTGCGTCGACCCGGCGTCGGCCGCCCCCGGCACCGCCCCCGGCACCGCCCCCGGCACCGCCTCCGACACCGCGCCCGCGGACGTGCCGCACGCGCCGCCGCAGTCGGCGGCCTGCGTCATCCACACCTCGGGCTCGACCGGGACGCCGAAGGCGGTCGTCCTCACCCACGCGGGCCTGGGCAACAGGATCGGCTGGGGCCTGCGCCGGTTCCCGCTGACCGCCGCCGACCGGGTCCTCTGGTCGGCCGGTCCGGGCTTCGACTTCACGCTGTTCGAGATCTTCGCGCCGCTCGCCGCCGGGGCCGCCGTGGTCGTCCCCGACCCGGCCCGGGACGCCGAACCCGCTCACCTGGTGGAACGGATCCGCGCGCACGGCGTCAGCGTCGCGCATTTCACCCCGTCCATGGTGAACGCGGTCATGGCGGACGACGGCTTCGCCGGCTGCGGCTCGCTCCGGCTGATCTATCTGGGCGCCGAGCCGGTCCCGGCGGACGTCCTGGCGCGCCTCCACGGCACGACGAGGGCGCTGGTCGTCAACCAGTACGGACCCACCGAGGCGGCGGTCGACGTGACCGCCTGGCCCACGACCCCGGGCGAGGATCGGGCGGCGGTGCCGATCGGCAGGCCGATCGACAACGTGTCCGTGCACGTGCTGGACGAGCGGCTCGAACCGGTGCCGGTCGGCGTGCGCGGCGAGCTGTGGATCGGCGGGGTGGCGCTCGCCCGCGGCTACGCGGGGATGCCCGCGCAGACCGCGCGGTCCTTCGTCCCCGACCCGTTCGGCGTGCCGGGCGGCCGCCTCTACCGCACCGGTGACCTGGGACGCCGCCGCTGGGACGGGGCCATCGAGTTCCTCGGCCGGGCCGACGACCAGATCGCCGTCCGCGGGTACCGGATCGAGCCCGGCGAGGTCGAGTCGGCGCTGCGCCGGTGCGGCGGGGTGCGGGACGCGGCGGTCGTCGCCGTGCCCGCGGGCTCCCCGGACGCCGTCCTCGTCGCGTTCGTCGTCCCGGACTGCGGCGACCTCGACGCGGACGCCGTCGCCGCCGACGCGGCCCGGCTGCTGCCCGGCTACATGACGCCGAGCCGGATCGTGAGCCTGGACGCGCTGCCGTCCACCCCGTCCGGGAAGGTCGACCGGGCGGCGCTCGCCGCGTCCGGCGTCCCGGCGAGCCGCACCCCGTACGCGCCGCCCGAGGACGACCTGGAGCGGGCCCTCGCCGTCCTGTGGCGCGACCTGCTCCGCACCGAGGGCCGGGAGACCGGGCCGGTCGGCCGCGACGACGACTTCTACCGCCTCGGCGGCCATTCGCTCATCAGCCTGCGCGTGCTCGCCTTCGTCCACCGGGTGCTCGGCGTGGACCTCGGGCTGAAGGACCTGCTCGTCGCCGCGACCGTGCGCGACCTCGCCGCGGTGCTCGCGGCGGCCGAGCCCGCGCCCGGCCAGGCCCGGCGGGCGGCGGGCATCTGGCTGACCGCCATGCACGGCCCGGACGGCGACGACGGCGGCGACGACGACAGCTACAGCGACGGTGCCGCCCGCACCGCGAGCTCGATCTAGCAGATCTGGGAGAGGGAAATGCCGGGGATCGACAGGGAGACGCGCCTCGCCGAGATGCTCCGCGAGGCCGGGATCGGGGCCGTCGGCGGACGGGTGACGCCCCGTCCGCCCACGCAGCGCCCCCCGCTGTCGGCCGTCCAGGAGCAGCTGTGGTTCCTCGAACAGCTCTCCGCGGGCAACTCGTTCTACAACCTCGGCCCGGCCGTCCGGCTGACCGGCCCGCTGGACGTCCCGCTGCTGGCACGCGCGCTGACGGAGGTCGAGCGCCGGCACGACGTGCTGCGCGGCAACTACGTCGAGGTCGACGGGCTGCCCGAGCAGCGGATCAGGCCGCCGGAGCCCGTCCGGCTGGACGTGCTCGACGTGCGCGGCCACGACGACCCGGAGGCGGCGGCGCGCAAGCTGGCGCGCGAGGCGATGAACGCGCCGTTCTCCCTCGCCGCCGACCGGTTGCTCCGGGTCACCCTGATCAGGCCGTCCGACGACGCGCACGTCGCGGTGCTCTGCTTCCACCATCTGATCGCCGACGGGCAGTCGGTCCGCACCGTGCTGCACGAGATCGACGTCCTGTACCGGGCGTTCGGGGCGGGCGAGGAGTCGCCGCTGCCCGAGCCGGGCCTGCGGTACGGCGACTTCGCGGCCTGGCAGCGCGACTGGCTCGGGTCCGCCGACCACCGGGCGAAGCTCGGGTACTGGCGGGAGCGCCTCGCGGACGCGCCGCCGATGATCGACCTGCCCGCCGACCACCGCCGTCCGGCCACGCAGAGCTTCGCGGGCAGGCGGCTCCGGTACGTGGCGGAGGGCGACCTTCCGGCGCGGCTGGAGCGCAGGTGCCGGGACGAGGGCGTCACGGTCTTCATGGCGCTGCTCGCCGGGCTCCAGGCGTGCCTCGCCCGGCTGTCCGGCCAGGACGACGTCGTGGTCAGCACCCCCACCGCCGGACGGTCCCTGCCGGAGGTCGCCGACGTCGTCGGCTGCTTCTTCAACACGGTCGCGCTGCGCACCGACCTGTCCGGCGACCCGACGCTGGGTGAGCTGCTGGCGCGCGTGCGCGCGACGACGCTGGACGCGTGGGCGCACCAGGACGTCCCGTTCGACCGGGTCGTCGGGGCGCTCGGGCTGGACCGCGACCTCAGCTACAACCAGCTCACCCAGGTGCTGCTGGCCGTGCCGTGGCAGGCGGCGCCGGAGACCGGCACGCTGTGCGGGCTCCCGGCCGAGCCGGTCGAGGTGCCGGTCGAGGCGACCGTGTCCGACCTCATGGTCTACGCGTACGCCGCGGAGGAGGGGCTCGTCCTCGACCTCATATACGCGTCCGACCTGTTCTCCGAGGAGACGGCGACGCGGCTGGGCGCGTGTCTGGAGTCCGTCCTGGAGGCGCTCGCCGGCGGGACGGACGCGCGGCTGTCGGAGCTGCCGCTGCTCGGACGGCACGGGTCGCGGCCGCTGCTGGAGTTCGGCGACGGCGGCGAACCCGCCGCCGGCGTCGTGCCCGACCTGGTCGAGGGCTGGGCGCGCACCGACCCGGACCTGCCCGCCGTGGTGCGCGGCGGCGCGGCGGTGTCGTTCGGCGAGCTGGGGGAGCGGGTGTCCCGCGCGGCGCGGGTGCTGCGGGCGCGCGGCGTCGGCCCCGAGACGGTCGTCGGGGTGTGCGCGTCCCGGTCGGCGGACCTGGTGGTGGCGCTGCTCGGGGTGCTGGCGGCGGGCGGCGCGTTCGTCCCGCTGGACGCCGCGTACCCGGCGGAGCGGCTCCGGCTGATGGTGCGGGACGCCGGCGCCGCGCTGGTGCTGGGCGAGCGCGGCGTCTGGGACGAGTCGTGGGCGCCCGGCGGCGACGTGCTGTGGCTGGACGAACTGTCCGCCGCGGGCGGGCGCGCCGGCGGGGCGCGGGTCGACCCCGACTCCCTCGCCTACGTGATCTTCACCTCGGGGTCGACGGGACGACCGAAGGGCGTCGCCGTCCGGCACGCGGGGATCGCCAACAACGTCCTCGACCTGAACCGGCGGTTCGGGGTCGGGCCGGGGGACCGCATCGCCGGGCTGTCCGCGCTCGCCTTCGACATGTCCGTCTACGAGCTGGTCGGCGTGCTGGGCGCGGGCGCCGGGGTCGTCCTCCCCGATCCGGGGCGCGAGACCGACCCGGAGCACTGGCGCGACCTCGTCGCCGACCGCGGCGTGACGATCTGGCACTCCGTCCCGGCCAGGCTGGAGATGCTGCTCGACGCCTGCGAGGCCGCGCCGGGCGCCGACTGTTCCGGGCTGCGCCTGATCATCAGCGGCGGCGACCGGCTGCGCCCGGAGCTGGTGGAGCGCGCCTGGCGCGTCTTCGGCCCGGACACCGTGATCGCCAATCTCGGCGGCGCGACGGAACTGTCCGTCCATTCCACGCTCGTCGAATTGGAACCGTCGCACCTGGACGGGACGAGCCTGCCCTACGGGCGTCCGATGAATGGTCAGTCGGCGTTTGTGGTGGATGGTTTCGGTGGGTTGGTTCCGGTGGGTGTGGTGGGGGAGTTGTTGTTGGGTGGTGTGGGTTTGGCGCGGGGTTATGTGGGGCGTGGGGGTTTGACGGCGGAGCGTT
>NZ_JBIRAY010000005.1:0-503973 GCF_044326405.1 Actinomadura sp. 1N219 | reverse complement strand
GGGACGGACGGACCTCTGGTGTGCCAGTTGTCCCGCCAGGGGCACGGCTGGTTGGCTACGTTCGGTCGGGATAACCGCTGAAAGCATCTAAGCGGGAAGCCTTCCTCGAGATGAGTTCTCCCACCCCTTCGTGGGTGTAAGGCCCCCAAGAGACGATTGGGTTGATAGGCCGGGGATGGAAGCACCGTAAGGTGTGGAGTCGACCGGTACTAATAGGCCGAGTGGCTTGAACACACACAACGTTCAAACCAAATCGCTGCTGTGAGAAGTGTTCGCGTCCCTGTGTGGTTCCCAGAAAACAACCGGAACCCGCACCATATAAGTGAAGATTGATGTGCCGGACCGCTGGTTCGGACACCCAAGGGTTTGCCCACCCCCGAGTTGGGGGTGGTGCGTTGGGCGTTCGGTGGTTTTGGCGAAGGGGAAACACCCGGTCCCATCCCGAACCCGGAAGTTAAGCCCTTCAGCGCCGATGGTACTGCATGGGAGACTGTGTGGGAGAGTAGGACACCGCCGGACACATATTGCAAGGAAGGCCCCGCCGATTTATCGGCGGGGCCTTTCTCATTTTTCGGGGTTGGGTTTCCGGCTGCCGGCGAAGGCGTCCCAGAGAATGGCGGCGGGTTCGGCGGTGGCGAAGAGCGACTCGATGCGGGAGCGGTCGCCGTCCAGGTGGATGAGGGTCTGGATGCCGAGGAACATCGCGACCGCGATCATGCCGATGTCGCGGGACGGCACCAGCTCCGCAAGCGCCGTCCCCTCGACAAGGCGCTGGACGGCGGAAGCGGCGAAACCCGACCAGGAATCGACGTGCGCGAGCACTTCCGCACGCAGCCGCGGTGACGTCGCAGAGGCCGTGACGAGTTCCTGGACGGCGTCGATGTGCCCCTTGTCCTCCATGTCCTCGGCGTACAGGGTGCGGAGGCGGGTGATCAGGTCGGCGGCGTCCGTGCAGGAGCCGAGGGCCTCCTCGTAACGCGCCATCCGGGCCCGGCTCGTGTGCCGGAGCGCCGTGACGAGAAGGGCCTCCAGGTCGTCGAAGTGGTAGTAGATGACGCCCGGCGCGACGCCGCCCGTGCGGGCGATGGAGCGGGCGGTCGTGCCGCCGTATCCCTCGACGGCGAGCGTCCGGATGGCCGCTTCGAGGAGGCGGTTCCTGGTCTCCGCCCGTGGCGCCATGCGCTCAGATCACTTTCCAGGGCTTCACGCCCGCCTCGTCCAGGACGGGGTCGAGGCGGCGGGCGAGCCGCGCGAGATGGTGGCTCGGCACCTGCGGGTACAGATGGTGCTCCAAGTGGTACGTCAACTCCAGGAACAGGGCGGGGACGACGCGTCCGCGCAGCGTGCGGGTCTGCGTGAGCGGCGTGTCCCCGTAGTGCCGGTGCGGCAGGTGGACGGTCAGCAGCGGATACACCCAGCTTCCCACGATCATCATGGCGGCGTACACGAGCAGCCCGCGCGACCACGCGACTCCGGCCGCGACCGCCGCGAACGGGAGAGCCCCCTCTGCCAGCAGCCACAGCCGCTGGCCCGTCCGGCTGCGCCCATAGGCCCACCACCACAGGCGGGCGAGGAAGACCGGGCCGTAGAGGATCGCGCCGAGCGCGGACAGGTCGGCAGGATATCCTTCCGGGTCCTCGTCGCTGGGGAACGTCCGGTGGTGTTGCAGGTGCGTGGTGCGGTAGGCGTGGCCGCTTTCCAGCAGCACGGCGCCCAGCAGGAACAGGGCCCATTCCGTCGTCCGCCTGCCGAGGCCCAGGGAGCGGTGGACGACGTCGTGCGTCGCCGTCACCACCGCCACGAAGATCCCGAACGCGATCAGCGGCGTCGCCCACCACCATCCGGCGAGCCACGCCGCGACGAACAGGGCGATGCCCAGATACGGCAGGGACAGTGTGAGGACGCGGCGCGGGCGCGTCGTGACGAGAAGGTCGGGGCCGAGGTCGGACAGTTTCGGCAAGGTCATCGGGCCACCGCCGTCCGCCCCGCCGCCTTGAGCGCGTCGTCCGCGACGATCCTGCTGCCCAGCGCGCATGCGACCGTGCCGAGGCCGGGCCAGGTGGAGTCGCCGACGAGCCACAGCCCCGGCACGCCCAGCGAATGCGGGACGGCGTTCTGGTTGGCGTTGCCCGGCGACTGGCGCGGTCCGCCTACCGCGCCGCCCGGCCGGAACGCGAAACGCTCGTACGAGCGGGGCGTCCCGACCTCCCAGACGCGTGCCCGCTCGCCCAGGTTGGGATGGACGCGGCGCGCCAGGCCGACGAGCCGTTCGCCGATCGCCTGTTTGCGGGCCTCGTAGTCGGCGTCCGAAAGGTCCTGCCAGCCGGCGAGCCCGGTGTGCGTGGAGATCATGACGGCGCGTTCGCCGGGCGGCGCGCTTTCGGTGTCGCCCGGCGCGGACACCGACACGAACATGTTGTTGCCGTCGCCGAGCGGCCGATCGTAGTCGTCGAGTAGCTGGTGGTGCGTGAATTCCTGCCCGGCGACCTCGTCGTCCGGGACGCCGAGGAACACGACTATCGCGCCGCCCAGGTCGTTCTCGTCCCTCTCAAGGTAGGGGCGGAGCGGGCCCGCGAGGTCTGGGGCGACGCGCGCGGTCGTGGCGGCGGGCAGTGCGCTCACCACCTGCCGTGCGTGGACGAGGCCGTGCCCAGTGCGGACGGTGAACGCTCCGGCCCGTCCGGACACCCGCTCGACGCGGCAGCCGACGCGGAGCCGTCCGCCCATCGTGCGGTAGTGAGCGGTGAAGCGCCGCCAGAATCCGCGCATGCCGCCGTCCGCCCGGGTGAGTCCCGCGCCGCGGATCGTGACGCCGAGCGCCGCGTTGATGAGCGGGGCCCGGTCGACGGTGCTGTGCACCGTGTCCTCCACCAGCATCGACAGCAGCCCGACCAGTGGCGCGTCCCCGCGCAGCCCGTGCCGGACGAGGACGTCCCCGAGCGTGGTGTTCAGGTGGCGGGTGAGCGGCAGGCCGCGCGGGCCGAGCGCCCGCAGGTTGTGCACCGCGTCCGCAGGGCCGCGCATCGGGAGCCGGGCGCCGGAGCGGCTCGCGTCCCAGAAGACGTGGGCGATGCGGTCGAGCCGCAACCAGAAAGCCCGATGCCGGGCGCTGCCGCCCAGCGCCCGCAGCCGTTCGCGATGCCATGCCTGTGTGTCGCGGTAGAGGGTGACCTTTCGGTCCGGCAGCCAGGCGACGTATCCGGGCAGCGCCTCACCGGGGACCGCGTCCATCCCGATGCTGTCGAGCAGCTCCGCGCCGACCCCGCCTGGCTCGAAGTCGACCATCGTCGTCGCGCCCACGTCGAAGGAGAAGCCGCGCCGCCGGTAGTAACCGGCGCAGCCGCCGACATGGCCGTGCGCCTCGATCACGAGCGTGGACAGCCCGGCCGCCTGGAGCCGCGCCGCCGTCGCCATCCCGGCGAGCCCGCCGCCGAGCACGGCCACGTCGCACGACGCCGGGAACCGCGCCGCTCGCAGTGGACGATCCATCTGAACACTTGTTCTGAACATGTGTTCAGAGTGCGTCCGGTGCGGCGTTCCGTCAATGCGCGGAGACGGGACTGGCCGGACGCGGTCCCGCTCATCGGGTGAGCGAGCCTGCCTCCGGCCAGGGCAAACAGCGGAGAACGCGTCAGGTGCGGTCGCCGGACTCGATCAGGAACTTGATCGAGAGCAGTGCGGCCCACGTCCAGATGGCGGCGCCTCCGGCGAGCATCAGCCGGAACTCGCCTGCCGGGAACGCGGCCAGTCCCAGGATTAGGTAAACGGCCACCGCGGCGACGCTGTAGATCGTCCAGCCGCGGCGTCCTTCGCGGGCGAAGCGGCGGGCGAACACCAGGCACGCCGCGCTGAGCGCGAGGCCCATCCCGACCGGCGCGAGGTTGTGGAGCATGCCGTGCCAGCTGACCTGGCCCGCGCCGGCGGGCGTCCCGGCCGGGAAGCCGTCCGCCGGGTCGGTGGGGAACACGCCCGCCCAGACCAGGCTCGCGCCGTAGACGGTGATGAGGGCCGTGCCCCAGGTGCGGCCCGTGGTCCCCGGCGCCAGGACGCGGCGCAGTCCGGCGGCGGAGGCCAGCACGAGCGCGCCGCTGACCAGGAAATTGACGGTCTGGATCCAGCCGTGCTCGCCGAGGCTCAGCATGCTCAGCGGGTGGCGTGCGGCTTCGAAACCGTCGCGTGTCATGGCCTGCGCGACGATCAGCAGGACGAACAGCGGCCCCGCGACCGCCCCGCCGCCGAGCAGCACGCGGGTGGGAACCGCCGCGCGGGGCATGGTGGCGGAGTTCATCGTGTCGGTGCTCATGGCGGCCTCCGTAGCCGTCGAAATCGTCAGGTGTAGAGGGCCTCGCCCGTCTCCAGCAGGGTCTTCAGGTCGCTGAGCGTCTGGCTCCAGCCGCCGCCGGCGCCCGGAAGCTCGCCGTTGCACTGCGCCGCGGTCTGCGGCGCGCCGGTGACGTCGTGGGTGACGGTCAGGCGCGAGATGCCTTGCTCGTCGTCCTCGATCTCGTAGGTGAGCCGGGTGGCGGGCTCGTCGAGGAAGAGGGCCCGCCACGTCTGGACGAGCCTGCGCGGCGGGTCCGCCTCGATGACCTCGCCGTCGATCACCACGTCCGGGGCGCCGTGCTCCTTCATCGCGTCGCTGGCGAGCCCGCGGAACTCGCCGCCGGGACGCAGGTCGTACTCCACCGGCGCCTGGTAGCCGTACTTCACGGCCCACTCCGGCTTGGTGATGGCGTCCCAGATGGCCTGCGGGGTGGCCTTGATGTACACGCGGTACACGTGGACGGTCCGGCCTGCACCGGTGCTCGTCTCGGTCGTCGTCATATCGGACTCCAGTTCTCGTTTGAGGTCGGCGAGCGCCGCGGCAGGCCGCTCGGTGTACTTGCCGATCCACCGGTCGTGGATCAGCCGGATCGGCACCGGGTTGAGGAAGTGCAGCTTCTCCCTGCCCGAGCGGCGCGCGACCACCAGCCCGGCGTCCTCCAGCACCCGCAGGTGCTTGGCGACCCCGAACCGGGTCATCTCGACCTCCGACTCCAGCTCGCCGAGCGTCCGCCCGTCCCGGGCGAACAGCAGGTCGAGCAGGAACCGGCGGGTCGGATCCGCCAGCGCCTTGAACGCCAGATCGTCGTCCTTCACACCTGGAAAATAGGTGACCAAAAGGTCACATGTCAACCGTCCTTCAGGAACCGGTGGCGGGTCGCATGGTTCGCTATCGTCGGCCCATGCCGCTCTCTCCTCGCCTGGCGAAGATCGTGGACGCACTGCCGCTCGAACCCGGCATGCGCGTTCTGGAGATCGGCTGCGGCCCCGGCGCGGCCGCCCGGGCCGTCGCGGCCCGGCTCGACACCGGCCACATCCTCGCGATCGACCGGTCCGCCAAGGCCGTCGCGCAGGCGGAGGCCACCGGGGCGGACGAGATCGCGTCGGGACGCATGAGCGTCCGGCAGGCAGCGATCGAGGACTTCGCGCTGGAGCCGGGTGAAGCGCCGTTCGACCTGGTGTTCGCAGTGCGGGTAGGCGCACTCGACGGCCGCCACCCGGAAGCCGGCCGCGAGGCGATGCGCCGCATCGCCGCCGCCCTGGCACCGGGCGGCCGCCTGCTCATCGACGGCGGCGACCCACTACGAGAGTTGCCCGTCTGACCCCAGCGGGCAACGAGCCCCCCGCAGGTCGGCGGAACCCGAAGTCAACGGCCCCGGGATGAGCGGGAGCGCGGTCGGCGGGACTGCGGGGTTGGCGACGTCGCAGGTCGGCGGGACCGAGGGCGGCAGCGGGACCGCGGGTTGGCGTGGCTGGTCAGCGAGCCTCGAGGTGAGTAGGACCGTGATGTTGACGGGAGCGCGGGTTAGTGCGATCGCGGGGCTGTGAGAGCGGGGTAGCAGAATCGGGATAGGGGCAGGTCGGCGTGGTTCGGGGTCGGCGTGGCTGGGTTAGCGAGCCCCGAGGTGAGCGGGAGCGCGGCGTTTGCGGGACCTGGGGCGGGGTGGAGCGGGGTAGCAGGACCGGGGCGGTGGCGGGTCAGTGTGACTCCGGGCCGGCGGAGCTGGGGGTCAGAACCCCGAGGTGAGCAGGAGGGCGGTTGGCGGGAGCGTGGGGCGGCGGTGCCGGGGGCAGCAGGGATTGGGGTGGTGGTGGCTCGGGGTCGGTGGGGCTGGAATCAGCGAACCCCGAGGTGCGCGGGAGCGCGTTGGCGGGACCCGGGGGCAAGCAGGGGGGGTGGTGGGTTGGCGTGGCTGGATCAGCGAGCCCGGAGTGAGCGAAATCGCGGGTTGGAAGACCGTGGAGCGGCGGGGTCGGGACCGCAGGATCGGGGCAGTGGCGGGGTCGGCGTGGGCGGGGGTTAGCGAGCGGGAGCGGGGATTGCGGGGCGTGGTCGGTGGGAGCGTGAGGGTAGCGGGGGCATGGTCGTTGTGGAGGGGGCGGGTTAGCGGGATAGGGCCGTGTCGAGGGTGGTGGCCCATTGGTGTAGGAGGCGGGTGCGGCGGGTGGAGTCGTCGGTGAGGAGGTCGGCGAGGCCTAGGCCGCGGACGAGGTCGAGTGTCGCCTGGACCGTTTCGCGGACGCCGGGGACGCTCTCGTCCGCGCCGAGGGCCTCGACGGTGAGACGGTGCGCCTCGCGTCCGACCCGGGCCTCCAGCGGGAGGACCCGTGCGCGGAGTAGCTCGTCGGAGCTGGCGGCGACCCAGAGTTGCAGCGCGGCGCGGAACAGCGGGGTCGTGTACATCTCGCCGAGCATCATGACCACGTCCAGGGTGGACGGACGCTGTCCCGGCGGCACGTCCAGGCGCTCGCGCATCTGCGCCACCCGCACCTCGGACCCGTACTCGACCGCCGCCGTCACCAGCTCCTCGCGCGTCCGGAAGTGGTGCTGGGCGGCGCCCCGGGAGACGCCGGCGCGCTCGGCGACCACCGCGACGGTCGTTCCCGCCCAGCCCGCGGAGGCGAGGCAGTCGACGGCGGCCTCAAGGAGGCGCCGCCGGGTGGCGCGGCTGCGGTCCTGCCGCGGTTCGCGGGGGAGTGCCTGCGTGGTCATGGGGTCCTCGGCTCGGTGGCCTCCCAGTCAACCAAATGAATCCAGCGAGAAACAAGCATGCGCGCTTGATTCTTCATCCGGGCCGACCGACTATGTGCAGACCCTGCCTGCTTCGTCGAGCTTTTCCTTCTTAACCCAACCGGTGACGCTCTCTGAGGTGCCGGGGTTGACGGTTCCAAAGTAGCGATAGCTCAGAGCACGCGTGGGTGGTTTCTTGGAGGGGTCTCGAAGAAATTCATCTCCGGCTGTTACGTCGCCGATGTCCCTTTCCGCATCGTTGTGGACTTCGCCTTTCATGGTCACAAAGTATTGAATACGGCAGCCGGTCGGTTTCGGGGCGGGAGACCGAGGGGGTGGTGGGTCTGGATGTCGGTATGGGCTGTGGGGCGGGGGGCTCTGGGGCGGCTTCTTCTTGGTGGGCGACGCGGGCGACGCGGGCGGCGTGGTCGGGCTGGACGTGCTTGGGGCAGTCGTTGATGTCGTCGATTCTGGTGTGGCACCGCCAGGCCCTGAAGAATCGTCGGGCGGTATGAACCTGGCGCCCGCGACAATCATGGCCGCGACGATACCGGCGAGGGCGGTGATGATGGCTGCCCGGATTTGGCCATTGTCCCGTTTTCTGCACCGACCTAAAGGCCGGGAGATTCTTCCCCTGGGTTCGCCTGTACGCCGGGTGTGCTTTCTTCTATGAGGAGCCACGCGTCGAAGTGTAATCAGGCGACCCTGAGTGGGTGTCGGGTTTCTTTGGAAACACCTATTGCCTTTAATCGGGTCAATTGATGTAAATGGGTGGCCGTGAGGCGCTTCGTCCGCTGGACGGTAGTGGCGGCCGGGGTCGGCGGCTCTCTTGTGAAACCGGCTGCGCGCGTATCTGCCAGCTCGTGCCGGTGAGGTCGTGGCATGGGCGGAGCGGGTCGCCGGTTGAGGTGACGAACCACGGCACGCCGTCCACGCCGTCCTTGACGCGGATGGTCGTCGCGGGCCGCGCCGAGTCCGGCGGGATCGCGTGCAGCCGGTCCGGGTCCTCAAGGTGAGCCGACCAGCCGGTGGCGGCGAGTTCGGCGGCGAGGGCGTGGAGGGCGTGGAGGGGATGGAGGGGGTGGACGGCGTCGAGGTGGTGGGCGGGGTTCACGCGTCCCGCCACAGGACCGCGCCGGTGGCCTCGTCCAGCCACGCCTCGGCGACGACGTTCAGCCGGACGTACCGGACGCGCCCGAGCGGGTCGAGTGCGACGCGGTGGATCGTCCCGCGCCCGCCGGGTCCGCTGTCGCGGAGCACCTGGTGCACGTGCCGCATCGCGGTGTTGCGATCGTCCGTGACTCCGCTCCATCCCCGGTCCCCGGCCCGGGCGTCCCAGGTGAAGATTTTGCGAGCGCCCGGACGCCGGCCCATTCCGCTCATGACCCAGCTGACTCCACGGTGTGCGGCAACGCCTCCCGGCGTGTCCGCGATCATCGGCTCCGTCATCGCGCCGCCCTCCTCATGGCCGTTGTGATGTGGTGCGCGGCCGCGTCCAGCTCGTTCGCAGGGCAGATCGGCGCGTCGGTGCGGACGTTGTAGAACCACCATTGCCCGTCGCGGTAGCAGCACCCGATCGTGGCCGCGCGTCCGGAGATCTGGTGCGGGATCACGTTGAGGACCAGGTAGCCGTCGACCGAGGTGAAGGCCGTCAGCAGCCCCGTGTTCAGGACGAACCTCTCGGAGAGGCGAACCAGGAAAGTGATCCGCTCCCGCTGCGGCATCGGCGTTCCCGGACGGCGTGCGACCTCTGGTTCCGGCGGGGGCGGCGGCAGGACGCGGCCCCCGGACCGCCGCTCGTGCGCTCCCATCGGTCACGCTCCGAGGATCCGGCGGGTGGAATGGGCGATTTTCATGATCCTCCTCCGACCTTTACATTCGGACATTTTTCATCTCTGGGGCTAATTGGGCAGCAGAAGATGATCGAATTCTTTGTTCGATGGACAAATGTTCGAAGTCATCACCGCGGCGAGGTCGAGTAGAGCATCATGGAGAAGTGAGCTGCAAGGCTTCAGCCGGATTATCGGCTGAAATCTTCGCAGGTCAGAGCACCATTGCAGATCGAACTGGCCGACCCTTTCACTTCGGGTGAAAGACGGCCCCGGAATGAGGTGGTGACGAAATGCCGGCGACCCCGACCGGCTCGACCGTTCCGCGCAGGCAGCTCGGCCGACATTTGCGCCGACTACGGACAGATGCGCGCATGACGGTGATAGGGGCCGCGAAAGCGCTCGAATGGTCCGAGACGAAGATATGGCGCATCGAGACCGGGCAGACGTCGCTGCGGTCCCACGACGTGGAGCTGATGTGCCACGTGTACGGAGCGCGCCGCGACCTGAAGGCCGCCCTGATGGGCCTCGCCAAGGAGACCAAGCAGAAGGGATGGTGGCACGCCTACGGCGACGTGATCCCGGACAGCTTCGACCTCTTCATCGGCCTAGAGGAGGCGGCCGAGACGCTGGAGGAGTACTCGCCCGAGCTGATTCCGGGCCTGCTCCAGACGCCGGACTACTACCGCGCCCTGCTCGACAGGAACAGGCCGGGACTCCGCGACGAGGAGGTCGAACTCAAGGCCCAGCTGCGGGTCAAGCGTCAGATCCTCATCACCCGAACCGTCGCGCCACCCACGCTGAGGGCTGTCCTCAACGAAGCCGTCGTCCGCCGCGCTGTCGGCGGAGCAGAGGTCATGGTGCCGCAGCTGCACCGCCTGGCTGAACTCAACGAGCTCCCCCATGTCGCCCTCCGCGTCCTGCCGTTCTCCGTCGGAGCACACCAGGGATTCGACACCGGATCATTCAAACTGATGCGGTTCCTGACCACGGGAGAGGGCCACGGCCACGAGCCGCCCACGGTGTACGTGCAAGGCTTCACCGGGGCGCTGTACCTTGACAAAGCCAACGAAATCGACCGCTACGCCGACGCGTTCGCGGCGATCTGGGACGACGCTCTGCCGGAGGACGAGAGCTCGTCGCTGTTCCGGCGGGCAGCGAGGGAGATGGACGGACGATGAGTGCCGGCTTCACGGCTGCGACCTGGCGCAAGAGCAGCCGCAGTAACTCCGACCAGGCATGCGTGGAGGTAGCGCGGGGCGTGGTCTGGCGCAAGAGCAGCCGCAGTAATTCTGACCAGGACTGCGTGGAAGTCGCGCAGGTATCGGCCGCCGTCGGCATTCGGGACAGCAAGGACCCGGAGAGCGGCCACCTCACCCTCGACCGCGCCGCCTTCGGTGCCCTGCTGGCCGAGGCCAAGACGGGCGCCCTCGATCTCTGACCCCCCTTCGACGACCCCGGCGGTTTTCCGCCGGGGTCGTCGTGTGCCTGCGGGCGCAAGAACAATCACGCGTGATTGATTTTCTGTTTCGGGGCTGGCAAGGTTCGGGCCATGAGGCAACCGTTGCGGGTCGGCAACGCCTCGGGCTTCTATGGCGACCGGTTCTCCGCGGTGCGGGAGATGCTGGAGGGCGGGCCGCTGGACGTCCTCACCGGCGACTACCTCGCCGAGCTGACGATGCTGATCCTGGGGCGCGGCAAGCTGAAGGACCCGGAGGCGGGGTACGCGACGACGTTCCTTCGGCAGATGGAGGAGTGCCTCGGGCTCGCCGTGGAGCGGGGTGTCAGCATCGTCGCGAATGCCGGAGGGCTCAACCCGCGCGGGCTTGCCGAACGGCTGCGCGCCCTCGCCGAACGGCTCGGCATTGAGGTGCAGGTCGCCCATGTGGAAGGCGATGACCTGCTGCCGCATGCTGAGGAACTGGGCTTCCGGCATGAGCTGTACGGAGCGCCGCTGACCGCGAACGCCTACCTGGGTGCCTGGGGAGTAGCCGAGTGTCTGCGGGACGGTGCCAATGTCGTGGTGACCGGTCGCGTCACGGACGCCTCGCTGGTCGTGGGGCCGGCCGCCGCACACTTCGGGTGGGCGCGGGACGACTGGGACGCGCTGGCCGGTGCGACCGTCGCGGGGCACGTCCTCGAATGCGGGGCGCAGGCCACGGGCGGCAACTACGCCTTCTTCGAAGAGATCTACAACGTAAAGGCACCGGGCTTTCCGGTCGCCGAGATCCACGCGGACGGCTCCAGCGTCATCGCCAAACACGACGGCACGGGCGGTGCAGTGACCGTCGAGACCGTCACGGCGCAGCTTCTCTACGAGATCGGCGGGCCGATCTACGCCGGGCCGGACGTGACGACGCGTTTCGACACGATCGAGCTGGCGCAGGACGGGCCCGATCGGGTGCAGATCAGCGGCGTCCGGGGGCTCCCGCCGCCGCCGTCCACCAAGGTGTGCCTCAACCACCTCGGCGGACACCGCAATGAGATGACGTTCGTCCTCACAGGTCTCGGCATTGAAGCGAAGGCGGAGCTCGTCAAGGCGCAGATGGAAGCCGCGTTCGGTGGAGCCCCGCCCAGGCGCGTCGAGTGGACGCTCATCGGGACCGCCAAGCCCGACCCTGCGACGCAAGGGGAGGCGACCGCGCTGCTCCGTTGCGCCGTCCTCGACCCTGATCCGGAGAAGGTCGGACGGGCGTTCAGCAGTGCGGCGGTGGAACTGGCCCTCGCGGGCTATCCCGGATTCACGATGACGTCCCCGCCTGGCAAGGCGAGCCCTTACGGCGTTTACGCCCCGGCGTTCGTCCCGAACGAGGCGGTCGCACATGTCGCCGTGAGCCACGACGGCCGCCGCATCCCCATTTCACCCCCGCCGACCACGATGGACTCCTCGACCGGGGACGGCGCGGCCGGGGCGGGTGAACGAGTGGATAGCAGGCCCAGGATTCGTGTTCCGCTGGGGCGCGTGGTCGGGGCGCGGAGTGGGGACAAGGGTGGGGACGCCAACGTCGGCGTGTGGGCCCGGACGGACGAACAATGGCGCTGGCTTGAGTCCTTCCTCAGTGTTGAAAGGTTCCGGGAACTGCTGCCTGAGACCCGGGAGCATGTTGTCCGGCGGTATGTGCTGGCCAATCTCCGTGCGGTGAATTTCGTTGTTGAGGGGCTGTTGCAGGAAGGCGTCTCGGCCTCGACTCGGTTCGATCCGCAGGGGAAGGCGCTGGGGGAGTGGCTGCGGTCACGTCTCGTCGACATTCCGGAGGCTGTCCTTTGACGCTGAAGAGCACCCTTGACACGCGCGGACCCGAATACCGGGAGCGGCGGCGCGTCATGCTGGAGAAGCTGGCGGCCCTTGATGCCGAGCAGGCGAAGGCGTTGGAGGGAGGGGGCGAGAAATATGTGGTGAGGCATCGCAAGCGCGGGAAGATGCTGGCTCGGGAGCGCATCGAGCTGCTGCTCGACCCCGACTCGCCGTTCCTGGAGCTGAGCCCGCTCGCCGCGTGGGGCAGCGACTTTCCTGTCGGCGCTAGCGTCGTCACCGGGATCGGCGTGGTCGAGGGCGTCGAGTGCATGATCGTGGCGAACGATCCGACGGTGCGGGGCGGGTCGAGCAATCCGTGGACGGTGAAGAAGAGCTTCCGGGCGTCCGACATCGCGCTGGAGAACCGGCTGCCCGTCCTCAATCTTGTGGAGTCGGGCGGTGCCGATCTGCCCACCCAGAAGGAGATCTTCATTCCGGGCGGGCGGATGTTCCGCGACCTCACGCGATTGTCGGCGGCCGGGATCCCGACGATCGCGCTGGTGTTCGGGAATTCGACGGCGGGCGGCGCGTACATCCCGGGAATGTGCGACTACGTCGTCATGGTCAAGGAGCGGGCGAAAGTGTTCCTCGGCGGGCCGCCGCTGGTGAAGATGGCGACCGGGGAGGAGGCCGGCGACGAGGAACTCGGCGGCGCGGAAATGCATGCGCGGACGTCCGGCCTCGCCGATTACATGGCCGTGGACGAGGCCGATGCCCTCCGGCTGGGACGGCACATCGTCAAGAACCTCAACCATCGCAAACTCGGTCCGCCGCCCGGCCCCGGTCCGGTCGAGGAACCGCTGTACGACGCCGACGAGCTTGCTGGGATCGTCCCCGAGGATTTGAAGGTGCCGTTCGACCCGCGCGAGGTCATCGCCCGGATCGCGGACGGGTCCCGGTTCGACGAGTTCAAGCCGCTGTACGGGACGAGCCTCGTCACCGGCTGGACGCGCGTCCACGGCTACCCGATCGGTGTCCTGGCCAACGCGCAGGGCGTGCTGTTCAGCGAGGAGGCGCAGAAGGCGGCGCAGTTCATCCAGCTCGCCAACCAGAGCGACACGCCGCTGCTGTTCCTGCACAACACGACTGGATACATGGTCGGCAAGGAGTACGAGCAGGCCGGGATCATCAAGCACGGCGCGCTGATGATCAACGCGGTGGCGAACAGCAAAGTCCCGCATATCTCGATCGTGATGGGCGCGTCGTACGGGGCGGGCAACTACGGCATGTGCGGCCGGGCGTACGACCCCCGGTTCCTGTTCACGTGGCCGTCCGCGAAGTCGGCGGTGATGGGGCCGCAGCAGCTCGCGGGCGTCCTGTCGATCGTGGCGCGGCAGGCCGCCGAAGCGCGCGGGCAGGCCTACGACGATGAGCAGGACCGCGCTATGCGGGAGATGGTCGAGGCGCAGATCGAGGCGGAGTCGCTGCCGTTCTTCCTGTCGGGACGGCTGTACGACGACGGCGTCATCGATCCGCGCGACACCCGTACCGTGCTCGGGCTGTGCCTGTCGGTCGTCCACAACGCGCCCGTGCGCGGGGCCGACGGCTTCGGCGTCTTCCGGATGTGAGCGATGTGAGCGACGTGAGCCGACGTGAGCGAGAAATGATCAAGAACGTGCTGGTCGCGAACCGGGGCGAGATCGCGCGCCGGGTGCTGCGGGCCTGCCGGGAGCTCGGCATCGGGACGGTCGCCGTCCACTCCGACCCGGACGCGGGCGCGCCGCACGTCCGGGAGGCGGACGTGGCGGGACGGCTCCCCGGCGCGACCCCGGCGGAGACGTACCTGTCGTCCGAGCGGCTCCTGGCCGTGGCGAAGAGCGCCGGGGCCGACGCCGTCCACCCGGGCTACGGGTTCCTGTCGGAGAACGCCGACTTCGCGCGGGCCGTCGCCGACGCGGGCCTGACCTGGATCGGTCCGCCTCCGGCGGCGATCGCGGCGATGGGTTCCAAGATCGAGGCGAAGAAGCTGATGGCCGCCGCGGACGTTCCCGTCCTGCCGGAACTCGACCCGGCCGAAGCGAGTGACGCCGACTTTCCGCTGCTGGTGAAGGCGTCCGCGGGCGGCGGCGGGCGCGGCATGCGGATCGTGCGTGCGCCCGGTGAGCTGGACGACGCCGTCGCCGCGGCGCGCCGCGAGGCGGAGTCGGCGTTCGGCGACCCGACCGTGTTCTGCGAGCCGCTGCTCGAAGGCGCCCGGCACATCGAGGTGCAGATCCTCGCCGACGCGCACGGGACGGTCTGGACCCTCGGCGAGCGCGAATGCTCGATCCAGCGCCGCCACCAGAAGATCGTCGAAGAGGCGCCGTCGCCGGCGGTCGGGTCCGAGCTGCGCGCCGAGCTGTGCGGCGCGGCGGCGAGCGCGGCCCGTGCCATCGGGTACGTCGGCGCGGGGACGGTCGAGTTCATGCTGGCGCGGGACGGCCGGTTCTTCTTCCTGGAGGTCAACACGCGCCTCCAGGTCGAGCATCCGGTCACCGAATGCGTGTACGGGGTGGACCTCGTCCGGCTGCAGATCGAGATCGCCGAGGGCGCCCCGCTGCCCGAGGAGGTGCCGGAGCCGCGTGGCCATGCCATCGAAGTCCGTCTGTATGCCGAGGATCCGGCGAACGAGTGGCGTCCGGCGAGCGGTGTGCTGCACACCTTCGAGGTGCCGGGCGTGGACGTCGAGTTCGCCGTTCCCGCGTCGCCGGGGCCGGGGCTGCGGCTCGACAGCGGTGTGGAGAGCGGCGGCGAGGTCGGCGTCCACTACGACCCGATGCTCGCCAAGGTGATCGCGTGGGCGCCGACCCGCGCCGCCGCGGCCCGGCGGCTGGCGGGCGGACTGCGCGGCGCCCGCGTCCACGGGCTGACGACCAACCGCGACCTGCTCGTCCGGATCCTGGAGGAACCCGGCTTCCTGGACGGCGACACCGACACCGGCTACCTCGACCGCATCGGCCTGGACCGGCTCGCCGTGCCGCTCGCCGGAGAGGCCGCCGTCCGGGTGTCCGCGCTGGCCGCCGCGCTCGCGCAGGCGGCGGCGAACCGGGGCGGGGTGCTCGGCGGGCTGCCGTCCGGGTGGCGCAACGTCCGGTCGCAGCCGCAGCGCAGGACGTTCGAGGGCCCGTCCGGACAGGTCGTCGTCGACTACTACCTGCACAGGGACGGGCTGGTCTCCGAACTGTGCCCCGGCACGTCGCTGGTGAGCGTCACGCCGGAGCGGGTCGTCCTGGAGCAGGACGGCCTGCGCGAGACGTTCGCGGTGACCGTCGCCGGGGGCGCGGTGCACGTCGACTCCCGCTTCGGCTCGGTGGCGCTCCGGCCGGTGCCGCGCTTCGCCGACCCGAGCGGCCGGATCGCCCCCGGCTCCCTCCTCGCGCCCATGCCCGGGTCGGTCGTCCGCGTCGAGACCGAACCCGGCGCGGACGTCGCCGACGGGCAGACCCTCGTCGTCCTGGAGGCGATGAAGATGGAGCACCGCATCGCCGCACCGTCCGCCGGGACGGTCGCGGAACTCAACGTCGCGCCGGGACAGCAGGTCGAATCCGGCGCCGTCCTCGCCGTCATCGAGGCCCCCGCGAGCGACACCGCGACCGAGGCCGTCACTGAAAGGACCCCGGAATGAGCTTCGTCGAGAGCGAGGAGCGGCGGGCCCTGCGCGCGGCCGTCGCCGAAATGGGCGCGAAATACGGCCCGTCGTACTACGTGGAGAAGGCCAAGAGCGGGCAGAAGACCGAGGAGCTGTGGGCCGAGGCCGGACGGCTCGGCTACCTCGGCGTCAACGTTCCCGAGGAGTACGGCGGGGGAGGCGGCGGCATCGGCGACCTCGCCGCCGTGTGCGAGGAACTCGCCGCGGCGGGCTGCCCGCTGCTGCTCATGGTCGTCTCCCCGGCGATCTGCGCCACGATCATCGCGCGCTCGGGCACCGCCGACCAGAAGAAGGAATGGCTCCCGCGGTTCGCGGACGGCTCCGTCACGATGGCGTTCGCGATCACCGAGCCCGACGCCGGATCCAACTCCCACCGCATCACGACCACCGCGCGGCAGGACGGCGACGGGTGGGTGCTGAGCGGGCAGAAGACGTTCATCTCCGGGGTGGACGAGGCGGACGCCGTCCTGTTCGTCGCCCGCTCGCACGACCAGAAGGGGAACCTGCGGCCGTCGCTGTTCATCGTCCCCACGGACGCGCCCGGCTTCACCTGGACGCCGATCAGTATGGAGATCGTGTCGCCGGAGAAGCAGTTCATCTGCCATCTGGACGACGTCCGGCTGCCCTACGACGCGCTCGTCGGCGACGAGGACGGCGGGCTCCTGCAGCTGTTCGCCGGCCTCAACCCCGAGCGGATCATGGCCGCCGCGATGGGCGCCGGGATCGGCCGCCTGGCCCTCGGCAAGGCCGTCGCCTACGCCAACGACCGGCAGGTCTTCCGGACGCCGATCGGCGCGCACCAGGGCCTCGCGCACCCGCTCGCCACCGCCAAGATCGAGCTGGAGCTGGCGCGGCTGATGGCGCAGAAGGCCGCCTGGCTCTACGACGAGGGCGACGACGCGGGCGCGGGGGAGGCCGCGAACATGGCCAAGTACGCCACCGCGGAGGCCGCGATCCACTGCGTCGACCAGGCCATCCAGACCCACGGCGGCAACGGGCTCACGACCGAGTACGGCGTCGGGATGCTGGCCGGGGTCGTCCGGCTGATGCGGATCGCGCCGGTCAGCCGCGAGATGATCCTCAACTTCGTCGCGCAGCACTCCCTGGGGCTTCCCAAGTCCTATTGACCGGCGGCTGGCACGGGGCCGCGGGGGCGTCCTAGACTCCTGCCCGTCCGGTGATCAGAAGTCGCCGAAACGGATAGAGGTCCTTGTGCACGGTCCTTACTCCGTCCCCTCGCCTCCCGCCCTCCCGCCGCCCGCCGCCGAGGAGCCCGCGGCTGCGCCCGGCCGGCGGCTCGCCGCCTGGGGGATCGACGCCGCCGCCGTCGCCGTCGCGGCCTTCTTCCTCGGCGTCATGACCTGGGGACGGCTGAACAGCATCCTCAAGGACGGCCTGTGGGACGAGGTCCTCGGCTCGATCTGGGGGCTCCTGCTGTCCGGCGGCGACATCGAGCGCGCCGTCGAGGAGTTCGGCGCGAGCGTCTGGGGGTCGGTCGTCGGCGCCGTCCAGCAGGCGCTGATCCTGCTGGTGCTGATCGAGTTCGCGCACCAGTTCGCCGGGCAGGCCCTCGCCGGACGCACCCTCGGCAAGACCGTCCTCGACCTGCGCGTGGAGAACGCCCGGCCCGCGACGAAGGCGAAGGCCAGTGTGCCGCTGGTCCTGCGCCGCGCCGCGGTCACCACGGCGGGCGGCACCGGCCTGTACTGCATCGCCTGGATCTTCCTCCTGCACGGCGTGTTCGTCGTCGCCGTCCTGACCTGGATGCTCGCCGTCGCGATCTTCGTGGCCAACAGCGTGCCCGCCCTGTTCGGTGACCGGCGCACCCTCGCCGACCAGGCCGCGGGCACGGTCGTGCGGCCCGCCCAAAGCGTCCGCCGCGCCGCCGAGATGGCCCGCCACGGCGCCGGACGCGCCTGGGCCGGAACCCAGTCGGCGGGACAGGCCGCCGGGCACGCCGTCCGCGACCAGACCGCCCGCCTGAACGCCGACGACCGCATGCGCCGCGCCATGGAATCCGACCGCGCCCGCCAGGCCCAGGAACGCGCCCGGCAGGCGCAGGAACACGCTCAGGAGTTGAGCCGACGATCCGCCGCCAAAATGCGCGACGCCGTCCAGGGCGAACGGGCCCGGCAACTCCAGGACAAGGGCAAACGCCTCGGCGGACGACTCAAGAACGCCTACACCGTCCGGCGAGCGGCGGGCCAGGATCCCACGCCGCCGCCCTCCACACCACCACCGGCCATCCCGCCGCCCGCGCCCTACTACGACCCGTACACGCAGCCCGAACCGTCCACGCAACCCGACTCGTACACACAACGCGAGCCGTCTACGCAGCCCGACTCATACACGCAGCCCGGCCGATACAAGCAGCCCGAGCCGTACACGCAGCCCGGCCCGCCTGCGCAGGCTGAGCCGCAGGCGCAGCCTGGGCAGGATGCACGGCGAGTGGATCCGTATCGGCGTTCGGATGTGCCGCCGTCCGGTGGGAACAACGGGTGAGTGGGTCAGGCTAGGAGATCGTCCAGTTGGGCGGGCAGGGATCGTCCGGCCGTCAGGCGGTTGTCTACGGCGGTGTGCGGGACGGGTGGCGGCTCGTCCGGGCGCATCCGGGCGGTGAACGCTTCGAACGCGGTCAGCTTTCCGGTGTCGCGGGGTGAGCCGCGCCGTTCCAGCCGGTGGCGGAGTGTGGCGGCGTCCGTCCTGATCCAGACGAGGCGGACGGGCGGGCCGCCGAGGTCGCGGGTCCAGTCCGTCCAGCGGGACGGCGAGCGGATCTGGCCGGTGAACGGGCCGCTCAGCAGCACCGGGCAGCCGTGCGCGCGGACCTCCCGCGCCGTCGCCGTCAGCCCCGCGTACTCGTGCCGCTTGACGTGCTCGTCGTACCAGGGGCCCTCGCGCTCGCCCGGGTCGCGGCCGGACGCCGCGAGGACCGCCTCGACGAACGGCCCGTAGACGGTGTCCTTGTCGAGCAGCGCGGGGACGGGACGCAGCCGCGCCAGCAACAGCTCCGCCACGGTCGTCTTCCCGCAGCCGGGCGGCCCCGCCACCACCCACACCGGAGCGGGCGTCTCGGCGGCGGCCGCGCCGGGCGTCATGCCGACAGGCGCATCCGGCGGGTCGCCAGCCGCTCGATGCGCTCCTCGTCGATCTCGTGGCCGAGGCCCGGCTGGGTGAGCGGCACGCCGACGACGCCGCCGGACGAGCGGACGGGCGGCGTCACGAACACCGGGCCGCCCGCCGGGTCGGACACGTCGCTCGGCAGCGTGCAGCCCGGCAGCGACGCCAGCGCGACCGCCGCGGCCTGGCCGATGCCGAACGCGCCCGAACCGCTGCACCACACGTCCCACCCGGCCGCGTACGCGAGGTCGTGGGCGCTGCGGGCCGCGGTCAGCCCGCCGAGGCGGTCGAGGCGCAGGTGCAGCGCGCGGCCCGCGTCCAGCGACAGCGCCGCGTCGAGGGTCTCCAGGTCGCCGACGGCGGGCGCGACGGCGGTGCCGACGCGGAGCTGCAGCCGGGCGTGCGCGGCGAGGTCGCCGGCGGCGAACGGACGCTCGACCGCCGCCAGCCCGTAGGAGTCCAGCCCTTCCAGGACCTCCAGGTGCTCCGGCGACTCGGTGTAGGCGTGGCCCGCGTCCGCGACGAGCGCGAGCGCAGGGTACGCCTGCCGGATCGTCCGGACGGGCTCGATGTCCCAGCCGGGACGGATGTCCAGCGTGACGCGGGTATGGCCCGCTCCAACGGCCTGGTTGACGCGGCCCGCGATCGTGTCCAGGGTCGCCTCCGGCGAGATCCGCGCGCCGGTCACGATGGACGTGCGGGTGCCGCCGAGCGCGTGCGCGAGCGGCAGACCCCGCGTCCGGCACCACAGGTCCCAGCAGGCGGTGTCGATCGCGGCGGCGGCCTCGCGGGCGCCGAGGTCTGCGGCGGCGGACACGTCCTCCGGGCGCTCCCAGTCGAGCCCGATGAGCGCGGGGCCCATGCGCTCCTCGATGTCGGCCCACGCCCCGCCCGAGCCGCCGCCGGGGTTCGCCGGGCCCGCCGGGACGGCCATCTCGCCCCATCCGATCGTGTCGCCGCAGATCAGGCGGACGAGGATGCTCTCGGGCCGCCGTCCGCGCGGCATCGCCACGCGGTAGGCGTCGCAGCCATGGATCTGGGGCACCCGCACCCGCCTTTCGAGGAAGTCGTCCTCCCTAATTCTCCCCCCGCCGCAGAGCGCGCAGGTACGGGCGCAGCGGGCGCCGCTCGTAGCCGCCGTCGTCCAGGCCCGCGAGGCGCTCGAAGGGGTTGTAGGACGCCCAGTCCCCGCACAGCAGCATCGAAACGCCCGCGCACACCCCGTACAGCGGGATCATGACGGGACCCAGGCACCAGGCGTACTGCGTCGCGTGGCGCCCCTCGTGCCGCAGCAGCCGCGACCCGCCCGCCGATCCGCCCGCCGGGCAGGACGTGCCGGCCAGGCGGGACGCGTCGCCGCGCATGAGGACGACGTTGCCGACCGTGAACGCTGGCGCGATCGGGAACGGCAGCCGGTACCCGCCCGCCAGCAGCAGCCCGTCCGGGCCCCGCCGGACGCCGCGGGATCCGCGCGCGCCGGTCGCGGCCAGCAGCAGCCCGAGGCCCGTCGAGAGGTTGACCACGTTGACGACCTGGCGAACCCGCTGAGCCCTGTTCACCTCACCAGTGTCCACCGCGGCGGCCCGGCGGGGCAGGGGTTACGACGGGCAGCTCGAATCGAGGGACACCGGCTTGCTGGGGACCTTCGGCGTCCCGCCGTCGCCGCCGCCGTCAGGCTCGCCCGTCTCGGACGGCGACGCGCCTGGCGACGCGCTCGCGGACGTGCTCGGATGGCTGCTCACCTGGCGCGGGTCGCTGGTGATGGCCTCGGACGTCAGCTTGCGGATCAGGTCGAGGTCCGGGCTCCCCGTGTAGATCAGCGGCGGCACGAACTGCAGGCTGTTGATCTTCGCGCCGTCCTTGACCTTGTTGGACAGCTTCATCAGCGCGGGCAGCAGCTCCTGCGGGATGTCGGTCGACAGGGTCCGCTTGGCGGCGGCGGCCAGCTTGTCGAAGCTGGTCAGGACGGTCTGCGGGTCGGCCTGCTCGGCGATCGCCCGCATCAGGCACTTCTGCCGCCCCATCCGGACGTAGTCGCTGCTGTTGGTGCGGGACCGCCCGTACCAGAGGGCCTCCTTGCCCGACAGCGTCCGGTAGCCGGGCTCCAGGACGGCGCCCTCCAGCCCGTACGGGATGGGCTGGTCGACCTTCATCCGGACGCCGCCCATCGCGTCGACGATGTCGGCGAAGCCGAACATGTCGACGAGGATGTAGTAGTCGACGCGCAGGCCGAGGACGCCCGCGATGGTGGCCTTCAGCAGCTCGGGGCCGCGCTGCTTCTTGGGGACGCCGGGCACCACGTCCGGGTGCTCCTCGGCGTACTGGTACACCTCGTTCAGCAGGCCCGGCGTCCCCGCGCCGTCGCCGGTGAAGCCGTACGGGAAGCGGTCGCGGGCCGGGCCCGCCGGGAACGGGACGTTCTCCAGGTTGCGGGGCAGGCTCAGCAGCACCGTGTCGCCGGTCTCGGTGTCGACGCTGGCCACCGTCATGCTGTCGGTGCGCACCCCGGTGCGGTTCTCGGCGGCGTCGCCGCCGATGAGCAGGATGTTGACGCGCGGCTGCCCGTCGAACGGGTCGTCGGTGTCGACGTGCCTGCCGTTCTCGTTGCCGGTGCGGAAGATGCTGGTCAGCGCGTCCCTGGCGACATAGCTCTTGTGCGCCGACCAGGCCGCCGGGACGGCGACGGCGAGGCACATCACGGCCACCGCCGCCGCGCCCAGCGACTGCGCGCCGCCCCTCATGCTGACCGGGCGCAGCACCAGGTAGGACCAGACGACGACGAACATCCACAGCACGCCGAGCGCGACGAGCGCCGCGGTCAGCCGCTGCAGCATGTCCGGCTGGACGGCGAGCGTCGGCAGCTCGGAGCGGTAGAGCGTGGCGGCGCCCGCGAGGGCCGCGGCGACCACGAGGTACAGGGCCAGCAGCACGCCGCCGGCCACGCGGCGTCCGGCGACGAAGTGCGCCACGCCCCAGACCAGGGCGGACGCGAGCGTCAGCGCCAGCGCACGGGGGAGCCCCTCGCCGCCGGACGGACGCTCAACGTCGCTCCCCCGGGCATGCCGCCTCGCCGATCGCCCCATGTACGCTCCGATTCCCACCCACACTGGAATAAGCCCTGGCTCACAATAAGGACGCTCGGAACCGGGCAAAGGTTGCGTAGGAGACGACCTCGGACGGGCGAACGGGGCGTCAGGTGCAGCTGTCGCCCAGGAGATGCGGCCCGTCCGCGCTCTGCGCGCCCGCGGCCGAGTCCCGGACGGCACGCGCCGCCATCCTCCTGATCTCGGCATAGTCCGGGCGGCCGGTCGTGACGGCCGGCGGCACGAACTGCAGGCTGGAGATCTCGGCGTTCCTGATCTTGGCGGCGAGGCCGACGAGCGGCGGGAGCAGCCGCCGCGGCAGGTCGGTGCTGACGGAGTACTTGAAGACCTCGGTGAGGCGCTGGAAGCTGCGCAGCACGGTCAGCGGCCCGGCCTGGCGGGTCAGCGCCCACATCAGGCATTTCTGGCGGCTCATGCGGGCGTAGTCGCTGCTGCCCGTGCGGGACCGCCCGTACCAGAGGGCCTCCCGTCCGGTGAGCTTGCGGCAGCCCGGCTTCAGCACCCCCGCCGGCACCTGCTGCTTCGGGACGGGCACGGCGTCGCCCACGCAGACCCGGACGCCGCCGACCGCGTCCACGATCTGCCGGAAGCTCCGCATGTCGACCATCGCGTAGTACGGGACGGGGCGGCCGAGGATGTGCGAGACCGTCCGTTTCAGCAGCTCGGCGCCGGGATTGCGGACGCGTCCGCCGCCCGCCAGCAGACCGGGATCCCGGGTGCCGGTCTCGTACACTTCGTTCAGCAACTCCTTCGGCGGGTACGGGACGCGCTTCGCGCCCGACCACACCGGCACGTGCTGCAGGTTGCGCGGCAGGCTCATCAGCAGCGTGTTCCCGGTCGCCGTGTCGATGCTGGCCAGCGTCATGCTGTCGGTGCGGACGCCGGGTCGGCCCACGTCGGCGTCGCCGCCGATGAGGAGGATGTCGAGGCGCGGCGTGCCCGCCCACGGGTCGGCGGCGCCCGCCGCCGGGGCGTTCGCCCGCGCGACCGGCGCCGCCCCCTCGGCGAACAGGCTGTCGACCAGGTCGCGCTGCAGGTAGCCGTAGTGGGCGACGGTCAGCGGCGGGACGATGACGAGCAGGCACAGCACCGACACGGACGTCCCGCCGGCGAGCCGCCACAGCGGCGACAGGCCGTCCGGGACGAGCACGGCGTAGGAGTGGACGATCAGCGCGGTCCACAGCCCCGCCAGCACGACCGCGCCGACGGCCACGGCCAGCAGCCAGCCGGGCCGCACCGACAGCTCCAGGAACAGCGACTGCCCCTCGCCCACGGCGGCCGCGGCGCCGGTGAGCAGCAGCGCCTGCGCGAACACCAGCGCCCCGCCGAGCCGGACTCGTCCGGCCCGCAGGTGCGCGATGCCCGGCAGCGCCGGGGACGCCGCGGCGATCAGCAGCGCCTGGACCAGCCCCCGCAGCGCCGCGTCCCGCCCGTGCGCCTGGTCCCGCCCGTGCGTGTGCGCCTGGTCCCGCCCGTGCGTGTGCGTCTGGTCCGGCCCGTGCGTGTCGTTCCGTTCGTGCGTGCCGTTGCGTTCGGGCCGGACGTCCCGTCCGCCGTCGTCCTCGCCCGCCGGCCGCGGCGGGCCGTCCGGCAGCAGCCGCGTCCCGTCGCCGATCGGCCCGTCGACCATGCTCCGCCCCCTTCGGGGACGAAGACCCCCTTCTCCGCCCCTCTACCAGAAGCGTGCAGGTCAGAGCGGGGAAAGATCAGCGGCGGAAGCGGCGTGTCGCGAATGCCACGCTGATCATGGAGAAGACTTCACCAACTGCTGGACAGCGGCATGCCTTCGACGAACCCCGAGGAGCCCTGGACCCCGACGGTCGCCCGCTCGTGGAACTCCTCCAGCGTCCGGGCGCCCGCGTAGGTGCAGGAGCTGCGCAGCCCCGCCACGATCGAGTCGATCAGGTCCTCCACGCCGGGGCGGTGCGGGTCCAGGAACATCCGGGACGTGGAGATGCCCTCCTCGAACAGCGCCTTGCGGGCCCGGTCGAACGGCGAGTCCTCGGCGGTGCGCAGCCGCACGGCCCGCGCGGACGCCATCCCGAAGCTCTCCTTGTAGGGCCGCCCGTCCGCGGTCCGCTGCAGGTCGCCCGGCGACTCGTAGGTCCCGGCGAACCAGGACCCGACCATCACGTTCGCCGCGCCCGCCGCGAGCGCCAGCGCCACGTCGCGGGGGTGCCGGACGCCGCCGTCCGCCCACACGTGCCGCCCCAGCCGGCGGGCCTCGGCGGCGCACTCCAGGACGGCGGAGAACTGCGGCCGCCCGACCCCGGTCATCATCCGGGTCGTGCACATCGCGCCGGGCCCCACGCCGACCTTGACGATGTCGGCCCCGGCCTCGATCAGGTCGCGGGTGCCCTCGGCGGTCACCACGTTCCCGGCGACGACCGGGACGGCGGGGGCCAGCGCCCGGACGGCGGCCAGCGCGCTGATCATCTTGTCCTGGTGGCCGTGCGCGGTGTCGACGACGATCAGGTCGGCGCCCGCCTCCAGCAGCGCCTTCGCCTTGCCCGCGACGTCGCCATTCACGCCGACGGCCGCGCCGATGCGCAGGCGTCCGGCGCCGTCGACGGCGGGCTTGTAGAGGGTGGCGCGCAGCGCGCCGGTGCGGGTGAGGACGCCCGCGAGCCGCCCGGACGCGTCCACGACGGGCGCGAGGCGGTGCCCGCGCTCGTGCAGCCGGTCGAACGCCTCGCGCGGGTCGACGCCGTCCGGCACCGTGACCAGGTCGCGGGACATGATGTCGCGGAGCTGCGCGAACCGGTCGACGCCCTGGCAGTCGGCCTCGGTGACGACGCCGACGGGACGGTCGTCCTCGACGACGATCACGGCGTTGTGGGCGCGCTTGGGCAGCAGCGCGAGCGCGTCCCCGGCCGTGCTGGACGGCCCGAGCCGGATCGCGGTGTCGACGACCAGGTCGCGTGCCTTGACCCAGCCGATCACCTCGGCGACCACCTCCACCGGGATGTCCTGCGGGAGCACGGCGAGCGCGCCGCGCCGCGCGACGGTCTCGGCCATCCGGCGGCCGGAGACGGCGGTCATGTTGGCCACGACGAGGGGGATGGTCGTCCCGCTCCCGTCCACGGTGGACAGGTCGACCTCCAGGCGGGACCCGACCGACGAGCGGCGCGGGACCATGAAGACGTCGTTATAGGTGAGGTCGTGAGCGGAATGCTCACCGTTCAGCAGGCGCACGGCTGTACTACACACCAATCGCGGGTCAGGGTGGCTGGGCCACCGTACATTGTCGGCCATACCCGGCCGTGCCCCGAACACGCCGCGGACGGGCCCGCCCCCGGCCCTCTGACCGAAGCTAACGTCGCGACGTGGTGAAAACGGTGCAACGTGAGGCTTGGCTCTCTGTAAAGTTACCTCTTGACGTAACTGCGCCCTCGATGCACTTTTCTTACATGTGCCTCACGCGGACGGCGGAACCGCCGTAGGGGGCGTGACAGCAGAACACCGGGAGAAGCGCATGCAGGTCACGCACTTGGACCCGGTCAGCCGCGCTCGTCCGCGCCGCGGGCCGTCCTGGCCGCGCGGCGGTCATCGCAGTGATCAACGGAGCGATCCTTGCCACCGTGCGCGCCCGCCGCCGCCCCTCCGCCGTTCCCGGTGCGCGTTGTGAGCCGGCCGCGTTGTGCTTTCGGACGGGATTATCCGGCGCCGGAAACGTCGCCGCGCGCAACCCGCCGCAGACGCTTCGACGGCCGCCGGGCGCGGTGAACACGAGCAAGATCAATATTTGACGTCATACCGTCCTGAAATGGAATGATCTTGCAGTTGTCGACAAACCGATTCATCTCCATCACATGTCGAGGAGGACAGCCGTGCTGGATGCGGTCGACGCCGTGCTCGTCCGCGAGCTCCAGCGGGATGGCAGGGCGACGTTCCAGGCGCTCGCCGACCGCGTCGGGCTTTCCCGCACGGCCGTGCGGGCACGGGTGCAGCACCTTCTCGAAACGCAGGTCGTCCGCGTCGTCGGCATCGTGCACGCCGCCGTCGTCGGCGCCGAGGCGATCGGGCACCTCTCGGTCACCGTGGACGGCTCGGCGCGGAAGGTGGCCGCTGCCGTCGCCGAGCGGCCAGCCGTCTGCTTCGCCGCCCTGACCGCCGGCCCGTACGACCTGGTCGCGCAGGTGCGGACCCGCGACGACGCCGCGCTCGCCGCCGAGGTGGACCAGATCAGGTCCGTCCCCGGCGTCCGCGCGGCGGAGGTGTTCCGGTCGGTGGCCACCGTGCGCGACACGCACGCGGTGGTGCGCGAGCTCGGCGAGGTCACCCTCGACGGCATCGACTGGCGGCTCCTGCAGGAGCTGCAGCGCGACGGGCGCGCCCCCTACACCCGTCTCGCGCACATCATCGGCCTGTCGCAGGCCGCCACCCGGGCCCGGGTGGTCAGGCTGATGCGCTCGGGCGTCATCCAGGTCACCGGCCTGGCCGACCCGCTGGCCCTCGGCGCCGCCGAGCTCGGCGGGTTCGGGCTGGTGGTCACCGGCGGGCTGCGGAAGGCGGCCGACGCGGTCGCCGCGCAGGACGGCATCCGCTACCTGGCGACCGGCTTCGGCCGCTACGACATCGTCGGGCAGGCCGAGGCGGCCTCGCGCAGCGAGCTGGTCGCCGTGCTGGACGCCATCCGCGCCGTGCCCGGCGTGACGGTCAAGGAGTCCTGGCACCACCTGGACGTGGTGAAGGAGTCCTACACCGTCGAGCTGCCCGACCAGCCCCTCAACGGGTCGTCCTGACCCCGCAGCCGCACCCGGCCGCCCCGGCTACGGCGCCCAGCCGTGGCCGGGGCACGGCCCTGCCCGCGGTTGAGGCCCGCGGGCCTACTCGCGGTTGAGGGCGGCCTCCTCCAGGTCCAGCTCGTGCATAACGCGGGTCAGCACCTCGTCGTCGATGCGGCGCTCGTCCCGCATCCGGACGAACACCCGCCGCTCCGCCGCGAGCATCTCCCGCCGCAGCCGCCGGTACACCGCCGTCGGCACCTCCTCGCCCTCCGGGCCCGTCCCGCCGCCGAGCCGCTCCCAGGCGCGCAGCTGCCGGTGCTCGGCGAGCTGCCGGAGCCGCTCCACGACCGCGGCGTCCATCTCCTCCTCGGCGGTCAGCTCCTCCAGGCGCTCCAGCGCCGCCCGGGCGGCGGCGTGCTGCGCGCCCGCCTCCGCGACGGTGTCGGCGTAGCGCTCGCGGTCGCCGCCGACGCCGAGCGCGCGGATCAGCGCCGGGAACGTCAGCCCCTGCACCAGCAGCGTCCCGAGGACGGTCGTGAACGTCAGGAACAGGATCAGGTCGCGGCCGGGGAACGGCTCGCCCGCGGACGTGGTGAACGGGACCGCGAACGCGGCCGCCAGCGACACCACTCCGCGCATGCCCGCCCACGACGCGATCGTCCGGCCGCGCCACCCCGGGTCCTCGCGCTCCCGCTGCCGCTCCGACAGCAGCCGCGGGACGTAGGAGGCCGGGAACACCCACACGAACCGCGCGACGACCGTGACCGTGAAGACCGCCAGCGCCCACCAGGCCAGCTCCGGCGTGCTCCGCCCCGACAGCCCGTCGATCACCGGCGGCAGCTGCAGGCCGATGAGCAGGAACACCACCGACTCCAGGACGAAGACCATGACCTTCCAGAACGACTGCCCGATCAGCCGGGTCACGGCCGTCGACTCGGTCGCCCGGTGCCCCAGGTACAGCCCGCTGACCACCACCGCGATGACCCCGGACGCGTGCACGCTCTCGGCGATCAGGTACGCGCCGAACGGCGTCACGACCGCGACAGCGTTCTCCACCAGCGGATCGTTCAGCCGCGTCCGCAGCCAGTGCAGCGGCGGCCCGAGCAGCAGCCCGACGGCCGCCCCGACGGCGGCGGCGAACAGGAAGCGCCACACGCCGTCCAGGAGCGTGAAGCCCGCGCCGGTCGCCGCGATCAGCGCGACGCGGAACGCCGTCAGCGCCGTCGCGTCGTTGAACAGGCTCTCGCCGACCAGGATCGTCACCGTCCGGCGCGGCAGGCCGAGGCGCTGCGCGACGCTCACCGCCGCGACCGCGTCCGGCGGCGCCACGATCGCGCCGAGCACGAACGCCGCCGGCAGCGGCAGGCCCGGGACCAGCAGGTACGCCGCGTACCCGACGGCGAACGCGGTGAACAGCACCAGCCCGACCGACAGGAACCCGATCGACCAGGCGTTCTCGCGCAGGCCCGCGTAGGAGCTCTTCCAGGCCGCCGCGAACAGCAGCGGCGGCAGGAACACGTACAGCGCGATCTCCGGGTCGAGCTCGAACTCCGGCACCCCCGGGACGAACGAGACGGCCAGCCCCGCGATCACCAGGACCAGCGGCGCCGAGAGCCCGGCCCGCCGCGCGCCCGCGGCCACGATCAGGGCGGTGACCGGAACGGCCAGCAGCCAGAGTGCGTGCGTCGTCCCCACTCACCAGATGATCGCACGCGCCCGCGCCGGACCGGCTAATGGGCGTCGCGGGCCGTGTCCTTGGCGAACGTGAGGAAGTCGCGGGCGGCGGGCGGCAGCTTGCGGTGCGCGTGGACGATCCCCGTCATCCGGGTGATCGGCGGCATGAACGACCGGACGGTCACGCCCTCGGTGTCGTCGAGCTGGTTGCGGTACCACAGCAGCGAGCCCATCCCGGCGCGGACCCAGCCGATCCAGGCGCCGCGCTCGTCGGACTCCACCGCGGCGACCGGGGTGGCGCCGACCCGCCGCAGCACGGTGTCGATCTCGGCGCGGCGGGCGCCGCCGCGGGCGGGCAGCACGAGGCGCATCCCGTCCAGCGCGTGCACCGGCACCGGCTCGCGCATCTTCAGCGCCGGCGGCGAGATCAGCACGACCTCCCGCTGCTCGAACGGGTGCGCGGTCATGTCGCCGGGCACGGGCAGGTCGGTCAGCGCGAGGTCGGCGCGGCCCGCGCGCAGCGCCGCCGCGACGCGGTCGCGGTCCTCGCAGCGGATCACCCGGACGCGGACGGCCGGCTGGTCGCGGGCGAAGCGGGGGAGGAGCCGTCCGGTCAGCTCCGGCTCCAGCGTCGAGGTGACGGCGATGCGCAGGTCGGCGCCGCGCCCGTTGGACCGGGTCACCGCCAGGCCCTCGATCGCGTCGACGGCGTCCAGCGCGACCCTGGCCTGCCGGACCACCTGCTCGCCGACCGGCGTGAGGACGACGCCGCGGCCGGACCGGGCGAACAGCTCGACGCCGAGCTCGCGCTCCAGCTCGCGGACGGCCCGCGAGAGCGCGGGCTGGGCCACGTAGAGAGCCTGGGCCGCCGACGTCATCGTGCCGTGGTCGGCGGTCGCCACGACGTAGCGCAGCTGCCGCAGATTCATGCACTGACCGTATGCCAATGAACCCATTCGGTCTTGGACATAGCCGGAATCGGACCGAGATTGAACCCGCCCCGACCTGGTGATCAAGGCGCCGGGCCCCCCGCGGCCTTGGCCGGGACGGGCTCCGGCTCCGGCTGCAACTGCGGCGCGCCGACCCCGCAGTGGCTCCTGCACTCCGGCTCGACCGCCTCGCCGGACGGGGCGCGCAGCGCGTCGTCGTCGACCGTGAAGAAGGTCAGCACCGCACCGGCGGCGAGCATCGCGGCGCACGCGACCATCGCGATCCCGAACCCGCGCGAGAACGCGGACGGGTCGTCGTAGGCGTCGCCGGTCAGCCCGGCCAGCGGCGGGATCGCCGCCACCGTCAGCAGCCCCGCGGCCCGCGCCACCGCGTTGTTGACGCCGCTGGCCACGCCCGCGTGGTTGACGTCCGCGGTGGCGAGGACGGTCGCGGTGAGCGGCGCGACCACCGCCGCCAGGCCCAGCCCGAACACGATCACGGCGGGCAGGACGTCCCACACGTAGGACGAGTCCGCGTCGATCCGGCCGACCAGCAGCATGCCGGCCGCCGCCACCACCAGCCCGGCCGTCATCGGGATCCGCGGGCCGATCTTCTGCGCGAGCGCGCCCGCCCGCGCGGACAGCAGCAGCATCAGCACCGTGACGGGCAGCAGCGCCGTGCCCGCCGCGACCGGCGAGAAGCCGCCGACGACCTGGAGGTTCAGCACGAACAGGAAGAACATCACGCCCATCCCGCCGTACATGATGAACGTGACGACGTTGATGGCGGTGAACTGCCGGGAGGCGAACACGTCCAGCGGCAGCATCGGGCGCGGCGCCTCGCGTCCGGCCCGTCCGGCGGCCTTCGCGCGTCCCCTGCCGCTTCTGCCGCCTCTGCCGCGGATCTTCTCGACCAGCACGAACGCGACGGCCGCGGCGACGCCGGTCCCGGCCGTGGCCGCGATGACCAGCGGGGGCGCGTTCCCGCCCGGCGCCTCGGTCAGCGCGTACGTCGTCCCGGCCAGCGCGAGCGCCGCCAGCGCCGCGCCGAGCACGTCGAAGCGTCCGCGCGCCTCCGGGTCGACGCTCTCCGGGACGTGCCGGACCGCGACCAGCACCACCACGGCGGTCAGCGGCACGTTCAGCAGGAACACCCACCGCCAGCCCGCCGCCTCCACCAGCCAGCCGCCCGCGAACGGCCCGATCGCGCCCGCCACCCCGGCGAACCCCGACCAGGCCCCGACCGCGCGCGGCCGGTCGCCGGCGGTGAACGACGCCTGGATGATCGCCAGCGAGCCCGGGGTGAGCAGCGCCCCGCCCATGCCCTGCAGCGCCCGCGACACGATCAGCATCTCGATGTTCAGCGCCAGCCCGCACAGCACCGAAGCGATCGCGAACCACACGACGCCGATGAGGAAGATCCGCCGCCGCCCGAACCGGTCGCCGAGGGAGCCGCCGAGCAGGATGAACCCGGCGAGCGTCAGCGTGTAGGCGTTGACCGTCCACTGCAGGCCGGCCATGTCGGCGTCCAGGTCGCGGGCCAGCCTGGGCAGCGCGACGTTCACGACCGTGGAGTCGAGCATCGCCACGCTCGACCCCAGCACCGTCGCGAGCAGGATCCAGCGGCCCGGCCCGGTGCCCAGCCGGACGTCCGGCATCAGACGATCAGTTCATCGACGAAGCACCAGCGCCAGTCCTCGCCCGGCTCGAAGGACCGGACGATCGGGTGCCCCTCCTTCTCGAAGTGCGCCGTGGCGTGCCTCATGGGCGAGGAGTCGCAGCAGCCCACGTGCCCGCAGCCCAGGCAGAGCCGCAGATGGACCCACCTGATGCCCTCCGCCAGGCACTCCTCGCACCCCTGCGGCGTCTTGGGCGACGGGTCCTGCGCCGGAATGCTCCGCACATGTTCGCAAGTGGCCATATCTGAATCGTGCCACGGCCCGGGTCACAGGATCACCAATGGCCGCGTCGACCGACGGCCGCGTCGCGGATCACCGGACGGCCGCTACCAATGGTCGGGGCTGAACGGCTCGTCCTCGGGGCGCGCCGACTCCGACAGCAGCCGCAGGTCCGACTCGACCATCATCGTGACGAGCTCCTCGAACGTGATCTGCGGCTCCCAGCCGAGCTGCTCGCGCGCCTTCTTCGGGTCGGCGCACAGCAGGTCGACCTCCGCGGGGCGGGTGTACTTCGCGTCCAGGACGACGTGGTCCTCCCAGTTCAGGCCCGCCGTGCGGAACGAGAACTCCACCAGCTCCCGCACCGACTGGGTGTGGCCCGTCCCGATGACGAAGTCCTCCGGGGCGTCCTGCGCCAGCATCAGCCGCATCGCGCGGGCGTAGTCGCCCGCGAAGCCCCAGTCGCGGCGCGCGTCGAGGTTGCCCAGCCGCAGCTCGGTGGCCAGGCCCAGCTTGATGCGGGCCGCGCCGAGCGACACCTTCCGGGTGACGAACTCGGCGCCCCGGCGCGGCGACTCGTGGTTGAACAGGATCCCGCTGACCGCGAACATCCCGTACGACTCGCGGTAGTTCTGCGTGATGTAGTGCCCGTAGCTCTTCGCCACCCCGTACGGGCTGCGCGGGTGGAACGGCGTCGCCTCGTTCTGCGGCGTCTCCCGGACCATCCCGAACATCTCCGACGACGACGCCTGGTAGAAGCGGATCTGCTCGCGGCCCGGCGTCCGGGACGGGCTGATGCCCGACACCACCCGGATCGCCTCCAGCATCCGCAGCACGCCCATGCCGGTGACCTCGGCGGTCAGCTCGGCCTGCTGCCACGACATCGGCACGTAGGAGATCGCGCCGAGGTTGTAGACCTCGTCCGGCCGGACGTGCTCCACCGCCGAGATCAGGCTGCCCTGGTCGAGCAGGTCGCCGGTGGTGATCTGCACGTCGCCGATGTGCTTGCGCAGCCGCGACACGTGGGGGTTCGCCTGCCCCCGCACCAGGCCCCAGACCTCATACCCCAGCGCGAGCAGATGCTCGGCCAGGTACGAGCCGTCCTGTCCGGTGATGCCGGTGATGAGTGCTCGCCTGGACAGCGGATCCTCCACTGATTAGGTCCGATGCTGGCCCACCACGGGTGGACCCGCGACGAGCGTGAAATATGAGGTTAGCGACCCTGCCGCGATGCTGACGAGGGAGGGCGGCCTTTGAACCGAATTCCCTTCTGTTCCCCGTCCCGGGCTCCGATGTGCCACGGTGAGACCATCATGAGCCCTCCAGAGACGCCACTGCGGCTGAACGGGCGCGAACTCGGCCCGCACGCGATCATGGCCGTGGTGAACCGGACGCCCGACTCGTTCTTCGACAAGGGCGCCACCTACGGCTTCGACGCCGCGCTCGCCGCCGTGGACCGCGCGGTCGCCGAGGGCGCCGACATCGTCGACATCGGCGGCGTGAAGGCCGGTCCCGGCGAGGACGTCGGCGTCGCCGAGGAGCTGCGCCGCGTCGTCGGGCTCGTCGCCGCCGTCCGCGCGCGGCATCCCGGCGTCGTGATCAGCGTCGACACCTGGCGGGCCGAGGTCGGCGAGGCGGTCGCGCGGGCGGGCGCCGACCTGCTGAACGACACCTGGGGCGGGCCCGACCGGCGGCTGGCCGAGGTCGCCGCCGACCACGGCATCGGCCTCGTGTGCGCGCACGCCGGCGCCCTCGCGCCCCGCACCCGCCCGCACCGCGTCGCCTACGACGACGTCGTGACCGACGTCGTCGCCCACGTGACGACCGAGGCGAAGCGCGCGGCGGCGCTGGGCGTCCGCCGGGACGCGATCCTCATCGACCCCGCCCACGACTTCGGCAAGAACACCCGCCAGTCACTGGAGATCACCCGCCGGCTCGGCGAGCTGACCGCCACCGGCTGGCCGGTACTGGTCGCGGTGTCCAACAAGGACTTCATCGGGGAGACGCTCGGCCGCCCCGTCGACAAGCGCGGCGTCGGCACCCTGGCCGTCCTCGGCGTCTCCGCCCTGCTCGGCGCCCGCGTGTTCCGCGTCCACGACGTCAAGGCCGCCCGCCAGGCCCTCACCGCCGTGACCGCCCTGCGGGACTGAACGCTCTACAGCGCCGCCTCGCGCTGGCGGGCGCGGTAGGCGGCGACGTGCATGCGGTTGCCGCAGGTGCGGCTGTCGCAGTAGCGGCGGCAGCGGTTGCGCGACAGGTCCACCAGGACGCGTGAGCAGTCCGGCGCCTCGCAGGTGCGCAGCCGGTCCAGCTCGCCCGCCGCCACCACGTACGCCAGCGCCATCCCGCAGTCGGCGGCCAGGTGCTCGCCGACCGGCGCGCCCGGCGCGAAGTAGTGCACGTGCCAGTCGTAGCCGTCGTGGTCGGTCAGGTGCGGGGTGGTGCGCACCTCGCCGACGATCTCGTTGATCTTCTGGACGGCGGCCGGGACGTCCCCGGCGCGGAACACGGCGTGGAACCGCTCGCGCAGGTCGACGACGCGGGCGAGGTCGGCGCCGCCCAGCTCGCCGATGTCGCTGATCGCGTTGCGGTCCACGAACGCGTGCAGGCCGGGCATCCCGGCGAGCTCCTCGGCCCCGGACGCCGCCGGGCCGGTGTTGATCAGGTCGACGACGACGGCGAGCGCGTGCTCGGTGTCATGAGTGAAGATCACGATGGCTCCAGTCTCGGGGACCCGGGGCGGTCGTGTGCCCGGCCCGCCCTTTGCAGGAACGCGTGCTGCCGGGGCCGGGGACGCGGCCCGTGGTGCACAACCATATGACGAGAATCCGGCACGTCCATGCGCACCCCGTGATGCGGCGCGTACAGTTCCGCATTCCGGACAGGGTCACAACCGGGGAAGAGGACAGGCTCCGACGCCCGGAAGCTCCGACGCCCGGAAGCTCCGGCGGGCGGTGGATCGCGCGGCCGGTCAGCGCTCGTAGTTCGGGTCGGCGACGACCGGGTAGTAGGCGTCGGAGTGCTGGACGCGCATCGTGACGGCCGTCCCCTCCAGCGTGTAGTCCGCCTTCACCTGGCGGAACATCGAGTCGCTCGCCCACGGGTTGTAGAGGCGTCCCACGGTCGCGCCGTACCGCAGGTGGACGACGTCGTACCCGCCCGACGGCATCGACTCCAGCGCCAGGCCGTCGGCGAGGGACACCGAGAACCGGAACTCCGAGGGGGCGTCCGGGCCGTGGATCACCGTCAGCAGCCGCACCCCGCCCGCGGTCGTCTGCGCGACGATGTCGGTGTCGACGTCCACGCCCACGTACACCCGCAGGCTGGGGCGCAGCACCTGCGCGACGGTGTCGGCCGCGGCCACGTCGATGCCGAGGTGGATGCGCTGCCCGTCCTTGGTCGGCACCCACACGCCGTCGCGGGCGCGCTGGCCCCAGGCGACGTCCGGGTTCTCCATCTCCTGGGGCTCGTTCTTGCCCCGCGCGACGAGAATCCTGGAGGCGGCGCTCATCGCCGCGGCAGCGCCGTCCCGTGCATGCCTCATGGCGGGCCCCCTCGCCCTCTTCATCACTCGCGTGACTTCGTGCCTGTCTCGGGTTTACCACGGGCAGGCCGGACCGGGCGTCCGTTGGCCTGTCCCCGGTCGATTCGTGCCGTTCGCCCCGTGCGTCGTTGGACCTTACACCACGCTTATAGGCGCGGGACGGCTCGGGTGGCGCCCATCCGCGCACCATCACGGGGTGATGACGGTGCGCATCCGAGCCTTTACGGAGAAAATACTTTGTGCGCGTCCTGGAACCTCCGCATCATTGAACACATCGAACGAATGCGAAAAGCACGAAGGGGTGAGCCACCGGTTAGGCGGCCGGTCTCCAAATCCGGCGGAAAGTGGGTTCGACTCCTACCGCCCCTGCTGAGCACGGACGACGGGCTTGTGGTGTAACGGAAGCACACCTCCTTTGCACGGAGGCGATCAGGGTTCGACTCCCTGCTGGTCCACCGGCGCCAGGCGCCGCGGGCCGTCTCGCGGCAGACGGCCCGCGGCGTGTCCCGGAGGGTTGGCCGAACGGTAAGGCAGCAGTTTCGAAAACTGACGTCGAGGTGACACTCGAAGGGGTTCGACTCCCTTACCCTCCGCAATTCCCAGCGCAATTCAGGCGTGGGCCCGCTCCCGTGGGGCCCCGCTCCGCTCAGGCGGGGACCGGCTCGCCCGCGGTGACCGTCTCGGAGAGGTCGGCGAGCACGTCGCTCAGGCGGTCCAGGGCGTCCGCGATCCACGGCAGGTCCGCCGGGGCGGGCGAGGCGAGGGCCGCGAGGCGCTGCTCGTCGTCGTCGCCGTAGAGCTGGCTGGGCGCCACCCGCATCCGCAGGGCGGACGGGGCGTCCCCGAACGAGCTGCCAGGCAGGACGCCGACTCCGTAACGTTCCAATAGCAGGTCTGTGAGGTCGGCGGCCGTCCGGACGCCGTGGTTCGCGCACAGCGCGTCCCGCATCGGCCCGAAGTCCGGGTAGACGTAGAACGCCGCCTCCGGGCGGGTGACGCGGGCCCCCGCCGCGGCGAACCGGTCCGCGACCGCCCCCGTGACCGCGGCGTGCAGCCGCCTGCTGCGGTCGACGTGCTCCACCAGCTCGGGCGGCTCGGCGAACGCGTACGCGGCGGCGTGCTGCATCGGCGCGGGCGCGCTGGACCACATCTCGCTCGCCACGCCCAGCAGGCTGTCGCGCAGCGCGCGGCCGAACGGGCCGTCCGGCAGCCGCGCCACGCCCAGCCGCCACCCGCCCGCCGCCAGGTTCTTGCTCAGCGCGGTCGTCACGACGGTCCGCTCCGGCGCGTACCGGGCCGGGCTCGGCACCCGCCGTCCGGGCGCGTGCACCAGGTCGCGGTAGATCTCGTCCGAGATGATCACCAGGCCGTGCTCGCGCGCCACCGCGCACAGCCGCCGGACGGTCTCCTCGGACGCGAGCGTCCCCGTCGGGTTGTCCGGAAGCGTCACCACGACGGCCCGCACCTCGCGCCCCCGCCCGCGGGCCCGCACCACGGCGTCGGCCAGCAGCGCCGGGCTCGGCACGCCGCCCTCGCCGCGCGGCGTGGCGACGCGGATCGGCTCGGCGCCCACCAGCGACGCCTGGGCGGCGTAGCTCACCCAGCTCGGCGACGCGACGACGACGTCGCCGCCGATCGAGGTCAGCAGGGCGTACAGCAGCGGCTTGCTGCCGGGCCCGGCGACGATCATGGACGGGTCGGTGGGCAGCCCGCGCCGGGACCAGTACCCGGCCGCGGCGGCGCGCAGCGCGGCCGACCCGGCGACCGGCCCGTAGCCGCCCCGCCCCGCGGCGGCGCCGAGCTCGCGGGTCAGCGCGGGGTGGATGGGTATCCCGGCCTCCCCGAAGCCGAGCGGTAGGACGCGGACGCCCTCCCTGCGCTTGCGGGCGATCGCCTCGTTCACCGCGAGCGTCGCCGACAGGGCGACGGGACGCGGCGCGAACGGTAGCGGCCGGACGGGTTCGGACTCTTTCTGGGCAGGCATGAACTCTCCAAGGGCATGCGTGATTACGGTGGGTGAGAGCGGAATCCCCCTGTGCGACCCGGCCGGGTTCGATTCATACTTTCCCGCTTTTAGCATCATCACAAGCGAGTCTCATCGATGCCGACCGTAAGCTGGACTGATGCTTGAGCTTCGCCGCCTGCGGCTTCTCGCGGAGTTCGGCCGCCGCGGCAGCATCGCCGCGACCGCCGCCGCCCTCGGCTACACCCCGTCCGCCGTCTCCCAGCAGCTCGCCGCGCTCGAACGCGAGGCCGGCGGCGTGCCGCTGCTGGACCGCACCGCCCGCAGCGCCGAGCTGACCGACGCCGGGCGCCGCCTCGCCGACCGCGCCGAGGAGATCCTCAGCCTCGTGGAGACCGCGGAGGCCGAACTGTCGGCGCACTCCGACACGCCCATGGGCCGGGTCGTGGTGACCGCGTTCCCCACCGCCGCCGTCGCGTTCGCGCCCGCGCTGGCGCAGAGCCTCGGCGAGCATCCCGACCTGACGTTCGTCCTGCGGCAGACCCGGCCGGGCGACGGCATCCGGCAGGTGCAGAACGGCGAGGTCGACATCGCGCTCATCGACGACTGGACGGGCAAGGTCCCCGAGCAGTCGCCCGCCGCGCTGGAGTTCTTCCACCTGCGCCGCGACCCGCTGGTGCTGGTCGTCCCGGCCACGCACCCCATGTCCGAGCCCGGACGGCGGGTCGACCTGCAGCAGCTCAGGGACGAGCCGTGGATGGCCGCGCCGCCCGGGGAGCCGTCCCGGCAGGCGCTGGAACGGCTCATGGACACCGTCGGCGGGGCCCGTCCCGTCCCGTGGGAGTTCGAGGGCCTGCACACGATCCTGAGCCTGGTGGCGCGCGGCATCGGCATCACCGCCGTGCCCGCGCTGGCGCTCGCCGCCGGCGACCAGGACGTGGCCGTCCGGCGCATCCCCGAGTGCACGCTGGCCCGCGAGGTCTACGCCGTGACCAGGGCCGCGAGCGTGCGCCGGCCGTCGGTGGCGGTGACGCTCAGGGCCATCTACGCGGCGGCTCGCGACGTCCAGCCCGCCCCGCCGGAGCGGTGAGCGGGGCACCCGCTACTGTCGGAAGTGAGGCCTGGGTCACACGGTTCAACTCTGGCCGGATCCGGCCGCCGCCCGCACTGGACGCACGGCGAATCCGAACCAATGGGGGACCGAGGGCGCGCGGACCGGATCACTCGAAAACGGACAGACGCGTGCCGATCATCACGTACGGTGGGGCGAATCGTGACCACAACCGACTCCATGGACACCGATCGGGGAGCACAGCGCTCGATGGATCGACCGGCGAAAACTCCCGCCGCGCCCTCCCGGGCGGCGGAGACCCCCACGCCGACGGCGCAGGCCGGCGAGGCGCGGGGCGGCGCGCACGCCGCCTTCGAGGAGCGCCCCGCCTCCGAAGGGCACCACGGCTTCGAACTGCCCCGGGTCACCGCGCTGCTGATGCACGCGCTCCCGCGCTTCATCGAAGGGGTCATCGCCCCCGTCGCGGTCTTCTACGCCGCGCTGACGCTGCTCGGGCTGAACGGCGCGCTCGTCGCCGCCGTCGCCTGGGTGTACGGCGGCATCATCTACCGGTTCGTGCGCGGCCACCCGGTGTCGGGGATGCTGCTGCTGGCCGCGGTCGGCGTGACCGTCCGCGCGGTCACGGCCGCCGCGACGCACAGCGCGGTCGTCTACTTCCTGCAGCCGACGCTCGGCACGCTGATCATCAGCCTGTCGTTCCTCGCCTCCGTCCCGCTCGGACGGCCCCTCGCCATGAAGCTGGCCAGGGACATGGCGCCGATCCCGGAGGCGTTCCTCAAGCACGCCAGGGTGCACCAGTTCTTCCTGCGCATCTCGCTGCTGTGGTCGATGGTCCTGTTCACGAACGTGGCCGTCAGCCTGTGGATGCTGTTCAACGAGTCGATCGGCATGTACCTGTGGTTCCGCACCGGCATCGTCGCGGGGCTGGGCGCGATCGGCGTCGCCGTCTCGGTGTGGGGCTTCAAGCGCGTCGTCCGCCACGTCAACCGCGAGCCGGCGACCACCTGGCCGGTTCCTCCCGGACGGTCCCGCCTGACCGGTTCCGTGTGATCCGTACCGCCTGAGCAGCGATTCTCCCGCCCGGCGGGCCGAACTTCCGGCCGGTCCGCGGCGTCTCCCTTCTTTAGAACATTCACCAACTTGGGGTGAAATCACGGGGTTTGGGGGAGTTTGTTGTGATTCACGGTGGGCGGGGCATGCGGGTGGCGCTGACGGGCGGCGCGGGCGCGATCGCCATGCTCGCGGCCGGCTGCACGGCCGGCGAGGAGGGGAGCCTGGCCTCGGGGAACTCGGCCGACGCCGTGACGATCACGCCGGCCAACGGGACCGCCCAGGTCAAGCCGGACGGGACGATCGAGGTCAAGGCCGGGGACGGCAAGCTGCAGAAGGTCACCGTCCAGGGCGCGGGCGCCACGATCACCGGCGCGTTCGGCGGTGGGCACAAGACCTGGCGCTCCAACCGGACGATGACGCCCGGCACGTCCTACACCGTCACCGCGCAGGCCAGTGACGACGGCAAGACCCGCACCGTGACCAGCGCGTTCACCACCCTCAAGGCGGAGAAGACGCTCTCGATCGTGGACGTCACCCCGAACCTCAAGGGCGAGAAGGTCGGCGTCGGCATGCCGATCATGGTCCGGTTCGACCGTCCGGTCACCGACAAGGCCGCCGTGGAGCGGACGCTGCGCGTCACGCCGGACAAGCCGGTCGAGGGCGCGTGGCGCTGGGTCGCCGCCGACCAGGCCGTCTACCGGACGAAGACGTACTGGCAGCCGCACCAGACCGTCCGGTTCCACGCGAGCCTCGCCGGGGTGAACGCGGGCGGCGGCGTCTACGGTGCCGAGGACGAGCAGGCCACCCTCACCGTCGGCGCCACGCAGATCACCAAGGGCGACGTCGGCGACCACCACATGACGGTCACCCGCGACGGCAAGAAGCTGCGGACCATCCCGTTCAGCGCCGGGAACGGCCAGACGCGCGAGTTCACCACCACCAGCGGCGTCCACCTGCTGATGGAGAAGGGCAACCCCGTCACGATGACGGCGCCCGGCCGCCAGCCGGGCGACCCCGGCTACTACAAGACGGTCGTCAACTACGCGGTCCGCTTCTCCAACAGCGGCGAGTACGTGCACTCGGCGCCGTGGTCGGTCGGCTCGCAGGGGTCGGCGAACGTCAGCCACGGGTGCCTGAACGTCAGCCCCGCCAACGCCAAGTGGTACTACGACACCATGCAGCGCGGCGACGTCATCGAGCTGACCGGCACCGACCGCGAGGTCGAGCCGATGAACGGCTGGAGCTTCTGGCAGCTGCCGTTCGACCAGTGGCGGCAGGGGAGCGCCCTGCGGTGAGACCTTCCCCTCCCGGCCCGCGGCGTGCAACGCTTTGATCTCGGACGCCTGCCAAAACCCCGGGTCATGACATGATCCTCTGTTTTTGTCGTTATTGTCTCCCTGGTAGACGGCGGGTTCGGGAGGTCGCAGTGCAGCGGAGGATTTCCGCAGGTGTTCGGGCTGGTGCGGGGATGGCGGGGGTCGTGCTGCTGCTCACGACGGCGTGCAGCGGGGGAGAGAAGGAGGGCGGTGTCACGGTCGGCGAGAAGGCCGACGCGGGCGTCCCGCAGGTGACGATCAATCCGGGGAACGGCAACACCAAGGCCGAGCCGGAGGACGGCGTCGTGGTCTCCGCCGCGGGCGGCACCCTCGAACAGGTCACGGTCATGCTCAAGGGCAAGCCGGTCGACGGCGAGATGGCGGCCGACAAGGCCAGCTGGAAGTCGCGGACGCTCCGTCCCGGCTCCAAGTACCAGGTCACGGCCGTCGCCAGGAGCCCGCAGGGCAAGACGGCCACGGTCAACGCGGCCTTCGCCACGCTCAAGGCGGCCAAGGAACTCGACATCCTCGACGTCACCCCGAGCAACAACGAGAAGGTCGGCGTCGGCATGCCGATCCAGGTCACCTTCAACCGCGGGGTCGACGACAAGAAGGCCGTCGAGAAGGCCCTGGACGTCAAGTCGGCCAAGCCCGCCACCGGCGCCTGGCACTGGGTGAACGACACCACGGCCATCTTCCGGACGAAGAACGGCCAGTACTGGCAGCCCAACCAGAAGGTCACGTTCTCGGCCAAGTTGTCCGGCGTGAAGTCGGGCAAGAAGACCTACGGCGTGGACGACTTCTCCCGCAAGTTCCGCATCGGCGACTCGCACATCGTCACCATCAGCACCAAGAAGAAGAAGGCCGTCGTCAAGAAGAACGGCCGGACGGTCCGGACCTGGCCGGTCAGCACGGGCAAGGGCGGCCGCGTCGTCAACGGCGTCGACACCTACCTGACCACCAGCGGCGTCCACCTCACCATGGGCAAGGAAAACCCGGCGATCATGACGTCGGAGTGGATGGGCGTCGACCCGAAGGACAAGAAGAACGGCGGCTACCGGGAGGTCGTCCCGTTCGCGGTGCGGATCTCCAACAGCGGCGAGTACATCCACTCGATGGCCTCCACCGTCTGGGCGCAGGGCCGGCAGAACGTCAGCCACGGCTGCGTCAACTCGCCGCCCAAGGACGCCCAGTGGTTCTACCGCTGGTCCTACCGCGGCGACCCGGTCATCATCACCGGCAGCAAGCGCGGGCTCGACCCGTTCAACGGCTGGAGCTACTACGAGATGTCGTGGAGCCGCTGGGTCAAGGGAAGCGCCCTCGACCGTTCCGTGACCACCGGGTGACGTTGACCGGGCCCATCAAGGGGAACAAGCCGGACACGGCCGACATCCGCGATGGGGGACCCGGTGAACGCTCCGGTCAACGACTCAGGGCGCCGTCCGCCGAAACTCAGGCGCCGCCTCCGCCGTGCGGTGCATCGCATGATGCGCCGCACGGCGCTCTGGTTCCTGCGCCCGCTGCGCTGGAGGCGCCGGCGCCGCGTCCCGGCGCCCGGTGAGCGGCTCCGCGTGCGCGTCCTGCTCCAGAACGCGCACGGGACGGGCGGGACGATCCGCACCGTCCTGAACCTGTGCGGGTACCTCACCGGCGACCACGACGTCGAGATCGTCAGCGCGCTGCGGCGCAGCAGGCGGCCGTTCTTCGCGATCCCGCTCGGCGCGACCGTGACGTACGCGGACGACCGCTTCGCGTCCAAGGGCAGGACGGCCCGGCTCCTGTCCCGGCTGCCGAGCGTCCTGACGCCGGTGGACGAGGCGTCCTTCCGCCTCATGAGCATGTGGACGGACGTGTGCCTCCTCCGCGCCCTGCACCGCACGCCGGCCGACGTCGTCATCGGCACCCGCCCGTCGCTGAACCTGCTCGCGGCCGAGCTCGCGCCCCGCGGCGCGGTGACGATCGGGCAGGACCACATGAGCCTGGACTCCTATCAGCCCGCCCTGCACCGGCAGGTCGTCCGCGCGTACCGGCGGCTGACCGTCGTCACCGCCCTGACCGAGGCCGCCCGCGCCGGGTACGAGCGGGCGCTCGCCGGATCCGGCGTCCGGGTCGTGCGGATCCCGAACGCCGCGCCGCCGCTGCCGGGACGCCCGTCCCGGCGCGAGGACAAGGTCGTGCTGGCCGCCGGGCGGCTCGTCGCCAACAAGCGCTTCGACCTGCTCATCCGCGCGTTCGCGCCGATCGCCGCCGAGCACCCCGACTGGACGCTGCGGATCTTCGGGCGGGGCGTGCGCCGCGACCGGCTCGACGCGCTGATCACCGAGCTGGGCCTCACCGGACGGGTCGAGCTGCGTCCCATCACCCGCGACCTGCACGGCGAGATGGCCCGCGCGTCGATCTACGCGCTGTCGTCGCGCCGCGAGGGCATGCCGATGGTGATCATCGAGGCGATGGGGATGGGGCTGGCGGTCGTGTCGTTCGACTGCCCGCACGGTCCCGCCGAGCTGATCGACCACGGCCGCGACGGGCTGCTCGTGCCCAACGGCGACGCGGGCGCGCTGACCGCCGCGCTGCGCGAGCTGATCGCGGACCGTGATCTCCGCGACCGGCTCGGGGAGCAGGCGGCGCTGTCCGCGCGCGCCCACGACCTGGAGCACATCGGGCCGCAGTGGTCGCGGCTCCTGTCCGGCTTCCATCCGTCCGCCGAAGCGTCCCAGGACGCCGAGCCGGTCGCGGGCGGGACCGGCCTGAGCGTCTCCGGCCGCGACCGCTGACGGCCCGCTCAGGCCCGCTCAGGCGCGCTGGAGGACGCCGCGGACGAACGCCGCCTGGCCCGCGTGCTCCAGGCAGTCGGAGATCACGCTGACCAGCCGCACGCCCAGCGTGACCGGCGGGTCCCAGGAGCGGTCGACGACGCGTCCCAGATCGCCGTCTCTCACCGTGCCCACGTACTCGACGGTGGCGGCGTGCACGGCGTCGTGGTAGCCGATGAGCAGGTCAGGCGACTCGACCCGGACCGCCGCGACCTGGCCGGAGCCGTGGCCGTAGCCGGTGTCGGACGGGTCGAGCGGCAGGCCGAATCGGTCGGCCCAGCCGGCGTCCGTCCACGCCTGGGCGGTGCCGGCGACGTCGGAGACGTGGTCGTCCTGGACGCGGGTGAGATGCCAGAGGAGCCACGCGATCGAGTTGGCGTCGGCGTCGACGCGGTAGGCGAGCTGGTCCGGCGTGAGCCCGCCGGCCGTCTGGCGGACCTGGTCCCGGATCCGGTCGAACGCGTCGATGAGCAGGAGCGCACTGGTCATTGATCAGACGCTACCCGGATCCGGCCTCCGAACTCACGGCCGGCGCGGCGAGTCCCGCCGCGGGGGCGAGGGTCGCGTGCGGCGCGCGGGCCGGGAGGCGGACGGTGACGTCGAGGCCGCCGCCGTGGCGCGGCACGGCGGTCACCGTCCCGCCGTGGACGTCCGCCGTGGCGCGGACGATCGACAGCCCCAGCCCCGACCCGCGGTCCGACCGCAGCCGGTCGTTGCCGAGCCGCCGGAACGGCTCGAAGATCGTCTCGACCTCGTAGGCGGGCACGACCGGCCCGGTGTTGGACACGGCGACCTCCGCCCAGCCGTCCCTGCTCCGCGTCGTCACCGACAGCTCGCCGCCCTCGCGGTTGTGCCGGACCGCGTTCTCGACCAGGTTCTGCACCAGCCGCTCGACGAGCACGGGATCGCCGGAGGTGACGGCCGGGCCCAGGGCGCGGCGGGACGTCACCCCGCGCGCCCGCGCCTCGGGGGCCGCCTGGTCCAGGACGTGGCCCGCGACGTCCGCCAGGTCGAGCGGGCCCGCGTCCACCGCGACGCCCTCGGTGCCCGCGAGGGTGAGGAGCCCGTCGATCAGTCGCTCGTGCCTGCCGTTGACCACCAGCAGCGACTCGCCGAGGCGCTTGACGTCGCCGGTGGCGTCGGGGCGGCGCACCGCCACGTCGATGAGCGTCCGGTTGATGGCGAGCGGCGTGCGCAGCTCGTGCGAGGCGTTCGCGACGAACCGCCGCTGCCCGTCGAACGCCCGCGCCAGCCGGCCGAGCATCGTGTCGAACGTGTCGGCCAGCTCCTTGACGTCGTCGCGGGCCCCCTCGTACCCGATGCGCTCGGTTAGGTCGTGGCTGCGCGCGACCCGTCCCGCCGTCTCGGTGATCTTGTGGACGGGCCGCAGCGCCCGGTCGGCGAGCAGCCAGCCGAACCCGAGCCCCGCCGCGCCCACCAGCCCGAGGGCGATGCCGCCCTGGGTCAGCAGGGCGCTGAGCGTCTCGCGCTGGTAGTCCTCCCGGACCCGGACCAGCGCCCCCTCGAACCTCCGCTCCGTGAGCTGCGCGGGCTTCCCCGACAGCGGCGTGGGCTCCCCCTCCGAGGTGGCGGAGACCACCCCGCCCGCCTTCGGGACGGCCTGGTTGTCGAGGTTGTTCTTCACCAGGAAGTAGGTCAGGCCCAGCAGGAGGACGCCGGCGCCCAGGAACAGCCCCGTGTACAGCAGCGTGAGCCGCATCCTGATCGTGGGCCGCAGCCGCTCGCTGAACGTCATGGGATCCGGTACCCCGTTCCTGGGACGGTCTCGATGACCGGCGGGTCGCCGAGCTTGCGGCGCAGCTTCATCAGCGTCACCCGGACCGTGTTGGTGAACGGGTCGGTGTGCTCGTCCCACACCTTCTCCAGCAGCAGCTCCGCCGACACGATCGCCCCGTCCGCGCGGAGCAGCTCGGCGAGCAGCCCGAACTCCTTGCGCGCCAGGTGCACGAAGCGGCCGTCCCGGAGCACCTCCCGGCGGGACGGGTCGAGGCGGATCCCGGCGCGCTCCAGCGTCGGCGGGGCGGCCGGGCGGGCGCGGCGGCCGAGCGCCTGGACCCGCGCCACCAGCTCCTCGAACGCGAACGGCTTGGTCAGGTAGTCGTCCGCGCCGAGCCGCAGCCCGTCGACCCGGGCCGGGACGGTGACGGCCGCGGTGAGCATCAGCACCCGGACGAGCGCGCCCGACCCCACCACCGCGCGGCACACGTCGTCGCCGTGCACGACGGGCAGGTCGCGGTCGAGGATCAGCACGTCGTAGTCGTTCACGCCGAGCCGCTCCAGCGCGGCGTCGCCGTCGTAGACCACGTCCACGGCCAGCGCCTCGGACCTGAGCCCGTCGGCGATCGAGTCCGCGAGCATCCGCTCGTCCTCGGCGATCAGTACCCGCACCCCTGCCGCCCCCTTGCCGTCCACCGAAGCGCGTCCCCGCGCGTCCTGCCGCCCCAGCATCGGGCAGCGGGCGTAACGCCGGCGTAACGCGAACCGGTTACGGCGGGGTTATCGGCCTCCGGCTGGACTGGCGGACGCCGCCGGCGCACCGTCCGGTGGGGACGACAGGAGACCGACCGATGCGACGACGGACATTCGCGGCGCTGGCCCTCGTCCCGGCTCTCGCCCTCGGCCTGCAGGGCTGCGGGAACGAGGGCACGGGCGCGGGGTCCACGGGCACCGCCAAGGCCGCGAGCGACCAGCAGAAGATGCGCGACTTCGCCAAGTGCATGCGCGACAACGGCGTGGACATGGACGACCCGACCGGCGACGGCAAGATCACGATGCGGCACAGCGAGCCGCCCGGGGATGCCGGCGGCCCCCGGAAGAGGGACGTCCAGTCCGAAGAGGCGCAGAAGAAGTGCCGGCATCTGATGCCGAACGGCGGCAAGCCGGACAAGCCCAAGCCCGAGGAGATCGCCAAGATGCGCGCGTTCGCGAAGTGCATGCGCGACAACGGCATCGGCAAGTTCCCCGATCCCAAGCCCGACGGCAGCATGCTGATCAAGGCGGGGAAGGGCACCGGGCTGGACCCGCAGAGCCAGGAGTTCAAGGACGCGCAGAAGGCCTGCGCCAAGTTCCAGCCCGAGGGCGAGAAGGGCGGCCCGTCCGTCGGCGAGGGCAAGGACTGATGGCGGGCAGGCGCGCCGCCGTCCTCGGCGCGGCGGGGGTCGTGGTGGCCGGCGGCGCGGGCCTCGCGACCGCCGGCCTGGGCGGCGGCGCCGGCGAACCGGCCGCGGCGCACAGCTCCCTGCCGCCCGCGACCGCGACGATCGAGCGGACGACGCTGGTCGAGACCCAGGACGTGGACGGCGCCCTCGGCTACGGCGGCACCCGGACGGCGGTCGGCGCCGGGAACGGCACGCTCACCTGGCTGGCCTCCGCCGGGTCGGTGATCTCTCGCGGACGCCCGGTCTACCGGGTCGACGACAAGCCGGTGCCGCTGCTGTACGGGAGGCTCCCGCTGTACCGGACGCTCTCCACCGGAACCGAGGGCGACGACGTCGAGCAGTTCGAGAAGAACCTCCGGGCCCTCGGGTACACCGGCTTCACCGTCGACGAGACCTACGGCGCCGCCACGGCCGCGGCGGTGAAGCGCTGGCAGGACGACCTCGGCGTCGCGGAGACCGGCCGGATGGAGCCGGGATCGGCCGTGACGGCGTCCGGCCGGATCCGGGTCGCGGAGCGCAAGGCGGCCGTGGGCGACCGGATCGGCGGGGCCGTCCTCACCTACACCGGCACGACCCGTGTCGTGAGCGTCGACCTGGACGTGCGGTACCAGCGGCTCGCCCGGAAGGGCGCGGCGGTGGAGATCGAGCTGCCGTCCGGCGACACCACGAAGGGGAAGATCACGTCGGTCGGGAAGGTGGCCACGGAGGGCGGCGAGGAGAAGCCGACGACGATCGAGGTCACGATCGCGGTCGGCGTGCAGAAGGAGCTCGGCTCCTTCGACAAGGCGCCCGTCGAGGTGCGGCTCACCGCGAACCGGCACGGCGGCGTCCTCGCGGTGCCGGTCGGCGCGCTGCTCGCGCAGGGGGACGGCGGGTACGCGGTCCAGGTCGTCCAGGACGGGCGCGTCCGCACCGTGCCCGTGGAGACGGGCGTGTTCAGCGAGGGGCGGGTCGAGGTCTCGGGGGCCGGCCTGGCCGAAGGCATGAAGGTGGGGATTCCCAAGTGAGCGCGGTGGTGGAGCTGCGGGACGTCTCCAAGACGTATCCGGGCGGGGTGACCGCGCTGGACGGCGTGTCGCTGACGGTCGCGGCGGGCGAGCTCGTCGCGATCGTCGGGCCGTCCGGGTCGGGCAAGTCGACGATGCTGCACCTGCTCGGCACACTCGACCGGCCGAGCGCCGGCACCGTCCTCGTGGAAGGCACGGACGTGTCCCGGCTGACGGACCGGCGGCTGTCGGCGCTGCGCGCCCGCCGGATCGGGTTCGTGTTCCAGCAGTTCCACCTCGCCGCCGGGGTCAGCGCACTGGACAACGTCGCGGACGGCCTGCTGTACGGGGGAGCGCCCCAGGCGGAGCGCCGCCGCCGCGCCCGCCGTGCGCTGGAGCGGGTCGGGCTCGGGCACCGGCTCGGGCACCGTCCGCACCAGCTGTCCGGCGGCGAGCGGCAGCGGGTCGCGATCGCCCGCGCGGTGGTGGGGGAGCCGGCGCTGCTGCTGGCCGACGAGCCGACCGGCGCGCTGGACTCCGCCTCGGGCGCGGGCGTCCTCGACCTGCTCCGCGAGCTGTCCGGCGGCGGGACGACCGTCGTCCTGATCACCCACGACCGGGACATCGCCGCGCTGCTGCCCCGCCAGGTGCGGATGCGCGACGGGCGGATCGTCCACGACGACGCGATGGCGGAGGCCGCACGATGAAACACACGGACACGAATCACCGGGACGCGCCCGCGCGGCTCGGCCCGGCGGACGTGCTGCGCGTCGGCGCCGCCGGGCTGCGCACCCGCCCCCTCCGGGTCTTCCTGTCCGCGCTGGGCATCGCGATCGGCATCGCCGCGATGATCGGCGTGGTCGGGATCTCGACGTCCAGCCGCGCCGAGCTGCAGGCCACCCTCGACCGGCTCGGCACCAACCTGCTCACGGTCGGTCCGGGCCAGGACTTCTTCGGCGAGGCCGCCAAGCTGCCGAAGGAGTCGGTCGGCATGGTGGGACGGATGCCGGACGTCGAGTCCGCGTCCGCCACGGCGACGCTCGACGACGTCCACGCCTACCGCAACGACCGCATCCCGGAGGGGGAGAGCGGCGGCATCGGCGTCCGCGCGGCCCGCCTCGACCTGCCCCGGACGACCGGCCTCACCATGGCCGCCGGCGCCTGGCTCAACGCCGGAACGGCCAAGTACCCGGCGGTCGTCCTCGGGTCGGAGACGGCGGAGCGGCTCGGGGTCGCGACGCCGAACGTCCAGGTGTGGGTGGGTTCGCAGTGGTTCACGGTCGTCGGGATCCTGAACCCGAACCGGCTCGCGCCCGAACTGGACTCAGCGGCCCTCGTCGGCTGGGAGGCCGCGGCGGCCCGGCTCGGCTTCGACGGCCACCCGACCACCGTCTACACCCGGGCCCGCAAGGACGCGGTCGAGAAGGTGCAGAACCTGCTCGCCGCGACCGCGAACCCGCAGGCCCCGAACGAGGTGGAGGTCAGCCGCCCGTCCGACGCGCTCGCCGCGCAGGACGCCACCGACCGGGCCTTCACCGGCCTGCTCCTCGGCCTCGGCGGCGTCGCGCTGCTGGTCGGCGGCGTCGGCGTCGCCAACACGATGGTGATCTCGGTCCTGGAGCGGCGCGCCGAGATCGGCCTGCGGCGCTCGCTCGGCGCGACCCGCGGGCAGATCAGGCTGCAGTTCCTCACCGAGTCGCAGCTCCTCGCCGCGCTCGGCGGCGTCGGCGGCGTCGCGCTCGGCATCGCCGTCACCGCGGTCTTCGCCGTGACGCAGGATTGGCCGACCGTCGTCCCCGCCTGGGCGATGGCGGGCGGGATCCTCGCGACCCTGCTCATCGGCGGAGTCGCCGGGCTGTACCCCGCCATCCGCGCCGCCCGCCTCCCCCCGACCGAGGCCCTCGCGGCTACCTGACGCCGTAGAGGTGTTCGAGGGCGAGCTGGTCGAGGTGCTCGAAGGCGGTGCGGCGGACGGAGAGCGCCTCGATGTCGGGGGACGCGTCGCGGACGTCGCGCCAGTCCTCGCCGTCGGCGAGGGTGGGGCGGGCGAGCTCGTCCAGCTTGGCCTCGGTCAGGGCGTCCTGGACGGCGGGGTCGGCGCGGAACGCGCGGACCTTCTCGCGCAGGATCAGCCAGTTGCGCATGCACGCCGCCGCCGACTCCCACACGCCCTCGTCGTCCTCGGTGCGCGGCGGCTTGAAGTCGAAGTGGATCGGGCCGTCGTAGTCGCTGTCCTCGATGAGGTCGACGACCCAGAACGCGCCGCGCGCGTTCCCGGCGCCGAACCGGAGGTCCTGGTCGTAGCGGGGGCCGTGCTGCCCGTTCAGGTCGATGTGGAACAGCTTGCCCTGCCACAGCGCCTGCGCCAGCCCGTGCGCGTAGTTCAGCCCGGCCATCTCCTCGTGCCCGACCTCGGGATTCAGGCCGACGTCGTCAGGACGTTCCAGCGTCTGGATGAAGGCGAGGGCGTGGCCGATCGTGGGCAGCAGGATGTCGCCGCGCGGCTCGTTCGGCTTCGGCTCGATCGCGAAGCGCAGGTCGTAGCCCTGGTCGGCGACGTACGCGCCGAGGACGTCGAACGCCTCCTTGTAGCGGTCCAGAGCGGCGCGGACGTCCTTGGCGGCGCCCGACTCGGCGCCCTCCCGCCCGCCCCAGCACACGTACGTGCGCGCGCCCAGCTCGGCGGCCAGGTCCAGGTTGTCCATGACCTTGCGCAGCGCGAACCGGCGGACGTCGCGGTCGTTGGCGGTGAACGCGCCGTCCTTGAAGACCGGATGCGAGAACAGGTTCGTGGTCGCGGTGGTGACGACGAGGCCGGTCTCGTCCAGCGCCTTGCGGAACGCGTCGACGCTCCCCAGCCGGTCGGCGGGCGTGGCGTCGAACGCGAACACGTCGTTGTCGTGGAAGTTCACGCCGTAGGCGCCGATCTCGGCGAGCTCGCGGACGGCCCGGTCCGCGGGCATCGGCGGGCGGGTGCCGGGGCCGAACACGTCGGCGCCCTGCCAGCCGACCGTCCAGACGCCGAACGAGAACCGGTCCTCGGGTACGGGCGTGTAGTCGCTCATGGAGTGCTCCCTCGGATCTGCGGCGCGGAGTCGCGCAGCGCGGCGTACCGTCCGCGGATCTCCGCGGCGGCACCGGCCTGGCCGGCGGTGTGCCCGGTGGCGGGCGGGGCGGGCCAGGCGGGCGGTCCGGGCGTCCCGGCGAGCGCCCACGCGGCCTGGCGGGCGGCGCCGAGCGCGACGTACTCGGCGGGCTCGGGGACGGTCACCGGCGTCCCGAGGATCGCCGGTGCCAGCGCCCGGACGGCCGCGGACCGGGCGCCGCCGCCGATCAGCAGCGTCCGGCGCGGCCGGACCCCGCCCCGCGCGGCGAGATGGTCGACGGCGTCGGCGAGCGAGCACAGCAGCGCCTCCACCGCCGCCCGCGCCACGTTCTCCCGCGTCGCGTTGGACGTGGTCAGCCCGGCGAGCACGCCCGTCGCGCCCGGACGGTCGGGTGTGCGCTCACCGTCGAGGTAGGGGAGCAGCGTCACGCCGCCCGCGCCCGGCTCGGCGGCGAGCGCGAGCGCGGACAGCTCGTCCAGCGCGGCCCCGGTCATCGCGGCGGCGGCGGACAGGATGCGCGCGGCGTTCAGTGTGCAGACGAGCGGGAGGAAGCGGCCGGTGGCGTCGGCGAACCCGGCGACCAGCCCGGACGGGTCGGCGGCGGGCTCGTCCGCGACCGCGAACACCGTCCCGGACGTGCCGATCGACACCACGACGTCGCCGGGCCCCAGCCCGAGCCCGAGCGCCGCGCCCATGTTGTCGCCGGTGCCGGGCCCGAGCGCCGCGCCCCAGGCGGTCTCGCCGACGCGTTCGCCTGGCGCGGCGACCCGCGGCGGCTCCGCGTCATGGCCGAGCGCGGCCCGCAGCAGGTCGGGCAGGTAGGCGCCGGTCGCGGGGGACCAGTAGCCCGTCCCGGACGCGTCGCCCCGGTCGGTGACGGGCTCCCGCGCGCCGAGCCGCAGCGTCAGCCAGTCGTGCGGCAGCATCACGCGCTCGGTGCGCCGCGCGTTCTCCGGCTCGTGCTCGGCCAGCCAGCGCAGCTTCGTCACGGTGAAGGACGCGAGCGGCACGCTGCCGGTCAGTTCCGCCCAGCGCCGCGGGCCGCCGAACTCCGCCACGAGCGCGCGTGCCTGCGGCGCCGAGCGCGTGTCGTTCCACAGCAGGGCCGGGCGGACGACCCGTCCGGCGCCGTCGAGCGCGACCATCCCGTGCTGCTGGGCGGCGACGGCGACCGCGTCGGCCCGTCCGAGCAGCTCCCGGACCCGCGACAGCGCGTCCCACCAGCGGTCGGGATGGCATTCGGCGCCGTCGGGGTGCGGCGCGGACGCCTCGGCCACCACGGCGCCGTCCGCGGCCCGGCACAGGACGGCCTTCGTCGACTGCGTCGAGGAATCGACGCCCGCGACCAGGGGGGACTCGGCCATCCGCCTTCACCTTCCGTCGAAACCCGAGACTAATTCATCGGCGCCCGGCATCGCCGCCGCGAGCCGCGTATGCGAACATATGTTCGTGTCCGGTGACGCCACGATCCTGCATGCCGACCTGGACGCGTTCTACGCGTCGGTCGAGCAGCGCGACGATCCCGGCCTGCGGGGGCGGCCGGTGATCGTCGGGGGCGGCGTGGTGCTGGCGGCCAGCTACGAGGCCAAGGCGTACGGGGTCCGGACGGCGATGGGCGGCGGGCAGGCGCGGCGGCTCTGCCCGCGCGCGGTCGTCGTCCCGCCGCGGATGAGCGCCTACAGCGCGGCGAGCAAGGCTGTGTTCGCGGTCTTCCGCGCCACGACGCCGCTGGTGGAGGGCCTGTCGATCGACGAGGCGTTCCTCGACGTGCACGGGCTGCGCCGCTCCCCGGTGGACGTCGCCGTCCGGCTGAGGCGGGCGGTCGCCGAGGAGATCGGGCTGCCGATCACCGTCGGGGTGGCGCGCACCAAGTTCCTCGCCAAGGTCGCCAGCGGTGTCGCCAAGCCCGACGGGCTGCTGGTGGTGCCGCCGGACGGCGAGCTGGAGTTCCTGCGCCCGCTGCCGGTGCGGCGGCTGTGGGGCGTCGGGCGGGCCACCGCCGAGAAGCTCGCGCGCTTCGGCGTCACGACGGTCGGGGACGTGGCGGACATGCCGGAGTCCACGCTGGTGACGCTGCTCGGCCCCGGCGCCGGCCGCCACCTGCACGCGCTGGCCCGCAATCGCGACCCGCGCCCGGTCCGCACCGGCGTGCGCCGCCGCTCGATGGGCTCGCAGCGCGCGCTGGGCCGCCGCCGCCGCTCGCCCGCGGAGCTGGACGCCATGCTCGTCGGGATCGCCGACCGGCTCGGCGGGCGGCTGCGCAAGGCCCGGCGGGTGTGCCGGACGGTCACGCTCCGCCTGCGCTTCGAGGACTTCGCCCGCGCCACGCGCTCGCACACGCTGCCGCAGGCCACCGCCGACACCGAGCGGATCCTGGAGACGGCCCGAGACCTCCTCGCCGCCGCCGCGCCGCTGATCCAGAGCCGGGGGCTGACGCTGATCGGCCTCTCGCTCGCCAACCTCCACGACGACCGGGCGGTTCAGCTCGCGCTGCCGTTCGACCAGGCCATGGCGGTGGACGGCGCCGTCGACGGGGTCCGGGAGCGGTTCGGGTCGTCGGCGATCACCCGCGCGGTCCTGCTGGGCCGCGACCAGGGGATGTCCGTCCCGCTGCTGCCGGACTGAGGCTGAGTCGCCGGGTCACGAGCGCGGCGAAGAGGCGTCCGATCGCGGGGGATTCCAGGGGCAGCAGCGACGGGAACGGGTGGACCCGGCGCCGCTCGCCGCGTTCGATCGCGCGGACGATCGCCCGCGCGGCCGACTCGGGGGAGACCGGCGGCGGCATCCGCATCGGCCGGTCCCGCCAGGGGAGCAGCCCGACGTCGCGGGCGGCGGTGTCGGTGGCGCCCGGCACGACCTCCAGGACGGTGATCCCGGTGCCGCGCAGCTCGTTGCGCAGCGTCCGCGTCGCATGTGCGAGGGCCGCCTTGGACGCGCCGTAATGCCCGAGCACCGGGACGGGAAGGGCCTGCACGGTCGAGGTGACGTTCACGACCGCGCCGTCGCGCATCGTCGGAAGCAGCGCCCGGGTGAGCGCGAGCGGCGACCAGAAGTTCGTCTCGAACAGGGCCCGCGCCGCGTCGCCGTCGCCCGCCTCGCCCTGCGCGGCGACCAGGGCGGCGCCGGCGTTGTTGATCAGGATCCGCACCGGGCCGAGCGCGTCGAGCGCGCGCCCGGCGAGTTCTCCGGCGGCGCCGGGACGGGACAGGTCGGCCTCCAGGACCAGCGGCCGGACGGGGCCGGGCGCGGCGTCGGCGACGTCGTCCAGCGCGTCCTTGCGGCGGGCGGCGATCGCCAGCAGGGCGCCGCGCCCGGCCAGCTCGATCGCCAGCGCGCGGCCGATGCCGCTGGACGCGCCGGTCAGCAGGACCGGCGCCCCGGCCAGGGATATCCGCGTCATGCGTTCCTCCCGAGTTGACTGATTATCAGTCAACTTGGGACGCTAGCCCCGCCCGTTCCGGACGTCAACCCGAAGGAGTGCCGATGGCCCGCCCCGCCCATGGGCCCGACCGCCGCGCGCTGCTGACCGAGGCCGCCGCGGAGCTGTTCACCGAGCGCGCCTACGACGAGGTCACCACCACCGAGATCGCCCGGCGGGCCGGTGTCGCCTACGGGCTGATCGCGCATCACTTCGGCAGCAAGCGCGGCCTCTACCTGGCGACCCTGCGCGCCGCCGCCGACCGGCTCCGCGCCGTCCACGAGACGGCGCCGCGGGGCGGCGCCCCGGGCGAGCGGCTCCGCGACGCGCTCGGCGGGCACATCGCCTTCATGGAGGACAACGCCGCCGGATTCCTGGCGGTCATGCGCGGCGGCAGCGGCTCGGACCCCGAGGTCCGCGAGATCGTCGAGGAGCTGCGCTGGCAGGGCGCCCGGCGGCTGCTGGACGCCCTGGGCGCGCCGGCGTCCGTCCGGCCCGTGCTGCGCACCGCGATGCGCGGCTGGGTGGGCTTCCTGGACGAGATCGTCATCGACCGGCTGCGGCACGGGGACGTCCCGCGCGGCCAGCTGGTCTCCCTGACCGCCGCGACCCTCGCCGCCGCGCTCCGCGCGGCCGCCGCCGAGGACCCGGAGTGCGGGCTCGACGCGGCCGTCCTCGACCGGCTCGACCGCTAGTCAGGAGGGTTCGATGATCCCGAGGCCGTCCGCGCCGACCTTGACGGCCGACTCGTCCAGCGCCGACTCGGAGACCGGCTGGACGCGCCCGTCGAGGTCCAGGACGGGGCTCGCCTCCTTGTACCAGGACTCGATCACCGCGTTGCCCCAGAAGTCGCGGCGGCGGTCGTCGTGGACGTTCCACCGGTACGTCTCGTGGTCGGGGTCGCCGGTGTAGTAGTCGGACGTGTAGATCTCCACCCGGTGCCCGTCGGGGTCGCGGAGGTAGACGTAGAAGGCGTTGGACACGCCGTGCCGTCCTGGCCCGCGCTCGATGTGGTGCTCCTTGCGCAGCGACCCGAAGATGTCGGCCGTGCGCAGGACCTGGTGGGACTCGTGCGTCGCCACCCCGAGGTGGTGCAGGCGCGGCCCGGCGCCGCCGGTGAACGCGACGTCGTGGACGGTCTGCTTCCGGTACATCCACGCCGCGTACAGCTCGTGCTCGTCGCCCTCGATCGTCTCCGAGCAGCCGAACCCGAGCGAGGTGTAGTGGTCGTAGGCGGCGGGGATGTCGGGCGTGCAGATGTTGAAGTGGTCGAGCCGCGCGATCTGCGCGCCGCGGTGCAGGTCGTAGCGCTGGATGAGGCGCTCGCCTCGGTCGATGTCGTGGAAGAACTCCACGGTGAACCCGAGCGGGTCGACCGCGCGCACCGCGTCGCCCACGCCATACGTGCCCTTCCCCGCGGGAATCCGCCGGACGGGACGGCCCAGCTCGGCGAAGAACCGCTCGGCCCGATCGACGTCGTCCGGCGTCCGGACCCGGTAGGCGAGGTGGTCGAGGGCCGCGACCGGGCCCGCGCGCAGCACCAGCGAATGGTGGGTCAGCTCGTCGGTGCCCCGCAGGTAGAGGGCGTCGGCCTCCTCATGCTGGACGTGCAGCCCGAGCATGTCGACCCAGAACCACCGGGCCGCGCCCAGGTCGGTGACGGCCAGCTGCGCGTACGCGGAGCGGACGACGTCGGGGGGAGGGGAGCTCATCGGTTCTCCTGAACGCCGAAGCGGGGCGTGTGCACCTCGCCGAGCATCACATGGACGATCTTGGACTCGGAGAAGAAGTCGATGCTGTGCGCGCCGCCCTCCCGGCCGACCCCCGAGTCCTTCATGCCGCCGAAGGGAGTGCGCAGGTCACGGACGTTGTGCGAGTTGACCCAGACCATACCCGAGGCCACGCCGTGGGCGATCCGGTGGCCGCGGCGCAGGTCGCTCGTCCACACGTAGGCGGCCAGGCCGTACCGGGTGGCGTTGGCGAGCTCGACCGCCTCGTCCTCGTCGTCGAACGGGGCGAGCGCCACCACCGGGCCGAAGATCTCCTCCTGGAAGATCCGGGCGTCGCGGGGGACATCGGTGAACACGGCGGGCTGCAGGTAGTTCCCCTCGGGCAGGTGCGCCGGCCGCCCGCCGCCCGCGACGAGCTTGGCCTCCCGCTGCCCGATCTCCACGTACTCCAGGACGCGGGCGTAGTGCTCGGGGTGGACGAGCGCGCCGACCTCGGTGCCGGGGTCGGACGGCAGCCCGACCCTGACCCGCTCGGCCCGCTCGGCGATCCGCCGCGAGAACTCCTCGTAGACCGGCCGTTCCACCAGCACGCGGGACCCGGCCGTGCAGCGCTCTCCGTTCAGGGAGAAGACGCCGAAGACGACCGAGTCGAGGGCCGCGTCGAGGTCGGCGTCGGCGAACACGACGACGGGCGACTTGCCGCCCAGCTCCATCGACAGCGCCTTCAGGCCGTCCGCGGAGCAGCGCATGATGTGCCGGCCGGTGTCGGTGGAGCCGGTGAACGACAGGACCGGCACGTCCGGGTGGTCGACCAGGGCCTGGCCCGCGACCTCGCCGATGCCGTGCACGATGTTGACCACCCCGGCGGGCACCCCCGCGTCGGCGAAGATCTCGGCCCACAGGGTCGCGGACAGCGGCGTCCACTCGGCGGGCTTCAGCACGAGCGTGCACCCGGCCGCGATCGCAGGGGCGAGCTTCCAGCTCTCCAGCATGAACGGCGTGTTCCACGGGGTGATCAGCCCGGCGACGCCCGCGGGCGTCCGGACCACGTAGTTGAGCTGCTGGTCGCCGACGCGGTACGCCTCCTCGCCGAGCGCGACGATCACGTCGGCGAAGTAGCGGAAGTTCTCGGCGGCGCGGCGGGCCTGCCCGCGCGCCTGCGTGATCGGCAACCCGGAGTCGAACGACTCGAACGCGGAGAGCCGGTCCTCGCGCGCCTCGACGGCGTCGGCGATCCGGTTGAGGATCGTGGCGCGCTCGCGGTTCCCGATGCCGGACCAGGCGGGGAACGCCGCGCGGGCCGCCGCGACCGCGCGGTCGACGTCGGCGGGCCCGCCCGCGGCGGCGGTGGCGTAGGGGGCGTTGGAGACGGGGTCGAGGACGTCGAAGACCGCGCCGTCGGCGCTGTCGGCGAACTCGCCGCCGATCCAGTGCCGGATGCGGTCCGGGAGCCCGTCGGGCCGGGCGGGGGAGGAGGGGAGGGGCATCGTGCTCTCTTCCGGTTCGTTGTGGGACGGCGCCGCCGCGGAAATCGGTGTCAGATCCCCGCGGTGAGGTCGCCGCCCTGGTCGAGCAGTGCGCGGATGCGGGCCTGGGCGTCGCCGGACGGCGCCGCGAGCGGCGGCCTGACGTGCCCGGACGGGATCCGCCCCTGCCGCTCCAGCACCCACTTGGCGGGCGCCGGGTTGGTCTCGACGAACAGCAGGTCCACGAGGGGGTGCAGGCGGTAGTGCAGGTCGCGGGCGGCGGCGTGGTCGCCGGCCGTCCACAGCTCGTACATCCGCGCGACGGCGGCGGGCGCGAGGTTGGTCACGGCGCTGATGAACCCGGTGCCGCCGAGGGCGAGCAGCGGCAGGCACAGCAGCTCGATCCCGGACCAGACGAGCAGCTCGGGCCCGCAGGCGTGCAGGACGCGCGAGAAGTGCTCGAAGTCCTTGGTCGTCTCCTTGATCCCGACGACGTTGTCGAAGTCGGCGAACAGCCGCCGGACGGTCTCCGGCGCGATGTCCACGGCCGTCCGGGACGGGACGTTGTAGATCACGAGCGGCAGGTCCGGGAACTCGCGCGCGACGGCCGCGTACCAGTCGTACAGGGCGTTCTGGGTGGGCCGCGCGTAGTACGGGGTGATGATCAGGGCGGCGTCGGCTCCGGCGTCGCGGGCCGCGGCGGTGATCTCCAGGGTCTCGTCCAGCTTCGCCGAGCCGGTGCCGGGCAGGAACGGGACGCGGTCGGCGACCTCGTCGGCGGCCGTCCGGATGGCGGCGATGCGCTCGGCCGCGGTCTGCGCGCTCGGCTCGCCGGTCGAGCCGCCCAGCGAGATCCCGTGCGAGCCGGACTCCAGCTGCCAGCGGATCAGGCCGCGCAGCGCGTCGTGGTCGACGGCGCCCTCGGCGGTGAACGGCGTGACGACGGGCGCGATGGACCCGCGGATCGTGGCGGGGTCGGTGCGGAACTTCAACGTTGCTCCTCTGATGGTCAGCTGTGGTCGCGGCGCCAGGTCTCGTACGCCTCGCGCCAGCGCGGCCCGAGCGGGTACAGGCCGTCGACGGACTCGCCCGCGGCGACGCGCTCGGTGATGAAGCGCTCCTGCGCCTCCTGCTCGGCGGCGTCCGCGGCGAGGCCCGCGGCGATGTCCGGGGGGATGACGACGACGCCGTCCGCGTCGCCGACCAGGACGTCCCCCGGCTGGACGAGCGCGCCCCCGCAGGAGATCGGCAGCCCGGTGTCCCAGGGGACGTGGCGGCGGCCGAGCACGGCCGGGTGCGCGCCCGCGTGGAAGACGGGCAGGCTCATGCCGCCGACGGTCTCGCTGTCGCGGAGCCCGCCGTCGGTGACGACTCCCGCCGCGCCGCGCTTCTCGGCCCGCAGCGCGAGGATGTCGCCGATCGTCCCGGACGAGGAGTCGCGGCGCGCGTCCATCACCAGCACCTGGCCGGGACGGATCTCCTCGATGGCGCGCTTCTGCGCGTTCATCCCGCCGCCGTACCGCTCGAACAGGTCCTCGCGGAGCGGCAGGTAGCGGAGCGTGTGGGCGGTGCCGACCATCTTGACGCCGTCCCCGCCCGCCGGGTGGACGCCGTCGATCGACATGTGCTGCAGGCCGCGCTTGCGCATCTGGGAGCTGAGCGTCGCGGTCGACAGGCCGCGCAGCGCCTCCGCGACGGCCTCGTCCAGCGTGGGCTTCGCCACGTAGGCCGAGCCCCAGGCGTCGGCGCGCGCGGCGTCGTCCGCGCGGGGCATCGCGCCCCAGCCGTCGAGCGGCCCGGCCTCAACGACCGTGTTGGACAGCCGTCCGGTCGACTCGGCGCCGGCGGTCACCTCGACCTCGACGATGTCGCCGGGACGGGCCACCGACGCGCCGGCCGGGGTCCCGGTGAGGATGACGTCGCCCGCTTCGAGGGTGATCAGCCGGGACAGGTCGGCCACCAGCGCCGCGAACGGAAACAGGAGCGTGTCGCTGGTGTCGTCCTGGACGATCTCGCCGTTCACCCAGGTGCGGATCCGCAGCCCCGCGGGGTCGAGGGCGCGGGCGTCGAGGAGCCGCGGCCCGATCGGGGTGAACCCGTCCGCGCCCTTGGACCGCAGGTTGGAGCCGCGGTCGGCCCACTTCATGTCGTGCACGCCCGCGTCGTTGGCGGCCGTCACCCAGCCGACGTGGTCCCACGCGTCGGCGGGCGCGACGCGGTGCGCGCGACGCCCGATGACCAGGGCGATCTCGCCCTCGAAGGTCATGAGCTCGCAGCCGGCCGGGCGGGCGAGGGGGTCGCCGGTCCCGGCGAGGGAGGACGGCGGCTTGAGGAAGTACGAGGGCTCGGCGGGGATCCGCCCGCGCTCCCCGGCGCGGGACGGGAAGTTGAGGTGGACTGCGATGATCTTCGAGGGCCGGTCGCCCAGCGGGTGCGGCACTGCGAGCTCTCCTGTGACGGGACGGGAACGGACCTGGCATCAGGTCTGAGCAAATCGTATATGAAGTCATGCACGATGACGAGGGTGCAATGCGTCTCGCTTCAACCGTTCCAACATCCGGGACGGGCGGGAGCCGGATGCGAAGTTCCCGTGCAGTATGATCGCAAATCGTATGCGAAATCCTCTAGGAGGTGCTTGACGGATGCGCGACCTCGCCGTTCGCACGTTCACGTCCGCCGATCCGGCGGACGCGCCCCCCGTGCTCCTCGTGCACGGCTTCTGTTCGGACGGGAAGGCCGACTGGGTCGACACCGGCGTCGCCGACGCCCTCACCGCCGCCGGGCGCACCGTCGTCGTCCCCGACCTGCCAGGGCACGGGGATAGCCCGTCGCCCGCCGCCTCCGCGGAGGTCACCGCTCCGGCCATCGCCGCCGACCTCGTCGCCGTCATGGACCGCGCCGGATTCTCCACGTTCGACGCGGCCGGTTACTCGCTCGGTGCCAGGATCGCATGGGAGCTGCCCGCCGCCGCGCCCGGCCGCGTGGAACGCACCGTGCTGGGCGGACTCAGCCCCGCGGAGCCGTTCACGGCCGTCGACGTCGACGCGCTGCACCGCGCCGTCCGGGCGGGGACCGAGCCCGCCGACCCGTTCACCGGCATGATCGCCGGCATGATCTCCTCCCACGGCGACCGCGCCGCCGGGCTCGCGCTCTGCGTCGAGGGCCTGCGCGCGACCCCCTTCGCCGGAGGCGCCTGGAACGCGAAGGTCCTTCCCGTCTTCGTCGTCGGCGACAATGATGAGCTGACACGTGGAATCGGAGGCCTCGCCGAAGAGCTCGGCGAGGCGCGACTGGTCACCGTGCCGGGCGCCCATCACGAAGTGCTGGGCGGCGCGGGCTTCCGCGCCGCAGTGCTGGACGCGCTGTCGCGATGACAGGGTCGTTCCGGGGGGCGTGGGGGCCGTCCCCCACAAGAGACAGAACGGCGAACACGACCGGGGGGTGCGGGCCGACGATGAGGAGAACCGGGTGAACTCCGCGAAGAAGCAGGACCAGACCAAGGAGAGCAAGGCCGAGTTCTGCTACGAGCTGCTGCGGTCGCGCATCCTGGAGGGCACCTACGTGCCCGGCTACCGGCTGGTCATCAACCAGCTCGCCCAGGAGACCGGGGTCAGCACCATTCCGCTGCGCGAGGCGCTGCGCCGCCTGCAGTCCGACGGGCTCGTCGAGGTGGTGCGCAACGTCGGCGCCCGCGTCGCGGTCTTCGAGGCCGAGCAGGTGGAGCACACGCTGCAGATCCTGGCCCGGCTGGAGGGCTACGCCACCGCGATCTCCGCGCCGTTCATGAAGGGCGGGGAGATCGGCCGCTCCCGCAAGATCAACGACCGCATGGTCGAGGCGCTGGAGGAGTTCGACCCCACCGCGTTCACCGCGCTCAACCGGGAGTTCCACTTCTCCATCTACGAGTACTGCCCCGACGCGCACCTGAAGGCGCTCCTGGAGGCCGAGTGGACGCGCCTGGACCACATGCGCCGCTCCACCTTCACCTACGTCCCCGGCCGCGCCCGCCGCTCGGTGGTCGAGCACGAGCGCATCCTGGAGCTCATCGCCAAGGGCGCCGAACCCGCCGAGATCGAGCGCGTCGCCTGCGCCCACAAGAACGCCACCGCCGACGCCCTCCACAGCGCCGTCCCCCACAAGTAGCCGTCCCCTCGGGCAGCCGAAACGCCGAACGCGCCGTTCCCGCCGGGCGACTGGTGGGGGAACGGCGCGTTCGAGTTTCATGCCGGTCAGGTGAGGAGTTGGCCCCCGTCCACCTGGATGACCGTGCCGGTGATGTGGCCTGCCTGGTCGGACGCGAGGAACAGGACGAGGGGGGCGACGTCGTCCGTTGTGGCGATCTTGCTCAGCGGGATGCGGGACTCCCAGGCCGCGCGGGCCTCGGCGTTCTCCATCAGCCCGGCCGTCATCGGCGTGTGGACCGGTCCAGGCGCGACGCCGTTCACGCGGATGCCGTGCCCCGCCAGCTCCAGCGCGGCCGTCCGGGTGAGGGCGTCCACGGCCGCCTTGGTGGCCTCGTAGTGGCCGAGGCCGGGGGTCGGCTGGCGCGCGCCGATCGAGCTGATGTTGACGATGCGCCCCTTGGTGCCGTGCTCGATCATCTGGTTCGCCACCGCCTGGGTGACGGTGAACGTGCCGCGCAGGTTGACGGCGACGACGGTGTCGAAGATCTCCAGGGGCAGGGACGCCAGCGGCCCGCCGCCCGCGACGAGGCCCGCGTTGTTGACCAGGATCTCGACCGGGCCGACGGCCTCGGCGACGTGCGCGACCCCGGCGGCGACCGCAGCCGCGTCGGTGATGTCCATGGTGACGGCGTGGCCGTCCAGCTCCTTGGCCGCCTCGGCAGCGGCTTCGGCGTCCCGGTCGGCGATCACGACGCGGTCGCCGGCGGCGGCGAACGCCGCGGCAACCGCGCGGCCGATGCCGCTCGCGCCGCCCGTGACCAGGACGACGCGTCCCGCGCTCATCGGGCCTCCGCGATGATGATGCGCGGGCTGCCGGGCAGCGAGCGGGTCTCGACCGGCTCCCAGCCGGCGGCCGTCAGCCAGCCGCGGACCTCGTCCTCGGGGTAGACGACCGTGCCGTCGATGACCAGGTACTCGCCGGCGTGCAGGGCGTCGATGGCGCGCTGCTCCGGGTCGTCGTCGAGGAAGAAGTCGAGCAGGACGAGCGTCGCGCCGGGGGCGGCGGCGCGCCTGGCCTTCCCTATCAGGGTCTTGTTCTGCTCGGCGTCGAAGCGGTGGACGACGTGCTCCAGCAGGACGCAGTCGAAGCCGTCCGGGATCTCGCCGGTCAGCGGGTCGGACTCGACGACCTCGCTGCGGCCGGCGAGGCCGGCGTCCTCCAGGGCCTTGCGGGTGAACTCGAGGAAGTCGCCGGGCGCGACGAAGGTGCCGTGCGCCTTCTCGGCCGTGCGCAGCGCCTCGACGAGGAACGCGCCGGACAGCCCGCCGAAGTCCAGGATGCGCGCATAGGGGGTGAAGTCGAAGTTCTCCGCCAGCATCTTCGCGTGCAGCGCGTTGTAGGTCATCACGCCGGTCATGAACGTCTGCATCCGCGCGCCGGAGAGGTCGAGCGGCTGCGGCTCCGCGCTGGCCGTGGTGGCGGCGAAGTCGAGCCAGTGCGGGTAGCTGATCGCGTCGAGGAAGGCCAGGAACGGGCGCAGGTCGACGCCGTCCGCGCCGCCCGCCAGGTACGCCGCGGTGGCCGGGGAGTTGGCATAGCGGCCGTCCTCGCGCGTCAGCAGGCCGAAACCGGACATGGTGTCGGCGAGAATGCGGGCGGTGCGTTCGGGCAGCCCGGCCCGGCCGGCCAGCTCGGCCGCCGTCGCGGGGCCGTCCGCCAGCGCGGCGAACACGCCGGCCTCACTCGCCGCGAACAACTGCTTGGCGGCCATGTAGCCGGTGGCGACGCCGAGAATGGACGAGGGGTCGGCGCCCGGGGAGGGATGCGACATCAAACTGTCTCCTTCGCGGTGAGAATATGCAGGATGCTATACGATCTAACGCAGAGACGGCCAGGGGTCCGCCCGGGGCCGACCACCCATCCCGCTCACCGGAGGCAGTCACGATGGAGTTCGCAGAACGGGTGCCCAGGCGGCGGCTCGGCGTGCACGGGCCGGAGGTCCCGCTCCTGGCCCTCGGCTCCTGGAACACCTGGGACCGGATGGACCCCGAGGACGCGGCGGCGCTCGTCCGGCTCGCGGTCGACCGCGGCGTGAACATGTTCGACGTCGCGCACTACAACTTCGGCCCGCACTCCGAGAACGCCGTCACGGACATCCTCTTCGGGCAGGCCATCCGGGATGCCGGAATCGCCCGCGAAGACTACCTTCTGTGCGGGAAGCTCTGGCTGTGGGAATACCCTGCGTCCTCCTTCGCCGAGCAGATCGAGGTGTCGCTCGGCCGCGTCGGCACCGATCGCGCGGACTCGGTCGTGGTCGGCGACTTCATGGAGCGCCCCGACATGCACGCCGTCGTGACGGACGTGGCGGAGCTCGTCCGGGCCGGGAGGTTCACGTCCTGGGGCGTCAACAACTGGTCGGCCTGCGACGTGCTGTTCGCCTGCCGGTTCGCCGCCGCCGAGGGCCTGGTGCCGCCGTCGTTCGCGCAGCTCAAGTACAACCTGGCCCGCCGGTCGGTGCCGGAGGGCGCGCTGTACGCCCGGCTGTTCGCCGAGGAGGGCCTCGCGCTGCAGGCGTCGGACGTGCTGGAGGGCGGCATCCTCGCCGGGAAGGCCGACCCGCAGCGCAAGATCGGCGCCGACCCCGGCGGCATCCGTGACCGGATCCGCGCCGCCCTCCCCGAGATCCGCCGCATCGCGGACGGCTTCGGCGCCACCCCCGCGCAGCTCGCGATCGCGTTCTGCCTGGCCCATCCGGCGGTCGCGAACGTCCTGGTCGGCGTCAGCAGGTCAGATCAGCTCGAGGACAACCTGGCCGCACTCGGCCTCTGCGCCCGGCACGGCGACGAGCTGCGCGCCGCCGCGGCCGGGCTGTGGCTGGACGAGGGCGTCGTGGACCCCGCGGCCTCCTGGGGAACCGACGCGCCCTCCGCGGTCCGCGACGACGCCGTCCCGTGCGGATGACGAACCGCTGACCAGGCGGGCCGCCGACCCGGCCCGCCCCGCCCGCGCAGGGCTCGTGGACCGCTCAGAGTTCGTGCACGACCTCGCCGTCCAGAACGGTCATCCGCACCGGCACCGACGGCAGCGCCTCCGGCTCCGCGCCGTACAGGTCGCCGTCGAGGACGCACAGGTCGGCGACCTTTCCGGGCTCGATCGAGCCCTTCGTCCGCTCCTCGCCGTCCTGCCACGCGGGCGTGATCGTGTAGGCGCGCAGCGCCTCGGCGAGCGCGAGCCGCTGCGCCTCCCCGCGGACGGAGCCGTCCAGGCCCTTGCGGGTCACCGCCGCCGCGACCCCGGCGCGCCAGTCCGGGGTCAGCACGGGGGAGTCGGAGCTGAGGCACAGCCGGACGCCGGCGTCCAGCGCGTCGCGGGTCGGCCACGCGTCCCGGAGGGCGTCCTCCCCGAACGCGTCGGCCAGCATGGGCTCGGTCGCGACCGGGATCCCGGCCTGGGTGTTCAGCCCGATCCCGGCGGCCGACATGGCGGTCAGCGTCCGCGGCGCGAGCAGGTCGCCGTGGATGACGTAGTGCCGGGCGTCGCGCTCGCTCCGCCGCAGCGCCGCCGCCAGCGCGTCCGCCACGACCCGGGTGGTGGCGTCGCCGGTCGCGTGCACGCCGATCTGGTGCCCGGCGTCGTGCGCCGCGTCGATCATCGCCCGCAGCGCCTCCTCCCGCCTGTCGTCCGAGCGGCCGTCGATCAGCAGGGCGCCGTGGGAGCCGTCGGCATAGGGACGGTCCGTCCAGGCGGTGCGCATCGGCGGGATGCCGTCGGCGAAGATCTTCACGCCCGCGACCTTGAAGCGTCCTTGCACGTCAGCGGGCGGTTTGAAGTCGCGCAGGCCGTCAAAGAACTCCTGCGCGGAGCTGCGGCCGTCCAGCTCCCCGAACAGCAGCAGGGCGGTCACCCGGGCCTTGAGCCTGCCCTGCGCGGCCAGCTCGGCGTAGTCGTGCAGGGCGGCGGAGCCGAAGCAGCCGGTGGCGCCGCCGTCCTCGCCGGGGCCGAGGCCGGGCTCGGTGTAGCTGGTGATCCCGAAGGAGGCGAGCAGGTCGGCGGTGCGCAGGAGGGCCCGGCGGCGGTCGTCGGCGGTCTCCAGCCGGGAAGGGGCGGACGGGCCCGCCGGGGGCTCGTGCGAGTGGCCGCCGCCGGAACCGGCCAACTGGTCCATGAGCAGGTTCGGCCACATCGCGCCGAGCCACATACCGTGCAGATGGGAGTCGTTGATGCCGGGCAGGACTGACCGTCCCTCCAGCCGGACGACCCGCGTGCCGGGCCCGGTCAGGGGGGCGATCTCTTCGGCCGCGCCCACGCGCGCGATGCGGCCGCCGCGGACGGCGACCGCCTCGGCGACGCGGTCGCGGGCGTCGACCGTGTGGACCCTGCCACCGGTCAGGACAAGGTCGGCGAAGGAAACATCCGGCATATCCTGCTCCAACTCTGGACACCGTCGATGGGATGCAATTAACGTACACGGAATCAGATACGATTTTGGAGTGTCCGGCCCGACGGGCACGGACACACCGGGCCTTCGGAGGTAAACGATGCCCCTGGATCCCGAGGCGCGGCGGATCATCGACCGCACTCCTGCCGAGGACCCGAACGCATCAGGACCGCTCGACGTCGTCGCGATGCGCGAGGGGTTCAGCCAGATGTGGGTCATGCCGGACGACCTCCCCGAGGTCGGCTCCGTCGCCGACACCACGATCCCCGGCCCGGCCGGCGAGCTGCCCGTCCGCGTGTACACCCCCAAGGGCCCCGGCCCCTTCCCGACCTTCGTCTGGTACCACGGCGGCGGCTGGACGATCGGCGGCCTCGACGAGAACGAGTACTCGTGCCGCGCCGTCTGCGCCGCCGCGGACGCCATCGTCCTCTCCGTCGACTACCGGCTCGCCCCCGAGAACCCCTTCCCGGCGGCGGCGGAGGACGCCTACGCCGCCGTCGCCTGGGTCGCCGAGCACGGTAGGGAGATCGGCGCCGACCAGGCCCGCATCGCGGTCGGCGGGGAGAGCGCGGGCGGCAACCTCGCCGCCGTCGCCGCCCTCAAGGCCCGCGACCTCGGCGGCCCGGAACTGGCGCTCCAAGTGCTCGTGTCTCCCGTCCTCGGCCACCCGGACGACGGACGCCCCTCCTACGCCGAGTTCGCCGAAGGGTACTTCCTCTCCAAGTCGAGCATGGACTGGTTCTTCACCACCTACCCGACCGGCCCCGGCGACCTCGACGACCCGTACCTGCTGCCCCTGAGATCCGACAACTTGAAGGGACTGGCTCCGGCGCTGGTCCTGGAGGCGGAGTGCGACGTGCTCCGCGACGAGGGCGAGGAGTACGCCGCCCGGCTGAAGGACGCGGGCGTCGAGACCGAGCTCGTCCGCTACGACGGCATCATCCACGCGTTCTTCGGCCCGCTCGCCACCGAGCTGTCGGCCGCCAAGGACGCCCAGGCCAAGGCCGCCGCCGCGCTCCGCGCCGCGTTCGGCACGGAAGGCGACCGATGACCGCTCCGGCGCTCGCCCTGGACGGCGTGAAGGTGAACCGGGCCGAGGTCCCGGTGATCCACGACGTGACCCTCGACGCCGCCCCGGGCGCGGTCACCGTCGTGCTCGGCGCGAACGGGGCCGGGAAGACGACGCTGATGGACGGCATCGCCGGCCTCGCCCCCGTCAAGGCCGGCACGATCAAGCTGGACGGGACGCCGATCGAGAAGCTCCCGCCCTACAAGCGGGCCCGCGCCGGGCTCGGCTACGTCGAGCAGGCGCGCACCACGTTCCGGACGCTCACCGTCGAGCAGAACCTCATCGTCTCCCAGTCGGGCGACGGCGACCTCGGGACCGTCTACAAGCTCTTCCCCGAGCTGGACAAGCGGCGGAACCTGCAGGCCGGGCACCTGTCGGGCGGCGAGCAGCAGATGCTCGTGCTCGGCCGGGCGCTGGTCTCGGCGCCAAAGGCCGTCCTGATCGACGAGATGTCGCTGGGCCTCGCGCCGATGGTGGTGCGCCGGCTCATGAGCACGGTCGGCGAGCTGGCCGGGATGGGCATCGCGGTCGTGCTGATCGAGCAGTTCGCGAACCTGGCCCTCGACATCGGATCCCACGTCCACGTCCTGCGCAAGGGCGGCGTGGTCTTCTCCGGCCCGTGCGAGGAGCTGCGCGGCGACGAGGAGCGCCTCCACCGCCTCTACTTCGGCGGCCCTCCGCGGAGCGCCGCCGCCGAGAAGGACTCTGGCACAACCGAGAGCGAGCCCGAATGAACGTGCTGGACAAGCGGAGCCTCGGCGCCGGCCTCGGCGCCGCGGTCCTCGCGTGCGCGGTGCTGCCGGTGGCGCTGCCGCCGTACTGGGTCTACCTGGCGATCAGCGCGGCCATCAGCGCGGTGATCATGCAGAGCTTCGGCGTGATCGTCGGCCGGGCCGGCGTCATGTCGCTCTGCCAGATGTCGTTCGCGGCGATCGGCGCGTGGGTCGTGCTGCGGCTCAACGTGGCGGAGGCGCCCGGCGGCTTCTACCTGTGGCTGATCCTCGGCGGCCTCGCCGCGGTGCCCGTCGGCGTCGCGATCGGGCTGCCGGCGCTGCGCATCCGCGGCGTCAACCTCGCCGTGGTGACGTTCGGGTTCGCGGTCTCCACCGACATCGTGCTGAACGTCAACCCGTTCCCCGGCGCCGAAGACCTGACGATGCTGGACCGGCCGGCGCCGTTCGACACCGACGGCGGCTACTTCGTCTTCTGCGTGATCGTGTTCACCGTCCTGGCGGTCGCGCTCGGGATGATCGGCAAGACCCGGTTGGGGCTGTCCTGGTACGAGCTGCGGCACTCCGAGCGGTCCGCCGCCGCGCACGGCATCTCGGTCGCGCGCAGCAAGCTCGCCGCCTTCGCGATCAGCGCGTTCGTCGCCGGGATCGGCGGCGGGCTGCTGGTCGGGCAGCTCAGCCTGGTGGTGCCGCAGAACTTCGCGATGGGCCAGTCCCTGGCGCTGTTCGCCGTCGCCATCATGATCGGCCCGCACCACCCGGAGGGCGCCGTGCTCGGCGGGATCTTCGGCGCGATCATGGGCACGATCATGGAGAAGATCTCGCTGCCGCAGGACTTCGGCGGCGTGCTCTTCGGCGTCGGCGCGCTGCTCGCCCTGCGCAGCGGGCTGAGCCAGACCGACCTCACCCGGATGCGCAAACGCGAGGCCGGCGCCCGCAAGCTGCTGAAGGCCGCCGAGGACAAGGCCGCCGAGGAGCAGGCCGCAGGGGAGCAGGCCGCGCCCGCGGCCGTCCCGGCGCGGCGCCCCGCGGGCGACCGGACGCCGCTGCTCACCGTCAAGGGGATGACCGTCAAGTTCGGGGAGGTCGTCGCGCTCGACGCCGTCGACCTGACCGTCCCGGAAGGCGGCGTGGTCGGGCTCATCGGCCCCAACGGCGCCGGCAAGTCCACGTTCATCGCGTCGGTCAGCGGGTTCGTCGGCTACCAGGGCGCGGTCGAGCTGGCCGGGCGGTCCCTCGACCGGCTCTCCCCGAACAAGCGCGCGACGCTCGGGCTGCGCCGCACCTTCCAGACCACCGCCATCGCGCCCGAGCTCACCCAGTACGAGTACCTGACGATCGGCGCGGGCCGGCGGCTGACGCGCGCCGAGGCGGACGAGCTGCTGGAGTTCTTCGGCTGCCCGCCCGGGCAGGTCCCGGTGTCCATCGTGGACGCCGGCAGCCGCAGGCTCCTCGACGTCGCGGCGGCGATCGCGGCGCGCCCCAAGGTCGCGCTGCTGGACGAGCCCGCCGCCGGGCAGTCCGCGGCCGAGTCGCTGACGCTCGGCGCCCGGCTCGCCGCCGTCCCCGAGACGTTCGGGGTGTCGATCCTGCTGGTCGAGCACGACATGGAGCTGGTCCAGGCGGTGTGCGAGGAGGTCACCGTCCTGGACTTCGGGAATGTGATCGCTTCAGGCCCGACCGGCGAGGTACTGGAGGACCCCGCCGTCCGGGCCGCCTATCTCGGGGCCGCGGACGTCCCGGCGTCCTGAGCCGTTCCGTCGAACCACCACCCACCTTCCCCGCGAACAAGGGCCCACACGATGAAACGCACATACACGCGCACAGCCACGGGGGCGGCCGCGGCCGCACTTGTCATCTCCATCGCCGGCGCCGGCTGCTCGGACTCCGGCGGCAGTGACGGGCCGATCAAGGTCGGCGCGATCAACGGCATCACCGGCCTGTTCCAGACGCCCGAGGTCCCGAAGGCCGTCAAGGCGGTCTTCGACGAGGTCAACGCGGCCGGCGGCGTCAACGGCCGCAAGCTGGAGCTGGTCAGCAAGGACGACGCCATGGACCCGGCGCGGTCCAGCCAGGCCGCCCGGCAGCTGATCAAGTCCGAGAACGTGGTCGCGCTCGCCGGCTCGTCCAGCGCGGTGGACTGCGGCGTCAACCGCGCCACCTACACCAAGGAGAAGATCGTCTCGGTGCCGGCGATCGGCGTCGACCCGTCCTGCTTCACCAGCCCGAACATCGCGCCGGTGAACCCGGGCCCGTACACGCTCACCACGGCGATGCTGTACTACGCGTCCGAGACGCTGAAGCGCGACAAGGTCTGCCTCGCCTACACCGTCCTGCCCGGCAGCGGCGGCGGCATCGAGAACGCCATCAAGGAGTGGACGAACCTCACCGGCAAGACCCTCACGGTCAAGAACGTCGCCGTCGGCCAGGGCGACCCGACCCGCTACCTGGTGCAGCTGAAGAACGCCGGCTGCCAGGCCGTGGCCTACAACTCGACCGTCGGGCCGTGGTTCCAGCAGGCCAAGACGCAGGGCATGCAGAACGTCGACTTCATCCTCGCGGCGAACAGCTACTCCGACGCCAACGCCAAGGTGATCCCGGCGGGCATGAACGCCTACGCCGGCACCGAGTGGCAGCCGTACACCGACCCGACGCTGCCCGGCAACGACCGCTGGTCCAAGATCATCGAGAAGAACGGCATCCAGAAGACGGCGTTCAGCCAGGGCGCGGTCATGTCGGCGGACATCTTCGTCCAGGTCCTCAAGACCATCAAGGGCGACATCACCCGCGAGTCGGTGACCAAGGCGTTCAAGGAGATGAAGCCGATCAACTACCCGATGGTCGGCACCCCGTACGTCTTCGGCCCCGGCAACGACCACAACCCGATCAAGGGCAGCCAGTTCGTCAAGGCCGAGAACGGCGCCTGGAAGGTCCTGCCCGGCGGCTTCACCGTCCCCACCAAGAAGTAGCCGTGCGCACCGGGCGCGCGGGGCCTCCCCGCGCGCCCGGGCCCACCGGAGGTATCCGATGCTGAACTCTGTGATCGCCGGGCTGAGCAGCGGCGGCGGTTACGCCCTGCTCGGCCTGTGCGTCGTGCTGACCTACCGGCTCGTCGCCGTCGTCAACTTCGCGATGACGGCCGTCGGCGCGATGGGCGCGTTCGTGATGGTGACGCTCACCGACGAGGGCCTGAACGTCTGGCCGGCCCTGCTGATCGGCGCGCTCTCCGCGGCCGTGCTGTCGGGCGTGTTCGGCATGGCGCTCGCCCGCTGGTTCGCGGACCACCGCGAGGGGACGAAGGCCGCCGTCACGGTGGCGCTGTTCGTGGCGCTGACCGCGATCGGGGTGCGGCTGTTCGGCGGCACCTCCACCGGCGCACGCCGGTTCCCCGACCCGTTCAGCGATCCCGTCTTCACGGTCGGCGGTGTCGTCGTCCCGCAGTCGGTGCTGGTGTCGCTGGCGTTCGCGGTGCTCATCACGGTGGCGGTCGGGCTGATGCTGACCCGCACCCGGGTCGGGCTGAAGCTGCAGGCGCTGTCGGAGCGGCCCGGCACCGCCCAGGTCGTCGGCATCCCCGCGCCGGTGCTCGCCGTCGGCGTCTGGTCCGGCGTCGGCGCCGTCACGATGCTGGTGATCGTGCTGGTCGCGCCGCGGCTCGGCGGCGACTTCGGCACCCTGGCCGGGCTGATCAGCACCGCCCTGGCGGTGGCGATGGTCGGCGCGTTCCGCAACCTGCCGCTGACGCTCGCCGGCGGCCTGATCGTGGGGTGCCTGGAGGGCATGTCGTCCTCCCTGGACTCCATCCAGAAGTACCAGGGCGTCGTGCCCTTCCTGGTGATCCTCGTCCTCCTGTGGTGGCGCAGCCGCCGCGAGGTCTGGGACACCGCGCACAGCCGCTGACCCCCGGCTGCGAGAAAGAGAAACGAGGAAAGATGCTCCACCCGACCTCCACCAGGGCCGCCGTGCTCCGCGAGCACGGCGCGGACCTGAGCATCGAGGAGCTGCCGCTGCCCGCCGAGTGCGAGCCGGGCGCGGCGCTCGTCCGGGTCGACTGCGCGACGCTGTGCGCGACGGACGTGCACCTGTGGTCCGGCGCGATGGCGTTCCCGGAGATGCTGCCGATCGTCCTCGGCCACGAGACGATGGGCACCGTCTGCGCCGTCGGCCCCGGCACCCGCGACGCGCTCGGCCGGGACGTCAAGGTCGGCGACCGCATCGGGTGGTCGGAGTCGGTGTGCGGGCACTGCTACGGCTGCACCGTCCTGCGCAACCCCGTCGCGTGCTCCGAGCGCGGCTACGGGTTCCTGCTGCGCGCCGACCGCTTCCCGTACGCGACGGGCGGTCTCGCCGGGCACAACTACGTGACGCCGGGCGCGCTGAAGCTCGTCCTGCCGGACGAGGTGAAGGACACGTGGGCGGCGTCCGCGGGGTGCGCGGTCAAGACCGTCCTGCACGCCTTCGACCGGGCCGGGGGAGTGCGCCCCGGGTCGGCGGTCGTGGTGCAGGGCGCGGGCGCGCTCGGCATCGTCGCGACGGCCGTGGCGAGCCTGTCGGGCGCCGGCCGGGTGATCACGATCGGCGCGCCGGACGCCCGCCTCGACCTGGCCCGCCGCTTCGGCGCCGACGAGACCATCGGGCTGGACGGCGACGCCGACTCCCGGGTCGCCGCCGTCCTGGAGGCCACGCAGGGCCGCGGCGCGGAGCTCGTCCTCGACCTCGCCGGGGCGCCCGGCGTCGGCGCGGAGGCGGTCGGCATGGCCGCGTTCGGCGGCCGGTTCGTCATCGTCGGCAGCACCGGCCCCCAGCCGGACCAGCTCTCCCTCGGCGCGATCATGGGCAAGGAGCTGAACGTGCTCGGCTCGCTGAACGGCGACGTCGGCGACCTGCACCGCAGCATCGAGTTCCTGCGCGGTTCCGCGGACCGCTTCCCCTGGGACGACCTGTTCAGCGCCCCGGGCGGCCTCGCCGGGGCGTCCGGCGCGCTGTCCGCCATGTCGCGGCTGGAGCAGGTCAAGGCCGTCATCAACCCCAACCGGTAAGGAAACGCCCCCCATCGTGTCTGCACAAAATGTCCCCCACCGCCGCCTGGGCTCGGCCGGTCCTGAGGCGTCCGTCCTGTCGCTCGGCTCCTGGCACACCTACGACCGGATGGACTTCGGCGACGCGGTGAAGATGCTCAGGCACGCCGTCGACTCCGGTATCAACCTGTTCGACGTCGCCGTCTACGGCATCCCCGGCGTCCACCCGCCGGTGTTCACCGACGTGCTGTTCTCCGCGATGGTCCGCGCCGCCGGGATCGCCCGGGACGAGTACCTGCTGTCCACGAAGCTGTGGCTGGAGGGGTACCCCGAGCACTCGATGCGCGACCAGCTGACCAACGCGCTGTTCCGGGTCGGCGCCGACCACGCGGACGTGGCCGTCCTCGGCGACATCCGCAGCGACGACCTCGACCTCAAGGCGCTCGCCGAGGACCTCGCCGCGCTGGAGCGGGAGGGCCTGCTCGGCTGCTGGGGCGTCAACAACTGGTCGGCCACCGCCGTCCGGACGATCCGCGCGCACGCCCTGGCCGCCGGGTCGCCCGGCCCGCAGCTCGCGCAGCTGAAGTACAGCCCGTGCCGGCGCTCCATCCCCGACGGCGAGCCGTTCGCGGCCGTCTTCGCCGACGGCGTGTCGCTGCAGGCGTCGGACGTCCTGGAGGGCGGCATCCTGGCGGGCAAGTCGGGGGAGTCCCGGCAGATCGGCCGCGACCCCGGCGACATCCGCCCGCGCATCCAGGAGGCCGCCAAGGGCCTGGCCGACCTGGGCCGGGAGCTGGACGCGAGCCCGGCCCAGCTCTGCATCGCGTTCACGCTCACGCACCCGTCCACCAGCACCGTGCTGTTCGGCTCGACGAGCATCCAGCAGCTCGAGGACAACATCGCGGCGCTGGACGTCCTGGACCGCGTCGGCGCGTCCCGGCTCCGTTCCCTGATGGACCCGTTCTGGGCGGACCGCGACATCGTCGACCCCGAGGGCCCCTGACCCTCGACCCCGCCGGGGCCGGCCAGCGGTCGGCCCCGGCGGCCGGGGCCGGGCGGTGCGGGGTTTGCGGCTCAGGCCTCGGTCAGGGCGGCGAGCGCCTGCTCGGGCGTCTCGTGGGCGATGAGGTGGCGGTCCAGGCCGCTGCGTTCGATGATCGTGCGGAACCGCCGCTCCGGGCGGGCGAGGACGAGCCGGCCGCCCGCCGCGCGCGCGGCCTTCCAGAGCACGATCAGGGCGTTGAGCCCGGACGAGTCGCAGAACCCGACCCCGCCGACGTCCAGGACGACCCGCGGCGGCCCGTCCAGCCGGCCCATGTCCGCGAGGACGCGCTCCCGCAGCAGCCCGGCCGTGACGAGCGTCAGCTCGCCGTCCGCCGCCACGAGCAGGCACGGCCCGCGGACCTCGCTGCGGATCCGCAGCCGGTCCGGGTCCGCGGCGCCCGGCCGCTCCTCCGCGTCGTGCGGCACAGTGATCACCTTCTGTCATCGCGCAGGCATCTCGCCTACCCGCGACAGCGCAGGTCATGCGGCGATTCGCGGACCGCGGCCCGGCCGGCGTCCCGGTGGTCGGGGACGGCCTTATCAGGCGGCTTAGCTTAGGCTAGCCTCATCTTGTGCTGTCCCCCGTGCGCAGGCGCCCGCCCCGAGCCCCGGTGAAGGCGGGCGGGCGGCGCGGGCGGCGCGGTCCTGGGGCGCATCTGGGCTGGCTGGCGGCGCTCACGGTGGTGCTCCTGCTGACGGTCGTGGCGAGCCTCGCGATCGGGGCGGGGGACGTCCCGCTCGGACGGGTCCTGCCCGGCGTCTTCTCCCCGGACGACACGTCCCGGCCGGATCTGATCGTCCACGAGCTGCGGCTGCCGCGCACGGTCCTCGGCATCGCCGTCGGGATGGCGCTCGGGCTCGCCGGGGCCGTGATGCAGGCGCTCACCCGCAACCCGCTCGCCGAGCCGGGGCTGCTCGGCGTGAACGGCGGCGCCGCGCTCGCGGTCGTCATCCTCATCGGGTCGACCCAGGTGGACGATCCGCTCGTCTACGTGTGGGCGGCCTTCCTGGGCGCGGCGGGCGCGGCGATGCTCGTCTACATGATCGGCGCGCGGGGCCGGGGCGGCGCGTCGCCCGCGCGGCTGGTGCTCGCGGGCGCCGCCGTCGAGGCGGTGTTCACCGCGCTCACGGCCGGGCTGATGCTGCTCAGCCCCGGCAGCTTCGGCGGCTTCCGGTTCTGGCAGGTCGGCAGCCTCGGCGGACGGGAGATGTCGGTCTTCGTCCGCATCCTGCCGTTCGTGCTGGCCGGGACGGTCCTGGCGCTGCTGCTGGCCCGTCCGCTGAACGCGCTCGGCATGGGCGACGAGGCGGGCAAGGCGCTCGGCTCCCGCCCGGGGCGGACGCGGGCGCTCGGCGCGCTCGCCGTGGTGGTGCTGTGCGGGTCCGCGACGGCGGCGGCGGGGCCGATCGTGTTCCTCGGGCTGGCCGTGCCGTTCATCGTCCGGACGGCGGTCGGGCCCGACCAGCGGCTCGTGCTGCCGTACTCGCTGCTGCTCGCGCCCGTCCTGCTGCTCGGCGCGGACATCATCGGCCGGGTCATCGCGCCCGGCGAGCTGGAGACCGGGATCGTCACCGCGTTCCTCGGGGCGCCGCTGTTCGCGCTGATGGTCCGGCGGGGAAGGACGCGCGACCTATGAGAGTGATGCGCGCGGGCGCGCTGTCGGTGCGCTGGGAGCCACGGGCCGCGGCGGTGTGCGGGGCGCTGGCGCTGGTCGCGTTCGGCGCGGCCGTCCTCGTCGTCGGGTCGGGCGAGTTCCCGATCTCGCCGCCGGACGTGGTGCGGGCCCTCGCCGGGCGGGCCGACCAGGCCACCGAGTTCATCGTCACGACGCTGCGGCTGCCGCGCGCCGTCACCGGGCTGCTCGCCGGGCTCGCGCTCGGCCTCAGCGGCGCGATCTTCCAGAGCATCTCCCGCAACCCGCTCGGCAGCCCCGACCTGATCGGGTTCACCACCGGGTCGGCGTCCGGCGCGCTGCTGCAGATCCTCGTGTTCGGCGGCGGCGCGGTCGCGATCACCGTCAGCTCGGTCGCGGGCTCGGTGCTGACCGCGATGGGCGTGTACCTGGTCGCCTACCGGCGCGGCGGCGGCGTGCACGGCGTCCGGCTGGTGCTGATCGGCGTCGCGGCGGCGGCGATGTTGCAGGCGCTGAACTCCTACCTGATCACCCGCGCGGAGCTGCGCGAGGGCTACGAGGCCGCGTTCTGGCTGACCGGCAGCCTGAACGGGCGGGACTGGGACCAGGCCGTCCCGCTCGGGATCGCGCTGGCCGTGCTCGTCCCGGCGGCGCTGCTCCTCGCCCGCCCGCTCGGCATGGGCGAGCTGGGCGACGACGCGGCGCAGGCGCTCGGCGTGCCCGTCCAGCGGACCCGGGCGCTGCTCACGGTCGCCGGCGTGGGCCTGGTCGCGGCGGCGACGGCGGCGGCCGGGCCCGTCCCGTTCGTCGCGCTGGCGGCGCCGCAGCTCGCCCGGCGGATGACGCGGCGGCCCGGCGCGCAGTTGCTGCCCGCCGCGCTGACCGGCGCCGCGCTGCTGGCCACCGCCGACCTGATCTCGCTCCACCTGCCGGTCGCCATGCCGGTGGGCGTCGTCACCGGCGTCCTCGGCGGCGCGTACCTGGCCTGGCTGCTGTCGACCACCGGACGGAAGGGGATGGCGTGACCCGGTTGCGCGCGGACGACCTCACCCTGGCGTACGAGAGGCGCGTCGTCGCCGAGAACCTCGGCGTGCGGATCCCGGACGAGTCGTTCACCGTCATCGTCGGGCCGAACGCGTGCGGCAAGTCCACGCTGCTCCGCGCCCTCGCCCGCCTGCTCCGCCCACGCGCGGGCACGGTGTACCTGGACGACGCCCCGATCGCCGCCCTGCCGCCGAAACGGCTCGCGCGGCGGCTCGGCCTGCTGCCGCAGTCGCCGCTGACGCCCGAGGGCATCACGGTCGCCGACCTCGTCGCGCGGGGCCGCTACCCGCACCAGGGCCTGCTGCGCCAGTGGTCCCGCGAGGACGAGGCCGCCGTCGGCGAGGCGATGGCCGCCGTCGGCGTCGCCGATCTCGCCGAACGGGTCGTGGACGAGCTGTCCGGCGGCCAACGGCAGCGGGTCTGGCTTGCGCTCGTCCTGGCCCAGGAGACCGGCATCATGCTGCTGGACGAGCCCACGACCTACCTCGACATCGCGCACCAGATCGAGGTCCTCGACCTGTGCGCGCGGCTGCACGAGGAGGGGCGCACGCTCGTCGCGGTGCTGCACGACCTCAACCACGCCTGCCGCTACGCCACCCATCTGATCGCGATGCGCGGCGGCGAGATCCTCGCGGAGGGCCCGCCCGCCGGGATCGTCACGGCCGACCTCGTGGAGCGGGTGTTCGGCCTGCCGTGCCGCGTCATCCCCGACCCGGAGACGGAGACGCCGCTGATCGTCCCGGCCGACCGGCGGCGGGCGTTGACGACCGGAAAACCTCTCAATTAGGTTTGCCTTACCTAATTTGGAGGGGAGTGCCGTGCCCACCGCGCTGACCTGGGAAGACCTGCACGCCGCGCTGGCGGAGGTGCTCGGCGAGCCCGCCGGGGCCGACGACAACCTGATCGGGCTCGGGATGGACTCGATCCGGCTCATGCAGCTGACCGGGCGGCTGCGCCGCCGCGGCGTCGAGATCCGGTTCGCCGAGCTGGCCGAGCGGCCCACGCTCGCCGGCTGGTGGGACCTGCTCGCGGAGAAGGGGCAGGTCGAAGCGTCGGCGGGCCCGCCCGAACCCGGGCCGGACGAGCTCGATCCGGCCGACATCGAGCCCGACGGGCCGTTCCCGCTCGCGCTGATGCAGCACGCCTACTGGATCGGCCGCGACTCCGGCCAGTCGCTCGGCTCCGTCGCCGCGCACCTGTACGTCGAGCTGGACGGACGCGAGATCGACCCCGCCCGGCTGGAGGACGCCGTCCGCGGCCTGGTGGCGCGGCACCCGATGCTCCGCGTCGCCGTGTCCGACGACGGCACGCAGCGCATCCTGCCCGAGCGTCCCGGGCCGGCCGTGACCGTCCACGACCTGCGCGATTCCGCCGACCCCGAGGCGGGGCTGGAGGCGATCCGCGCGGAGATGTCGGAGCAGCGGCTCCCGATCGAGGACGGCCGCGTCTTCGACGCCCGCCTCAGCCTCCTGCCCGCCGGGACGTCCCGCCTCCACCTGGACGTCGACATGGTCGCCGCCGACGCGATGAGCTACCGCGTCATGCTCGACGACCTCGCCGCCCTGTACGAGGGCGGGACGCTCGCGCCGATCCGCTACGGCTACGCCCGCTACCTCGCCGACGACCCCCGCGCCGACGCCCGCGAGCAGGACCGCCGCTGGTGGGCCGACCGGCTCGCCGACCTGCCGGGACCGCCCGAGCTGCCGGTCGTCGCCGAGCCCGGCAACCGCGTCGAGCGCAAGCACCACTGGCTCTCGCCGGACGACAAGGACCGCTTCATCGCCCGCGCCCACGCCGAAGGCGTCACCCCCGCGATGGCCCTCGCGGCGGTGTTCGCCGAGGTCATCGGCGCGTGGTCGGCGACGCCCCGGTTCCTGCTCAACCTGCCGCTGTTCCACCGCGAGCCCGTCCACCCCGACGTGGACAAGGTCGTCGGCGACTTCACCGGCTCCATCATGCTGGAGGCCGACCTCACCGAGGACCTCACCTTCATCGCCCGCGCCCGCGCGATCCAGGCGAACCTGCACACGGCCGGAGCGCACAGCGACTACTCCGGCCTGGAGGTGCTGCGCGACCTGTCCCGGCAGCGCGGCGAGCAGGTCCTCGCGCCCATCGTCTACACGAGCGCGCTCAACCTGGGCGAGCTGTTCGGCGAGCGCGTCCGGGGGCACTTCGGCGAGCCGGGGTGGATCGTCTCGCAGGGCCCGCAGGTGCTGCTGGACGCGCAGGTCACCGAGGTGTCCGGCGGCCTGCTGCTGAACTGGGACGTGCGCCGTCCCGCGTTCGCGGACGGCGTCGCCGAGGCCATGTTCGACGCCTACACCTCCGCGATCACCCGTCTCGGCGCGCCCGGCGCCGACTGGGACGTCCCGCTCGGCATCGCGGCGCCGCCGTCGCAGCTCCGCCTGCGGCACGGCCTGAACGCGACCCCGGCGCCGCCGCCGCGCACCCTGACCGAGGGGTTCTTCGAGCACGCCCGCCGCCGTCCGGACGCCCCGGCGCTGCACTGGGGCGACGACGGGACGCTCACCTACGGCGAACTCGCCGACCGTGCGCTGCGCATCGCGTCCGGCCTGGCCGGGGAGGGCGTGCGGCACGGCGACCGGGTGTCGGTCGAGCTTCCCAAGGGGCCCGATCAGGCCGCGGCCGTCCTCGGCGTCCTCGCGGCAGGAGCCGCCTACGTTCCCATCGGACCGGAGCAGCCCGAGGCCCGCCGCGCCAAGATCCGCGCGACGGCCCGCGTGGCCGCGTCCCTCGCCCCCGACCGGATCGCGGACGCCGAGCCGCTGCCCGAGCCGGTCAAGACCCGTCCCGAACAGGTGGCGTACGTGCTGTTCACGTCCGGGTCGACGGGCGAGCCGAAGGGCGTCGAGGTGCCGCACGGCGCGGCCATGAACACCATCGGCGACCTCGTCGAGCGGTTCGCGATCGGCCCGGACGACGTCACGTTCGGGATCTCCGCGCTCGACTTCGACCTGTCGGTGTTCGACCTGTTCGCGGCCTGGCACGCGGGCGGCGCGGTCGTCCTCCCGGACGAGGACGAGCGCCGCGACGCCGCCCGCTGGGCCGACCTCGTCCGGCGGCGGTCGGTGACGGTGCTGAACTGCGTCCCGTCCGTGCTGGAGATGCTGCTGCGCGCCGGACGCGCCGAGAGCCTGCGGCTGGTGCTGCTCGGCGGCGACTGGGTCGGCACGCACCTGCCCGCGCTGCTGGACGAGCGCGCCCCCGGCTGCCGCTTCGTCGCGCTCGGCGGGACGACGGAGACCGCGATCCACTCCACGGTCCAGGAGGTCGCGGGGGAGCCGCCGCCGGACTGGCACGCCGTCCCGTACGGGGTCCCGCTGCGCGGCGTCGCCTGCCGGGTCGTGGACGAGCTGGGCCGCGACCGTCCCGACTGGGTGGCGGGCGAGCTGTGGATCGGCGGGTCCGGCGTCGCGGACGGCTACGCCGCCGACCCGGACCGCACCGCCGACCGGTTCGTCGTCCACGAGGGCGCCCGCTGGTACCGGACGGGCGACCTCGCCCGCTACCGCCCCGACGGCACGCTCGAATTCCTCGGCCGCCGCGACCACCAGGTCAAGGTCCGCGGGTTCCGGATCGAGCTCGGCGAGGTCGAGGCCGCGCTGCGCGACCACCCCGCCGTGGGGCGCGCCGTCGCGCTGCTGGCGAACGGCCGCCTCTCCGCCACCGTCGAGGCCGGGGACGATCTCGACCGGGACGCGGTGCTGGCGCACGTCCGGGAGCTGCTGCCGCCGCACATGGTGCCCGAGCTGCTCGTCCGCGTGGACGAGTTGCCGCTGACCGCCAACGGGAAGGTCGACCGGAAGGCGCTCACGGCGCTGGCCGCCGCCGAGGCCGGGGAGGCGTCCGGCTCCTACGTCGAACCGGGCACTCCGCTGGAGAAGGTGCTGGCCCGGGTCGTGGCCGGGGTGCTGGGGGAGGAGCGCGTCGGCGCGGACGCCGACTTCTTCGCGCTGGGCGGCGACTCCGTCCTCGCCACCACCGTGATCGCGCGGCTGCGGGAGGCGCTCGACACGACCGCGCTGCCCGTCCGGGTCCTGTTCGCCGAGCGGACGGTCGCGCGCGTCTGCCGCCGCTTCACCGACCTGGAGGAGACGCCGGGACGCCTTGAGGCCGTCGCCGCGATCTGGCTGGAGGTCGAGGCGATGAGCGAGGACGAACTCGCCGCCCGCCTCGGCTGACGGCCGCCGCTCAGCTCGGCTCGGGCTCCGGTTCGGGCTCCGGACGCAGCGTCGCCGTCCGGAGCCCGGTGAGGGTCAGCGCCAGAGCCAGCGCCAGGACGGCGCTGACCGTCCCGTAGACGACGATGGCCGCGCCCGGCGCGAGATACCGGCCGAGGGCCCCGGCGCCCAGCGACCCGACCGCGCCGCCTCCCGTTTCCTGCGCGGCCCAGAGCGCGTTGACGCGTCCGAGATGCGAGTCGGGCGTGTGCGACTGGATCAGCCCGTACCGCAGGATCTCCTCGACCGACTGGGCGAACCCGTACGCGAACAGGATCGCTACGGCCAGCGCCGGATGCCGTGCGAGGCCCAGGCACGCGAGCGCGGCGAACCCCGCGACGGACGCGACGAGCAGCGCCGTCCCGGGCGCCCGCGCCGTCCCCGCCCATCCGCTCGTCACGGACGCGAGCACCGCGCCGCACGCGGGCGCCGCGAACAGCAGCCCGACCGTGGTCGCGCCGCCGTCCAGGCTCCGCTCGGCGAACGCGGGCATCAGCACCGGAATGCCGCCCGCCACCATGAACAGCAGCCCGAGCAGCATCAGCGACCCGACGACGCGATGCGACGCGACGAACCGGAACCCCTCCGCGACGGACTTCAGCGGGTTCGCGGGCTTCTCGTCCCCGAGGTCGGGCTTCAGCGACGGCAGCCCGGTCAGCAGGGCGAGCGTGCCGATCGTCCCGGCGGCGGCCGCGGCGTAGTTCCAGCCGACGCCGAACGCCGACACCACGACGCCGCCGAGCGCGGGCGACGCCATCGACCCGAGCCGGACGGTCAGCGCGTTGAGCGCGCCCGCCGCGACCAGCTTGTCGGGCGCCACCAGCGCGGGCGTCGCGGCCAGCAGCGCGGTGACGCTGACGCCGGTCGCGAGCCCGTCCCACGCCGCGAGCACGTAGACGGCGGGGAGCCACGGCGACGGCAGGAACGCGTTCAGCGCCAGCAGGACGAACCCGGCCCCGGCCGCCGTCCTGGCGTGCAGCATCAGCCGCCGCCGGTCGTACCGGTCGGCGAGGACCCCGCCCCACAGGAACCCGGCCAGCAGCGCGAACCCCTCCGCCGCGGACACCGCGCCGACGTGCACCGTCGACCCCGTCAGGTCGTAGACCTGCACCGGGACGGCGACCGCCAGCATCCCGATCCCGAACACCGAGACGGTGCGGGCGATGAACACGTTGCGGAACGGCCTGCTGTCGCGGAGCGGGCCGACGTCCATGGCAAGTCGGCGGGCAGGTGCGAGTCGGCGGGCAGGAGCCAGGCGGCGGGCCAGTCGCCGGAGCATTCTCGGGGTTCTCCTCTGCCGGGGGGATTGGCTAAGGTAAGCCTAGCCTTAGTTGGTCTTGGAAAAGAGGGCGTACCGGTGCAGCGCATGCTGATGAACGGAAAGATCCACCGTGCCACGGTCACCCAGGCGGACCTGCATTACGTGGGCTCGCTGACCATCGACGCGGACCTCATGGCCGCCGCCGACATCGTGGAGGGCGAGCAGGTCCACGTCGTGGACATCACCAACGGCTCCCGTCTCGTCACCTACGCCATCACCGGCGAGGCGGGCAGCGGCGTCATCGGGATCAACGGCGCGGCGGCCCGCCAGGTCCAGCCCGGCGACCTGGTCATCATCATCACCTACGCGGCCGTGGCCGAGGCCGACCGCCCCCGCCACCTGCCCCGCGTCGTCCACGTGGACGGCGCCAACCGCATCGTCGCCCTGGGCTCGGACCCGGCCGAACCGGTCCCCGGCGCCCCGGCCCAACTCGCGGGACGGTGAGCGCGATGGACGGCTTCGTCCCCTGGCCGGACGGCTTCGAGGCCCGCTACAAGGCCGAGGGCTATTGGAGCGACCGCGTTCTCGGCGACGTCCTGCGCGGCGACCCCGGCAAGACCGCCCTCGTCGCCGGCGCCGACCGCCTCACCTACGCCGAACTGGACGACCGCGCCTCCCGTGCCGCGGCCGGATTCCTGCGCCTCGGCATCGGCCGGGGCGACCGCGTCGTCGTCCAGCTCCCGAACACGACCGGCTTCGTGGTGACGTTCCTCGCGCTCGTCCGCGTCGGCGCCGCGCCCGTCCTCGCGCTGCCCGCGCACCGCGAGAGCGAGATCCGCTACCTGTGCGAGCTGTCCGACGCCTCCGCCTACGTCTGCGCCGACCGCGACGGCGACTTCGACTACCGCGTGATGGCCCGCACCCTCCCCGTCGAGCACGTGATCGTGGACGGCGACGCGCAGGACCTCACCGCCCTGTCCGCCGTCGACGCCGACCCGGCCGACCTGCCCCGGCCGGACCCGTCCGACGTGGGTGTCTTCCTCCTCTCCGGCGGCACCACGGGCCTGCCGAAGCTGATCCCCCGGACGCACCGCGACTACGTCTACAACCTCGAGGCCAGCGCCGAGGTCTGCGGGTTCACGTCCGCCACCGTCTACCTCGTCGTCCTGCCCGCGGCGCACAACTTCGCGCTCGCCTGCCCCGGCATACTCGGCGTCTTCGCCAACGGCGGCACGGTCGTCCTGTCCCCGTCGGGCTCCCCGGACGAGGCGTTCCCCCTCATCGAACGGGAACGCGCCACGGTCTGCGCGGTCGTCCCCCCGATCGCCCTCCTCTGGCTGGACGCGGTCACCTGGCAGGACGAGGACATCTCGGCCCTCGAACTCCTCCAGGTCGGCGGCGCCAAGTTCGCCGCCGAACGCGCCGCCGAGGTCCCGGACGTCCTGGGCTGCCAGGTCCAGCAGGTGTTCGGCATGGCCGAGGGCCTGCTCAACTACACCCGCCTGGACGATCCCCGCGACCTCGTCGAGCAGACCCAGGGCCGCCCCCTCTCACCCGCCGACGAGATCCGCGTCGTGGACGCCGAAGGCGAGGACGTCCCACCGGGCGAGACGGGAGAACTCCTCACCCGCGGCCCGTACACGCTCCGCGGCTACTACCGCGCCCCCGAGCACAACGCCCGCTCGTTCACCCCGGACGGCTTCTACCGCACGGGCGACCTTGTCCGGCGGCTCCCCTCGGGCCACCTCATCGTGGAGGGCCGCGAGAAGGACCAGATCAACCGCGGCGGCGACAAGATCTCCGCCGAGGAACTCGAGAACCATCTCCTGGCGCACCCGGCCGTCCACGACGCCGCCGTCGTCGGCCTCCCCGACCCGATGATGGGGGAGCGCACCTGCGCGTTCCTCATCATCAGGGACGGCGAGAAGACGCCCGATCTCCGCGAGATGAAGGACTTCCTCCGCACCCGCGGCGTCGCCGCCTACAAGTTCCCCGACCGCCTCGAAACGACCGACGCCTTCCCCCGCACCCCCGTGGGCAAGATCAGCAAGAAGGCCCTCGCCGCCGGCGTCCAGTAGCCCTGGAGCTTGCGCGTGCCGCGGTAGCGCGGCTCGCCGTCAGGCGCGGGCGGTGCGGCGCGCGGTCGTCTCGCGGGGGATGAGCCGGTGGCTCAGGGAGGTGGTCTCGGCGGCGGCGCCCGCGGCGGCCGACGGGGGAGTGTCGATGATGTGGCGGGCGGCCATGGCGCCCATCTCGTAGAGCGGGAGGCTGACGGTGGTCAGGCCGACGAACTGGGCGACGCGGAGGTCGTCGATGCCCGCGACGGAGACCTCGCCCGGGACGTCGATATGCGCCTGCCGCAGCGCGTTGAGCGCGCCGACGGCGGCCTCGTCGTTGGCCGCGAGGATGGCGTCCGGCAGGGGCGGGCGCGCGATGAGCCGCATGGCGGCGGCGTGCCCGGCCTCGAAGTCGAACCCGCCGGGCAGGACTTGCGCGCCGTCGGCGAGGTCGGCGTTGCTCATGCAGGCGAGGAAGCCGTCCCTGCGCTGCCGGGTGGCCACCATGCCCTCCGGCCCCTCGATGAACGCGATCCGGCGGTGGCCGAGCGAGACGAGGTAGTCGGTGATGTCGTGCGCGGCGGCCCGGGCGTCGGCGGCGATGACGGGGCAGCCGATGTCGCGGGCGGCGAGCGACACGGCGTGGATGCCCTGCTCCTGCGCCTGGCGGACGGCCTTGGCGAGCTCCGGCTCCTTCGGGTCGTCGACGTAGCCGCTGCCCGCGAAGACGACTCCCGCGGCGCGGTAGTCGCGCATCGTCCGGACCCGCGTGATCTCCGTCGTGGTGCGGCGGTCGACGTTGCACAGCATCGTGACGTAGCCGGCGCGGCTGGCGACGTCGTCCACCCCGCGGGCGATGACGGAGAAGTACGGGTTGACGATGTCGCTCACGAGCACGCCCATGAGCCGGCTGCTGCGCGAGACCAGCGCGCGGGCCAGCGCGCTCGGCGAATACCCCAGCTCCTCGGCGACCGCGACGACCTTGGCGCGGGTCTTGGCCGAGATGGGATGGCTGGATCCGGTCAGCACCCGTGACGCGGTGGACACCGACACGCCAGCCGCCCGGGCGACTTCCGCGAGTGAGCTCACGGCCACCTTCCTAGGAGAACGTTTTCCTGATTATGGCACGAGGCGGCGCCGCCGACAAACGAAACCCGCCTGCTCCAGGGCGTTTTCCAGGGATCGCCCTTGACATTTCTGTGGTGAGGCTCACTACCATGCCGGGCTAAGGCATACGTTTGCCTAGTCGATTACCTCGCCTTTCGACGCGAAGCCGAGGGAACCGGCGCGATCCTGGAGGAGGAGACCGTGGACGCCGGGACACATCTCAGACGGCTCGCCGCCCTCGCGGCCCTCGCCGCCCTGGCCGCGACCGCCGCGTGCGGTGGCGGGGGCGCGGCCGAGAGCAACGGGAACGGGAAGCTCTCGTTCAAGGTGGCCCTCACCGAACCCGACATCACGACCGTGCCGATCCTCGCCGCCCTCGACGACCTCCGCGGGCAGGGCCACACCATCAAGGTCGTCGAGCTGGCCGAGCCCGAGCTGTCCATCGAGGGGCTGGCCAAGGGGGACTACGCGCTCTCGGCCGAGGCGACGAGCCCCGCCCTGCTCGCGGTCGAGCGCGGCGCCCCCATCAAGATCATCGCCGATGCCATCGGGAACCAGTGGGCGGTCTACGGCAAGCGCGGCGTCGCGTCCTGCGACCAGCTGGACGGCAGCCCGTTCGGGATCTTCAGCGAGGGCGCGACGGCGACCGCGATGGTCAAGGAGTGGGTGCGGTCCACCTGCGCCCCGGGCAAGAAGCCCAAGTACCTCACGATCGGCGGCTCGGACGTCCGCGCCCAGGCCCTCGTCACCGGACGGATCGCCGCCACCGCGCTGGAGGTCTCCGACGTCGTCGCCCTGGAGTCCAAGGGCGGCCAGTTCGCCAAGGTCGCCGACTTCGCCCAGAGCCTGCCCGACCTCCGGCCGCAGACCGTGTACGCCAACGGCGACTTCATCACCGAGCACAAGGACGTGACCCAGGCCCTGGTGACCGCGCTGACCCGGCAGCACGCGAAGATCAACGCCGATCCGCGGCACCTGGTGGCGCTGGCCGCCAAGTACCTGCCGGAGGAGGACGGCGCCGAGATGGCGAAGGTCGCCGAACGGTACGCCAAGGCGGGGCTCTTCAACGCTGCCGCGCTGACAGAGAAGAACATGCAGGGCACCATCGACTTCTTCGTCCGGGCCGGCGTGATCAAGAAGGGCATGACCGCCGAGGACGCGGCGGACCTGACCTTCGTCCAGGCGGCCCGATGACGGCGGCGACGACGGGCCGGCCGCCGCGCCGGGACGGGACGCGGACCGGGCCCCGCCCGGCGCGGCGGCCCGGCGTCCTGCGGCGCGCCGCCGGCCGGAACCTGCCGTACCAGCTGCTCACGTTCGTCCTCTTCGCGGCGGGCTGGGAGCTCTACGTCCGGCAGCGGGGCGGCCTGCTCATCCCCAGCTTCACCGAGACCGTCGAGGCGACGATCGAGCTGCTCGGCACCGCGGAGCTGTGGCGGAACATGTACGTCAGCAACCAGGCGCTGGTCATCGGCTTCGCCGTCACCGTCGTCCTCGGCGTGCCGCTCGGCATCCTGCTCGGCCGGTTCCGCGCGCTGGAGCGGCTCGCGGACGTCTACCTCAACATCCTGCTCGTCACCCCGATGGCGGCGATCATCCCGCTGCTGGTGATGTCGGTCGGCTTCGGGCTGGCCTCGCGGGTCATCCTCGTCACGATCTTCTCGATCGTGATGGTGGTGGTGAACGCGCGGGCCGGCGTCCGGCAGGTGGACCCGGCGCTGATCGAGATGGCCCGCTCCTTCGGGGCGGACGAGCGGGCCGTCTGGACGCGCGTCCTGCTCCCCGGCGCGCTGCCGGCGATCATGACGGGCGTCCGGCTGGGCCTCGGCCGCGCGGTCACCGGCATGGTCATCGTCGAGCTGCTGATGGTCTCCGAGGCGCTGGGCGGCATGATCCTGGAGTACCGCGGCCTGTTCCAGGCCCCGCTCCTGTACGGCACCATCGTGATCATCCTGGCGGAGGCGCTGCTGCTGATCTCCGCCGCGCGGTGGGCCGAACGCAAGCTGACCCGATGGGCACGCACCACCACGGCAAGGAGCGTTCGATGATCGAGATCCGCGGGCTGCGGAAGACCTACACCGGGCAGGACGGCGGCCTCGTCGAGGCGCTGCACGACGTCGACCTCGACGTCCGCCCCGACGAGTTCCTGACCGTCCTCGGGCCGAGCGGCTGCGGGAAGACCACGCTGCTCAAGTGCGTCGCGGGCCTCATCCCGTGGGACGAGGGCGACATCCGCATCGACGGCGACCCGGTGCGCGGGCCAGGGCCTGATCGCAGCATGGTGTTCCAGAACTTCGCGCTGCTGCCATGGGCGACCGTCCTGGACAACGTCGCCTTCGGGCTCCGGATGCGCGGCGTCGGCCGCGCCGAGCGCGAGGAGCGTGCCCGCGCGCTGATCGGCACGGTGGGGCTGGCGGGCTTCGAGACCAAGCGGCCCGGCGAGCTGTCCGGCGGCATGCAGCAGCGCGTGGGCCTCGCCCGCGCGCTCGCCGTCCAGCCGCGGGTGCTGCTGATGGACGAGCCGTTCGGCGCCGTCGACGAGCAGACCCGCCGCCTGCTCCAGGAGGAGCTGCTGTCCATCTGGGAGGAGCGCCGGCTGACGGTCGTGTTCATCACGCACAGCATGGAGGAGGCGGTCCTGCTCGGCGACCGCGTCGTGCTGATGAGCGCGCGCCCGGGGGAGATCGCCGAGATCGTGCCGGTCCCGCTGGAGCGTCCGCGCTCCAGCGACGTCGGCGCGCTGGAACGGTCCGGCGAGTACGTCGAGATCACGGCCTACCTGTGGGACCGGCTGCGCGACATGCACGCCGAGCACCGTGCGGCCAAGGCGGCCGGATGAGCGCCCTCGCGGAACGCCGCGACGGGGCCGCGCGGGCGCGCCGGCGGCTGTCCTGGCGGCGGCTGCCGGCGGCCCCGGTCAGCCTGGCCGCCGGTGCGGCGGCCTGGGAGCTGGTCGGGCACCTGGCGGACGCGTCGTTCTTCCCGCCGCTGAGCACGGTGCTGTCCCGGCTGGCCGAGATGGCGTCCAGCGGGCTGATCTTCAGCAGCCTGCGCGACAGCCTGATCAACCTGGTCCTCGGCTTCGCGATCTCGCTGGCGGCGGGGCTGGCCGTCGGGGTGGCCATGGGCCGCTACCGCAAGGTCGAGGCCGCGCTCGGCGTGTACGTCTACGCGCTGCTCACCGCGCCGTCCCTGGTCTTCGCGCCGATCTTCTTCTCGCTGCTCGGCGAGGGGCGCGGCTCGATCGTCGCCGTCGTCGTCATGTACTCGGCGTTCGTCATGATCATCAACACGGCGGCGGCGATCCAGGGCGTGCCGGCGCACCTGGTGGAGATGGCGCGCTCCTACGGCGCCGGCGAGGGGCAGGTGCTGCTGCGCGTCATGCTGCCCGCCGCAGCACCCATGATCATGGCCGGCGTCCGGCTCGGCGTCGGCCGCGCCGTCACCGGAATGATCAACGGCGAGATGTTCATCGCGGTCGTCGGCCTCGGCCGCGTCGTGACCCAGGCGGGCGGGCGCTTCGACGGCGCGAGCGTCCTGGCGGTGCTCCTGGTGATCATCGCCGTCGCGCTCGGCGCGGTGGCGCTGGTGCAGGCCGTCGACCGGAGGATCACCCGCTGGGTGCCGCAGACCGCACGAGGAGACCGATGAAGATCGACGCCTACAGCCACATCCTGCCCGAGCCGTACTTCGAGCGGATGCGGGAACTCGCCGACCCGGCGGCGTTCAAACGCTGGCTGGAGCTGCCCGCGCTGCACGACCTGGACGAGCGGCTGCGGATCATGGACGAGTTCGGCGCCGGCTACCAGCAGGTCCTCACGCTCTCCTCGCCGCCCATCGAGCTGCTCGCCGGCCCGGACGAGTCGCCGGCGCTGGCGCGGCTCGCCAACGACTCGATGCGCGAGCTGTGCGGCAAGCACCCCGACCGGTTCCCGGCCTTCGTCGCGTCCCTGCCGATGAACGACCCGGACGCCGCCCTCGCCGAGCTCGTGTTCGCCGTCGACGAGCTCGGCGCCCGCGGCGTGCAGGTGTTCACCAACGTCAACGGGCGGCCGCTGGACGATCCCGCGTTCGCCGCCGTGTTCGCCGAGATGGCCGCGCGGGACCTGCCCGTCTGGATGCACCCGGCCCGCACCGCGGCGTTCTCCGACTACGCCGCCGAGGACGCCTCCAAGTTCGAGATCTGGTGGGCGTTCGGCTGGCCGTACGAGACCAGCGCCGCCATGGCCCGGCTGGTCTTCTCCGGCCTGTTCGAGCGCCATCCCCACCTCAAGATCATCACCCATCACATGGGCGCGATGATCCCGTACCTGGAGGGCAGGATCGGGGTCGGCTGGGGCCCCCAGCTCGGCAGCCGCACGTCCGGCCCGGACTTCGAGCGCCTCCAGCACGCGCCGCGCGAGCCGCTCGACCACTTCCGCAAGTTCTACGCCGACACGTCGCTGTCGGGCTCCGACATCGGGACCCGGTGCGGCCTGGACTTCTTCGGCGCCGACCACGTCGTGTTCGGCACCGACTGCCCGTTCGACCCCGAGGGCGGCCCCCTCTACATCCGCGAGACGATCCGCGTCCTGGACGCCCTCGACATCTCCGGCGACGACCGCGACCGGATCTACCGCCGCAACATCCTGCGCCTGATGCGGCTCTCCGACGAATGACGGCGCCGGAAGGCCGTGCCGCCGTCCCGGAAGGTCCCGGACGGCGGCACGGCCCGGCCGGCGCTAGTCCGGCGAGCCGCCGTGGGCGCTGCCGAGCAGGGCCCGCAGCGCGGACGTCTTGCGGCCGAACTCCTCGGCGCGCATCGTCGCGGAGTAGTCGTCGCGGTCGGGCGGCAGGCCGACGTCCAGGATCTCCGCGACCCGGCCCGGCCGGGCGGTCATGGCGACGACCCGGTCCGACAGGTAGACCGCCTCGGCGACCGAGTGGGTGACGAGCAGGACGGTGGTCCCGGTCTCCCGCCAGATCCGCCGCAGCTCGATGTCATCGGATATCTCCAGCGTAGAAGGCCCGTTCCTGTAGGGCGGGGAGGAAGGGGGGGCGCGGTGCAGTGTGGTGACTGTCCGGGGTTTGTCGGTGGCGGTCGGTATGTTGCGGGGCGTGTCCCGGTACCGGCTGTGCCCGACCCCTGTCCAGGAGGCGGGGCTGCTGGAGCATTGCGGGCATGCCCGGTTCGTGTGGAATCTGGCGGTGGAGCAGCACACCTGGTGGACGCGGCGGCGGGGTCCGGCCCCGGGGTATGTCGCTCAGGCCCGTCAGTTGACTGAGGCCCGCGCGGCCAACCCGTGGTTGGCGGCAGGGGCGCAGACGGTGCAGCAGCAGGCACTCAGGGACTTCGCCCAAGCGATGGCGAACTTCTTTGCGGGCACGCACCGGCGCCCGACCTGGCGCAAGGCCGGTGTGCATGAGGGGTTCCGGATCGTGGGGGCCCGGGGCCGGGCTTGGGAGGTGCGGCGGTTGTCGCGCCGCACGGGTGAAGTGCGGGTCCCCAAGGTGGGGTGGGTGCGGTTTCGCCTGTCCCGGCCTGTGCCCGGCGGGGTGAGGTCGTTCCGGGTGGTGCGTGACCGGGCCGGCCGGTGGCATGTCGCGTTCGCGCACGTGCCCGCCCCGGTCCCTGCACCTGGCAACGGTGAGGCGGTTGGTGTCGACCGGGGCGTGGCGGTGTCGGCCGCGTTGTCGACCGGCGAAACCCTGAACGTGCCCGGGTTGACGGCGGGTGAGGCGGTGCGGCTGAAGCGGCTGTTGCGCCGCCTGGCCCGCGCCCGGCGGGGGTCGAACCGCCGCGCCCGGATCAAGGCCGCCATCGCCCGGCTTCGCGCCCGCGAGAGCGACCGTCGCAAGGATTGGGTGGAGAAGACCAGCACGGATCTGGCGCGCCGGTTCGATCTGATCGCCGTCGAGGACCTGAACGTGCGCGCCATGACCCGATCGGCCAAGGGCACCATCGATGCCCCCGGCGCTGGCGTCCGCGCCAAGGCGGGGCTCAACCGCTCGATCCTGGCCAGCGGGTGGGGCCGGTTGGTCACTCGCCTGGAGCACAAGGCCCCGGGACGCCTGGTCCCGGTCGACCCGGCCTACACCTCGCAGACCTGTCATGCCTGCGGGCACTGCGCCCGGGACAACCGCGAGAGCCAAGCGGTGTTCCGGTGCGTGGCCTGTGGGCACCGCGACAACGCCGACGTCAACGCCGCCTGCAACATCCGAGACACCGCCGTGGGACGCACGGTGGCCGCGCGGGGAGGCGGGGCGCCGGCCCGGCCGGCGAACCGCGAACCCCAACCCGTTCTCCTACACCGTAGGGAACGGGTTGAAATCCCCCGCCTTCAGGCGTGGGAGGACGTCAACGCCTCGCGGGTCAGTGTCGAGGGCGCCGAACGGCTCGGCCATGAACAACACTGACGGCCGGTGTAGCAGCGCGCCGCACAGCGACACCGGTGCTGCATCGCGTCCGCGAAGTCCAGGAGGCCGGTCATCACCATCAGCTCGCGAGCCCGCCACTCGACCTCATTCTTCGGCATCGGCCGTAGTTCGATGTTCATCGTTTCTCTCCCCCCAGGGGTTCTGCAATGGGCTGGCCAGGCGGTGTCGGCGGGAGGGCCGGGAGCGCCGGCAGCCGGTTCCGGCGGCACGATCAGGAGCCGGCGGTCGTGACGCCGGGCCGGCGGCGCGAGCTGTGCCAGGGCATCAGCAGCCGCTCGGCGAGGTCGACCAGCGCGAACAGCACCACGCCGATCAGCGAGAGCAGGATCAGCGCGGCGTAGAGCATCGCGGTGTCGACGTTGCCGGTGGCCTCGACGATCACGTAGCCGAGCCCGCTGTCGGCGCCGACGAACTCGCCGACGACCGCGCCGGTGACGGCGAGCGTGACCGCGACCTTCAGGCCGCTCATGATGAACGGCAGCGCCGCCGGGAAACGGAACCGGACGAACGTCTGCAGGCGGGTCGCGTTCATCGTCGCGGACAGCTCGATGAGGTCGGGGTCGATCGACTTCAGCCCGGTGAACCCGGCGACGACGACGGGGAAGAACGCGATGAACGCGGCCATCAGCACCTTCGGCGAGAAGGCGAAGCCGAGCCACACCACGAACAGCGGCGCGACGGCGATCTTCGGCACGACCTGGGCGAAGACGAGCACCGGGTACACGGTCTTCTCCAGCGCGGGCGCGTACGCCATCAGCAGGGCGGACAGGAGGCCGAGGACGACCGCGGCGGCGAATCCGGCGAGCGTCTCGGCGGTCGTGACGAGCGCGGCGTCCCAGAGGTAGCCGGCGTTGTCGGCGAACCGCCGCCAGGTCTCCATCGGGGGCGGGACGAGGTAGCTCTCGACGAGCCCGAGCGCGGTGACGGCCTTCCACACGCCCAGGACCGCGGCGATCAGCAGCGCGGGCCGCCAGACGGCCCCGGCCCAGGCCCGCCGGGGCCGGGGGAGGCGGGGACGGCGGGGGAGGGCGGAGCTCGCCATGGCAGATCCCTAACGGTAAGCGCTTTCAATTTCTGGCGCTGGCAATGTAGGCAGGTGTTGAGACTCGCGTCAAGGGAAGAGTTGTAAGCGCTTACGGATTCCGCCACGATGTGGCGGACCGTCACGTGCCGGGGACCGCCCCCGCCCCCTCGGAACGGCTTGCACCCGGAGGAAACGACACCCATGGCCGACCGCAACCTGGTCCGACTGCAGGACGTCGCCGCGCACGCCGGCGTCTCGATCGCGACGGCGTCGCGGATGCTGAGCGATCCGGACTACCGCGGCCGGGCCGCGCTCCGCGAGCGCGTCCTCGCCTCCGCGGCGGAGCTCGGCTACCGGGTGAACCCGCACGCCCGCGCGCTCGCGACGTCGTCCTCGACCAGCGTCGGGCTCGTCGTCCACGACGTCCGCGACAGCTACTTCGCCCTGCTCAGCGGCGGCGTCATGTCGGTGGCCGAGCGCGAGGACCTGCTGGTCAACATGGTCTGCACGTACCGCGACCCGGCCCGCGAGCTCGAATACGTCAAGCGGCTCATCGACCAGCGGGTCAGGGCGCTCATCCTCGCCGGAAGCGCGTTCCGCGACACCGCCCACAACGCCGCCATGCGCGCCGAGCTGCGCGACTACCAGGAGTCCGGCGGGTCGGTCGTCTCGGTGACGCGCGGGCGCGACATCGGGCACCTCGTCCAGATCGACAACGCGGGGGGCATGCGCGCGCTGGCTGGCGCGCTGGTGGAGCTGGGGCACACGTCGTTCGGCGTGGTCGCCGGGCCGCTGCGGCTGCTCACCGTCCGCGACCGGCTGCAGGGGCTGAAGCAGGGCCTCAAGGACCACGGCATCGTCCTGCGCCGGGACGACGTCGTCTACACCGACCTGTCGCGCGAGGGCGGGCTGACCGGCGCGCAGACGCTGATGAGCCGCCGGAACCCGCCGCGCTGCCTGATGGCCGTCGCCGACGTCATGGCGATCGGCGCGATGTCGTGGCTGCGCGCGAACGGGACCTCCGTCCCGGACGAGGTGTCGGTGACCGGCTTCGGCGGCCTGCCCGCCGCGCTCGACGCGGTGCCGCGGCTGACCACGGTGGAGATCCCGCTGGAGCGGGTCGGCGAGACGGCCATGGACCTCGCCCTGCGTTCCCCGTCCCCCCGGCACGTGGTGGAGATCGAAGGCACGCTCGCGCTCCGGGAAAGCGCCGCCGCGCCCCGGTGAACCACGCGGCTCACCGGCGGCGGGCGGCGTCGCCGGTCAGGGCAGGACGTGGCGGGGGAAGCCCGCGACGACGGCGGCGAGGACGTCGTCGGGGTCCGCCGCCCACACCTTCTCGTTGAAGATCTCCACCTCGATCGGGCCCGTGTACCCGGCGGCGTTGACGGCGCGGGTGATCGACGGGAGGTCGATCGCGCCGTCGCCCGGGAGCCCGCGCCCGAACGTCGGGTGCGGCTGCGGCACCAGCCAGTCGCACACCTGGTAGCCGATGATCCGCCCGCCCGCGCGGGCCAGGGCCGCGTCGAGGCCGGGGTCCCACCACACGTTGTAGGTGTCGACGGCGAGCCCGACGTGCGCGGGGTCGAACCGTTCGACCACGTCCAGCGCCTGGTCGAGCGTCACCGTGACCGACCGCTCGGCGCACATCATCGGATGCAGCGGCTCGACCGCCAGCCGGACGCCCGCCGCCGCCGCGAACGGCACCAGCTCGGCGATCCCCTCGGCGACGGCCGCGCGCGACCGCGGCAGGTCCAGGTCGTCGCGGACGCCGCCGCTGACCAGGTAGAGGACGTCCCCGCCGATCGCCGCCGTCAGCTCGACGGCGCGGCGGTTCGCGTCGTGGTCGAGCCCGCCCCCGTCCGGATTTTTGCCGGTGAAGAACCCCGCGCGGCACATGCTGGACACCCGCACGTCGTGGTCGCGCAGCAGCGCCGCCGCGCGCTCCGGGCCGTACTCCTCGACGGGCCCGACCCACGCGCCGAGCCAGCCGATCCCGTGGCGGGCGAGCCCGCGCACGGTCTCCTCGAAGGACCAGCTCTTCACCGTGATCTGGTTGATGGCGAGCCGTTCGATGCTCACGCCGTGATCTTCACTCACGCCGTGCTCCTTCCGTCGATCCCGGCGGTCGCCAGCACGGCGAGCATGCGGCCGGCCGCGAGTTCGGCGTCCTCGATGAGGCCCGCCTGGTCGGCGAGCCGGAACAGGCGGGCGAGATGGCCGAGCGACCGGGCGCCCTGGTGCCCGCCGAGCATGAGGAAGTGCGGCTGGAGGCCGCGCAGGTAGGCGAGGAACACGACGCCGGTCTTGTAGTGGTACGTCGGAGCCTCGAAGATCGCCCTCGACAGCGGCATGGTCGGGGCCAGGACGCGGTCGAAGCCGTCCGCGTCGCCCTCGTCCAGGAGGGCGAGGGCCTCGGCGGCCAGCGGTGCGATCGCGTCGAAGATCCCGAGCAGGGCGTGGCTGTGGCCCTGGTCGTCGCCCCTGATGAGCTCGGGGTAGTGGAAGTCGTCCCCGGTGAACATCGTCGTCCCGGCGGGGAGGCGGCGGCGCAGGGCGACCTCCCGCCCGGCGTCCAGCAGGGAGATCTTGACGCCGTCGACCGCCCCCGCGTGCTCCGACATCAGCCGGACGACGGTGTCCGCGGCGGCGTCGAGGTCGCGGGCGCCCCAGTAGCCCGCGAGCCGCGGGTCGAACATGTCGCCGAGCCAGTGCAGGATCGCAGGGCGGGCGAGCGAGCCGAGCACCTTCGCGTACACCGACAGGTAGTCGTCGGCCGAGCGCGCCGTCCGGCAGAGCGCCCGGCTGGCCATCAGCACGACCTGGCCGCCCGCGTCCTCGATCCACCGGCACTGGCGGAGGTAGGACCGCTCGATCTGCTCAAGGGTGACGGGCCGGTCGTCCGGGAGGTCGTCGGTGCCGGCGCCGCACGCGACGGCCGCGCCGCGTCCAACCGCCTCCCGGCACGACCGCTCGATCAGCTCCCGGACGAGCCCGTGCGGCAGCCCCGTCCCGCGCTGCGCGGTGTCCATCGCCTCCGCGACGCCCAGCCCGAGGTCCCACAGGTGGTGCCGGAAGCTCAACGTCGCGTCCCAGTCGACGGCCGGGTCGAGCACCGGGTCGGCGGTGGCCAGCGGGTCGGCCACGACGTGCGCGGCCGCGTACGCCCGGCGCGTCCGCGGCGCGTCCCGGCGGCCGGGGAGCGGACGCGGAGCGCCGCGCAGCGTGTACTTCTCCAGCCTCGCGCCGGAGGGCAGCAGGAGCGAGGTCACGCCGGCTCGACCGCCAGCTCGGGCACGTCCACCCAGCGCCGCTCGCGCGACGACCGCAGCGCCAGTTCGGCGAGCTGGACGCCCTTGGCGCCTTCGAGGAGGTCCCAGCCGAACGGCGCGTCCTCGACCACGTGCCGGAGGAACATCTCCCACTGGACGCGGAACGCGTTGTCGAACTCCTCGTTGTCGGGCACCTCCAGCCAGCCCGCGCGGAAGTCGATCGGGTTGGGGACGTCGGGGTTCCACACCGGCATCGGCGTGTTCGCGCGCGACTGCGTCCGGCACTCGCGGAGCCCGGCGATCGCGCTGCCGTGCGTGCCGTCGAGCTGCCACTCGCCGATCTCGTCGCGGTAGGGGCGGGTGGCCCAGGACGTCGTGAACTGCGCGGTGACGCCGTTCTCCAGCTCGAACAGGCCGTAGGCGGCGTCCTCGGCCGTGGAGTCGTAAGGCTTCCCGTCCTCGTCCCAGCGCTTCGGGATGTGGATCGCGCTGTGGCACAGCACCGACTTGATGGGCGAGACGACGTTGTCGATCAGGTAGCGCCAGTGCGGGTACATGTCCAGGACGAGGCCGCCGCCGTCCTCGGCGCGATAGTTCCAGGACGGCCGGTTGAGGTGCTGCCAATCGCCCTCGAACACCCAGTAGCCGAAGTTCAGCCGGAAGCTCAGCATCGTGCCGAAGAAGCCGCCGTCCACGAGCCTCTTCAGCTTGCGGATGCCGGGCAGGAACAGCTTGTCCTGGACGACGCCGTGCTTGACCCCGGCCGCGTCGGCGAGCCGGGCGAGGTCGAGGGCCTCGGCGAGCGAGACGGCCGTCGGCTTCTCGCAGAAGACGTGCTTGCCCGCCGCGACGGCCTTGCGGATCGCCTCCGCCCGCAGGTTCGTCGTCTGCGCGTCGAAGTAGATCGCGTCGTCCTCGTTGGCGAGCGCCTCGTCGAGGCTGGTCGTCCAGCGCTCGACGCCGTAGCGGCGGGCGAGGTCCGCCAGCTTGGCGGGGTTGCGGCCGACGAGGACGGGGTCGAGGACGAGGCGGCGGCCGTCCCGCAGGACGAGCCCGCCCTGGTCCCGGATCGCCGTGATCGACCGGTCGAGGTGCTGCCGCGTCCCCATCCGCCCCGTGACGCCGTTCATGATGATGCCGATCCGCACCTGATCCATGTGTACCTCCAGTTTCTGTAAGCGCTTTCTATTTCATGCGATTCGGCGGTGTCAAGGCCGGGGGTGGCAAGGCCGGCCGGGTCCGGCGGCCGAGGAGACCGGCGGCGGCGCCGCCCAGCACGCCGGCGCGCTGAGCGCAGGTCAGGCCGGGCGCCGCCGCCACCGCCGCGACCGCCTCGGGGTCGCCGGTGGGGAAGGGGTAGTCGCTGCCGAGCAGCACATGATCGCTCCCGGCGAAGCCGACGAGCCAGGACAGCGACGTCGGCGAATGGGTGAGCGAGTCGTAGTGGAGCCGCCGCAGGACCGTGCTCGGCGGGACGCGGTCGTCCGTCCAGTCAGCCCGGAGCCGGGCGATCGCGTCGAGCCTCCCGGCCTGGTACGGGAGGAACCCGCCGCCGTGGACGACGCAGAGCCGCAGCCCGGGAAAGCGGTCGAAGACGCCCGCGAGGATCATCGCGGCGACGGCCGCCGTGGACTGCGCCGGGTTGTCCACGATGTCGCCGAGCCGGTCGCCGTCCAGGCCCGCCGGGGAGGTCGCCCGCCAGGGATGGAGCAGCACCAGCGCGCCCGTGTCGGCCGCGGCCTTCCAGAGCGGATCCCAGCGCTCGTCGTCCAGCCGGGGGCCCGGCCCGCCGCCCACCGCCAGCTCACCGCCCGCGAAGCCGGGACGCGCCGCCGCGCGCCTGAGCCGCGCCGCCGCCGACACCGGGTCGTGCCTGTCGAGCAGGGACAGGGCGATCAGGCGGTCGGGGCGCGTCGCCACGACCGCGGCCATGGCGTCGTCCAGGGCGTGGAGGAAGCCGGTCGCGGCGTCGGGGGCGAGTTCGTCCGGGCTCAGCTCCAGCCAGGGGGCGACGACCTGGACGTCCACGCCGGTCCGGTCCATCTCCGCGATGCGGGTGCGCACGTCGGTGAGGGCGTCGGCGACGGGCGGGGTCAGGCGCGCGCCGAACCGGACGCGCTGGTCGTCGGTGAGGGCGGGCGCGTCCGGGCCGCGCCCGCCGCGTTCCAGCTCAGCGAGCAGCGCCGCCGGGACGGCATGCGCGTGGACGTCGACGACGCGGTCGCCGGCCGGGGCCGGGAGGGGGCTTGAAGTGGTCATCACGCTGTGAGATGGTAACCGAAAATTGAAAGCGCTTACAGGAGACGATGGTATGCCGGATCGAAACGAGTCGCGCCCGCTGCACGGCCGGGTGGTGGCGGTCACCGGCGGCGGCAGGGGGCTGGGACGGTCGATCGCGCTGGCGGCCGCGGCCGCGGGCGCCGACGTCGCGATCGCCTACCGGGAGAGCGAGGCCGGCGCGAAGGCCGTCGCCGACGAGGCCCGCTCCCTCGGCGCCGAGGCGGACGTCCACCGCTGCGACGTGACCGACCGCGACCAGGTGTTCGCGTTCGCCGCGGCGGCCGAGCGGCGGTTCGGCCGGATCGACGGCCTGGTCAACAACGCGGGCATCATGCCCGAGACGCCGTTCCTGGAGACGACCCCGCAGGAGTGGGACCGCGTCATCGCCACCGATCTGACCGCCGCGTTCCACGCCAGCCAGGCGGTGCTGCCCGGGATGCTGGAGCGCGGGTCGGGCAGCATCGTGAACGTCGCGTCCCGCCTGGGCCAGGTCGGCTGGCCGGGCGTCGCGCACTACGCGAGCGCCAAGGCCGGGCTGATCGCGCTCGCCAAGTCGATCTCCCGCGAGTTCGGGCAGCGCGGGGTGCGCGCGAACAGCGTGGCGCCCGGCGTCACCAACACCGACATGGGCCGGACCGTCATGGCGGGCGAGGTCGGCCGCAAGCGCATGGCCGAGCTGCCGCTGGGCCGGTTCGGGGAGCCCGGGGAGGTCGCCGACTGCGTGGTCTTCCTGCTGTCGGACGCGTCCGCGCTGCTCATCGGCCAGACCCTCAACCCGAACAGCGGGGGGCTGATGCCATGAGCGCGGTCATCGGGACCGTCGACGACGCGCTCGCGCTCGTCCGCGACGGCGACGCCGTCTGGGTCGGCGGCTCGGGCGCCGGGCACGGCGTGCCGCAGGCGTTCATCGACGCCCTCGCGGCGCGGTTCCGCGGCACCGGCCATCCGCGCGACCTCACCACCGTCCGCGTCGTCGGCATCGGCGACTTCGCCGACAAGGGGTTCTCGCAGCTGGGACTGCCCGGCCTCGCGCGCCGGACGATCGGCAGCAACATCGGCAACGAACCGGGGCTCGGCGCGCTGGTGGCGGAGGGCGCGCTGGAGGCGTACTCGCTGCCGCAGGGCGTCCTGTCGGCGCTGTGCCGCGACATGGCCGCCGGACGCCCCGGCCACATCACCCACGTAGGTCTCGGGACCTACGTCGACCCGCGGCAGACGGGCGGCAGGCAGAACGCGCGCACCACAGAAGATCTCGTCGAGGTGGTCGAGCTGGCCGGACGCGAATGGCTGCTCTACCGCGCGCTGCCCATCGACGTCGTCGTCCTGCGGGCCACCACGGCGGACGAGGACGGCAACCTCACATTCGAGCACGAGCCGATCCTCGGCGACTCGCTCGCCCTGGCGATGGCCGCGCACAACAACGGCGGCACGGTCGTCGTCCAGGTCGAACGGCTGGCGGCGCGGGGCTCGTTGCGCCCGGCGGACGTCCGCGTCCCCGCCGCCCTGGTCGATCTCGTCTATGTAGACGCCGTCCAACGCCAGACCTACGCGACCGCGTACTCCCCGTACTACTCAGGTGAGCTGCGCGCCCCGTCGACCGGTTCTGCGCCTTCGCCGCTGGACGTCCGGAAGGTGATCGCGAGGCGGTCGCTCATGGAGTTCCGCCGCGGCGACATCTGCAACCTCGGCTTCGGCATCTCGCAGCAGATCGGCTCCGTCGCCGCCGAGGAGGGCGTCGCGGACGCGCTGACGCTCACCGTCGAGCAGGGGATCTTCGGCGGGATACCGGCCTTCGGCGGCGACGGCGGCGCCGGGCACGGCTACCAGGCGCGCCTTGAGCAGCCGTCGATGTTCGACTTCTACGACGGTGGCGGGCTCGACATCGCCAGCCTGTCGTTCGCGCAGGTCGACCGCTCCGGAAACGTGAACGTGCACGCGTTCGACGACCGTCCGCGCGGCCCCGGCGGGTTCGTCAACATCAGCACCCGGACGAGGCGGCTCTGCTTCGTCGGCACGTTCACCGCCGGCGGCCTCCGCGTCGCCGTCGAGGACGGGGCCCTGACGATCCTCCGCGAGGGACGGCACCGCAAGTTCGTAGACGCGGTCACCGAGATCAGCTTCAACGGACGCCTGGCGGCGGAGAAGGGCCAGTCGGTCAAGTACATCACCGAACGCGCCGTGTTCGAGCTGACCCCGGACGGCCTAGCACTGATCGAGGTCGCCCCCGGCATAGACGCGGAGAAAGACGTCCTGGCTCACATGGACATCGAACCCGCCGTCCCTGACACCCCCGCCCTAATGGACTCGCGCCTGTTCGCCGCCGCCCCGATGGGCCTGGCGGCCGACCTCACCTCAAAAGGGGCCGCGACATGACCGAACTCGTGCACCTGGTCTCGGGGGCGTGCACGGAGATCGTCCTGGACAACCCGCCGATGAACGTCGTGTCGCGCGAGCTGACACGCCAACTGCGCGCGGCGCTCCACAAGGTCGCGCGCGACCCCGATGTCAGGGCGGTCATCGTCCACGGCGCCGGAGGCAGGGCCTTCTGCGCCGGTTCCGACATCGCCGAGTTCCGCGACCTGCACGGCCGGGTCGCCGAGGACAAGCTGCTCCTGGAACGCCTGGTCTACCGCCAGCTCGCCCAGCTCCCCGTCCCGACCGTCGCCGCGATCGAAGGCCACGCGCTCGGCGGCGGCCTCGAACTGGCGCTGTGCTGCGACTTCCGGATCGCGACCCGCCGCTCCAAGCTCGGAATGCCCGAACTGAAGCTCGGCGTGACCCCGGGCAGCGGCGGCACCCAGCGACTCCCGAGGGTGATCGGCCTCGCCCGCGCGAAGGAGATGATCCTGCTCGGCGAGCCGCTCGACGCCGCGGAGGCGCTGGCGATCGGCCTGGTCACCCGCGTTGTCGACGACGGCCAGGCAGTGGACGCCGCCCGGAGCATGGCAGAGACCCTCGCCTCACGCGGCCCCGTCGCGATGAGGGTCGCGAAGAAGCTGCTCGACCTGTCGGCGGAGACCCCTCTGGAGGACGGCCTGGCCCACGAGCTCGACGGCTCGGAGACCGTCTTCGCCACCGACGACGCATTGGAGGGCGCAGCGGCCTTCCTAGCCAAACGCCCGGCCCGCTTCACGGGCAGATGACAGGAGTAGACCATGCGCACAGTCGCCCTCTTCGGCCGTCCCTTGCAGAGACGGCACTCGGCGGTCATGCACAACGCGGCGTTCGAGGCGGCGGGTGTCGACGCCCGCTACGAGCTGCGCGAGGTAGACGAGGACGGCCTCACCGCCCAGGTGGCCGAGGCGCGCCGCAACGAATGGATGGGCTTCCAGATCACCGCTCCGTACAAACTGCTCGTCATGGACCTGCTGGACGAGATCGAGCCCGGCGCCCGCGCGATCGGCGCGGTCAACAGCGTCACCGCCGCCCCGGACGGCAGGCTGATCGGCTTCAACACCGACGTCGTGGGTTTCATGGCCGGCGTCCGGGACTGCCTGGGCGACGGCGTGAAGGGACGGTCCGTGGTCGTAGCGGGCTCGGGCGGCGTCGGCCACGCCGCCGTCTACGGCCTGGCCACCGCGGGCGCGGGGAGCCTTGCCGTCCTGGACCTGGACGCCGACCTGCCGCGCCGCCTCGCGAACGACCTGGGCGACGCCGCCTCGATCGAGCCCCTCGCCTTCGACGACCCGCGCGCCCGCGACCGCCTGGCGGACGCCGACCTGTTCGTCAACGCGACCTCCGTAGGCATGCTGTCCCCGGGTCCGGTGGTCGACGTCGACCTCATCCGCCCGTCCGCCGCAGTGTTCGACGTCGTGTACATCCCGGCCGAGACGGAGCTGGTGCGCCAGGCCCGCGCCCGTGGAATGCGGGCGTCCAACGGTGACGGGATGCTGGTCGCGCAGGCCGCCGCCGCATGGTGCCGGTGGACGGGCCTGCCCGACCCGACCGAGACCATGCGGCGGGCCGTTGCCCCGCTGCTCGCGGAGGGAGACCCGCGCCCGTGACGCCCCGTGTGGTGCTGGCGCCCGACTCGTTCAAGTCGACCCTCACGGCGGCGAAGGCCGCCGAGGCGATGGCCGAGGGCTTCCGGCGCGTACGCCCCGGCGTCGCGATCGAACTCCTGCCCCAGGCGGACGGTGGCGAGGGCACGCTCGACACGGTGCTGGCCGCACGTCCGGACGCGTCCGTCCACACCACAACGGTGACGCTGCCGAACGGCCCGCACACGGCACGGTGGCTCATCCTCGACGACGGCACGGCCGTGGTGGAACTGGCCGAATGCTGCGGCCTGCCCCTTGTAGGCACCGGCGACCCCGCAGGCGCCGACAGCGCCCCACTCGGAACCGTTCTCCGCGAGGCCCTCCGGGCGTCGGCCCGCAGGATCGTCGTGGGCCTCGGCGGATCGGCGTCCACCGACGGCGGCGCCGGCTGCCTGCGCGAACTCGGCCTCCGCACGACGGACCGGCACGGCCGCGACGTCCCGCCCGGAGCCACCGGCCTCGCCGCGGTGACCAGCACCGACACCGCGAACCTCCTGCCCCCTCCACCGGACGGCATCCTGCTCCTATGCGACGTCGACGCGCCCCTGTTCGGCCCGCGCGGCGCCGCAGCCGTCTTCGCCCCCCAAAAGGGCGCCGACCCGGATCTGGTGCAGGTCCTCGACAACGCCCTTCGCCGATGGGCGGACGTCGTGAACGGCGCCCCGAACGCTCCCGGCGCAGGTGCCGCAGGCGGCATCGGGTACGGCCTGGCGTCCTGCTGGGGCGCGACGACGACGTCCGGCGCCCGGTACCTGACCGAGTTGAGCGGCCTCCCGGACCACGTCCCCGGCGCCGCGCTCGTCGTCACGGGGGAGGGACGCCACGACGAGCAGTCCTACACCGGCAAGGTCACCGGGCACGTCGTCCAGCTCGCGCAGCGGCACGGCGTCCCGGTAGCAGTCATCGCCGGAACCGTCACAACCGACCGGCTCGGCGTGACGATGCTCAGCCTCACCGACCTCGCCGGCTCAGAACACGAAGCGAAGAAACGCCCCGAACACCACCTCCGCCGCGCGTCAGAACGCCTCGCCGCAGCATTCACGGCATGAAGCGCCTTTGGCGACGGCGACTCGCGTACGCGCCGGTTGGTTTTACCTACAGGTCACGCTCGTGATGGCCGTCGAACTCGACCAGGTCCGCTCCGCCCGCCGCTTCACCGGGGGCGCTCCTCGCCGGCTGCCCAGCGGCTCCGACAAGGAGCGCCCGTCCGGGCCCGCCGTCGCTCCGGCTGGCGGCGGAACGAGTTCCGTCGCGGTGCCGTCCTTGCCCGGTGTCACCAGTCTCGGGGGGCGATGAGTTCCTCGGGGTCGGCTTCGGAGAAGCCGTAGGCGGTGGCGATGAACGAGAAGTCCGCTGCGATGATCTCGCGGGCGGCCGTCTCCAGTTCGCTGCCGGCTTCGAGGAACTCCTCCTCCAGGTCGTTGAACTCTTCGGTCGCGGCGTGCGTCAGCCGGTAGAGCGCCGCCAGGTCGTCCGGCGGGTCGCTCTCGATCTGCTCGCACAACCTCAGCAGCACGGCCTTTCCCTTGTCGACGAGGTGGTCGGGGAAGTACCCGTCGTCGTACATGCCCTTGAGGAACTCGTGTTCGAGCACCTTCTGGTCGGTCGGCGGCATCGCGGTCCTCCTGAGCCTGGGTGGGCTGAGGGCGCTGATCGTAATCGGGGCCACCGACATATCAGGGCGTCCGGGCTCAGGGGAGCGGGACGACGTGGGGGGCGATGCTGGTCAGTTTTTCGCAGGTCTCCTCGTACTCGCGTTCCGGGGTGGAGGCGTCGACTATGCCGGCGCCGGCGCGGAGCCAGGCGCGGCCGTCGCGGTTGTAGAGGGCGCGGAGGACGAGCGCCGCGTCGAGCGCGCCGTCGTGGGTGACGGTGAGGACGGCGCCGGAGTACAGGCCGCGGTGCTCGTCCAGGCGGGTGATCGCGTCGATCGCCTCGGCCTTCGGGATGCCGGACGCGGTGACGCCGGGGAACAGGGCGTCGAGGGCGTCCCACGAGGTGCGGCCGGGGGCGAGGACGCCGCTGACGGTGGAGCCGAGATGCTGGACGCTGCCGCGCTCCTTGACGGTCATGAACCCGCTGACCTGGACGGACGCCGGGTCGCAGACGCGGTACAGCTCGTCCTGCGAGGTGCGGACGGAGACGGCGTGCTCGTAGATCTCCTTGGGGTCGGTCTCCAGGTCGCGGCGGCCGCGGGCGTCGGCGTCGCCGCCCAGGCCGAACGCGCGGGTGCCGGCGAGGGGCTGGGTCATGACGCGTCCGGCGGCGTCCACGCTCACGAGGACCTCGGGGCTGAAGCCGGTGGCCTGGAAGCCGCCCAGGTCGAGGAGGAACGAGCGCGCCGGGGTGTTCGCGCGGCGGCCCCGGACGAACGTCGAGACCATGTCGACGGGGAAGGGGACGTCCAGCCGCCGCGACACGATCACCTTCTGGTAGCGGCCGGCCTTGATCTCCGCCACGGCGTCGGCGACCTGCGCGCGGTAGGGGGCGCCGCCGACCCGGACGTCGACCGGTGCGGGGGTGCCCGCGGCGGCGGGGGCGCCGGGCTCGGCCAGCAGTTTGGCGACCTGGTCGGCCTCGTGCGCGTCGACGCCGGTGATGCGGGCGCGGCCGTCCTCGGCGCGGACCTCGACGCGGGGGACGATCAGGTGCGCGAGCCGTCCCCGGGGAGGGGACGCGGCGAACTCGAACGCGATCCAGCCGTAGGCGTTCCAGGCCGGGAGCGGGACGTCGGCGAACGTCTCGCGCAGCGCGTCGGCCGGACGCCCCTGCGTCCAGGTCCTGGTGACCGGGGGACGGTCGGGCCAGCGGACGTGCACCCGGTCGGCGTCGAGGACGACCTCGCCGAGCACGCCGCCCGCGAACGTCCACGAGCCGGGTCTCTCGTAGACGACGTGGTCGTCGAACAGCCCCGACCCGGACAGCCGGGCCATCAGCGCGAGCGGGTCCGCGGTGTACTCGACGACCAGCTCGGCGGGGTTCGCGTCAGTGCGCAGAGCGAAGGACAAGGCAGCCAACTCCCTTTCGCGGGCCCGGAACGGTCCCAAACTTAGGTAAGGCTAACCTTGTAGGAAATTCCTAGGCAAGGCTAACCTAACCGACGCCGGGTGAAGCCGACAACGGAGAGTTGAGCGTGCACGAGCAGACGACGACGGCACGACGACGCGAACTGATGCGGCGGATGATGGCGGAGGCCGGGCTGGGCCCGGACACCGCCAGACTCGCCCCCCGGGAATCGGACGGGCCGGCGCCCCTGTCCTACGCGCAGCAGAGCATGTGGCTGCACCATCGGACGTTCCCGGACAGCCCCGCCTACAACGTCTGCCTCCTGGTCCGCATGTCGGGGCCGCTCGACGCCGGCGCCTTGCGCGAGGCCCTGCGCGGGCTGATCCGGCGGCACGCGGTCCTGCGCACCGTCTACGCGGACGCCGACAGCGGTCCCGTGCAGGTCGTCACCGACGACGATGCGCTGGAGCTGACGCCGGTCGCCTGCGCCGACTCCGGTGCGCGGGCGGAGGAGCTGGCGGCCGTGCCGTTCGACCTGCGCCGCGAGCGGCCCATCCGGCTCGAACTGCTCAGGCTGGACGGCGACGACGAGCACGCGCTCGTCCTCGTCGTGCACCACATCGCGTGGGACGGCATGACCTGGGGCTCGCTGTCGCGCGACCTGTCGGCCCTCTACCGCGCCGCCGTGACGGGCGAGCCGGACGGGCTCCCCACCCTGGACGTCCAGTACGCCGACTACGCCGAATGGGAGCAGCGGCGTCCCGTCGACGAGGACGACCTCGCCTACTGGCGCGAGCGGCTCGACCCGCCGCCCGCGCCGCTCGACCTGCCCGCAGACCACCCGCGGGGCGCCGCCGTGTCCGAGCGCGGCGGGCGGCGGGCGCGGCGGTTCGACGACGCCGTGACGGACGGGATGCGCAAGCTCGCCGCCGAGGAGAACCTCACCCCGTACATGGTGATGACGGCGGGCTACGCCGTCCTGCTGCACCGCTACACCGGCGCCGCCGACGTGGCGATCGGGTCGGCCGTGATGAACCGCGAGCACGCGGAGATCGAGCGGCTCGTCGGCAACTTCGGCAACACGCTGGTGATGCGGACCGACCTGTCCGGCGCGCCGACGTTCCGGGAGGCGCTGCACCGCGTCGGCCGGACGGTCACCGGCGGCTTCGCGCACCAGGCCCTCCCGTACGACCGCATCGTGCGGGAACTCCGCCCGTCGCGGGGACGGGGGCGGTCGGCGTTCTTCGACACCATGCTGCTGTTCCTCGCCCAGGAGATCGGCGAGCTGGACCTGCCCGGCGTCACGTCGAGCTGGACGCACGTCCACAACGGCACCACGCACTTCGACCTGTCGCTGGAGGCGTTCGTCCGGCCGCAGGGCATGACGGTCGAGGCGACGTTCCGCCGCGAGCTGTTCGACGACGCGCGCATCGACGCGCTGCTCGGCCACCTGGAGACGCTCCTCGGGGACGCGCTCGCGGACCCCGACTGTCCGATCGGCGCGCTCGAACTCATGGACGCGGGCGAGCGCGCGCTGATCGAACGCGCCAACGCCACCGGCCGCGACCTGCCGGGCACCGGCGTCGTCGCGCTGTTCGAGGAGCAGGCGGCGCGCACACCGGACGCGACGGCCGTCGAGGCGGGGGACCGGCGCCTCACGTATGCCGAGCTGGACGAACGCTCGTCGGCGCTCGCCGCGCACCTTCGGGCCCGGGGCGCCGGGCCGGAGGCCGTCGTCGCGCTGGCGCTGCCGCGCACGCCCGATCTCGTCGTCGCGCTGCTCGGCGTCCTGAAGTCGGGGGCCGCGTACCTGCCGCTCGACCTCGACCATCCCGCCGACCGGCTCGCCTACATGCTGGACGACGCCGGGCCCCTCTGCGCGATCGCCACGGAGGAGACCGCGCGCCTGCTCCCCGACGCCGCGAGCCTCCTCGTCCTGGACGGCGGCCCGCTGGAGGACGTTCCGGCGGAGCCGTCCCACGAGCCGCGACACGACGACCTCGCCTACGTCATCTACACCTCGGGCTCGACCGGACGACCCAAGGGCGTGGCCGTTCCGCACGGCGCGCTCACGAACTTCCTCCTCACGACGCGCTCGCAACTCGACCTCGGCGCGGCCGACCGGCTCGTCGCGGTCACGACTATCGCGTTCGACATCGCGGCGCTGGAGCTGTTCGCGCCGCTGATCAGCGGCGCGACCGTCGTCCTCGCCGGGAGGCGGACCGTCCGGGACCCGGCCGCGCTCGCCGCGCTGCTGGAGGACGCGACCGTCGTGCAGGGCACGCCGTCGCTGCTCGGCACGCTCGACCCGGCCGCGCTGAAAGGGTTGCGGGTCCTCGTCGGCGGGGAGGCGCTGCCCGCCGCGCTCGCCGGATCGCTGGAGGCGTCCGCGTCGCTCGCGACCAACATGTACGGGCCGACGGAGGCGACGATCTGGGCGACGTCCGCGGACCTGCCCGCGGCCGGCATCGGCGGGCCGTTCTGGAACACGCGGGCGCACGTCCTGGACGCGGCGCTGCGTCCCGTCCCGCCGGGCGTTCCCGGCGAGCTGTACCTGGCGGGGACGCAGCTCGCCCGCGGCTACGTCGGCCGTCCCGACCTGACCGCGGAGCGGTTCGTCGCCGACCCGTTCGGCCCGCCCGGATCCCGCATGTACCGGACGGGCGACCTCGCGCGCCGCGCCCGCGACGGGTCCGTCGAGTACCTGGGCCGCACCGACGACCAGGTGAAGATCCGCGGGTTCCGGATCGAGCCGGCGGAGGCGCAGGCGGTGCTCGCGGCGCTGCCCGGCGTCGCGCAGGCCGCGGTCGTGGTCCGCGACGACCGGCTGATCGCCTACTACGTGCCCGACAGCGAAAGCGCGGACGAGGCTGCGCTGCGGGACGCGCTCGCCGGGGCGCTGCCCGAGTACATGGTGCCGTCCGCGCTCGTCGCCCTGGACGCGCTGCCCCGGACCGTCAACGGCAAGCTCGACCGCGCCGCCCTCCCCGCCCCCGAGGCCGAAGTCTCCGGACGGGCCCCGCGTGACGCCCGCGAGGCCGCGCTCTGCGCGATCTTCTCCGAGCTGCTCGGCGTCGACGGGATCGGCATCGACGACGACTTCTTCGCGCTCGGCGGCCATTCGCTGCTGGCGACGCGGGTGGCGGCGAAGGCCCAGGCCGCTCTCGGCGGGACGCTGTCCATCGCGGACGTGTTCGAGGCGCCGGCCGTGGCCGCGCTCGCGCCCAGGCTGGTCACGGCGGAGACGGCGCGCGTCCGCGACGTCGAGCGGCCGGAGACCGTCCCGGCGTCGGCGGCGCAGCGCGGGCTGTGGCTGGAGGAGCGGCTGCGCGGACCGTCCGCCTCGTACGCCCTGCCGCTCGGCCTCCGGCTCCGCGGCCCGCTGGACGAGGCCGCGCTGGACGCCGCGCTCGCCGACGTCGTCGTCCGCCACGAGGCGCTGCGCACGCTGCTCGTCGAGGGGCCGGACGGGCTGCCCGTCCAGCGCGTCCTGGAGCCGGACGTCCCCGTGCACCTCACCGTCGCGGGCACTGAAAGGGAAGCGACGGGTCACGTCTTCGACATCGGCCGCGACCTCCCGATCCGCGGCAGCCTCGTCCGGAACGGCGACGAGGACTGGTCGCTGATCCTGCTCTTGCACCACGCCGCCGCGGACGAGTGGTCGTTCACGCCGCTGCTCGCCGACCTGGCCCGCGCCTACGAGGCCCGCCGGGACGGACGCGCGCCCGAATGGGAGCCGCTGCCCGTCCAGTACGCCGACTACGCGGCCTGGCAGCGGGACGGCGCGCCCGACGCGTCCGCGCAGCTCGACTACTGGGAGGAGGCCCTGGCCGGGCTGCCGGAGGAGACCGTCCTGCCGTTCGACCGGCCGCGCCCGGCGGAGGCGAGCCACCGCGGCGGGCTCGTGCCGTTCCGGCTCCCGGCCGCCGGTGCGCGGCGGCTGGCCCGCGACACCGGCACCAGCGTGTTCATGGTGCTGCACGCCGCCGTCGCCGCGCTGCTCCAGCGGTCCGGCGCGGGCGACGACGTGGCGGTCGGATCGCCCATCGCGGGACGCGCCGACGAGGACCTCGCCGACCTGGTCGGCGTGTTCGTGAACCCGCTCGTGCTGCGCACCGACCTGTCCGGCGACCCGTCGTTCGCCGAGCTGCTCGACCGGGTGCGCGCGGCCGACCTCGCCGCGTTCTCGCACGCCGACGTCCCGTTCGAGCGGGTCGTGGACCGGCTCGCTCCCGAACGCTCCCTGGCCCGGAGCCCGCTGTTCCAGGTGATGATCGTCCATCAGCGGTTGGACGACGTGCGCCTCGCGTTGCCGGGCGTCCGCGCGGAGCCGTTCCTGCCGGAGACCGGCGGCGTCAAGTTCGACCTCGACGTGTACTTCGCCGAAGGCGACGAGGAGATCGAGGGGTTCGCGGCGTACGCGGCCGACCTCTTCGACGCCGCGACCGTCGAGCGGCTCCTGGACGGCCTGAACGACCTCCTCACCCAGGTCACCGCCGACCCGCGGCGGAAACTGTCGTCGCTGGGCGCACCCGTCGAACACCCCGACACCACGCGCGAATACCCCGTGCGGACGGTCGCCGCCCTCATCGAAGAGCAGGTCGCGCGGACACCCGCCGCGACCGCCGTGGTCTTCGGCGACACCGTCCTGACCTACGCCGACCTCGACCGCCGCGCCGAGGCGCTCGCCGACCGGCTGGCCGCCGCCGGAGCCGGGCCCGAGCAGGTCGTCGCGCTCGCCCTGCCGCGCTCGGACGAGTTCGCGGTCGCGCTGCTCGCCGTCCTCAAGACGGGCGCCGCGTACCTGCCGATCGACCTGTCGTACCCGCCCGCGCGCGTGGAGGCGATGCTGGACGCCGTCCGCCCGCTCCTCGTCCTCGGCCGCGACGAGCCGCCGCAGGACGCGCCGCCCCGTGAACGGCCCGACCTCCACCCCGATCACCCGTCGTACGTCATCTTCACGTCCGGCTCGACCGGGACGCCGAAGGCCGTCGCCGGCACGCAGCGCGCCCTCGCCAACCGGCTCGCCTGGGGCGTCGGCCTGCCGGCCTACGGGGCCGCGCCCGGCGGGGCCGCGCCCGGCGGCGTCCGCGTCGCGAAGAGCTCGCCCGCGTTCATCGACGGCACCACCGAGCTGCTCGGCGGCCTCGCCGCCGGGGACGCGGTCGTCATCGCCGACGACGCGACCGCCACCGACGCCGTCGCGCTCGCCGAGTTCATCGAACGGCATGACGCGCGGCTCGTCACGCTCGTCCCGAGCCTCCTGGCCGCGCTCGTGGAGAACGGGCTGCCGTCCTCGGTCACCACCTGGATCAGCAGCGGCGAGGCCCTGCCGAAGGCGCTCGCCGAGCGGGTCCCGGCCCGCATCGTCAACCTGTACGGATGCTCCGAGGCCGCGGGCGACAGCCTCATCGAAGAGGACGGCGGGCTGTTCCCCATCGCCAACACCCGCGCGCACGTCCTGGACTCCGCGCTCCGCGAGGTCCCCGTCGGGGAGCTGTACCTCGCGGGCGACGGGCTCGCCCGCGGCTATCTCGGCGACCCGGCCCGCACCGCCGAGCGATTCGTCGCGAACCCGTTCGGCCCGCCCGGCTCCCGCCTCTACCGCACCGGCGACCGCGTGCGGCGCCGCCCGGACGGCGGGCTCGACTTCCTCGGCCGCGCCGACGAGCAGGTCAAGATCCGCGGCTTCCGGATCGAGCCGGGCGAGGTGGAGGCCGCGCTCGCCGCGCAGCCCGGAGTGCGGCGGGCCGCCGTCGCCGCGCACGGGTCGCGGCTCGTCGGCTACGTCACCGGCGACGTCGACCCCGGCGAACTCCGCGACCGGCTCGGCGCGCTGCTGCCCGACTACCTCGTCCCGGCCGAGCTGGTCGTGCTGGACGAGCTGCCCCTCAACCCGAACGGCAAGGTCGACCGCCGCGCCCTGCCCGAGCCGGGACGCCCCGCCGCCGGACGCGCGCCCGCCACGGAGCCGGAACGCGTCCTCGCCCGCCTCGCCGCGACCGTCCTCGGACGCGACGCCGTCGGCGCCGACGACGACTTCTTCCGCACCGGCGGCGACAGCATCAGCGCGGCCCTCCTCGTCGCCCGCGCCCGCCGCGCCGGGCTGTCGTTCACCGTCCGCGACGTGTTCAAACTGCGCACCGTCGAGGCCCTCGCGACGACGGCCGCGCACGCCGTCGCCGCCCCGGCGCAGGCGGCGGAGCAGGCCGGGGAGCTGCCGCTCTCGCCGCTCCAGGAAGGGCTGCTGTTCCACCTGATGCTGGCCGGCGAAGGCCGCGACGTCTACGTGCAGCAGGCCGTGGTGACGCTGTCCGGCCCGGTCGACCCGGCGCGGATGGCGGACGCGGCGCGCGCCGTCCTGGAGAAGTACCCCAACCTCCGGGCCGGGTTCCGGACGGACGGCGACCGCGCCGTCCAGTTCGTCCCGGACCACTTCGAGACTCCCTGGACGCACGCCCGCGTGTCCCCGGACGGCCTCGACGCGTTCATCGACGCGCAGCGCGCCGAGCCGTTCGACCCGGGCGAGCCGCCGCTGATCCGGTTCGCGCTCGCCACCCTCGCGGCCGACGACCACCGCCTGATCCTCACCTCCGAGCTGATCCTGCTGGACGGCTGGTCCGGCGGCCTGCTCGTCACCTCGCTGCTCGGCTCCTACACCGACGCCGAGGCCGAGGCGGCCCGTCCCGTCCCGCCGTTCCGCGCGTTCCTGGACTGGGTGAACGGCCGCGACAAGGCCGCCGCCGTGGACGCGTGGCGCCGCGCGCTCGACGGCTTCGACGAACCGGCGCTCGTCCGGCCCGGCCTGGTCGACCGGCCCGCCGACCTGGCGACGGCGGGGGAGGTGCACCGCGCGCTGCCGCCCGGCCTGGCCGACCGCCTGGACGCCGCCGCCCGCGACCACGGCGTCACCCCCGGCACCCTCTTCGAGACCGCGTGGGGCCTCGTCCTGATGGGCCTGACCGGACGCGACGACGTCGTCTTCGGCGCCTCCGTCTCCGGCCGCCACCCCGACGTCGACGGCGTCGACGCCATGGTCGGGCTGCTGTTCAACACCATCCCCGTCCGCGTGCAGGCCGGACCGGCGGACCCGCTCACCGCCGTCCTCGACCGCGTCCAGACCGCCCAGTCGGAGCTGTTCGACCACTCGTTCGTCGCGCTCGCCGACGTCCAGCGCGCCACCGGCCTCGGAACGCTCTTCGACACGCTGTTCGTCTTCCAGAACTTCCCGGGCATGCCGACCGGCCGCGGCTTCGGCCCGGACGGCGCACTCCGCGTCCGCGGCCGGCAGGTCCGCGACGCCACCCACTACCCGATCACGATGGTCGTCGAGCCGGGCGCCGGGCTGCGCGTCATGTACCGGGGCGACGCGTTCACGGATGCCGAGGCCGAGCGGATCACCGACCGGTACGTGCGGGTCCTGCGGACGCTCGCGGAGTCGCCCGCGACGCCGTGCCACCGCCTCGACCTGCTCGTCCCCGAGGAGCACGACCGCCTGCGCCGCGACTGGGACGAGGCGCAACGTCCCGTCCCGGAACTGACCGTCGCGGAGCTGCTCGCCGAACGCGCCGCGCAGCAGCCCGGTGACCTGGCGCTCGTCTCGCTGCCCGACGTCCGTCTCACCTACGGCGAGCTGAACGCCGAGGTCAACCGGCTGGCCCGCCTGCTCATCGCCAACGGCGCGGGCCCGGAACAGGTCGTCGCGCTTGCGCTGCCCCGGTCCGCGCAGATGGTCGTCGCGCTGTTCGCCGTCCTGCGGACGGGCGCCGCTTACCTGCCGCTCGAACTCGACTATCCGGCGGAGCGCCTCGACTACATGCTCCAGGACGCCGCGCCTACCTGCCTGCTTTCGCATCGCGACATCGCCGCGGGTCTCACCCACTCCGGCGTCACCCTCGCGCTGGACGACCCCGAAGTGGCGCGCACGCTCGCCGCCCTGCCCGGCGCCGACCTGACCCCGGACGAGCTGCCCGGCTTCGCCCCCGGCACGCAGGGCCGCCTCGACCACCCGGCCTACGTCATCTACACATCGGGCTCCACCGGACGTCCCAAGGGCGTGGTCACCCCGTACCGCGGTCTTACGAACATGCAGTTCAACCACCGCGCGAACATCTTCGACCCTGTCGTGGAGTCCGCGGGCCGCCGCCTCCGGATCGCGCACACCGTCTCGTTCTCCTTCGACATGTCGTGGGAGGAGCTGCTCTGGCTCATCGAGGGCCACGAGGTGCACGTCTGCGACGAGGACCTCCGCCGCGACGCCGAAGCCCTCACCGCCTACCTGCGGCAGCACCGCATCGACGTCATCAACGTGACCCCGACCTACGCCCAGCAGCTCCTGGACGAAGGGCTCCTCGACGGCGAGCACCGGCCGCCGCTCGTCCTGCTCGGCGGCGAGGCCGTCCCGACCTCCGTGTGGGACCGGCTCGCGCAGGCCGACGGCGTCCTCGGCTACAACCTGTACGGGCCGACCGAGTACACGATCAACACGCTCGGCGGCGGCACCGAGGACAGCGCCACCCCGACCGTCGGGAAGCCGATCTGGAACACGCGCGGCTACGTCCTGGACGGCTGGCTGCGTCCCGTCCCGCCCGGCGCGCCCGGCGAGCTGTACATCGCGGGCGCGGGCCTGGCCCGCGGCTACCTGGGCCGCGCCGACCTGACCGCCGAACGCTTCGTCGCCGACCCCTTCACCGGTGGCCGCATGTACCGGACGGGCGACCTCGTCCGCGTCCGCGCGGACGGGAACATCGACTTCCTCGGCCGCACCGACGACCAGGTCAAGATCCGCGGGTACCGGGTCGAGCTGGAGGAGATCGAGACCGCGCTCGCCGCCGAGCCGGGCGTCGGGCAGGCCGCGGTCGTCGCCGCCGACACCGGCGTCCCCGGCGTGAAGCGGCTCATCGGCTACGTCGTCCCGGACGGGACGCGCGAAGGCGCCGCCGACGAGCAGCTCGCCGAATGGCGGCAGATCTACGACGCCGAGTACACCGAGGTCGGGACCGTCGTCCACCAGGAGGAGTTCGCCGGCTGGAACAGCAGCTACGACGGCGAGCCGATCCCCCTGGACCACATGCGCGAATGGCGCGAGACGACCGTCGACCGCGTCCGTGGGCTCCGGCCCCGCCGCGTCCTCGAAATCGGCGTGGGCGCCGGGCTGATCCTGACGCGCCTCGCGCCCGAGACCGACGAGTACTGGGGCACGGACTTCTCCGAACCCGTCATCGCCAAACTCCAGCAGGACCTCGGCCCGGACTCGCACGTCCGGCTGAGCTGTCGACCCGCGCACGACACGGGCGGCCTGCCCGAGGAGTACTTCGACGCCATCGTGATCAACTCGGTGGTGCAGTACTTCCCCGGCGCCGCCTACCTCCAGGACGTCATCGCCAAGGCGATGCGGCTCCTCGCACCCGGCGGGGCGTTGTTCATCGGGGACGTCCGCGACCTGCGGACGGTCCGCTCCCTGCACGCGGCGATCCAGCTCGGACGCGGAGGCGGGGACCTGGAGTCGGTCGAGCGCGCCGTCCGCATGGAGAAGGAACTGCTCCTCGACCCCGCCTTCTTCACGGCCCTGGACGGCCCCGCGCGCGTGGACGTCCTGACCAAGCGCGGCACGCACCACAACGAGCTGACCCGCCACCGGTACGACGTCGTCCTCCACAAGGACGCCGCCCCGGCGCCCGACACACCGGTCGTCGACTGGACCACCCTGGACGACCTCAACGGCAGGCCGCCCGGCCCGCTGCGCGTCAGGGGCATCCCCGACGCGCGCCTGACCGGCGAGATGGCCGCCCTGCACGCCCTCCAGAACGGGACGCCACCCGACGCGCCCGAAGGCGTCGAGCCGGAGACGCTGCACGCCCTGTTCCCGGACGCTGTGCTCACCCCGTCCGAAACGGCCGGGTGCTACGACGCGGTGTTCGGCGGGGGAGCGGCCTGCCTCCCGGCCGAGCCCGGACGCGCCCCCGCGTCCTACGCGAACAACCCGGTCGCCGCCCGCGACCACGGCGTGCTGGCGGCGCGGGTCCGGGAGGCATTGAAGGGACGCCTCCCCGGCTACATGGTGCCGAGCGCGATCATGACGCTGGACGCGCTGCCGCTGACCGTGAACGGCAAGCTCGACCGCCGCGCCCTCCCCGACCCCGGCCAGGACGGCCCGCGCCGCGCCGGGCGGGCGCCCCGCACACCCGTCGAGCGGCTCCTGTGCACCCTGTTCGCCGAGATCCTGGACGCGCCGGGAGCGGGCATCGACGACGACTTCTTCGACCTCGGCGGCCACTCCCTCCTGGCGACCCGGCTCGTCGGACGCGCCCGCGCGGTCCTCGGCGCCGACCTGGCGATCCGCGACCTGTTCGAGGCGCCGACCGTCGCGGAACTCGCCGAACGCGCGCACCGCAACGCCGCCGCCGGGGCCCGGCCCGTCCTGGAGCCGAAGGAACGGCCGGAGCGCGTTCCGCTGTCGTCCGCGCAGCGCCGCCTGTGGATGCTCGACCAGCTCCTCCGCGAGGAGGACTGGCCGAGCGGAGCTCGTCGTTTGACTGGTGGTGGGCGGGGGCTGGAGGACGGTGGGCCGCGCGGGGCATACCACTTGCCGCTCGCCGTCCGGCTCCGCGGCGACCTTGACCTCGCCGCCCTCGAAGCCGCGATCGCCGACGTCACCGCCCGGCACGAGAGCCTGCGCACCGTGTTCCCCGAGCACGACGGCGTCCCGTACCAGCGGATTCTTCCTCCGGAGGAGGCGCGTCCCGTCCTGGAGGTGGCGACGTGCGCGCCGGAGGACGTCATCGCCCGCCCGTTCGACCTCGCCAAGGACGTCCCGCTGCGGGTCGCGGTGTTCCCCGAGGGGGAGCGCGAGCATCTGCTGCTCGCCGTCTTCCACCACATCGCGTTCGACGAGTGGTCGTTCGGCCCGTTCGCGCGGGACGTCGCCGAGGCGTACACGGCGCGGCTGGACGGAGAGGCCCCCGGCTGGGAGCCGCCGCCCGTCCAGTACGCCGACCACGCGCTGTGGCAACGCGAGTTGCTCGGAGACCCGCTCGACCCCGGCAGCGTCCACGCCCGGCAGCTCGACCACTGGGCGCGGGCCCTCGCCGGCCTCCCCGAGGAGATCCCGCTGCCCGCGGACAGGCCGCGTCCCGGCACCGTCGGGCAGCGCGGCGGCACGCTGACCGCCGACTTCCCGTCCGGCCTGACGCGGCGGCTGCGCCAGGTCGCGCGCGACGGGAACGCCAGCATGTTCATGGTCTGCCAGGCCGCCGTCGCCGCGCTGCTGCACCGCACGGGCGCGGGCGACGACGTCCCGCTCGGCAGCCCGGTCGCCGGACGCACCGAGGAGGCCGCGCGGGACCTCGTCGGGTTCTTCGTCAACACGCTCGTGCTGCGCGCCGACGTGTCCGGCGACCCCGCGTTCGCCGAGCTGCTCGGCCGCGTCCGGGAGGCCGACCTCGCCGGGCTCGCCAACCAGGACCTGCCGTTCGAGGCGGTCGTCGAGGCGCTGCGCCCGCGCCGCGTGCCCGGCCGCAACCCGCTGTTCCAGGTGATGGTCGGCTACGAGAACCAGGGCGCGGGCGACGTGCGGTTCCCCGGGCTGGAGCAGAAGGAGGCGCTGTTCGGGCCGGGCGCGGCGAAGTTCGACATCGACTTCATCTTCCGCGAGGCGACCGACCCGGACGGCCTCCGGCTGATCGTCGACTACTCGGCCGACATGTTCGACCGGGACACGGTCGCAGCCCTGGCCGACGGTCTCATCGCGCTGCTGGACGCCGTCGCCGCCGACCCCGGCGTGAAGGTGAGCGCCCTGCCCGCCCCGCTCACGCCCGCAGCTCCTGCCGCCCGCGTGGCCACCGCCGAGGCGGCGACGCCCGCGGCGCGGACCGGGGACGACGACCGGGAGGCCGTCCTGTGCCGCGTCTTCGCCGAGGAGCTCGGCGTCGCCGAGGTCGGCCCGGACGACGACTTCTTCGATCTCGGCGGCCATTCGCTGCTCGCCATGAAGCTCGTCCGGCGGATCAGGAAGGAGCCCGGATGCGAGTCCCTGAAGATCGCGGCCCTGATGGCGTCGCCGACCGTGGCGGGATTGCTGGCGCGAATGAGGTGATGCTCATATACGGACACCCATTGCACAGTTAGGTGAGCCTAACCTAAGATCTCGGTCGATAACCCCCCGGAATTTCGGAAGGACACCGGTCCTCTATGCGCACCTTCATGCGGCGAATGGCGGTCACCGCCGCGCTGGTCCTGAGCCTGGGCACGGCCGCCGCCTGCGGCGACGACGATCCCGCGGAGAACGCCTCGGGCGGCAACGCGGGGACCGGCGCGTACCCGGTCACGATCACCCACAAGCTCGGCACCGCGAAGATCGAGTCCGCGCCGAAGCGGATCGTCGCGCTCGGCGAGGTCGACCAGGACGCGCTGCTCGCGCTCGGCATCACGCCCGTCGGCATGGCCGAGCTGACCGGCGTCCAGCCCGACGGCCTCGCCCCCTGGAGCGCGCCGAAGCTCACCGGCGCGAAGCCCAAGCTGCTCAAGGCCGGGGAGGCCGGGTTCAACCTGGAGGAGATCGCGGCGCTGCGCCCCGACCTGATCCTCGCCGCCGGCGACTTCTACATCGACAAGGAGTACGGCAAGCTCTCCAAGCTGGCCCCGACCGTCGCGTACCAGACCGGGCCCGCCGAGGACGCCTGGCAGCAGATCACCATGCAGGTCGCCAAGGCCGTCGGCAAGGACGAAGAGGGCCGCGCCCTGATCGGCAGGCTCGACACCAGCCTCGCCGCCGTGAAGACCCAGCACCCCGAGCTGAACGGCAAGGAGTTCGCGTTCACCAGCATGTTCCCGAACGGGAACATCGGCGTGATGAAGGCCGACACCGACACCAGCGTCAAGATGCTCAAGCAGTTCGGCATGGTGCTGCCCGAACCCGTGAAGAAGCTGCCCGGGGAGGGCTTCGCCGCGGAGCTGAGCATGGAGAAGATCTCCATCCTGGACGTGGACGTCCTGCTCAGCCACTACAACGACGACCCGGCCACGCAGAAGAAGGTCGAGGGCAACAAGCTGTTCGCCGACCTCGCCGTCGTCAAGCGCGGCGCGTACGTGGCGCTCGACCTGAAGTCGTTCTGGCCGCTGCGCACGCCGACGCCGCTGTCCGTCCCGTACGTCATCGAGCAGATCGTCCCGAAGATCGCCAAGGCCGCCGCGGCCAAGCCCGCCTAGGCCCGCCTGATGCCGGAGGAGCGCATGCAGATCCCCGTCCATGACGTGGTGGGCATCGGGTTCGGCCCGTCCAACCTGGCGCTCGCCGTCGCGCTCGACGAGGCGGGCCGCGCGGACCGCGCCGACCGCCCGGGACGCGCGGGCGGCGGGGACGGCGCGGCCGCCGACGCCGTGTTCTTCGAGAAGCAGCCGGAGTTCGGCTGGCACCGGGGCATGCTCATCGACGGCGCCACCATGCAGGTCCACTTCCTCAAGGACCTGGTGACGCTGCGGAACCCCGCCAGCCCGTACTCGTTCCTGGCGTACCTGCACGCCAGGGGCCGCCTCGTCGACTTCGTCAACCACAAGACGATGTTCCCGACGCGGGTGGAGTTCCACGACTACCTCGAATGGACGGCCGCCGCGTTCGCCGACCGGGTCCGCTACCGCTCCGAAGTGGTCGCCATGCGCCCGCACGACGACGACACGCTCGAAGTCGTCGTGCGGCGCGACGACGAGCTGGAGACGCACCTGACCCGCAACGCCGTCATCGGCGCCGGGCTGGAGCCCGTCCTGCCGGAGGGCGTCCAGGCCGGCGACCGGATCTGGCACACCGAGGACCTCCTCACCCGCCTCGCCGAGCGGCCGGGCTGGACCCCGAAGCGGCTCGTCGTCGTCGGCGCGGGGCAGAGCGCCGCCGAGGCCGTCGAGTACCTGCACCGCACCTTCGGCGGCGCCGAGGTGTGCGCCGTCTTCGCCCGGTACGGGTACTCGCCCGCCGACGACAGCTCGTTCGCCAACCGCATCTTCGACCCCGAGGCCGTCGACCACTACTACGCGGCGCCCGACGACGTGAAGCGGATGCTGTTCGACTACTCGCGCAACACCAACTACTCGGTGGTCGACCTCGACCTCATCGACGAGCTGTACCGGCGCTCCTACGCCGAGAAGGTCGCGGGCGCCGAACGGCTCCGGATCCTCAACGTGTCGCGCGTCATGGACGTCCGGGAGCTGCCAGGGGGAGTGCGGGCGCGGATCCGGTTCATGCCGACCGGCGACGTGAGCGACCTGGACGCCGACGCGATCGTCTTCGCCACCGGCTACCGCGAGCGCGACCCGTTCGACCTGCTCGGCGAGGCGGCCTCGCACTGCCAGACCGGGCCGGACGGACGTCCCGTCATGGAACGCGACTACCGCGTCGCCACCCACCCCGGCCCGCGCTGGGGCGTCTACCTGCAAGGAGCCACCGAGCACAGCCACGGCATCGCGTCGTCGCTGCTGTCCATGACGGCCGTGCGCACCGGGGAGATCGTCCGCTCCATGGTCCGCCGCTCCGTCCCCGTCGCCCAGGAGGCGTGAGATGACCAACCCGTTCGACGACCCCGACGGCACGTTCCTCGTCCTCGTCAACGACGAGGGCCAGCACTCCCTGTGGCCCGAGTTCGCCGACGTCCCCGCCGGGTGGACGGCCGCCTTCGGGCCCGCGTCCCGGCCCGACTGCCTCGGCTACATCACCGCCAACTGGACCGACCTGCGCCCGCGGAGCCTCATCACCTGACCCAGGGCGCCGCGCGGCGCGTGCCGCGCACTGGTCCCGCGGAAGCCGCGCCGGGACGTCCTCCCAGGTAGACCACTATTGCGGCCGGTCGTGTGACATTTCACGGCGGGCGGGCGCTGTAGGAGTTGGGAGCCGGAGAGCGACGCCGCCGGCGGGCCGTGCAGGAGGGGGGCCCGCTCGGCGGGGTCGGGGCACCGGCCGCAGCCGGCGGGCTGGACGGTCCCGCGGTGCCGGGGCGGACGCCGCGGGACCGTCTCGCCCGCCGGCCGGGGGCATGCGGGCATGGGCGGCATCGGACCGCTGACCGGCCCTTTCTTTCACACCTTCGCAGTTCTCTTTCGTGGCTCTTCTTGGCCTGCCGATCGGCGTCCATGGCAACGCAATAAACAAGTTCTGGTCGTTGCTATGGATGACGGGGAAGATGATCGGTAGTGGGCGGGAGTGACGGACGAGGCGGGAGGCGCTTTGATCCGGTCCGAATCGGTCGCGGCCGGCACAGGGGAGACCGGTCCGGGGGAGTCCGGCGCGGGGGAGTCCGGCGGGGGACGGGCCGCGTCGGCGGCGCGTGAGATCGCCGCCGCGCTCGTCGTCCTGGCCGTCTACCTGACGTTCACCCATGTCTTCACCGGCCCGCGGGAGGTCAGCGACGCGAACGGGCGTGCCCTGCTCGACTTCGAACGCTGGACCCACCTCGACATCGAGCGTCCGCTCAACGACGTGCTCGTCCGGCACGAGTGGCTGGGCGCGATCGCCGCGTGGGAGTACGCGACGACGTACGCCATCGGCACGTTCGGTTTCCTCGCGTACCTGTGGTGGCGCAAGAGCCCGGTCTACCCGTGGGCCCGCAACACGCTGATCTGGCTGACGCTGATCGCGATCTGCTGCTTCGCGCTCTGGCCGACCACACCGCCCAGGCTGCTGCCGGACGAGGGCTACATCGACATCATCGCCGTCCACCATCCGCCCGCGACCTGGGGAACCGGCGTGGTGTCGGCGGGCGCCAACCCGTACGCGGCCATCCCGAGCCTGCACATCGGATGGGTCGCCTGGATCGGGGTGGCGGCCGTGCGGGCCCGGACCGGCGCCTTCCTCACCTGGCTGTGCGCGCTGCATCTGGTCGTGACGGCCCTGGTCATCGTGGCCACCGCCGCCCACTACGTCGTGGACATCCCCGCCGGGCTGCTGCTCATCCCGGCCGCGGCCGCAGCCGAACGGCTCCGCGTGAGTGTCGTGCGGCGGTGGCGCCCGCCCGGCATCCGCGCCGGTGAGCTCCCAGCCCGGCGGGAGCAGCGGGTGGCCGCCGCCGACGCGTTCTTCCTCCACGTGGAGAGCGAGAACGTCCCGCAGGTCGTCGGCGGGGTCGCCGTGTTCGCCGGTACGGGCCCGCCGGCCGAGCGGATGCGCGACCTGATGGCCGAGCGCCTGCCGCACCTGCCGCGCCTCACGCAGCGGATCATCCCCGCCGGGCGGTTCCGGCGGGCGCGCTGGGCCGAGGCCGACGCGATCGACCTCGACTGGCACGTCCAGCAGATCGAACTCCCCAGGCCCGGCGGGCGCCGCGCGCTGGACGACCTCGTCGCCCGCCTGGTGGCCGGGCCGCTCGACCACGACCGGCCGCTGTGGCGGTTCTGGCTCGTCCGGGGCGGGGACCACGGGCCGGACGCCATCGTGATCCTCCTCCACCACGCCATCGCGGACGGGATCGGCGTCGTCGACATCCTGCGCGGCATCCTCGAACCCCGGCTCCCGGACGCGGAGCCGATGAAGGGCCCCGGCGGCTTCGCGCGCGCCGCCGCCGTCGTCCCCGGCCTGGTCCTGCTCGGCCTGGACGGCGCCGCCCCGACCGTGTCCGTCACGGGCGCGCTCGGTCCTGAGCGCGGATTCCAGACGGTGACCTTTCCGCTCGACCAGGTCCGGGACACCGCGCGGGCCGCCGGTGTCCGCGTCACCGACGTGCTGCTCGCGCTGGTCGGCGAGGTCGTCGCCGACGTGCTGGCCCAGCGCGGCGAACGCGCGGGCGGGCGGGCACTGCGCGCCGCCGTCCCCATGACGCTGCGCGCTCCCGCCCCGCCCGACCGGGGCCGGACCGCAGTGCCCGGCAACCTCACGGCCGCGCTGCGGCTGGACGTCCCGCTCGACCCGATGCCCGTCCACGAGCGGCTCGCGGCCGTGCACCGGTCGGCCGAGCGGCGCCGCAGGTCCGGCCGGGCGGTGGCGAGCACCGCCGTGCTCGCCCTGATCGGCGCGCTGCCGCCGCGCCTGCACGCCCGCGCCGCGCGCGGCGCCTACCGGGCCCGGTTCTTCGGCGGGATCGTCTCCAACATGCCGGGGCCCGCCGTGCCGATGTCGATGGCGGGCGTGCCGCTCGGCGACGTCCACCCCATCCTGCCGCTCGCGGACGGCGTCCCGTTCGCCGTCGGCGCGCTGAGCTGGGACGGGGCGCTGCACGTCGCGGTGACCGCCGAGCCGAGGCTGCTGCCCGAGGCGGCCGCGTTCATCGGCGGGATGGTCCAGGCGTTCGACGAGCTGTCCGCCGCCGTCGCGGGGCGGGAGCGCGGCGCGGACGGCGGCGCACGGGCCGGGACGGCGTGATGGAGTGGTCCGGTGAGACGGCGTGGTCGGTCTGGCTCAGCCTGGCCGCCGCGTTCCTGTTCGCCGGGGCCGCCGCGCTCCAGTACCGGGCGGCCAGGCGCGCCGTCCACGGCGGCACGGGCGCCACCGCCGCGCACGGGCTGATCCGCCGGCTGGTCCGCGACCCGGTGTGGCTGACCGGGTGGGTCGTGAACCTGGCCGGGTTCGCGACGCAGGCCGCCGCGCTGCACTTCGGGTCGACCGCGATCGTCCAGCCGCTGCTGGTCACCCAGCTCGTCTTCACCATCCTGCTCGGCACGGTCGGCACGGGCCGCCGCCCCGCCCGCATGGACCTGCTCGGCGGCATCGCCGTGTCGGCGGGCCTCGCCGTCCTGTTCACCGTGCCGGGCGCGATCCCGCCCGAGGGCGAGCCGTCCCGGCCGCGGCTGTTCCTCGCCGGGCTGATCGCCGCGCCGCTGATCATCGTGCTGTCCCGGGCGGCGTGGCTGCGCAAGGGGCCGGTCCGGGCCGCGCTGCTCGGCGTCTGCGCCGGGCTCTGCTTCGCCGCGACCGCCGTGCTGATCAAGCTCACCACCGCCAGCCTCGTCGACCACGGCGTCGCCGCGACCGCCGTGGACTGGCCCGGCTACACCCTCGCCGGCAGCACGCTGCTCGGGCTCGTCATCGAGCAGCGGGCGTTCGCGGCCGGTTCGCTGCCCGCGGCGATGACCGCCATGACGATGACGAACCCCATCGCGTCCTACCTGGTGGCCGTGCTCGCCTTCCACACCCTGCCGCCGCGGACGGTGTCCGCGTTCGTTGCCGTATCGTTCACGGCCATGCTCCTGACCGCGGGTGTCGCCATGCTGTCCCGCTCCGCGGCCGCCGCACGGAGAGAGGCCGCCGCCGTGAAGGAGGCGATTTGATCACCAGGCGGGCGCTGCTCGGCGGCGTCGGCGGCCTCGGGGCCGTCACCGCGATGAGCGGCGCCGGGTACGCCCTCGTCCAGCGGGAGGTCCTGCCCGGCAAGGTGCGCCTCGACCGCGCGCTCGGCAGGTGCGGGGACGCGCCTGAGCCGCCGCCGGGGCCCGTCGAGATCGAGTTCATGACGTGGCGGTCCGCGCGGCGCCGGACCGCCGTCACCGCCGCCATCGTGCCGCCCGCGGACGGCCGCTCGCTGCGCGGGCTGCCGGTCGTGATCGCCCTGCACGGCACCGGCCACACGGCGACGTCCCTCGTGGCGAGCCTCAACCTCCACCACTACCTCCCGGACGCCGTCGCGAACGGCGGCGTCCCGCCGTTCGCGCTCGTCGCCGTCGACGGCGGCAAGGACTCCTATTGGCACCCCCGCGCGGACGGCGACGACCCCATCGGGATGATCACGGACGAGCTGCTGCCCCGCCTCCGCGACCGCGGCGCCCGCACCGACCGCGTCGGCGCGATCGGCTGGTCGATGGGCGGCTACGGCGCGCTCGTCCTGACCCGGCAGCTCGGCGCCGCGCGGATGGCGGCGGTCGTCGCGTCGTCCCCCGCCCTGTTCTCCTCCTACGACGACGCGCGCTCCGCCAACCGGCGCGCGTTCGACGGCCGGGACGACTTCGCCCGCAACGACGTCTTCGCCTCACTGGACGCGTTGAAGGGCGTCCCGCTCCGGGTCGACTGCGGGCACAGCGACCCGTTCGCACGCATGACGCGCCGGCTTCGCGACCGGGTCCGGCCGGACGGCTCGATGAGCGGCGGGTGCCACGACGTGGCCTACTGGCAGCGCCTCCTGCGCCCGCAGCTCGCCTTCCTCGGGCACCGTCTCGCGGGCCCCCGATAAGTCCGAAATGTCGGTGGGACCAGGGATGATGTGGTCATGACCGAGACACCGGCCCTTACGGAGATCGGCGACCAGGCCGCCTACGCCGCCGCCGTGCAGAGCGCCGTCGCGGCCTCCGCCGCCTACTACGGCGAGGGCGACTCGCCGCTCGACGACGACGCCTTCGACCGGCTGGTGCGCGGCATCGCCGCCTACGAGGCCGGGCACCCCGAGCACGTGCTGCCGGACTCCCCGACGGGCAAGGTCGCCGGGGGAGCGGTCGCCGGGGACGTCCCGCACACGGTCCCGATGCTGAGCCTCGACAACGTGTTCTCGGCCGAGGGCCTGGAGTCGTGGGCCGCGGGCCTCGTCCGCAGGCTCGGCCGCGAGGTCGCGACGTGGAGCGTGGAGCCGAAGCTGGACGGCCTGGCGATCTCGGCCCGCTACCGCGACGGCCGCCTCGTCCAGCTGGTCACCCGGGGCGACGGGACCGCCGGCGAGGACGTCTCGGCCCGCGGCATCGCGATCATCACGGGCCTGCCGGAGCGGCTCGCCGAGCCGGTCACGGCGGAGGTGCGGGGCGAGGTGCTGATGACCCGCGCCCAGTTCGGGGCCGCCAACGCCGCCCGCACCGGCGCCGGGCACCCGCCGTTCGCCAACCCGCGCTCGGCCGCCGCCGGGTCGCTGCGGACCAAGCACCACGCCTACCAGGTGGAGACGACCTTCTTCGGGTACGGGATCCTGCCCCTGCCCGCCGACGCGGGATTCGGCACCGGCACCGCCCTTGAGCTGGCCGAACGGCTCCGCGAGCTGCCGCACAGCGCGCTGATGGCACTGCTGGACGAGCTGGGCGTGAAGACGACCGCCACCACCCCGGTCGCCGGGACGACGTGCGCCACGATGGAGCAGGTCCGCGGGCGCGTCGAGGAGATCGCGGCGCTGCGCGCCGACCTCGACTTCGGCATCGACGGCATCGTGATCAAGGCGGACGCCGCCGCCGACCAGGCCGCCGCCGGGCTCTCCTCCCGCGCGCCCCGCTGGGCCGTCGCCTACAAGCTGCCCGCCGTCGAGAAGATCACCCGGCTGCTGGACGTCGAGTGGAACGTCGGCCGCACCGGCGTGATCGCGCCGCGCGCCGTCCTGGAGCCCGTCGAGGTGGACGGCTCGACCGTCACCTACGCGACCCTCCACAACGCCGCCGACATCGAGCGGCGCGGCCTGCGGATCGGCGACCACGTCACCGTCTACAAGGCGGGCGACGTGATCCCCCGCGTGGAGGCCCCGGTCGTGCATCTGCGGACCGGGGAGGAGCGGCCGATCGAGGCGCCGTCCGCGTGCCCGCGCTGCGGCGACGCGATCGACGCGTCGCAGCAGCGGTGGCGGTGCGTCCGGGGGCGGGCGTGCCATGCGGTCGCGTCCGTCCGCTACGCCGTCGGGCGCGACCAGCTCGACATCGAGGGCCTCGGCGAGAACCGGATCGACCAGCTCGTCGACGCCGGGCTGATCACCGACTTCGCCGACCTGTTCGTCCTCACCCACGACCAGGTCATCGCCCTGGAGCGGATGGGGGAGACCAGCACGGCCGCGCTCATCGCCGCGATCGAGGGCGCGAAGGCCAAGCCGCTGAACAAGGTGTTCTGCGCGCTCGGCGTCCGCGGCACCGGACGGTCCATGTCCCGCCGCATCGCCCGGCACTTCGCGACCATGGACGCGATCCGCGCCGCCGACGCGGAGGTCTTCCAGCAGGTCGAGGGCGTCGGGCCGGAGCGGGCCGCGATCCTGGTCGAGGAGATCGCCGAGCTGGCCCCGCTGATCGACAAGCTCGCCGCGGCCGGCGTCACCTTGACGGAGCCGGGCGCCACCGGCCCCGCCGAGCCCGCGGGCGACGAGGCGTCCGGGCTGCCGCTGGCCGGGCTGTCGGTCGTCGCCACCGGATCGATGTCCGGGCCGCTCGACGGCCTGTCCCGCACCCAGGTGAACGAGCTGATCGAGCGCGCCGGCGGGAAGGCGTCCTCGTCGGTGTCCGCCCGCACGTCCCTGCTCGTCGCGGGCGCGAAGGCCGGGTCGAAGAGGGCCAAGGCCGAGCAGCTCGGCGTCGAGATCGTCACCCCGGAGGAGTTCGCCGGCCGCGTCGCCGCCTTCCTGTGACGGCGCCGGTCACGCCGTCCGCTCGGCGCGGCCCGTCCGGACGAGCCAGTTCAGCATCAGCATCACGTCGAGGCGGCCGCCGGGCTCGGTGAACCGGCCGCCGGTCAGCTCGTTGATGCGGCGCAGCCGGTACCGGACGGTCTGCTCGTGGATGTGCAGCCGCTCCGCCGCGATCACCGCGTTGTCGCCGCACCGCAGGTACGTCAGCAGCGTCTCGGCGAGCGGCTGCCGCCGCGCGGGCGGCAGCTCCAGCAGGGGCCCGAGGACGTCCGCGGCGGTCGCGTCGACCAGCTCCTCCGCGGCGAGGGTGGCGAGGGTCGCGATGTGGTCCGCGCACCGGATCGGGGCGCCGCCGGGCAGCAGCCCCCGCTCGGCCAGCGCCAGCGCGTGCCGCGCCCAGCGCAGCGAGACGGCGCCCCGCCCGATCGGGACGGTCGGCCCGATCGCCGCCGTGCCGAGCCTGCGCAGCGCGGGCCACAGCCGGTCCTGGCCGGGGCCGTCCGGATCGGGCACCACGAGGAACGGGATCGGCGCGTCCCAGTCGGGCAGCACGGCGGGCGGCAGGATCCGCGCCGCGGCGGGCGCCCCGGACGGCAGCGCGACCAGCCCGATGCTCTTCGGCAGCTCCCAGCGGGCCGCGACCGCCAGCTCCGCGATCGCCTCCCGGCCGGGTGCGGGCTCGGCGATGAGCAGGTCCCGCAGCCGGTCGCGGCGGCGCTCACGCTCGGTCGCGAGCTGCCCCTGCTCGCGCGCGTAGCCCTGCGCGGCGGCGTCGGCGACCCTGGCCAGCAGCAGGAACAGCGAGTCGGTCAGCCGGCCCAGCGTCTCCCGCGACCAGCCGAGCCGGTAGGCGTCCTTGATGAACCGGCGGCACGCGACCTGGCTGCTCACCCGCATCGCGTTCTGGAGGGCGTCCAGGCTCCGGCCCTGCCTGGCCTCCTGCTCGCCGAGCCGCACGTACAGGTCGGTGAGCTGCCGCGGGTCGGCGTCGGGGTGATCCACGGAGTCGACGAAGAACGCGACCGTGTCGCTGACGGTCCGCTCCACCCGCCGGGCGTAGCCGCCGCCCGCGCCGTACTCGGGCACCTGGTCGCGGATCTCCCGCTCCATCTCGGCGACGGCGGCCCGCAGATGCTGCCGCAGCATGTTCGGCAGCCCGGCGGGCATGGGCCCTTGCGTCATCCGGTGTTCCGTTCGGCGGGGTCGGGCTCGGGCGGATCCGCCTCACCTTAAACAGGAACGCGCACGCTGTCATTACCCGGGTCATTGCCCGGGTCAGCGCGCGGGCCCGCGTCCGCGCGGGGGCGGCGGCGGGCCGTCACGCGCCGTCCGAGCCGCTGGGCCGGGACTTCGACGTAGCGGTACGCCACCGCCGCCGAGCCGAGGACGAGCGTGACCAGCACCACGCCCCAGATCAGCCGGATCGAGCCGGGCAGGTTGCCAGGGTCGCGTCCGGCGGCGTGCCAGATCGCCTGGATGACCAGCGGATGCAGCAGGTACAGCGAGTAGCTGACCGTCCCCGACCACACCAGGGCGCGGGGCATGGGACGGTTCCGCAGCGCGAGACCGCCGAGGAACGTCAGCCACGCCGCCCCGACCGCGATGGACCAGTCGAGCCCGAGCGGGGCCGGGTTGGCGTTCAGCGCGAGGGCGGTCGGCGTGCGCAGGCCCGCGACCAGCGTGAAGGCGGGGACGACCGCGACCATCGCGACGGCGGGCCAGGTGCGCAGCCGCCCGTCCTGGATGCCCCGGACGGCCGTCCCGGCGAACATCGTGGCGATGATGCACAGGCTCTCGATGGCGCCGATACGGCTGTCGAGGACGAGCAGCCCCAGCGCCAGCGCCGCCACCACCGCGACGCCCGTCCGGCGCACCGCGCGGCGGCGGCTGACCATCGCCGCGAGCCCGACGGCCAGGAACAGCGCGGCGGCGAGGATCGTCCCGCCCGGCCACCGGGAGGCCAGCAGGCCCGACGGCAGCGCGACGCCCAGGATCGCCGCGCCCACGCCGAACCCCAGCGCGACCCGGGCGCTGGAGCGGTGCACCCCCGCGACGAACATCGCCGTCACGAGCAGGTAGAAGACCATCTCGTAGGAGAGCGTCCAGTAGACGTTGACGGCGTTGGGCACGCCCAGGAGATCTTGCAGCATCGTCATGTGCGCGAGCGCGGACGCCCACGGACGCTCGCTCAGCGCGGCCGGCAGCCCGTACGACATCCCCGCCGCGCCGAGCATCAGCGCGAGCGCCAGCGACACGCACCACGCGGGGTACAGCCGGAAGAACCGCCCGGCCCAGAACCGCCGGACGCTCCCGCGCCGCTCCAGCGAGAACGGCACGACGTACCCGCTGACCAGGAAGAACACGAACACCCCGTAGCGGCCGAAGTCGAACCACGGGCTCGCCGCGCCGCGGACCTCCGGCAGGAGCACGTCGAGGGAATGCTCGAACACCACCACCAGCGCCGCGAGCCCGCGCAGAGCGTCCAGCCAGTCCATCCGGCGCGCTTTGTCCGGACGGGAGCCGATCTGCGTTTGAGGCGGAGTCAGGGTGTTCGTCGGCATCCGGGCCACCCTAGGGGCGGCGCGCACGCGTTCTCTAACCGGCGAATGACATTTTTCTTAACTCGGCGCACCGGCGGCTGACTGAGGGTGATAGTCGCGGAGGCCCGCGAGCACGGGCGGGAGCAGGGACTCCGTGATCAGGAAGCGGCACGCCGTACCCGCCCCGGGTGTGACCAACTCCACAATGCGGTCCGCGTCAGCGCAGCCCGACGGCCCCGTACATGATCGGCTCGTGGCCGGGGCGGAACGTCCCGCCGAGCGGCCCGGAGGTCAGCGGGACGAGCCCGGGGGAGACCGGCCGGAACGGGCCCAGCAGCCGCGCGACCTCGACCGCGCCGCGCGGGAACAGCGGGATGTCGCTCGCCTCCAGGTAGAGCCGCGCCGCCTCGGTGATCGCGAGCGGCGCGAAGTCGGCGGTGACGTGCGAGACGACCAGGGCGCTGCCGGGCGCTGCCGGGCCCGCCAGCGCCGTGAGGAGGTCGGCCGCGCCGGGCAGGAAGTGCAGGACGGAGGAGAACACCAGCGCGACCGGCTCGGCCGGGTCGATGAGGCGGCGCACCTCCGGGCTGTCCAGGATCGCGCCGGGGTCGCGGATGTCGGCCCGCAGCGCGGCGACGTTGCCGCCGTCCATCATCAGCGCGCGGGCGTGCGCGATGACGAGCGGGTCGTCGTCGACGTACACGATGCGGGTGCCGGGAATGTGCCGGGCCGCTAACTCGTGCAGGTTCCCGGCCGTGGGCAGGCCGCAGCCGAGGTCGAGGAACTGCCGGACGCCGCGTCCCGCGACCAGCCGCACGGCGCGGGCGAGGAACTCGCGGGCGGCGCGGGCCGCCTCCGCCGCCTGCGGGAGCACCTCCAGGAGCCGCAGCGCCAGCTCGCGGTCGGCGGCGTAGTTGTCCTTGCCGCCGAGCAGGTAGTCCTGGACGCGCGCGGGGCCCGGCCTGTGCAGGGCGAGCCGCGTCTCCGGCGCCCGGGTGCCGACCGTCGTCATTCGCTTCACCTGTCGCTTTCACGAAGAGGAGCGCGGGGGCGTGGCTCTCCCTCGACGGTAGGCGGCGTAGGTCGCCGGAAGGTTGAGACGGCCCGCGGACCGCCCGGAGGGCGCCCGCCGCGTGGCCGCATCGGGCCAGCCGCGTTTGGCGGCGTCCGGCGGGTCCGGGCGGCGCCGGTGACGATGATCAGGAACGCGGCGGGCGAGCGGACGGTCGCCGAGCGCGCATCCGCCGTGATGCTCAATTGTCCAAATGGCCGCTTCCGGCCATGACAGGACCTTAACCGCGCTGCCGAATCCTTGTCGGAGCCGCTCAGGATCCGGGCGTCCGCCACATGAGCCAGATCGGCGGGGCGCCCCTGCCCGGCAGGGTCAGCTCCCGCGTCACCTTGAACCCGAACCGCTCGTAGTACGGCACGTTGATCTCTTTCGAGCTCTCCAGGTAGGCGGGCACGCCGTCGGCGTCGCAGCGGTCGAGCCGGGACCGCAGCAGCGCGGCCCCCAGGCCGTTGCCCTGCGCGGGCGGATCGGCGCCGAGCACGGCCAGGTACCAGTGCGGCTCGCGGGGATGCTCCTTCTCGATCGCGCTCAGCGTGCGCAGCGACGCGGGCATCCGCGCGCCGAGGACCCGCAGCAGCGGCACGGCCTGGGCCGCCTGCACGCGGAGGGGGACGCGCCAGTGCCCGGGCGGGTCCCACAGCGCCGCCGCCTCCGTGCGCGCGTCCCGTCCGGCGAGCTCCGTGCCGCCGTGCGGGAGGTGCACCCGGCGCAGCATGATCCCGAACAGCCCGGCCAGGCGGCGCACGCGGGACGCCTCGTCCGGCAGCAGCCACGACCAGACCGGGTCGTCGTCGAAGGCGCGCCCGAGGACCGCCGCGATCTCCGCGACGTCGGGCGCCGCGGCCTCGCGGACGGCGGGCCGCGACGGCTCGGGCCCGCCCGTCACGGGCGCTGGTCTGTCATGGGCGCTGGTCTGTCATTGCGCGGCCTCCAGGGGGACGCGCTGATCTTCACCGGGCGCGCACGCTCACGTCAACCTGAAGCACCGGCGCCCGCGCCGCGCGCGGCGTTCCTCGCGGGCCCGGCCGATCTCCTCCAGGACGAGGGCGGACCCGATGCCGAGCAGCCAGAAGTCCTTCGCCAGCGCCGTGCCCTGCTGGGTCGGACGCAGCCCGCCGGGCTCCCGCATGCCGGGCACCCGCAGGTACAGGCCGCTCAGCCCGCCCGCGAACGCGGTGAGCGCCGCGCCCGCGACGATCGACGGCACCAGCGGCACCATCAGCGCGGCGCCGAGCGCCACCTCGGCGGTGCCGAGCATGCGGGTGAACTCCCGCGGATCCCGCGATCCCAGGAACGGGTAGGCGGTCTTCGCCAGGCCGTGGGTCTGCTCCGCCGCCTCGTCCCCGCCCTTGAGCTTCGACAGCCCCGAGTTCACGACGAACGCCCCCACGGTCAGCCGGGCGGGCATCTGGTGAGCACGAGCCAGAAAACGCATCGTTCCCCATTGATGTCGGGTGAGATCGGGCGCTTGGATCCATTCCCGCCGTCCGCCCGCTACACCTGGAGCCGGGTCAAGTCTCGGCATCGGGGTAGCGTGGGCGGACGTGACCACCCGACCGGACGGATCGCCGCCCCCCGAATGGGCCCCAGAACGCGAGGTCACCGCGGACCTGGCCGCCGCGCTCATCGGACGCAGGTTCCCCGAACTGCGCGATGCGAAGGTGGAGCGGCTCGCCACCGGCTGGGACAACACGGTCTTCCTCGTCGGCGGGGAGTGGGTGTTCCGGTTCCCGCGCCGCAAGATCGCGGTGCCGGGGATCGAGCGGGAGATCGCGGCGCTGCCCGTCCTGGCGCCGAGGCTGCCGCTGCCGGTGCCCGTGCCGCGCTTCGCCGCCGAGCCGTCGGACGACTTCCCGTGGCCGTTCTGGGGCGCGCGGATGATCCCGGGCCGCGAGTTCGCCGACGTCCGCCCGCCGGAGCGCGAGCGGACCGCCCTCGCCGCCGGGATCGGGGCCTTCCTGCGGGCCCTGCACGACCCGGCGCTCGTCCGCGAGGCCGGGCACGGGCTGCCGCTCGACCCGATGGGACGGGCCGCCCCGGCGATCCGGGCGGCACGCACGACCGGCCGCCTGGACGCGCTCGCCGAACTCGGCGTATGGGAGCGCGACCCCGCCGTGGACGCGTTCCTCGCCGCCGCCCGCGAGCGCGGCGTCCCGGCCGGCGATCCGGTGATCGTCCACGGGGACCTGCACGTCCGCCACCTGCTGCTCGCCCCGGACGGCAGCGTCGCCGGGGTGATCGACTGGGGCGACGTGTGCCTGGCCGACCCGGCCGTCGACCTGTCGCTCGCCTACGCCGGGTTCGGCGGCGCCGCGCGGGACGCGCTCCTGGCCGGATACGGGCTGCCCGTGCCGCCCGGCCGGGAGGCGGCGGCGCGGACGCTCGCGCTGAACCTGAGCGCCACGCTCGCCGAGTACGCCGCGTCGACGGGCCGCGAGGCGCTGCTGGCCGAGTCGCTCGCCGGGATCACCCGCGCGATCTCCCCGTAATACCGGGTCAGTGGCGCATGTAGACGCGGACCGCGGTGCCGTCCGGGCCGGTGTGCATCCGGACGAGATCGGCGAGGTGGTTGACCATCAGGATGCCGCGGCCGCCGTCCGGGCTCATGTCGGCGGGCCGCCGCCCGGCCAGCGGGTCGGTGATCGTCCCGGCGTCGCGGACCTCGCACACGACCTGGCCGTCCTCCGACCACAGCCGTGCGGTGCCCGCTCCGCCGCCGTGCAGGCACGAGTTGGCGGCCAGCTCGTTCGCGGCCAGCTCAAGGTCGCCCACCGCCCGCGGCCCGAGGCCGAACCGCGCCGCCCACCGGGTGACGAACTCCCGGACGAGGGGCAGCGCGTCGAGGTCGAAGCTCATCTCGACCGCCCCGGCCGGCTCCGGCAGCGGCCGGTTGTAGGCGCTGATGACGCGGTCGGGCGCGTAGTCGCCGCTCACGTGCTCGCCGTGCCGGTCGATCACGACGGGATGGGTGGCGCGGGCGTCGGCGATCGCGACGTCGTCCAGGCCGCTCACGTCGTAGGGGCACAGGATCGACACGCCGCGCCCCTCGAACGCCAGGTTGATCAGCGCCTCGTGCTGGGCGCAGGCCGGGTACTCGGTCGCGGACCGGCCCGGCCAGATCGGCTCGCCGATGATCCGCACCCGCCCGGCGGCGGCGTGCCGGTCGGCGAAGTCGCGCAGCACGCCCGGGATGATGCGGCCCGGGTTGCGGCCCGCCTCGGACATGTCCAGCCAGGACACCTCGCCGGCCGTCCGGCCCAGCGCCTCGCGCAGCGTGCCCAGCCGCTCGCCCGGCACCGCGACGGCCACGGGTTCGCCCGACTCGCGGCCGGCGCGGATGAACGGCACCGTGCCCGCGAGGTACTCCTCGTCGTCGCGGTAGAAGAGGGCTGGGTGGACGAACGCGTCACGCGGCGGCGACGTGCCCGGCCCCCCGGGCCTGGGGTTCATCGCGCCGTCTTCTCGGTCGGGGCGGGTGGCGTATGCACGTGCATCGGGTTCGAGGGTACGCGTAGGGGAGCGGCTCGTGCCAGACGGCTGAACGCCGCGTCCCCCGGGGTCGGACGGCCGCCTCGGCCGAGCTGTGGTCACCACGACGACTACCCGCTGACGGCCTCCGAAAAACGGGTGAAGTCCGTAAAGTCACGTTTTCGACCGCCGAAAGCGCTTCCCCGGGCCGTCGAATCGCTTCCCGCGGGGCTCACCTGTCGCGCAGGATCGCGGCGTCCACCACGTCGGTCAGCCGGCCGCGCCGCCGGTACGCGCCGCGCTGGCGCTCCGCGCCCGTCCCGCCGGTGAGGAGCCGGCGGACGCCGCGGGCGACCGGGCCGAGGTCCCCGCTGTCGCGCAGCGCGGGCAGGACGTGCGCCAGCAGGTCGCCGGCCAGCTCCCGGAAGCCGACGGCGCGGCCGGTGCACACGTCCACGCCCGTCCCGGCCAGGCCGTCCCGCGCGGCCAGCCAGTACGCCGCGCGCAGCAGCTCCTGCGGCGGGTCGGGCGCCCGCTCGCCCGCGTCCACCGCGGCGGACGAGACCTCCACCAGCGCCCGGATCAGCGCCGCGAGCACGACCGCGTCGGCGGCGGTCGGGGCGACGTCGGCGAGCCGGATCTCCACGGTCGGCAGCCGCGCCGAGGGCCGCACGTCCCAGAAGATCGTGCCGGTGTCCATCAGCGCGCCGCAGCCGAGCAGCGTCGCGACGACGTCCTCGTAGTGGGCGGACGACTCGAAGAACGGCGGCGGGCCCGCGACCGGCCACCGCGCCCACGCCATCACCCGCCAGCAGGCGTGGCCGGTGTCGCGCCCGGCCCAGTACGGCGAGTTCGCGGCCAGCGCCAGCAGCGTCGGCAGCCACGGCCGCAGATGGTTGCTGACCTGGACGGCGTGCTCCCGGTCGGGCATCTCGACGTGGACGTGGCACGAGCAGATGCTCTGCTCGTCGTCCAGGCCCCGGTAGGTCGCGCGGCTCTCGGCGTAGCGGGCGCCCGCGCCGATCGGGGCGGGGAACAGCTCGCCGAGCACCGGCGTCCCGGTCGCGGCGAGCCGGACGCCCTCGGCCGCCGCCGCGGCCGCCATCGCCGCCCGCATCGCGCGGACCTGCCCGTCGAGCTTGTCGAGGTCGTCGCACGGGGGCGTCTTGGCCTCGGCGAGGAAGTCGACCAGTTCCGTGGAGGCCCGCTCGCCCAGCGCCGCCGACGCCCGCCGCACGACGGCGGCGGCACGCGGGACGACCTCCCGGGACACGGGATCGACGACGAAGTACTCTTCCTCGATTCCGAATCGCAGCGGCATCCCACCACCTCGGGCTCGGGAGCGACGCAGGAGGCTGCTTCCCCTCGACCGTACGTGGCCGCCGTCCGGTTCGCACCTGCCGGACGGGCGCTAAAGGGCCCCGCGGGCTGTCCTTGACGCTCCCTTGGCCGGAGCGGCGGGGCTACTGGCGGGGCTCGTCGACGACGACGTCGGTCATGATGTCGACGGCCAGCGCGATGATCCCGCCGATCACGGTCACCGCGGCGCCCGCGCCGAACACGATCCAGTCGGGTCCCATGACGAGGCCCACGCCGCCGACGACGAAACCGACGAAGATGATGGTCACCGCGACCCAGGACTTCGGGCGCCCGGCGTGGCTGCCAGTCGACATGCGTTGGTCTTCCTCTGCGGGATCCGTTGGGGCTTCGACGCCCGAACTCTAGCAACGCCCCTCGCCACAAGGCGTTCCGGGGTCAGCCGAACGCGCCGGATCAGGCGGAGGCGCCGGCGTCAGACGAAAGCGCTGTGGCCCGTCGCGGCGCGGCCGACGATCAGGGTGTTGATCTCCCGGGTGCCCTCGTAGGAGTAGAGCGCCTCGGCGTCGGCGACGAAACGGCCGATGCCGTAGTCGAGGACGATCCCGTTGCCCGCCATCAGCTCCCGCGCCCAGCCGACGACCTCCCGCATCCGGGTGGTGCAGTACGCCTTGGCCAGCGCCGAGTGCTCGTCGCGGTACAGGCCGTCGTCCTGGAGCTGGGCGAGCCGCACCACCATGCCGAGCGACGCGGTCGTGTTCCCGAGCATCCTGACCAGCAGGTCCTGGACGAGCTGGAACCTCGCGATCGGCCGTCCGAACTGCTCGCGCTCCACCGCGTAGTCGCGCGCGATCTCGTAGGCGGCGAGCATGACCCCGACGGCCTGCCAGGCGACGCCGCTGCGCGTCCGGCGCAGGATGGCGGCGGTGTCCTTGAACGTGTTCGCCCCGGCGAGCCGGTCGGCCTCCGGGACGCGGCAGCCGGAGAGGATGATGTCGGCGTTCTGCACGGTCCGCAGCGCGATCTTGTTCTCGATGCGGGTGGCTGTCCATCGCCAGGAACCCGGTGAGCAGGCTGCTCGGCTTCTCGCCCGGGCACTCGTCGTGGGCGAGCCCGGCGATGCCGAGCGCCCCGTACTCCGGGATCAGGTCGAACGGGAACTCGGCCCGCACCCAGCAGCCGTTCGCGATCGGCGCGACCTTCGACTCCAGGAAGTCCCGCACCCGCCCGACGACCTCCTTCTCGCGCTCGTCGAGGAGTTCCTGCATGTGGTAGAGGTCGCCGGGGAGCGCGTCCAGGGTCATGGCCTGCTCTTTCCCGGCCGCCGCACGGCTAACCGGGACGCGGCGCGGGGGTGCGCCTCCGCGCCTTCCGGTCGGCGGGACCCGCATTAGAGGTGCGTTCGGCCGCTCGCCTACGATCCAGGACATGACGGTGCCGCCTGACGAAATCGAACTGGCTGCCGCCTTCCCCCCGGCCGAACGCGACCGGTGGCGGGAGATGGTGAAGGGGGTGCTGCGCAGGTCCGGCGCGGCGGCGGAGGACACCCCGCTCGACGAGATCGAAGGTCTGCTGACCCGCGAGTCGTACGACGGCGTGCCGGTCGCAGCGCTCTACACCCGCGACGACGCGCCGCCGGGACGTCCCGGGCTCGCGCCCTACGTCCGCGAGGTGCGGCCCGACGGCGAGGGCATCGCGGGCTGGGACGTCCGGCAGCTCCACGCCCATCCCGACTCCGCGGCTACCCGCGAGGCGATCCTCGCCGACCTGGAGAACGGGGCCACGTCCATCTGGCTGCGGCTCGGCGGCGGGAGCCTCCCGGTCGCGGGTCTGGCGGATGCGCTGCGCGGCGTCCTGCTCGACCTCGCGCCCGTCGCGCTGGACGCGGGAACGGAGACGGCCGAAGCCGCGGACGCGTTCCTCTCTCTTGCCGCCGAGCGCGGGAACGCGGCTGACGCGTCCGGCGCCCTCGGCGCCGACCCGCTCGGCCTCGCCGCCCGCACCGGTACGCCCGGCTCCCTGGAGGACGCCGCCGCGCTGGCCGTCCGGTGCGCCCGCGAGTTCCCGAAGCTGCGCGCCGTCGTCGCGGACGGCACCCCGTACCACGACGCGGGCGGCTCCGACGCCGAAGAGCTGGGTGCGGCGGTCGCCGCGGGAGTCGCCTACCTGCGCGCCCTCACCGAAGCCGGGCTGAGCGTGGACGAGGCGTTCGGGCAGATCGAGTTCCGCCTCGCCGTCAACGCCGACCAGTTCGCCTCGATCGCCAAGCTCCGCGCCGCCCGCCGCCTCTGGGCGCGGGTCGCCGAGGTCGGCGGGGCCGCCGACGGGACGTCCGCGCGGATCCACGCCGTGACGTCGTCGGCGATGATGACGCGGCGCGACCCCTGGGTGAACATGCTCCGCACCACCCTCGCCGCGTTCGCCGCCGGGGTCGGCGGCGCGGACGCGGTCACCGTCCAGCCGTTCGACGCCCGCCTCGGCCTCCCCGACGGGTTCGCCCGCCGCATCGCCCGCAACACCCAGACGCTGCTGCTGGAGGAGTCGAGCCTCGCCCGCGTCGTCGACCCGGCCGGCGGGTCCTGGTACGCCGAGAGCCTCACCGAGGGCATCGCCCGCGCCGCCTGGGACCGGTTCACCGAGATCGAGAAGGCGGGCGGGCTCGCCGCCGCCCTCGAATCGGGCCTGGTCGCCGACCGGATCGCCGCGACATGGGCGCGCCGCCGCAAGGACATCGCCCGGCGCAAGGCCCCGCTGACCGGCGTCAGCGAGTTCCCCAACCTCGCCGAGACCCTCCCCGAGCGGGCCCCGGCGCCCCGCGCGCCCGGCGGCGGGCTCCCCGTCGTCACGTACGCGCAGGACTTCGAGGCCCTCCGCGACCGCTCCGACGCCCACGCGGAGGCGACCGGCGCGCGGCCGCGGGTGTTCCTCGCCACGCTCGGGCCCGTCGCCGTCCACACGGCGCGGGCGTCGTTCGCCGCGAACCTGTTCCAGGCGGGCGGGATCGAGACGGTCGGCGGCCCGCCGGAGGAGTTCGGGACGTCCGGGACGACCGTCGCCTGCCTCTGCTCCAGCGACGGGGTGTACGAGGAGCAGGCCGCCGAGGCGGCGCGGGTTCTCCGTCAAGCGGGCGCGATGAAGGTCTGGCTGGCGGGTAAGGGAACCTATGAGGGCGTGGACGCCGGCGTGTACGCGGGATGCGACGCGATCGAGGCGCTGGAGACCGCCCTCCGTGATCTGGGAGTGAACGAATGATCCCCGACTTCAGCGAGATCGAGCTCGGGACGGCGCCCCCCGCCGACGAGGCCGCCAAGCGGTGGCGCGCCGCCGTCACGGACGCCACCGGCCGGGACCCCGACGCCCAGACCTGGGACACGCCGGAGGGCATCGGCGTCCGGCCCCTCTACACCGGCGACGACCTCGCGGGGCTCGACTTCCTCGACACCTACCCGGGCATCGCGCCGTTCCTGCGCGGCCCGTACCCGGCGATGTACGCGACGCAGCCGTGGACGATCCGGCAGTACGCCGGCTTCTCCACCGCCGAGGAGTCCAACGCGTTCTACCGCCGCAACCTCGCGGCCGGGCAGAAGGGCTTGTCGGTCGCGTTCGACCTGGCCACGCACCGCGGCTACGACTCCGACCATCCGCGCGTCTCCGGCGACGTCGGCATGGCGGGCGTCGCGATCGACTCGATCTACGACATGCGGCAGCTCTTCGACGGCATCCCGCTGGACCGGATGAGCGTGTCGATGACCATGAACGGCGCCGTCCTGCCCGTCCTGGCGCTCTACATCGCCGCCGCCGGCGAGCAGGGGGTGGAGCCGGAGGCGCTCGCCGGGACGATCCAGAACGACATCCTCAAGGAGTTCATGGTCCGCAACACCTACATCTACCCGCCGCAGCCGTCCATGCGGATCATCTCCGACATCTTCGCGTTCACCTCGCAGCGGATGCCGAAGTACAACTCCATCTCGATCTCCGGCTACCACATCCAGGAGGCCGGGGCGACCGCCGACCTGGAGCTCGCTTACACCCTCGCCGACGGCGTCGAGTACATCCGCGCCGGGCGGGAGGCGGGCCTGGACATCGACGCGTTCGCGCCCCGCCTGTCGTTCTTCTGGGCGATCGGGATGAACTTCTTCATGGAGGTCGCCAAGCTCCGCGCGGCCCGCCTCATCTGGGCGAAGCTCGTGAAGGGATTCGATCCGCAGAATCCCAAGTCGCTGTCGTTGCGGACGCACTCGCAGACGTCCGGCTGGTCGCTCACCGCGCAGGACGTCTACAACAACGTCGCCCGCACCTGCATCGAGGCGATGGCCGCCACGCAGGGCCACACGCAGTCGCTGCACACCAACGCGCTGGACGAGGCGCTCGCGCTGCCGACCGACTTCTCGGCCCGGATCGCCCGCAACACCCAGCTCGTCCTGCAGCAGGAGTCCGGGACGACCCGCACCATCGACCCGTGGGGCGGCAGCGCCTACGTCGAGCGGCTCACCTACGACCTCGCCCGCCGCGCCTGGGGGCACATCGCCGAGGTCGAGCAGGCCGGCGGCATGGCGAAGGCGATCGACGAGGGCCTGCCGAAGCTGCGCATCGAGGAGGCCGCCGCCCGCACGCAGGCCCGCATCGACTCCGGGCGGCAGCCCGTCATCGGCGTCAACAAGTACCGTCCGGACGCCGACGAGGAGATCGACGTCCTCAAGGTCGACAACGCGTCCGTCCGCGCGCAGCAGATCGACAAGCTGCGGCGGCTGCGGGAGGAGCGCGACGAGCCCGCGACGCTGGCCGCGCTGGACGCCCTGACCCGCGCCGCCGGGGCGGCAGAGAACGGAACCCGCGAGCCCGGCCTGGAGCGGAACCTCCTCGCCCTCGCCATCGACGCCGCCCGCGCCAAGGCCACCGTCGGCGAGATCTCCGACGCGCTGGAGAAGGCGTACGGGCGGCACGCCGCGCAGATCCGTACCATCTCCGGTGTGTACCGGGAGGAAGCGGGCCAGGTGACCGCCATCGAGAAGGCGCGCGCGGCGACCGCCGCGTTCGAGGACGCCGAGGGCCGCCGCCCCCGCATCCTCGTCGCCAAGATGGGCCAGGACGGCCACGACCGCGGCCAGAAGGTGATCGCGACCGGCTTCGCCGACCTCGGCTTCGACGTCGACGTCGGCCCGCTGTTCCAGACCCCGGCGGAGGTCGCGCGGCAGGCGGTGGAGGCCGACGTGCACATCGTCGGCGTCAACTCGCTCGCCGCCGGGCACCTCACGCTGGTGCCCGCGCTGCGCGCCGAGCTGGCCGCGCTGGGCCGCGACGACATCATGATCGTCGTCGGCGGGGTCATCCCGCCCGGGGACTTCGACGAGCTGCGCGCCGCCGGCGCCGCCGCGATCTTCGGGCCCGGCACCGTCCTCCCGGACGCGGCGGCCGGCCTGCTGGACGAGCTGACCGCGAGGCTCGGCCACGGAGAGCAGTGAAAGCGGGCCTGGACGACTACGCGGCCGGCGTGCGGGACGGGTCGCGGGCATGGATCGCGCGGGCGATCACGCTCGTCGAGTCGACCCGCCCCGACCACCGTGACCTCGCGCAGAAGCTGCTGGTCGAGCTGACCCCGCACACCGGGAACGCCCGCCGCGTCGGGATCACCGGCGTGCCCGGCGTCGGGAAGTCCACGTTCATCGACGCGCTCGGCACCCGGCTCACCGGCGACGGGCACAGGGTCGCGGTCCTCGCGGTCGACCCGTCCTCGACCCGGACGGGCGGCAGCATCCTCGGCGACAAGACCCGCATGCAGCGCCTCGCCGCCGACCCGGACGCGTTCATCCGCCCCTCGCCCACGGCCGGGACGCTCGGCGGCGTCGCCAAGGCCACCCGCGAGGCGATGGTCGTCATGGAGGCCGCCGGGTACGACGTCGTCCTCGTCGAGACGGTCGGCGTCGGGCAGTCCGAGACGACCGTCGCCGAGATGGTCGACGCGTTCCTGTTCCTCACCCTCGCCCGCACCGGCGACCAGCTCCAGGGCATCAAGAAGGGCGTCCTGGAGCTGGCCGACGTCATCGCCGTCAACAAGGCAGACGGCGAGCACCAGCTGGAGGCCAAGCGCGCCGCCCGCGAGCTGTCCGGCGCGCTGCGGCTGCTGCGCAGCGACGAGCGCGTCCGGGACACGCCCGTCCTGACCTGCAGCGCCAAGGAGGGCACCGGGCTGGACGCGGTGTGGGGCAAGCTCGCCGAGCACCACGACCGGCTCCGCGAGTCCGGCGAGCTGGAGGCCCGGCGCCGCCGCCAGCAGGTCGGCTGGACGTGGGCGATGGTCCGCGAGCGGCTCCTCGGCGAGCTGCACGCGGACCCCGCCGTGCGCAGGCTCGCGCCCCTGCTGGAGAAGGAGGTCGCGGACGGCTCACTCACCCCCGCGCTGGCCGCCGAGCGGATCTTGGAGGCGTTCTCGCGGGGCCGCTGACCCTCGTTCGCGACGTCCGAAACCCCCGCGTTGCCCCGGGCCGCCGGTCGCGCGGCACGCCGATCAGGTACAACAGTCGGATGGACGTCATCGCGCTCGATGATCCGACGGAGGCGCAGATCCGGGAGTGGCACGAGGTGCTCAGCGCCGTCCACGCCGCCGACCCCGCCGGGGACCCGGCCCCCGACCCGGAGCAGACCGCGCTGCGGCTGCTCGGCGCCGGGCCCGGATCGCGGCAGCGGCTGTGGGGGGCGGCCGACGGCGGCCGGCTGGCCGGGGTGGCCGCGCTCCGGCTGCCCGGCGAGCCCGGCGCCGGACGTCCCGCCGAGATCGACATCCAGGTGAGACCGCCGCTGCGCCGCCGCGGGCTCGGCGGGCGGCTGCTCGCCGCCGCGGCCGAGGGGCTGCGCGCCGACGGCCGCACCAGCGTGATCGCGCAGGTCCTCGCGGGCACGCCCGCCGTCCCGTTCCTGGAGCGGCACGGCTTCGAGTGCGTCCTGACCCTGCGCGGCATGCTGCTGCGGCTCGACGACGTCCCGCCCGAGCAGGTCGCGCGGCTGCTGGCCGCCGCGCCCGCCGGGTACCGGCTCGTCCGCTGGCGGGGCGTGGTGCCGGACGAGCACGCCACCGCCCTCGCCCGCGCCAAGCACGCCATGGCCGACTTCGCCGAGTACGAGGGCGGCACGCCCTGGGACGCCCACCGCGTCCGCGAGACGGAGGAGGTCGTCGCCAAGCGCGGCGACGACCTCTACACCGTCGCCGCGCTGTCGGGCGACGTCGTCGCCGGGTTCACCGAGGTCGTCGTCCCGCACGACGACGCCCGCCGCGCCGGCCAGTACGACACGGCCGTCGTGCCCGAGCACCGCGGCAGGCGGATCGGCATCTGGATGAAGGCGGCGATGCTCCGGTGGCTGGCCGAGGCCCGCCCCGAGGTCCGCGAGATCGAGACCGACAACGCCGGCGACAACGCCCACATGCTCGCCGTCAACGAGGAACTCGGCTTCCGCATGGAACGCGAGTCCATGGAATACCAGGCCCCCGTCGACGCCCTCCCCGGCCCGCTGAGCCCCGCCCGCTGAGCCCGGCCCGCTGAGTTCCGGCGGCCCGCTGCGCCGCGCCCGGCAGCCCGGCGGCGGGACGAAAATGCGTTGCCTCCCGTGCCCGTGTATCGGCACTCTTATGAAGGCTTCCGGGAAATGCCCGGAGCCGGATAATTGCCGGAACATTTCCTCGTAGTTCAACGGGAGAACGCCGCACCGTTAATGCGGATATTCAGGTTCGAATCCTGGCGGGGGAGCGGCACGGGCTAGGGAGGTGACCCGGTGAACGTGCTCGTCCTGAACGCGTCGTACGAGCCACTGCAGAAGGTGGATCTGCGGCACGCCATCCGGATGCTGGTCCGCGAGGTGGCGGTGGTCGAGGAGGCGGAGGAGGGCCGCACCTTCGGGAGCTTCCCCGTGCCGCGCGTCCTGCGGCTGGTCAGGTACGTCGCGATGCGCTGGCGGCACGGCCGGCGCCCGCCCTGGAGCAAGCGCGGCGTCTACCTGCGCGACCGGGGCCGCTGCTGCTACTGCGGCAAGCGCGGCAACACGATCGACCACGTCCACCCGCAGTCGCGCGGCGGTGGCGACACGTGGGAGAACACCGTCCTGGCCTGCGGAAAGTGCAACAACCGCAAGGGCGACAGGACGCTCGCCGAGGCGGGCCTGCGGCTGCTGTCCGAGCCGCGGATCCCGCGCTGGGACGAGCTCGTCGGCCCTTGAACCGGGGCCGCGTCCGGGCCGTATCCAAGGGCGTATCCGCGGCCCTGTCCGAAGCCGGACCGCCGCATTGCGGCGGTCCGGCCTCCGAATCGTGGACCACACGGTCCTTCGGTAGCCTTTATGTCACGCTATGTGTTTTCTGATGCATGTGAGACGAATTAGGTGATTGTGGTAGCGTGCCGCCAATCTTGAGCTTTGTTATCTAGGAGTGATCTGTGGCGGCCCTCGATCCCACCGGCACGGCGGCCCGCTCGGGCGGGCGGCGCAGAGCGGGGCGGCGCCTCGCGGCCCTCGCCCTCGCGGCGGGCCTCGCGGTGGCGCTGCCGCCGGCGTCCGGGAGCGCGGCGAGGCTCCCGCAGGAGCCGCAGGACGCCAAGAAGAAGTACGCGGAACTCCAGAAGCGCGCGGCCAAGCTGTCGAAGGACTACCGCGGCGAGCTCGTCACCCTCGAGGAGACGAAGAAGGCCGCCGAGCGCGCCGCCGCCGACGCCGCCGCGACCGACCGCGAGTACGAGGCCGCCCGCGTGGGCATCGCGCGGCTCGCCTCCACCGCCTACATGACCGGACGGCTCGACATCATCCCGATGATCTCCTCGGCGCAGCCGGGCAGCGCCGTCCACGACGCCGCCGTGGTCGAGCACATCAGCCGCAACAACAGCCGCCGGCTGCAGGCCCTGCAGGCGCTGAACGCCAAGGCGACGCAGTCGCAGGCGACGGCCGCCACGAAGCTGGACGCGGTCAAGAAGGAGATCGAGGACCTGGAGAGCCAGCGCACCCGCGTCAAGAAGCTGCTCGCCAAGTACAAGCCCGAGGTCGCCAGGACGCAGGCCCCCGCGGGCCGGCCCGACGGCGTGAGCGGCTCCAAGTCCCCGATCACGGGCAACTCGATGACCGCGCGGATGCGCACCGCCCTGCTGGCGATCGACGGCAGGTTCGGGCCGTTCCCGTCCATCGGCTGCTCGCGTCCCGGCGACCCGCAGGACCACGGCTCCGGCCGGGCCTGCGACTTCATGGAGAGCACCGGCGGGCGGATGCCGAGCGCGTCCGCGCAGGCGCACGGCGACCAGGTCGCCCAGTTCGTGATCAGCAACGCGTCCCGGCTCGGGATCAAGTACGTCATCTGGAAGCAGCGCATCTACGACATGCGCAGCAGCGGCGGCTGGCGCCAGATGGAGGACCGCGGCAGCATCACCGCCAACCACTACGACCACGTCCACGTCTCCGTCCTCTAGGCCGGAGCGGCGCTATCTCTCGCCGCGCCGCGCCTCGTCCAGGTCGACGACGGCGCGTTCGGCGGCGGAGCGTGTGGCGGCCTCGACGACCTCCAGGCCGGTGATCGCGTCGGCGAGCGTCACCGGAGGGTGCGCGTCGCCGCCGAGGGCGCGGGCCACGGACGCGTAGAAGTCCTGGTAGGCGCCGGGCGCGGTGGGTTCGAGCCGCTCCTCGCCGGGCGTGCCGACCAGGCCGTAGGACTCCGGCGCGGCCATCCCGTAGCCGTGGTCGTCCGGGGTGAGGCCCGCGCGGAGCTGCTCCTCCTGCGCGTCCATCCCCGGGACGACGTAGGACGCGCGGCTCCCCAGCACCCGGAACCGCGGCCCGAGCTGCGCGGCCGTCGCGCTCGCCCACAGGTGGGAGCGGACGCCGCCGGGATGGGACAGCGCCACGAACACGTCGTCCGGCGTCGCCGCGCCCGGTCGCCGCGTGTCGATCTCCGCGTAGACCGAGCCCGGCCGGCCGAACAGCGCGACCGCCTGGTCGATCAGGTGCGTGCCGAGGTCGAACAGGATGCCGCCCGCGTCGCGCGGGTCGGTGCTCTCCTTCCAGCTCTTCCGCACCTCGGGCCGCCAGCGCTCGAAGCGGGACTCGAAGCGCCGGACGTCGCCGAGGACGTCCGAGCCGATCAGCCGCCGCGCCGTGCGGAAGTCGCCGTCCCAGCGCCGGTTGTGGAACGGGAACACCGGCACCCCCCGGACGGCGCTCAGCGCGGCCAGCGACCTGGCGTCCGCGGCGGAGGCGGCGACCGGCTTGTCCACGACGACGGGGAGGCCCGAGGTCAGCGCCGTCCGGGCCAGCGGGACGTGCTGCCGGTTCGGCGCCGCGACCACCACCAGGTCGTAGTTCCCCGACGCGCCCCACAGCCGGTCGGGCCCGTCCACGACCTCCGCCTCCGGGTACCGCTCCCGCACCGCCGCCTGCCGCTCCGGGTCCCCGGTGACTACCGCGGCGAGCCGCATTCCGGGGACGGACGAGATCAGCGGCGCGTGGAAGACCGAGCCGCCGGTCCCGTATCCGATCAGCGCAACACGCAGGTCCATGCCACGATCATGACCGATGGCGGGGCGGCCGCCCGGGGCCGGGGTCCGGGCGCGACGTAGGCTTTCGTCCAGGGATGTACAGGAACGAGGGGGCCCGTTGCCTAAGCCAGTGCTTCTGACGGTCGACGACGACCCGGGCGTGTCCCGGGCCGTGGCCAGGGACCTGCGGCGCAGGTACGCCGAGTCGTACCGGATCGTGCGCGCCGAGTCCGGCCGGCAGGCGCTGGACGCCCTGAGCGAGCTGCGGCTGCGCGGCGAGGACACCGCCGTGATGCTCGCCGACTACCGGATGCCCGAGATGAACGGCGTGGAGTTCCTCGAACACGCCATGGACCTGTACCCGTACGCCCGCCGCGTCCTGCTCACCGCCTACGCCGACACCGACGCCGCGATCCGCGCGATCAACGTCGTCGACCTCGACCACTACATGCTCAAGCCCTGGGACCCGCCGGACGAGAAGTTCTACCCGGTGATCGACACCCAGCTCGACGCGTGGGCGCGGACCGACCGGCACCCGCCCCGGGAGCTGCGCGTCGTCGGGCACCGCTGGTCGGCCCGCTGCTACGAGGTCCGCGACTTCCTCGCCCGCCACCAGGTGCCCTACCACTGGCTGATGGACGGCGACCCGGAGGGCGCCCAGCTCGTCGCCGCCGCCGGGGACCCGGAACTGCCGCTGATCGTGACGGCGGACGGGACGACGCTGTGCGCCCCGTCCGACGCCGAGCTGGCGTCCGTGATCGGGCTGTCGACGACGCCGTCCACCGGCTTCTACGACCTGATCGTCGTCGGCGGCGGGCCGTCCGGGCTGGGCGCGGCCGTGTACGGCGCCTCGGAGGGCCTGGACACGGTCGTGGTGGAGCGGCGCGCCCTCGGCGGGCAGGCCGGGCAGAGCTCCCGCATCGAGAACTACCTCGGCTTCCCCGACGGGGTGACCGGGGCGCAGCTCGCCGAGCGGGCCCGCCGGCAGGCCGACCGGTTCGGCGCGGAGCTGCTCCAGGCCGGCGAGGTCACGGCGCTGGAGGCGCGCGGCACGGCCCGCGTCGCCCGGCTCGCGGACGGCACCGAGATCGCCGCGCACGCCGTCATCCTCGCCACCGGCGTGTCCTACCGCCGCCTCAACGCCGAGGGCGTGGACGACTTCGTCGGGCGCGGGGTGTTCTACGGCGCCGCGCTCACCGAGGCGCCGTCCTGCGCGGACGAGGAGGTCGCCGTCGTCGGCGGCGCGAACTCCGCCGGGCAGGCCGCCGTCCACCTCGCCAAGTACGCCAGGAAGGTGCACGTCATCGTCCGGGCGGACGGCCTGGAGCGGTCGATGTCGCACTACCTGATCGAGCAGATCGCCGAGACGCCGAACATCGAGGTCCACACCGGCAAGACGGTCTGCGCGGCTGAGGGCGCCGACCGGCTGGAGCGCCTCACGTTCGCGTGGCCTGGCGGCAAGAAGACCATCGACGCGCACTGGCTGTTCGTGTTCATCGGCGCCGAGCCGGGCACGGGCTGGCTGGACGGGTTCGTCGAGCGCGACCCGCTCGGCTACCTGCTGACGGGCCCCGACCTCGTCGCCGGGGGACGCCGCCCCGCCGGATGGCCGCTCGTCCGGCAGCCCTACCACCTGGAGACCAGCGTCCCCGGCGTGTTCGCCGCGGGCGACGTCCGCGCGGAGTCGATGAAGCGCGTCGCGTCCGCGGTCGGCGACGGCGCCATGGCCGTCGCGCTCGTCCACCGCTACCTGGAGCAGGCATGACCACCACGACACCCGAGGAGCTGCGGGGGCTGTTCCTCTTCGAGGACCTCGACGACGACAAGCTGGCCTGGCTGTCGGAGCACGGGACGGTCGAGGTGATCCCCGCGGACGGCGTGATCTGCGCGCAGGGCGAACCCGCCGAGTTCCTGTACGTGCTCCTGGACGGCGAGATGGTGCTGTCCACGAACGTCCGGGGCCACGTCGTCGAGGTGACCCGGACGTCGCGTCCCGGCACCTACGGCGGCGCCGTCCAGGCGTACCTGGGCGACAAGATCGAGCAGATCTACCAGCACTCGCTCCGGGCGGCGCGGGACTGCCGGATGTTCGTGCTGCCGGCCCGCAAGTTCGGCAAGTCCGTCCGCAAGTGGTTCCCGATGGCCGCGCACCTGCTGGAGGGCATCTTCTTCGGGATGACCAACAACCGGCGGGTCGTCGACCAGCGGGAACGGCTCACCGCGCTCGGCACGATCACCGCCGGGCTCACCCACGAGCTGAACAACCCGGCCGCCGCGGCGGCGCGGGCCAGCACCGAGCTGGGCGATCGGCTGCTCGGCGCGCAGAAGAGCCTCGCCGACCTCGCGGCGCAGGGCGTCGACTGCAGGCATCTCAGCGCCCTGGTCGCGCTGCGTCCCGCGCTCCAGCCGCAGCTGGCCAGGCGGAGCCCGCTGGAGGTCGCCGACGCCGAGGACGAGCTGGGCGACTGGCTGGAGGAGCACGGCGTCGGCGACGCCTGGGACCTCGCGCCGGGCCTGGTCGCCGCCGGGATCGGCGTCGAGCAGGCCGCGGAGGTCGCGGCGGCGGCGGGCGACCACCTGCCGGGCGCGATGCGGTGGCTCGCCGAGGTGATGGAGGTCGCGCAGCTCCAGGCGGAGATCTCCGAGGCGATGGGCCGGATCACCGCGCTGCTGGACTCGGCGCGCCAGTACTCCCAGCTCGACCGCGCCGCGCACCAGCGCGCCGACCTGCGCGAGCTGCTCGACAGCACGCTCACCATGCTCAAGCGCAAGATCGGCCAGGACGTGGTGGTGAAGACCGACTACGCCCCGGACCTGCCGCCCGTCCCGGTCTACGCGGCGGAGCTGAACCAGGTGTGGACGAACCTGATCGTGAACGCGCTGTACGCGATGGAGGGGTCCGGCACGCTCACGATCCGCACCGCGCGCGAGAACGACCACGCCCTCGTGGAGATCGGCGACACCGGGACCGGCATCCCCGAGGAGAACCTCGGCCGGATCTTCACGCCGTTCTTCACCACGAAACCGGTCGGGCAGGGCACCGGCCTCGGGCTGGACATCTCATGGCGCATCGTGGCGAACCGGCACGACGGAGACATACGGGTCGAGTCGCTGCCCGGCGACACCCGCTTCCAGGTGCTGCTGCCGCTCACCGAGCCGCCCGACGAGAACGCGGACCAGCCGGACTAGATGGAACAGTCCGACTAGTCGAACAGGTCGGGCTGCTCTCGGGTGATCTGGTCGTGGAGCGGCTGGTAATTGATCCAGCCGACCAGGTCGTTGCCGATCTGCTCGTGGGTCAGGACGGCGTTGTCGTGCTCGATCGGGACGACCTGCCCGGCGGCCTTGGCGAGGAGCTGCACCTGGCACGAGCGCTCCATCGTGATGAACCACCAGGCGGCGGCGTCGACGGTGTCGCCGACCGTGAGCAGGCCGTGGTTGCGCAGGACGACGGCCTTGGCGTCGCCGAGCGCGGCGGCGATCCGCTTGCCCTCCTCCAGGTCGGTGACGACGCCGGTGTAGTCGTCGAACAGGCCGTGGTCCTGGTAGAACGCGCACACGTCCTGCGTGATCGGCTCCAGCTTCTGGCCGAGCGCCGAGAGCGCCCGCCCGTAGGTGGAGTGGCTGTGCGCGGCGGCGACGACGCCCGGCCTGGCCTGGTGGATCTGCGAGTGGATCGCGAACGCGGCCTCGTTGACGGGGTAGCGGCCCTCGACGACCTTGCCCTCGTGGTTCACCAGGATCAGGTCGCTGACCCTGATGTGCCTGAACGACATGCCGAACGGGTTGACCCAGAAGTGGTCGGTGCGCTCCGGGTCGCGGGCCGTGATGTGCCCGGCCACGCCCTCCTCGAAGCCGAACTTGCCGAAGATGCGCAGCGCGGCGGCCAGGCGCTCCTTGCGGTGGCGGCGCTCGTCCTCGACGTTCTCGAACGTCGGCGGCAGCTTGAAGATCAGGTCGGTCGGCAGCTTCTCCAGGAACTCGTCCTCGTCGGACATCGGCGCACTCCTCGGCTCGTCTGCCCCCACCGAACACCATCTCCGGCGGTCCGGCTAGACCGGAACGATCCAAGCATTCCGGGGCTCGTTGTCCGGACGGGACAAACAGGGCGCAGAATGGGGGGATGGAGCCCAGCGCCGGCGACCGGTTCCTGCGGTTGCTGATCGAGCACGGCGACGACCCGGTGCTGCTGGAGGCGACCGTCCGCGCCGCCCGCGGCCGGTCCCCGCTGGTGGCGGCACTGCCCGAGGAGGAGACCAGGCGGCACACCCGCGCGCTCGTGCGGGGCGTGCTCGCCGCCCTGGAGGGCGGCGGCCCCGGCGCCGACGTCCTCGCCGCGGCGGAGCGGCTCGGCTCGGACCGGGCGCGGCAGGGCGTGCCGGTCGAGGCGTTCCTGGACGGCTTCCAGGCCGGCCGCGCCCATCTGGTCCGGACGCTCGTCGCCGCCGGCCGCCGCGAGGGCGTCCCGGACGCCGCGCTCCTCGACGGCGTCACCCGCATCGACGAGATCACCACCGCGCTCGTCCACCGGATGGTCCACGCGCACCGGGTCGCCGAGCTGGAGACGGCCCGCACGATGCGGGAGGGCCGCGTGCAGATGCTGCGGCAGCTCCTGCACGGCGAGGCCGTCCCGGTGCTCGCGCCGCTCGACCCGTCCGGCGCGTACCGCTGCGTGGTGTCCGACGTCAGCGACCCGGCGGTCGCGGCGCGGCTGGAGGCGGAGCTGACCGCGGCGGGGCCCGGCCTGTGCGGGCTGGTCGACGGGCGGTTCACGGCGCTGGTCGCCCGCCTCCCGGAGCCGCATGCCACGTCCGGTCTCTTGCGGGGGGACGACCCCCCGCACCCCCCGGAACGGCCCGAGCCGCTCCTGCTGGCGGCCCCGCCTGCGCGTCCTGCCGATGTCGCGACGATGTACGAGCTGGGACGGCGGGCGCTGCGCGCGGGCGCGGACGCCGGGCTCACCGGGATGCGGGAGCTCGCCGACCTGGCGCTGCTCACCGTCACCGAGGCGGAGCCGGAGCTCGGCGGCCTGCTCGCCGGGGCGCTGCTGGCGGGCCTCGACCCGGACGAGCCGTTCCACCGCGAACTGGCCGAGACGGGTCTCGCCTACCTCGACCACGGCGGCCGGATCGGGCCGACGGCCGCGGCGCTGCACGTCCACGACAACACGGTCAAGTACCGGATCCGGCGGCTGCAGGAGCTGACCGGGCGCCCGCTGCTGGACCCTTCGGGCGGGGCGGCGGTGTCGCGCGCCGCGCACTGGTGGTGGGCCCTGAACCGGTGGCTGGCCCGCGCGGCGACGTGATTCTGTTTGGATGGACGTTCCGTCCGGGGACGTCCGGGACGAGAGCGGAGGGGGACCGGTGACCGCACCGAGGATCGGCACCGTGATGTGGCCCATGGAGTCCTGGCCGGAGGCGGGGGAACTGTGGCGGCGCGCCGAGGACCTCGGGTTCCGGCACGCCTGGGTGTACGACCACATCGCGTGGCGGGGCGCGACGCCCTGGTACGACGCGTACACGACGCTGGCCGCGGCCGCCGCGGTCACCTCGCGGGTGCGGCTCGGGACCCTGGTCACCTCGCCGAACTTCCGGCATCCCGTCCCGACCGCGCACGCGATCAAGACGATCGACCACGTCAGCGGCGGGCGGCTGGCGATCGGCATCGGGTCGGGCGGCACCCGCCGCGCGTCCGACGCGGGCGTCCTCGGCGGCGGCGACTGGACGCCCGGCGAGCGCGCCTCCCGCTTCGCCGAATGGGTCGAGCTGCTCGACCGGCTGCTGCGGCAGCCGGAGACGACCTTCGAGGGGACGCACTACACGGCGCAGGAGGTCGTCCTGGAGCCGGGCTGCGTGCAGCGTCCCCGCGTGCCGTTCGTCATCGCCGGGAACGGCCCGCGCGGCATGCGCCTCGCCGCCCGGCACGGCGCCGGGTGGGTGACCAGCGGCCGTCCCGAGGGCGGGACGGCGCAGGACACGGTCCGCTCCCGGCTGGAGGCGCTGGACGCCGCGTGCGAAGCGGAGGGCCGCAAGATCGAGGACAGGATCCTGCTGACGGGGTTCAGCGGGGAGCCGTGGCTGGACTCGGCCGGCTCGTTCGACGACCTCGCGGGCCGCTACGCCGAACTCGGGATCACCGAGATCGTGCTGCACTGGCCGCGTCCCGGCTCCCCGTTCGACGCCGACATGAAGGTCTTCGAGGCCGTCGCCGCGAAGCACGGCGAGCAGGGAGAGGGCGAGTGGGGAGAGGGCCGCTGATGCCGTTCGTGCTGCTCGCCCTCGCGATCGCCTTCGAGGTCACCGCCACGCTGTCGATGCGCGCGTCCGACGGGTTCACCAAGGCCGGGCCCGCCGTGGTCGTGGTCGTGGGGTACCTGATCTCGTTCTTCTTCATGGCGAAGGCGCTGACGTCGCTGAACGTCGGGCCCGTCTACGCGATCTGGTCGGCGCTCGGCACGATCGGCGCCTTCGTCGGCGGCGTGCTGCTGTTCGACGAGCAGGTCAAGCCGCTCACCATCGCCGGCGCGGTGATCATCGTGGTGGGCGTGATCGTGATGAACCTCGGCGGGGGCGTCCACCAGGGCTGAGGACCGCTCGCATCCGGTGACCGCTCACATCCGGTAGAGGCCGCCCGCGACGCCCCACTCGGCGGACGGCGGCGGGTCCCCGTGCCCCGCGGCGGGCGGCGGCCGGACGAGGACCAGCCGGGCCACGCCCAGCCGCCGCACCGCCCGGACGGCCTCGTCCGCGGGCCCGCCGGGCGGGACGCCCGCGAACATCAGGTCGGCGTCCCGCGCCCAGCCGGGCGGCTCGGCGAACTCCGGCGCCCACGCGCACGTGCGGTGCCCGGCGGTGATCAGGTAGCCGTGCATGGCGCCGCCGGGATGCGGGACCGGGAGCGGCTCGACGCGCAGCGCCCCGCGCCGGAACGGCGCGAGGACGGGCGCGGGCATGCCGCACTCCCGCGCGATCCGGGCGAGGACCGCCTGGTGCGGGCCCTGCTCGTCGCGGACGAGCCACGCCTGCGAGCTCTCCGGCGGCTCCGAGCCCGGACCGCCGTCCAGCCCGACCCGCGCGTGCCCGTACTCGACCAGCAGCCCGGCCGGGGCGTGCCGCGGCGAGCGGGCCGTTCCGACACCGAGCAGGATCAGGCGCGGCATGCCCCGATCGTCACCCCGTGTCCGGTCCGCGTCCAGCCCTGGAACAGCTCGGGGGCGGGGGAGGAGCGGCTCGGGAGCGGCTGTGGTCAGGCGGGTTCGGCGAGGGTGGTGACGCGCTGCTGCTCCAGCTGCCCGCCGATCAGCTCGCGCGGCGTGCAGCCGGACAGGGCGCGGAACTCGCGGTTGAGGTGCGCCTGGTCGTAGTAGCCGCAGGCGAACGCGGCGTCGGCGAGCGCGGCGCCGCCGGTCAGCAGCCCGACGGCGCGCCGGAAGCGGATCACGCGGGCCATCACCTTGGGCGGCAGCCCGGCCTGCTCCCGGAACCGGTGGGTCAGGTGCTTGCGGCTCCAGCCGACGTCGGCGGCGATGTCGGCGACGGTCAGGGCGAGGTCGCCGTTCAGCAGCCGCCACGCCCTGACGACCTCCGGGTCGGGCACGGGACCGATCTCCAGGCGGCGCAGCAGGAACGCGTCGAGGACGTCGAACCGCTCGCTCCAGGACGGGGCGGACGCGAGCCGATCCACGAGCATGTGCGCGCTGCGTCCGAGCAGGTCGGGCAGCTCGACGGCGGCGTTGGTCAGGTGGGCCATCGGGACGCCGAACAGCGTGTAGGCGCCGAGCGGGGTCACGTCGAGCTGGACGCCGCGCTGCCCGCCCGGGCTGACGTACATGCCGTGGCCGTCGTACATCCCGGCGACGAACGACCCGTACTCGCGGTCGGGGACGCCGCCCGGCACCTGCATGAGGAGCGGCGGCCCGAGGTTGATGATCACGACGGCGGTGCGGGTCGGCAGGGTCCGCATCCGGGTCGGGACGATCTCGGTCTCCCAGTAGCCGTCGTAGGAGCGCAGGAAGGGGCGCAGCGCGGGATGCGGGCGTGCCTGCGCCAGCCACCAGCCGTCCCGGTCGTCGAACTCGACCGGCCTGTCGCTCATGTTCCCAGTCCTACCACGCCATTCTGACAAATCCCTTCCCAGTCCTACCACGCCATTCTGACAAATCCAGGCGTGCGGACGCCCTCGCCGAGGCTACTCGTACACCTGGCCGCAGACCGCGATGCGCGACAGGTCGTCCCAGGTCATCGTGGTGATCGTGCGGACGTAGGACCGGGCGGGCGCCTCGCCGGGCTCCGCGGGCAGCGGGACGCGGGCGCCGTCGGCGGCGTCCCACCCGCCGAGGCTCCCCGCGACGGCGCACTCCAGGTACGTCGCCGGGTCGAAGTTGTACCAGCGGGCGGGGGTGGCGCGGGCGCCGGAGCCGGGCGGGCGCGGGGCGTCCACGCCGAACCTGGCCTGCGGGCCTGGGGGAGCGGCCAGGAAGTCCTCCAGGTCGGCGACCTGGGAGAGCAGGACGCGCTCCCAGTCGGCGTACCCGTCCGGCTCGTCGCCGGGCAGCGCCAGGTCCTTGCCGCTCCACGCCGGGTCGAAGTCGGCGGGCGGTGTCGTGGACGCCGCCCGGAACATCGCCGCGACGTCGTCCGGCTCCAGCCGCTCCTGGTCACTGAGCGGCGCGCTGACCTTCCACAGTGCGCGCAGGAACGCCGACAGCGACCACGACGCCGCCCTGGCCTCCTGGCCGAGGTGCAGGAACACCAGGTACAGGTCGCGGTTCGTGCGGACGACGGGCCCCGGCGGGCCCTCCACCCAATACATCTGCCTGTGCTTGACGCCGCTTTCCATCACCAGGACCTGGGCGAGCGCCGAAATCCGCGAATCGTGCGAGGCCACATGGAAAGTGTTGCCGAGGTCGTCCTGGCGCATCACGTCCCAGGTCTGCATCCGGCTCCTCCACGGTCGGCGGCGAGGTTCCACGACCCCCCGCCCAAAAAGTGTCCCATTTCGGGAGCTGCCCACCAGTAGTGGCGATATCACTTTCCGGACTCGAAGTCGTGACTTTGTGTACATAAAGTCCGTTGCGGGAGAATGGAGGGAGGCCGATCGAGGAGACCAAACGAGGAGACCGCTCGCGCGGCCGGTCGCGGCGGCATGACCGGATCCGGCGAGATCTCACCACCGCGCGGATCACCGGGTCATGATCAGCGCATGCGATCACGTTCCATCGCGGCGTTCGCCCTCGTCCTCGCGCTCGTCGCGCCGGGCGGGGCGGCGGCCGCCACACCCAAGCCGCCGGACGGGCGATCCCCGTCCGGCAACTCTGGACCGGTCCTGACCGACCCACGTCCCTGCCCCGGCCAGGCCGGATTCACCTGCTCGTACCTGACCGTGCCGCTCGACCACCGGCATCCGGGCGGGCCGGAGACGCTGCGGCTGCAGGTGGCCACGGCGGACAACGCGGACGCGCCGAAGGGCGTCCTGATGTTCCTGACCGGCGGCCCCGGACAGCCCGGCGTCCCCTACGTCAGCCGCATCGCCCAGCGCATGCCGGACGTGATGAAGAACTACCGGCTCGTCATGGTCGACCAGCGCGGCACCGGCGAGTTCGGCGCAATCAACTGCCCGGCTCTGCAGGCCGAGGTCGGCAGCGGCGACATCGAGCCGCCCACGCCCGGCGCGGTGGCCGAATGCGCCGGCGTCCTCGGGGAACGGCGGCACTACTACACGACCGAGCAGACCGTCGGCGACATCGACCTGCTGCGCCGGGCGCTCGGCGTCCGGTCCATGACGGTGGACGGCGTCTCCTACGGCACCATCACCGCCGCTTCCTACACCGCGCGCCACCCGCAGCACGTGCGCAAGCTCGTCCTGGACTCGGTCGTGCCGCACCGCGACCCGCAGCGCGACAACATGCTCTACCTGACGAGCCTGCGCGCCACCGGACGGGTCCTGCGGGACGCGTGCGCGACCGCCCCCGCGTGCGGCTTCGACCCGGCCGAGGAGCTGGCCTGGGTCGTCCGGCACCGCACGGACTCCGTGCTGATCTGGGACATGCTGGTCACCTACGAGTACGTCGACGCCACGTTCCGCAACCCGGACGCGCTGGGCGGCGCGGGCGACGCCGTGTCGGCGATCCACGAGGCCCGGAACGGGAACCCGGCACGGCTCGACCGGCTCCTCCAGTTCCTGAACCAGGGCGGCGACCCCGTCGCGCAGTACAGCTCGGGCCTGCACATCGCCACGATCTGCGCCGACGGCCACTTCCCGTGGGGGACGTCGGAGACGCGGCCGTCCGCCCGCCCGGCCGCGCTGGAGCGGACCCGCCGGACCCTCCCCGAACGGGCCACCTGGCCGTTCACGGCCGACACGGCCGTGGGGAACGGGTTCGTCCAGGAATGCCTGACCTGGCCCTGGGCCCGGCACACCGCCGAGCCGCCGCGCGCCAAGCTGCCCGTCCCGGTGCTGCTGGTGAACGGCGACCGCGACCTGTCCACGCCGGTCGAATGGGCGCGTGAGGTACTCGGCTACTCGCCGCGCGGCGAGCTCGTCGTGATCAAGGGCGCCGTGCACTCCATCCAGAACCGCGAGAGCGGGACGGAGGGCCGTGCGGCGGTCACCCGTTTCCTGCTGAACGACTGACGCGACCGCCCGCGCGGCCGCCCGGCCGCGCGGGCGTCGTCGCCGGTCAGGCGTCGATGACCCGGTCCAGCAGGTCGCGGTAGCCGTGCAGCGCCAGGCGGAGCCGCTCGGTGTCGGGGCGCCCGTCCTTCGCGGAGTCCTCGGCGAGGCTCCGCCGGTGCGCGGCGATCGCGCGCCCGAGCGCGTCGACGGCGTCCGCGGCGAGGCCGTCCGCCCGGCGGACGGCCTCGCCCGGGTCGTCGACGAACCCGGACTGCACCTCGCGCCAGCGCTCCCGGAACCGCTCGGCCTCGGCCGGGTCGAGCAGCGGCCCCGGCGACTCCGCCGGTGCGGAGCGCTCGGCCTGCGCGGATGGCTTCGCCTGCGCGGATGGCTTGGCCGGGACGGCGGGCGGCGGCGCCGTGGCAGGCGGCGCTGTGGCGGGGCCGGGCGGCGCGTCCATGACGGGCGGCTTCGGCGCGGGACCGGCGACGTGCGTGTCGCCCGCCACGCCGGGGTCGGCCGTCCCGGCGGCGCGGGCGCGCTCGTCCGCGATGGGACCGCCGCCCGTGCCCGGCGCCCTGTCCTGGGGTCGCCTGTGCTCCATCGGGGTCAGCCCCTCCTGGCCCGGTCGCCGGCACCGCTCGCCGTCCGGCCGGTGCCGGCGGCGGGCGCGGCCAGCAGCTCGTCGAACAGGGCGCGGTAGTGCACCATGGCCTGCCGCAGGTCCTCGGTGGACGCCTGCCTGGACGCCGCCCGGTCGCTGATGGCGCGGGCGCGGCGGTAGTGGTCCATCGTGCGGCCGTGCTCCACCGACAGGTGGGCGACCTTCTCCTCGAAGCCGTGCGTCGGGTAGCCGCGCTCGCCCATCACCACCGTGACGAGGCCGTCGGCCTGCTCGACCGCCGCCTCCGGGGCGTCGACGAAGCGCTCCTGGACGCCGACCCACTGCTCGCGGTACTGCTCGCGCCGGTGCGGATCGAGGTCGTGCAGGTCGAGCTCCTCGTGGCGCTCCTCGCGGGAGCGCAGCTCGCGCTCGGCCGCAGCGCGGCCGCCCTGGCGCTCCACGGCCCGGTCGTACTCGGGGCCGAAGCGCTCCCGGAGCCGCCGCGTCCGGGCCCCGGTCCAGGCGATGTACGTGGCCGCGGCGAAGCCCGCGACGATGACGATGGCGATGACGACCCATATCGCGGTCGACATGGTTCCTCCAACATGCGTCGGATCGAATGGGACGCCGATGCCCGCATACCGGCGTTCAAAACGAACCGCCATGAATCGGCCATGCGCGGGTCAGGTCCCCGGCGGGAAGAGGCAGACCAGCCGGCCGACGCGCCGGTCGCCCCCGTACCCGGCGCTCCGCAGCAGGTCCAGGCCGCGTTCGTCGCGGCGGCTCGCGCACGCCACGTCCACCTTCGTGCGCGACAGCGCCGCCGCGACCTCGGACGCCTCCGGCTTGGCGCTGCGCGGCCCGCGGACCGTCGCCGACAGCACCTTCCGGTCGCGAATGAACTGCGGCGGCACCGGCATCAGCTTCAGATAGTGGTTGTTCGGGTTGACGGCATGCGTGCGGACGGTCAGCAGCGGCACGACCCGCATGACGCCGGGCGGCATCAGCACCAGGCCGTCGCGTCCCGCGAGCGCGACCACCTCCCGTGCCGTCCCGACGGCGGACGCCGGCACCTTCCACGCCGGACGCGACGCCACGGCGGACCCGTTCGAGTCAGACCACACCGGCGTCCCGCCCACGACCAGCGCCACCGCGAGGACGGCGGCCGGGACGCCGACTGCGACGACGCGCGCAGGCCCGGTCCATTGCCAGGTGGGAATGCGCACCGCGGCGAGCAGCCCGATCAGCGCGGGCGCGGGGACGACCCACATCGTCCGCCACAGCACCTGGCCGGCGCCCGACGCGTCCGCCGCCGCCTCCAGGACCCCGGGGATGATCAGCACCGTCAGCGCCGCCGCGACGCCCGTCGCGATCAGCGCGGGGACGCCCCGGCGCGCCGTCCACGGCGACAGCCACACCGCGCACCCGCCGATCACCCCGAGCGCGGCGTGCAGCAGGACCCACCGGTAGCTGCCCGGCGCGTCGTGCACCCTCCCGACCACGCTCGTCTCGCCGTAGAGCAGCTTCACCGCGAGCGCCGTCCCGACCGGGTACACGATCGCCACGCACGCGAAGAGACCCGCCTGGACGCGTCCGGCCGCGATCAGCGCGACGGCGGCGGCACCGACCGCGAGCGGCACGACGAACACGGCGGACGAGGTCAGCCCCACCGCCGCGACCCCGGCGGCGGCGAGCAGGACGAGGTCGCCACGCGAGCGCCGCTCCGCCCACCGCGTCAGATACACGAACAGCAGCGGGACCAGCGCGGACACGAGCATCGCCTTGCCCTGCCACATGCGCAGCAGGTGGAACGAGCCGAGCGACGCCCCGCCCATCCCGCTCCAGAGCAGGTACACCGCCCCGACCGCGAAGCACAGGGCGGCGTGGCGCGGCGCCCACGCCCTGACCAGCCGCCACAGCGCCCAGACGGCGACGAAGGTCACCGCGGGCAGCAGCGCGTACCAGACGAAGGAGGCCGCGTGGACGCCGAGCACCCGCGCCACGGCCCCGGCGAGGACCTCGATCGACGCCACCGGCGGCTCGCCCGAGATCTCGTCCGCCCCGCCCGAGGTGAAGATCACGTCCTTGAGCGGGATCTCGCCGGTCACGGCCGTCGCCACGGACCGCGAGATGAAGTACGCGTCGTCGCCGTCGGAGTTCACGATGAACAGCGACGCGATCGCGAACCCGGCGCCGGTGAGGAGCGCGAGCGGCGTCCCCCACCGCGTGTCCTCGGCCCCGGAGGAGTCGCGGACGCCGTCGTCCGCGTCGCCTTCGCCGTCCGGCCCCCCTCGGCGGAGCAGCAGGTACGCGGCCGACGCGGCGACGCTGACGATCCCCGGGAGCCACGCGCACCACCACGGGACGCCGGACGGATGCAGTCCCGCGGACGTCCCCGCCACCACCCCCGCGACCACCGAGACGACGACCAGCCACCGGGGCGCGGACCTCGCACGCCCGATCGGCGCCCCGGAAGGCCCCCGCCAAAGCGGCCCCGCCCACCACCCGCGCCGCGCGGCGTACAGCGCGCCGATCGCCACCGCCCCGGCGAGCCACACCAGGAGCAGCACCGGCGTGGGCGGACGGAAGAGCAGCCCGAGATGGTAGACGGCCGTCCACGCCGCGAAGAGCAGCACGACGCCGTTGGTGAACCCGTCCACCAGCCGGGTCGCCCGCGTCGGCGTGGCCTGAACGCGCGGTCCCGCTGCGCGGGCCAGCTCCTGGATCACCTGCGTTCCCCCTGTGCGCATGTGCGTGCCTCCTCGCCGATTCCTCTGCCGGCGGGGGGAGGGCCGAGAGCGGTCGGAGGCACGGTGCCCTTTATTGATCTTGTTATGTATTCGACGCGGGATCCGGACCGGGAGTTGACCGGCACCGGCGATTCGCCTGCCGCCCGTCCGCCGCCGGGCGCCGTCCGTCGCGAAGAGTCGTCCCCATCGGGCGGATTTACTGCGCTATGCCCGATGCTCATGCTGTGATTGGGGGCGCGATACCGGAACGAGCGGACCGGAACTGACGGACCGGAACGATGGGATGTGATGCGCGGTGCGCCACGCGATCGGCTTCTTCCTCGGCGTCCTGCTGACACCAGGGCTGGTGTACGGCGCGGCCTGGGGTTACGTGCAGGCCGGCCAGTCCTTCGACGGCACGGGCCAGGAGATCACCGACCGCACCCGCATCTACGGCGCGTTCGCCCTGCTGGCCGCGGTGGGCCTGGTGATGGGCGTGATCATCGTCGCGCGGTGGGCGTCGCCGCTGGTCTCGCTCGTCCCCGCGCTGGCGCTGCTCGGCTTCTCCGCCTGGTTCCTCATCGACCCGGACGGCGTCCTCGACCTGCCCGGCAAGGTGCCGCCCGCCGGCGACATGGACTTCGGCCTGCGGATGCTCCTCGGCTCCGGCGTGTACGGGATGATGGGCCTCGCGCTGCTGATGCCGGCCTGGGCGCCGCGCCGCTGGGGCTCCGGCCGCGAAGACGACACCGCCGACCTGGCCTTCTGACCGCCCGGCCCGCCCGGCCCGGCCGTCCTGGCAGGCCCGCCCGGCGCTGACGCCCGGCTACGGCGCCACCGGACGGCCCGAGCGGCGGTACGCGTGGTCGCCGCGGTAGAGCCCGGCCAGCACGTCCTCGATCCCCGCCTCACGCAGCGAGATGTCGCGGACGTCGTGGCTGCGGGCCAGCTCCGCCACCACCGCCGCCGCGTTCGCCGTGCGCGGCAGCCGCAGCCACTGCCGCGGCCCCTCCACCCGCTCCGCCTCGATGCCGTCCAGCGCGATCGGCGGGACCGGCCGGTCCAGCTCGACGACCAGCAGCCGGTCGGCGTCCACGGTGCGGCGCAGCTCGTCCAGGCCGCCGTCGTAGGCCAGTCGCCCGTGGTCGATGATCAGGACGCGGCGGCAGAGCCGCTCGATGTCGCCGAGATCGTGCGTGGTCAGCAGGATCGTCGTGCCGCGCTCGGCGTTGATACGTTCCAGGAAGTCGCGGACGGTCGCCTTGCTCACCACGTCCAGGCCGATCGTCGGCTCGTCCAGGACGAGCAGCTCCGGGTCGTGCAGCAGCGCGGCGGCCAGGTCGCCGCGCATCCGCTGGCCCAGGCTGAGCTGCCGGACCGGCGTGTCCAGGAACGGCTCCAGCTCCAGCAGCGCGGTCAGCTCCGCCAGCCGCTCCCGGTGCGCGCCCGCCTCGACCCGGTACAGCCGCCGGACGAGCGCGAGGCTGTCCCGCAAAGGCAGGTCCCACCACAGCGTCGTCCGCTGCCCGAACACCACCCCGATCCGGCGGGCGAGCGAGGTGCGCCGCCGCGACGGGTCGAGCCCGCACACCCGCAGCCGCCCGGACGACGCGGTGAGGATCCCGGTCAGCATCTTGATCGTCGTGGACTTCCCGGCGCCGTTCGGGCCCAGGTACCCGACGAACTCGCCCGGCTCGACGGTGAACGACACGCCGTCCACCGCGCGCAGCGGCGTCCGCGTCCGCCGCCGCCCGCCGCCCGACCTCGTCCGGACGGTGAACGACTTGACCACGTCCTCGGCTTGGATCATCGTCACCCGGCATCAGCTCCCTGTCGATCGGTAGTGCCGCAGCCCCGCCCGCCACGCCAGCGCCGCCGCCCCGCACAGCGCGGCGGCGACCAGCGGGGACGCGAACCGCGCCGCGCCCGGCAGCCCGAGCGGGTCGGCGCGGTCCAGGACGTACAGCGCGGGCTGCCAGTTGACGAAGGCCAGCGGCACGACGAACGTCACGCCGCGGACGAAGTCGCGCGCGAACATCGTCATCGGGTACTGGGTCAGGAACCCGCCCCCGTAGGTGAGCGACTTGCTCGCGCCGTGGACGTCCACGACCACGAACTGCACCGCCGCCGTCAGCACCCACAGCGCCCCGAAGATCGCCGCCCCGGACAGGACCATGACCGGGACCATCGCCACGCGGCCGGGCGTCCACGCCACCTCCACCCGGGCCAGCGCGAACACGAGCACCCCCGCCGCCGGGACGAGCTTGCCGAAGCGGCGCGGCGAGAACTCCTCCGTCGCGATCTGGACGAGCGGGCTCACCGGCCGCACCAGCATCGCGTCGAGCGTCCCCCGCCGCACGTGGTGCCCGAGCCGCTCGGTGCTGCCGAGCACGATGTCGGAGATCCCGAACGACAGCGCCGACGTCCCGTACAGGAACAGGACCTCCGGCGCGCCGAACCCGGCGATGCGCGGCGCCTGCGAGAACAGCAGCACGATCGCGGCGGCGTCCAGGCCGGTGACGACGGCCGTCGCGAGGGCCAGCAGCACCATCGACACCGGGTACTGCGCCGCCGACCGGATCCACGTCCACACGAGCAGCCCGTACATCCGCCCCGCGTCAACCACCGTCAGCCACCGTGCACCACCAGCTTCCGCCGCGCCGCCCGCGTGACCAGCGCGCCCAGCCCCAGCAGGACCGCCGCCCACCCCGCCTGGAACGCCAGCGCGCCGACCAGGCCGGCGCCGCCGTAACGGCCGAGGAACACGTCCGCGGGCACCTGGATCATGGCCGCCCACGGCAGCGCCCGCGCGGCGGCGCCGAGCGCCCCGGGGAACACGACCAGCGGCAGGATCATGCCGGAGAAGAACAGCGACATCACGAGCGTGACGGCGCTGAGGCCGCGGTCGTCGTGCAGCCAGAACATCCCCATCGCCACCAGGTAGCGCAGCCCGAAGCTCACCGTCACCGCGAGGACGAGCGCCGCCGCGAACGCGGCGAGGTTCGCCGGGGCCGGCGGGCGGAACGGGAACACCAGCGCCCCGGCCAGCAGCGGCGGCCCGGCGCGCAGCAGCAGCGAGCCCGCAGCGCGGCCGAGGTCGTCGGCCAGCCACCAGCCCTGCAGCCCCGCCGGGCGGTGCAGGTCGATCGCCACGTCGCCGTTGCGGATCCGCTCGGTCAGGTCCATCCCGCCGAAGATCTGGACCGGTCCGATCAGCGCCTGCGTGATGAAGCAGAACGTCACCGCGTCGATCTCGTCGTAACCGCCGAGGGACGGACGCGCCTGCCACAGCGCGATCAGCACGTACGCCCGCATGAACCCGAAGACGGTGTTGGTCACGGCCTCGGTGGCGGAGCCGAGCGGATAAGCCGTGTGCCGGCGGACGCCGTACCACCACACCCAAGGAAGAACACCCACTTGCCGAGAGCCTAAACAGGCGGGCCCGCCCCCACTACGTAATTTCGCACAGAATGCGAGATACGGGAACGGGCCCCGGCGCGTCCCGCCGGGGCCCGTGCGCGCGCGCCGGCGCTACTGGATCTCGGGCTTGATGGCCGAGAAGAGCCAGTCCTTGAAGAACGCGTCCAGGTCCTGGCCGGAGATCTGCTCCGTCAGGGCGATGAACTGGGCGGTGTCGGCGTTGCGGTCCTTGTGCCGGGCGAGCCAGGTCCGCAGGACGGCGAAGAAGTCCTCGTCGCCGATCTTCTCGCGGAGCATCTGGATCATGATCGCGCCGCCGTTGTAGACGCGGTCGTTGAACATCGTGTCGCGCTGCGGGTCGCCGAGCACGACCGACCAGAACGGGCGGCCCGGACGGTCCGGGAACGGCCGCGCCGCGTAGGTCGCGCGGGCCTGCGCGGCGGCGGAGCTGCCGCCGTGGACCTCGTTCCAGTGCCACGTGACCCAGGTCGCGAAGCTCTCGTTCAGCCAGATGTCGTCCCACTGCCTCGGCGACACCGAGTCGCCGAACCACTGGTGCGCCAGCTCGTGGACGATCGTGCCGACGCTGCGGACGGCCGAGTACACCGGCTTGCTCTGGGTCTCCAGCGAGAAGCCGAGCGGCTGCCCGTTGAACTGCGCGTCGTCGGCGATGGCGCCGGTGCTGCTGAACGGGTACTTGCCGTAGATCTTCGCCAGCCCGTCGGTGACCTCGCTGGTGGTGTTGAAGAAGAAGTCCACCGCGTCCGGCTGGTTCGCCAGCAGTACAGGGTCGACGAAGGTGTAATTGGGCACGCCGCCGGGCGTGCGGCCCTGCTTGACCTCCCACTTCCCGACGTCGATCGTGGTGAGGTAGCTCGCCATCGGGCTGTCCTCGCGCCACTTGAAGACCTCGGCGCGGGTCTGCGCGCTGCGGCGGCTGAACGAGGCGACCGAGCTGCGGTGCGAGAGGAGCCGCCCGTTGGCGACGGCCTTCAGCCCCTGCGGCACCGTGAGGGTGTAGTCGTAGGTGGCCTTGTCGCTCGGGTGGTCGTTGACCGGGAACCAGGTGCTCGGCCCGTTGGGCTCGCCGCCGACGAACGCGCCGTCGGGGGTGTGCAGGAAACCGTACGGGGAACCGAAGACGATCGGCGAGCCGACGATCGTCTGCGGCACGCCGCCGTACTCGACGACGGCCGTGAAGACCGAGCCCTTCCGCAACCCCTTGCGCGGCGTGATCGTCAACTCCTGGCCGCGGCGCTTGTAGTCCGCGCGGCGCCGGTCGACGGTGACCTGCTCGACGTCCATGCCGGACAGGTCCAGGTTGAACGACGACAGGTTCTGCGTGGCGCGGGCGGTGAGGGTCACCGTCCCGTCCAGCTGGTCGTAGTCGGGGTCGTAGCCCAGGTCCAGCGAGTAGTGCAGGGCGTCGTAGCCGCCGTTGCCCTCAAGCGGGAAATAGGGGTCGCCGACACCCGAGGCGCCTGGGGTGTAGCGCCCGTGCTGGTGGCCCTTGTCGGCGGCGGACGCGGCCGGCGCGAGCGCCACGACGCTCACGGCCGCGACGGCGATCGGAAGCATTCGCCCGGGGTTCTCCCGGGACGGAATGAACCAAGTGTGACGCGCCATTGGAGATCCTCTCCCTCGAGTGATCAATAGCGCGCTCACGATCTACCTGATTTCGGTCGATGTCGAGATCCATTGCCGGATGTGGCCGAAACCGTGTCCTCGCCGCGGACGGAAGATCGCCGGACGCGGGCACGTCCAGGTCGGTGCGGGTCCGGGCGGCCAGAAGGCCCCCGCGGGTGTAGGAACGCGGGGGCCTTCTGCTCAGGGGGTCGGCCCGGAGGGCGGACGAAGAAGGATCAGTGGAACTGGCCCTCTTCGGTCGAGCCCTTCAGGGCCGTGGTGGACGACTCCGGGTTGATCGCGGTGCTGACGAGGTCGAAGTAGCCGGTTCCGGCCTCGCGCTGGTGCTTGACCGCGGTGAAGCCCTTCTCCGCCGCCGCGAACTCGCGCTCCTGCAGGTCGACGTAGGCCGTCATGCCCTCGCGGGCGTAGCCGTGGGCCAGGTCGAACATGCCGTAGTTGAGCGCGTGGAAGCCCGCCAGGGTGATGAACTGGAACGTGTAGCCCATGTGGCCGAGCTCGCGCTGGAACTTGGCGATGGTCGAGTCGTCCAGGTGCGCCTTCCAGTTGAAGGACGGCGAGCAGTTGTAGGCCAGCATCTGGTCCGGGTAGTCGGCCTTGACGGCCTCGGCGAACCGGCGGGCCTGCTCCAGGTCCGGGGTGCCGGTCTCCATCCAGATCAGGTCGGAGTGCGGCGCGTACGCCTTGGCGCGGGCGATGCAGGGCTCGATGCCGTTGCGCACCCGGTAGAAGCCCTCGGCGGTGCGGTCGCCGGTGACGAACTCGCGGTCGCGCTCGTCCACGTCCGTCGTGATCAGGGTCGCGGCCTCGGCGTCGGTCCGCGCGATGATCAGTGACGGCACGCCGGACACGTCGGCGGCGAGCCGGGCGGCGTTGAGGGTCTTGACGTGCTGCGAGGTCGGGATGAGGACCTTGCCGCCGAGATGGCCGCACTTCTTCTCGGAGGCCAGTTGGTCCTCCCAGTGCACGCCCGCGGCGCCCGCGGCGATCATGCCCTTCATCAGCTCGTAGGCGTTGAGCACGCCGCCGAAGCCGGCCTCGGCGTCCGCGACGATCGGCGCGAGGAAGTGGGTGTCGCCCTCGCCCGGCTGCCCGTCCGACTCGGCCCACTGGACCTGGTCGGCGCGCAGCAGCGCGTTGTTGATGCGGCGGACGACGGCCGGGACCGAGTTCGCCGGGTAGATGCTCTGGTCGGGGTAGGTCTGGCCCGCGAGGTTGGCGTCCGCCGCCACCTGCCAGCCGGACAGGTAGATGGCCTTGAGGCCCGCCTTGACCTGCTGGACGGCCTGGAGTCCGGTCAGCGCGCCGAGAGCGTTGACGTAGTCCTCTTCGTGCAGCAGCGTCCAGAGCCGCTCGGCGCCGAGGCGCGCGAGGGTGTGCTCTTCCTGGACCGAACCGCGGATGCGCACGACGTCCTCGGCCGTATAGGTCCGCTCGACGCCCTTCCATCGCGGGTCGGTCTCCCACTGCCGCCGCAGCTCTTCGGCTGCGCCCTTGAGGCGACTGTCAGTCATCGTCTTGCCCTTCCGTGTCGTCCCCTGGGTGCTTGTGGACGACTATGCCCCGGCTGCGGCGCCTTAATGAACCCAGGAGTAACGAAAGAAGTGCGAAATTTCCGCTACTATGAAGCCGTGACGACCTTGCGACCAGAAGAACCCCTCAACTTCACGAGTGACGTCGACCTCGTCACCTTCGGCCAGCGGCTCCGCCATCTCCGGCGCGGCCGCGGGATGACGCTGTCGGAGCTCGGCGAGCGCGTCGGGCGCGCCCCGTCCCAGCTGTCCCTGCTGGAGAACGGCCGGCGCGAGCCGAAGCTGTCGCTGCTGCAGTCCCTCGCCGCCGCGCTGGAATGCCCGGTCGAGGAGCTGCTGCGGCGCCAGCCGCCCAGCCGCCGCGCGCAGCTGGAGATCGAGCTGGAGGAGGCGCAGCGCGACCCGCTCTACCGGACGCTCGGCCTCTCCCACCTCAGGGTCGGCAAGCGGATGCCGAACGAGGTGATCGAGCACATCCTCGCGCTGTACGGGGAGCTGAAGCGCAGCCGGACGAAGCCGACCGCGAGCCCCGAGGAGGCGCGCAAGGCCAACGCCGAGCTGCGCCGCCAGATGCACGAGCGCGGCAACCACTTCCCCGAGATCGAGCGGATCGCGTCCCAGACCCTCGACTCCGTCGGCTACCGGCGCGGCGCCGTGTCGCAGGGCCTGCTGATGACGCTGGTCGGCCACTTCGGGTTCAGCCTGCAGTACGTCCAGGACCTGCCGCGCTCAGTCCGGTCCGTGACCGACCTGCGCAACCGGCGGATCTACCTGGAGCGCGAGCAGCTCGGCATGCACACCCCGCGGACGATCCTGCTGCAGACCCTCGGGCACATCGCGCTCGACCACGACCAGCCCCGCGACTTCGCCGACTTCCTGCGCCAGCGCGTCGAGGCCAACTACTTCGGCGCCGCGATCCTGATCCCCGAGCGCAGCGCCGTCCCGTTCCTGCAGGAGGCCAAGGCCGCGCGGGAGCTGTCGGTGGAGGACCTCGCGGACGTCTTCGCCGTCTCCTACGAGATGGCCGCGCACCGCTTCACCAACGTCGCGACCCACCACCTCGACCTGCAGCTGCACTTCACCAAGAACGACGAGAACGGCACCATCTACAAGGCGTACGCCAACGACGGCCTGAACTTCCCGCAGGACGAGGACGGCGCCATCGAGGGCCAGCGGATGTGCCGCGAATGGGCCGGGCGGCACGTGTTCGGCGCCGCCGACCGCTTCTCCGTCTACTACCAGTACACCGACACCCCGAGCGGGACGTACTGGTGCCTGTCGCACATCGACCCCAGCCACGAGCGCGACTTCGCGATCACGCTGGGCGTCCGGTTCGAGGACTCGCGCTGGTTCCGCGGCCGGGAGTCGACCCGGCGCCGCAAGTCGTCCTGCCCGGACGGCGACTGCTGCCAGCGCCCCCCGAGGGAGCTGTCGGACCGGTGGGAGGGCATGGCGTGGCCGTCGGCCCGCGCGCACTCGCACGTCCTGTCCGTCCTGCCGCCGGGAGCGTTCCCGGGCGTGGACGAGGCGGACGTCTACGAGTTCCTGGACAGGCACGCCGCCGAATGACCGCCGTGCCGCGTTCATCGGGCGGTCCCGCCCGGTGGTGAATGTTCTGGGAGGATCTGGCGTTCCCTAGATGAGGACGGACGCCGGGTCCCGGACGGCCCGCACGGGAGGGAGAGCGCGTGCTGCCAGAGGTCGCTTCGTGGTTGGCCCGCCGCACCAGCGCGGCGGAGGACTGGCCGCCGCGGCTGCTGCTCGCCGCCAAGGGCGACGCGCGGATCAGCGTCGTGCTGCCCGCGCGCGACGAGGAGGCGACGGTCGGGGCGATCGTCGCGGCCGTCCGGGCCGACCTGGTCGAGCGGATCCCGCTGGTGGACGAGATCGTCGTCGTCGACTCCCGCTCCGCCGACCGGACCGCGGCCGTGGCCGCCGCCGCGGGCGCCGACGTCGTCGCGCAGGACGCCGTCCTGCCCGGGCACGGCCGCATGTCGGGCAAGGGCGAGGCGCTGTGGAAGTCCCTCGCGGTGACGTCCGGCGACCTGATCGTTTTCGTGGACGCCGACCTGCGCGAGTTCACCTCGTCGTATGTGACGGGGCTGCTGGGGCCGCTGCTGACTGACCCGTCCGTCGGCTACGTCAAGGGCTGCTACGACCGCCCCCTGGTCGACGGCGAACGCCGCGTGGAGGGCGGCGGCGGCCGCGTCACCGAGCTGGTCGCGCGCCCCCTGATCAACCTGCACTGGCCGCTGCTCGCCGGCGTCATGCAGCCCCTGGGCGGCGAGTACGCCGGACGCCGCACGCTGCTGGAGCGCCTGCCGTTCGTCACCGGCTACGGCGTGGAGCTCGGCCTCCTCCTCGACGTCTACCAGGACTCCGGCCTGGACGCGATCGCGCAGGTCGACCTCGGACGCCGCGTCCACGCCCACCAGTCGACCGAGGCGCTCGGCGCCATGTCGGGCCAGATCATGCTGACCGCCTGGTCGCGGCTGGAACGGCACGGCCGGATGATGCCGCTCGAAGCCCCGTCCACCGCGCTGACCCGCTTCCACCGCGCCGCGGACGGCCACGACGCCCGCACGACCGACGTGGCCGTGGGGGAGCGCCCCCCGATGATCGAGGTCCCCGGCTACGCCGCCGCCCGCTCGTTCTCACCCGGCCGCCACTAGCCCGCGCTGTGGCGTCGGACACGGTGTTACCCGCGGTAACTCGGGAAGGTGCTACCGTTGGTAACAGCGATATTGGAGGAAGGGTCAATTAGCCATGACGAGCGCCGAACCGACGCCCTTCTCGCTGGAGCCGAGCGAGGACGTCCGCGAGGTCAGGGACTGGGTCCACGGGTTCGCCAGGGACGTCATCCGTCCCGCCGCCGAGGAGTGGGACGAGCGCGAGGAGACCCCCTGGCCGCTGATCCAGGAGGCGTCCAAGGTCGGCATCTACTCGCTCGACTTCTTCGCCACCCAGTGGCTCGAGCCGACCGGCCTCGGCATCCCCGTCGCGTTCGAGGAGCTGTTCTGGGGCGACGCGGGCATCGGGCTGTCCATCGTGGGCACCGGGCTCGCCGCCGCGTCCATCGCCGCCGTCGGCACCAACGAGCAGATCGCCGAGTGGGTCCCGCAGATGTTCGGGACCCCCGACGACGTCCGCCTCGGCGCGTTCTGCGCCTCCGAGCCCGACGCCGGCAGCGACGTCGGCGCCATCCGCACCCGCGCGGTGTTCGACGAGGCCAAGGACGAATGGGTGCTGAACGGCACCAAGACCTGGGCGACCAACGGCGGCATCGCCGACGTCCACATCATCGTCGCCTCCGTACATCCCGAACTCGGCAGCCGCGGCCAGGCGAGCTTCATCGTCCCGCCGAACACCCCGGGCCTGCGGCAGGGCCAGAAGTTCAAGAAGCACGGCATCCGCGCGTCCCACACCGCCGAGGTGATCCTGGACGACGTCCGCCTCCCCAGCGGCAACGTCGTCGGCGGCAAGGAGAAGTTCGACGAGCGCGTCGCGCGGACCCGCGAGGGCAAGCGCTCCAAGGGCCAGGCCGCGCTGAAGACGTTCGAGACCACCCGCCCGTCCGTCGGCGCGATGGCCCTCGGCATCGGCCGCGCCGCCTACGACTACGCCCTGCAGTACGCGCGCGAGCGCGAGCAGTTCGGCCGGAAGATCGGCGACTTCCAGGCCGTCGCCTTCAAGCTGGCCGACATGAAATGCCGCCTGGACGCCGCGCGCCTCATGGTCTGGCGCGCCGCGTGGATGGCCCGCACCGGCAAGGACTTCGAGAACGCCGAGGGCTCGATGGCCAAGCTCATGGCGAGCGAGATGGCGGTGAACGTCACCGAGGAGGCCATCCAGATCCTCGGCGGCAACGGCTACACCCGCGACTACCCGGTCGAGCGCATGCACCGCGACGCCAAGATCTTCACCATCTTCGAGGGCACCTCAGAGATCCAACGCCTGGTCATCGGCCGCACCGTGACCGGCCTCCCCGTCAGATAGCGCTGTCCTGCACGAACGACCAGACTCTCAGCGACGCTCGCTGGGCAGCGGCGCACCCGCCGCAACACTGTGGCCACGGTCTCGCGCCCGATTGGGAGACGATCGGGAGACGATCACCCCAAAGTGGGGCGCGGCGACGGCGACCCGCCGCGCGGCGAGCAGCTCGTTCAGCAGCGGCACCGGCGACGTCGGGCAGATCGCGAGTCTCTCGTCCAGAGTCGCCTCCCACCGCGCCTGGAGCCGCTAGCCCTGGCCCGGGACACAAGCGCGCGATCTCGTCGCGCAATGCTGGACGCACCTTCTCGACAAGCCACACCGCAACGCACCGCGGCTCTTCGAGTCCTACACCGAAGTCGCCTGATCGGCTACGGCCTGAACCGATCGTCCTCACCACGCAGGAGATGGGGAGCGCCTGCTGCTCGGAGGTGGTGCGGGTGCGGAGCGGGACTGATCGCGGCGTTCGGCGCAGGGGCGGCGGTCGGGTTCCTGCTCCTCGGCCACCGCTGCCCACGTCTATCCAAGGAACTCCCGCAGCGAACGCGGTTCGCGACCCAGGATGTCGGCCACGGTCGTGGTCGTGCTCGCCCAGCGCCCGTCCCCGATCTGCGACATGAGTTCGGCCAGGTCACGGGCCGCTTGGGCGGGCATGCCGCGCTTCTCCAGGTGAACGGCGGCTTCCTCGACCGTCAGATCCACGTAACGCACGGACCGGCCGAGTGCTCGGGTGAGCTCGGCGGCGACCTCGTCATGCGTGGGCGCCACCGGCCCGGTGAGCTCGTACGTGGCGTCGGCCCCGACTGGACGTGTGAGCAGCAGGGCTGCGACCGCCGCGATGTCACGCGCGTCGATGTAGCCGACGCCGCCCCTGCCGTACGCGCCGAAGATCCGCCCCTCCTCGTCGACGTCGCCCGCCAGGTTCTGCATGAAGCCGACGGGCGCCAGGATCGACCACGGCACCCCCGACGCCTTGAGATGCTCGTCCACCTGCCCATGCATGCCGAACCCGAGCAGGCTGCCCGATGCCACGCCGCGTACGGAGACGGTCACCACCTGCGCCACATCCGCCGCCCTCGCGTGATCGATGACCGCCTTGTGCGCTCGCACGAAACCCGGCCATAGCGCGCTATTGAGAAAGAGCCTGTCACCCGGTTCGAGCGGGATGCTCTCCGGCCGCTCCAGGTCGCCGACCACGTGGTCGCATCCCAGTTCCTCGCCCTGTTCCGCGCGCCGTACCACAGCTCGCGCCGCACCGCCGAGTTCCTCGATCAGCGCGCGCCCGACCGTGCCTGTGGCACCCGTCACCACAATCATCGCAACCTCCTAAGCGGAATGTCAGTTTCCGGTTCTATACTAAGCGGAAGACTGTCGTCCAGTTCAGGGAGTTCGATGCGCGCCGATGCCCGCCGCAATCGGGACCGGATCCTGGAGGCGGCACGCGACGCGGTGGCCGAGCGTGGCGCGGATGCGCCGATGGAGCTGATCGCCCGCCGCGCCGGCGTTGGCGTCGGCACGCTCTACCGCCGCTTTCCCGACCGCAGCGTGCTGCTCGCCGCCCTGGCGGAGCAGTACGTTCACGAGCTGATGGACGGTCTCGACCGCGCCGTGGCGGCCGAGCCTGACGCGTGGGCGGCCGTTCGCGCCTTCGTCGTCTACAGCGTGGAGAAGGGCCGCGGCGCCACCGCGGCCGCGCTGGCCGGGGCTTCTGCGCCGCAGGCGAGGCAGGCGCTGGTGCAACGACTCGACGAGCTGGTAAGGCAGGCGCAGGCGGACGGTGCGATGCGTTCAGATGTCGGCACCGGCGACCTCATGGATTTGCTCAACGTGTTCGCCTGCCACCCCGGCGTCATTCCGGAACGCTTCCTGTCTCTCATCCTCGACGGCCTCGACCGACGTCAGCCTGGCCGCCCCAGTAGGTGATCGGGGGCAGCGGCGTCCTCCGACGCCGAGACCGGCTTGCCGGGTCAAGGCGGCGGTGGATCGTGGCGCGGCTGACGCGAGCCGGTCAGCGACCTGCTGCGGCGCTTCCCGTCATCGCCCTTCATCTCGTACAGTGCACGGGCCATCTCCACGCCGTGAGCATCCGGGGCCGGAGGACGCCCGCCACCGCGACCGCGCCAGCGGAGTATCTCGGCTCACCGCGGGGGCGCGCCGTCCGGGCCGTGACCGAGCGCGAGGAGCAGATGCTGGCGCTGATCCAGAGCGCCACGATGAGCGGGGATGGCGAGATCGTCATGACCGACCAGGTGATCGAGCGCCTCTCGGCCGACCACGCCACCGGAGTGAGCCTGCCGTCGCGCCCTCTACCTCGACACCGCCATCCGCCGTCTGGGCGTCGCGCCCATCCCGGCCGGATCGTAGCTGCCGGCCAGCAGCCCAGACCGGCGCCAGCGCCATCCACGGCACCCCGAGCCGCCGCCCCGTCGAGACCGCCGCCTTCAGGCCCGAGTCGGCGGATCGTCTCACCCACGGGGTCTTGGACGCCGGAGTATCACCTGGGTGAACTTGGGCGATCGCGTCGTGCGCGGTTTGCGTTTCCAGCTCAGGCCCGGCTCGGTGGGTCACACGAGCGGTGCGAGCTGTCAGTCGATCGGAACGCAGTCGTTCCAGCCACGAGTGGACCGAGGCGAGCAGCGTGACCAGTGGTGCCGGGGTGAACTTACGGTTCCGCGCGGCAGTACCCCCGACACGTCGACCGGGCGGCGGACTAGGGCAGCAGAGCCTGGCGCTGCGGGCCACACACGGTAGTGACCCGAAGCCGGAATGCGGTGCCGACATCGTTCCGGCTCGATCGAGATTTCATTGTCGTGGGTCCACTGGCGTCCGGACGGCTTGCGGCCCAGATGGGACTCGATCAACCGCGTTCCGGCCGCAAGGTAGGCCGCGGTGACCGGATCATTGGCCAGCCTGCTGCGGCTGGCCGGCGTGGCACCAGCGTGTGCGGTGTAGCAGGCCCCCGGGTGACCTCAAGTCGTCCCCAGGCATGATCAACTGCGGGCTGCCGAATCCGCGTTTGCTCGCGCTTGTGGCGAGGATGTGTCGTAGAGTATTCGTCGATGCTCTTAGGGCTTTGGGAGGACAGGCATGCGCGGTTGGCCTGGGAGAATCCGCTGATGTTTCAAATGCTTCGGATGGCGGCACCCGAGAAACCGGGTCTCGATAACCCGATTCTCGCGGTCGTTGGCATGGTGGTGCTCGTCATCTTTCTTATCGGCTGTGTCGTGGCCGGTGTCCTTGCCTTCAGCGGGCGGTGGCGTTCCTGGTATCCCATCAAGTTGAACACGACGACCTCCCCACTGGTGTTCCCATGGATGGCCGGTGCCATGCTCCTTATGCTGCTCGCGGTGGGGCTGCACTACCTTCTCGATCCTATTCCGCTGTGGCTGGGAGGTTTCCTGGCCTGCTGTTCTGGGCTTCTGTGCCTCATCGGTGGGATCTATATCGTTCCGCCCCGCCGGCTGCTGCCTAGCTGGATGCGGGAACTCGAGTGATCGAGAGAATTTGGGTGTTCAACTTTGGAGCGCTCGATTTCAGGAGTTCGCATCGACGGTGTGCGGATCGCTCATCCGCCGTGGCATGAATCGGCAGACCGCTGCGGCATTCCGCCGGTAGAACACCTCGAAGGCCGCAGGGTCGCGCATGACCTGCTGGAGATCTCTGGCTTGCGAGGAGGTTTTTGAGGAGCCTTCTGACATCCACTGCACCTTTCGGTAGCCGGTGTTTCTCCTTCTTGGTCGGTGGGCCTGCATTACATCCCACGGTGCGCTTTGTTTGATCGCCCGACTGACTAGCTACGTCGTCTCACGACCGCGTGGCTATGAGGGCTTCGACGCAGACCGTCACAGCCACCTGCCCGAGCGGCCGCAGCCGTCTCCGCGGCCTGGACGCAGCGCCGGTCCTGTTCATTTCAGCGCGCCTGACGTGGCTCATGGAGCCGGGTGGTAGGTGCCCTACGGGGCGACCGCCCGGTGGAGCAGGCGTTCGAGGCTGTCCAGGGCGGTATCGGTCTCGGTGCCGGGGCGCCGCGACACGGCGATCTCCACTTCGGGCGGATCCGGCAGGCCGTCGCGTGCGGACAGGCGCGCCGCACCCGCGGGGATGTTGCCCGCAAGCAGCGCGCCGACCCCGATACCGGCGCTGACCGCGGCCTGGACGGCGTGGACGCTGTTGCTCTGGAAGGCGATCCGCCATGACCGTCCGCGCCGGCTGAGCGCGTCCAGCACCGGAGCGCGCCACTGGCACGGCTGGGAGAACATGACCAGGGGCAGGGGATCGGGGAGGGGGTCCAGCGAGACCGCGGCGACCCAGGAGAGGGGCACGCGGCGCCGCCATCGGACGGCGTTCTCGCTCATGACGGACGGGTCGCCGAACACCAGGTCCACGCGGCCGTGATCGGCGAGCGGGCGCAGCGTCGCCGCGGTCCCGATGATCACCTCCAGATCGATCCGCGGACGCAGCGCGGCGAAGTCGGCGAGGGCGGTGGGCAGGATGGTCACCGCGAGGTCTTCGAGGAGGCCCAGCGTGCGCCGTCCGTCCGGCGCGTCCCCGTGCCGGACGACCGCCGCGCGCGCCTCGTCGTGGAGCGCGAGGACTCGCTCCACGTAGGCGAGCATGGTCTCGCCGGCGGGGGTGATCCGGATGCCGCGCGGTTCCCGCAGGAGCAGCCGCTCTCCGGCGGCGCGCTCCAGGCGCTGGACGCGCTGGCTGACGGTCGGCTGGCTCAGCCGGAGTGCCGCCGCGCCCCGGGTGATGCTGCCCGCACGCACGGCCGCCGCGAACGAACGCAGGTCGGCGATCTCGAAGTCCCGCTCCATTGGGAAATCTTATGTGTGCCATGCCGATATCGCTCTTCTCGATGGGTCGACGGCTTTCTAGCCTGGTTCCATGCCACGAGCCCAGCGTCCGCCCCGACCGGTCGCGCACCACCACGTCGACGTCTTCGCCGAGGAGCCTTACACGGGCAACAGCCTCGCCGTCTTCGTCGATCCGCCGCCCCTGACGACGGCCCAGATGGCCGCCGTCACCAAGGAGCTGCGCCACTTCGAAACGATCTTCGTGGCCCGGCGGGACGGGCGGGCCGCCGATGCCCGCATCTTCGACCTGATCGAAGAGCTTCCCTTCGCCGGGCACCCGGTCCTGGGGGCGGCCGCCGTGCTGCACGGTCTCAGCAGCGCACCCGACGACGCCCAGTGCGAATGGACGATCGACCTGGCCGCCAGGACGGTGCGGGTCACCACGCGCCGGGATCCCGCGGGCCGGCTCACCGCGCTGATGGACGCCGGCCGGCCCGAACTGGTCGGCACACCGCCTGCCGGGGACGCCGCGTCCATCGCCGGTCGGCTCGGACTGTCCCCGGGCGACCTCGATCAGCGGCTCCCGCCGCAGGTGTGGTCGACCGGCCTCTCCTATCTCATCGTCCCGGTGCGCGACGGCGACGCGCTCGCCCGCGCCCGGATCACCGCCCCGGACTTCGAGGGCTTCCTCGGACGCCACGACGCGCAGTTCGCCTACGTGCTCGACGCGTCCGCGCCCGAGGGCAGGCACTGGAACAACGACGGCGTCGTCGAGGACGTCGCGACCGGCAGCGCGGCCGGATGCGTCGCCGCTTACCTGCTGCACCATGGGCGCGCCGGGGACGGTGTCCGGACCCTGCTGTCGCAGGGACGCTTCACCGGCAGGCCCAGCACCATCGCGATCACCGCGTACGGTACCCCGGAGCGGCCCGGCAGAGTCACCGTGAGCGGCGACGTCGCCCTGGTGGGCACGGGTGCCCTCCACGTCCTCCCGCGGCCGGAGCCGAGGTGACCGTCCCGCAGGTCTTCGACGCCGACGCCATCCGGCGCGCCGTCGGGTTCGAGGACCTCGTGGACCCGGTGGCGGACGCCCTGGCCGCCTTCAGCCGCGGACTCGGCGAGTCGCCCGTCACGGTCTTCGCGCCCGCGGGCCCGGACGGCGACGTGCACGTCAAGTCGGCCTGGCTGCCGGGGCGGCCGGTGTTCACCGTCAAGGTGGCGGCCTGGTTCGCGGCACGGGCCGCCCGCGGCCTGCCGGGCGGCAGCGGATACGTCGCGGTCCACGACGCCGCCACCGGGGACCTCCTGGCGCTGCTGCAGGACGAGCATCACCTCAGCGATGTCCGCACCGCGGCCGCGGGGGCCCTCGCCACCCGGCTGCTCGCCGCTCATGACGCCCGCACGCTCGCCGTCCTCGGCACCGGGGTCCAGGCGTATCTCCAGGCGCTCGCGGCCATGGCGGAACGGCCCATCGACACCGTGCTGGTCTGGGGGCGGCGTGCCGCCGCCGCGCGGACACTGCAAGCCGCGATCAGCGCCCGTGCACCCGAGGTCGCCGTCTCCATCGCAGGCACCGCCGGGGAGGCCGTCCGCGGCGCCGACGTGATCGTCACCGCGACATCCAGCAGGCGGCCGATCGTGGACGGGTCCTGGCTGCGTCCCGGCCAGCACGTGACCGCGGTCGGCGCCGACGACGCGACGAAGGCAGAACTCGACCCCGAGTGCTTCGCGCGCGCCGATCTCCTCGTCGTCGACAGCAGGGCCGACGCACCCGTCCACGCCGGCGACCTGCGCGCCGCCATCGCGGGCCGCGCCGTCACCGAAGCCGGCATCGACGCGGAACTCGGCGAACTCATGCCGGCCGGTCATGCCCGCCGACCCGGAACGCAGATCACCATCGCCAAACTCATCGGCCTCGGCGTCCAGGACCTCGCGGCAGCGGAGGTCGTGCTCCCCCGGTTGAGGGCGGACCAGCCGCCCAGTGCCGGGGCATCACTCCCGGCATCGATCCTCGACCTGCGCCGGACCGCCGGGAAACGCCGTCCGCCGGACGAACGACACCACGCTGCTATTTGAGCGCGGCATGGCCGATCCGCTGGGCCACCGGGTTCATCCCGTCGCCTTTCGCGTCCGTGGAGTTGATCGAGAGGACGAGGACGCGGCTCAGATCGCGGGACGCGGCGATCAACGCGCTGTAGCCGTAGCGGGCGCCCGACTTGAGCCAGTAGACCCTGCCGCTGTACTTGTAGCGTTGGAGCCCGACGCTCATCGTCGCGCCGTCGATGTTCGCCGGGACCGTGAACATCTCCTCCAGTTGCGGCCGGGGGACGATCCGGCCCCGGAACAGTGCGGTGATCAGTCGCTCCAGGTCCACCGTCGTGGAGATCATGTCGCCTGCCGCCCAGCGGTCCGCTTGGTTCCACTCGGTGACGTCGACGAACTTGGTCGTGCCATCGGCCCGTTTCACCGCCTGGTAGCCGCGGTTGTGCCGGCCGTGGATACGAGGATCGGTGCCGGGGAAGTAGGTGTGCCACATCCTGGCGGGGCGCAGCACGCGCCGGGTCGCCTCCGCCGCGTAGGGATGCCCGGTCACCTTCTCGATCAGCATGCCGAGAATCGTGTAGTTGATGTTGAGGTAGTGCTGCCGGGTTCCTGGACCGAACTCCGGCCCCTTCGCCGCCGCCGACGCAACGACCTGCTGGGGCGTCAGCGTGTCGAACCGGTGCGCGTACACCTCCTCGAACGTGTCCCCGAAGCCGTCACCGGCCTGGATGCCGCTGGTGTGGTTCAGCAGCTGCCGTACGGTGATGGGCTTGAACGCCCGGCCCAGCAGCCCCGGGAGATAGTGCTGCACCGGCCTGCCCAGGTCGACCTTCCCCTCCGCCGCGAGCTTCAGCACGACCGCGGCCGTCACCGCCTTCGTGGTCGAACCGGCCCGGAATCGCGCATGCGGATCCGCCCGCCGGTGGCTCACGAGGTCGTGCACACCCGCGCTGCCACGCCACCTGCCGTCGGTGCCGCCGACCCGCACCAGAGCAGCGGTCGCGTCCGCGTTCGGCAGTCCGCAGATCGCGGCTGCCAGAGCTTCGGCATCCGGACCTGCGGTGATGCTGCGGGAGGTCGTCGGGGCGGCGGGCGCGGCGGTGGCGGCTGCGGTCCGGGGGGCGGCTGTCAGGGCGAGGACGAGGGCGGAGGTCAGGACGGTGGTGCTGGCGGGCATACGCATCGGCTGCTCCTGGTTGTCGGATGTCGTTGATGGTTCTGCGGACCGATCACGTCCCACCGATCGCAACTCCTGGACGGCCCGGTGGAGGCCGCCGGCGCCGAGGATCTCGACGTCGAACTCCGGCCCGGCGATCGGTGCCTGCACGGGGCAGTCAGTGCCTGCACGAGGCGGGCAGCGCGGTACCGCGCTGCCTTCGCCACACTCCGGAAGACCGGCCTGGGCCGCAGGTGGTGAGCGCACTGGTGGTGCGCCGATGTCGCCTGTCCAGGCATGCGGATGGTGAAGCCAGGCCGTGCGCCGCTGGATCTCCTGCTCACTTGCGGCGGCGAAGGCGAGGATGTCGGGCAGCCGGAAGATGTGGCCGGCGCTGCCCCAGTTCCCGTTGATGATCACCGATGACGCGGAAGGCGTCCTCGTCGAGCGTCGCCTGCGGCACTCCGACCATGATCCGTTGGCGGGGCCGTTGCACCGGACGTCCTGTCACCGTGACCAGGGCGGGCTCGTGCGGGAACGTCCAGGGATCGACTCGGCCGCGTCGTTCCCCCGGTTCCGCGCGCTCCCATTTCGGGAGCGTGCGAGTGAGCGTCTCCATGAGTTCGGCCGCGGCGTCGTCGCAGAGCGCGTCGCGCGGCAGTGTGAGGTCGATCAGCGGCATGGCCGGGCCCATCGATAAGTTCACTAGAGATACTTACCGTAGAGCATGCTAGTTCACTACAGCAACTAAGGATTGGACATGCGTCAGGAGCGCGAGGAGCGGCGGCCGACCGGCAGGCAGACGGCCCGGCGGCCGGCGCCCGACGTCATCAACGGCGGACACCCGGAGCCGATCGACCAGCCGAACGCGCCCGCGCTGACCGGACGCCGCCCATTTCCCGGTCGGCTGAGCGGTCGGCTGGGCCGAGACGGCCAGGCGACGTCCGGCGCGCGTGCTCCCGCGGTGACCGTCCCTCGGCGAATGCCGTGGCGGCTTCGCGCGCGTCTTCGCTCTGAGCCGCCTCTACGCTCGCCACTGTTCCTCGCCGCAGGACGGGCGCGCTGCCTCGGTATCGCCTGGGATGAAATGTCCGCAAGAGATGGCAACATGCCACCCCATGATCAAATCTGACGAAAACTTCACCTGGACGGGCCGCTGCCCCGGAGACCCCCGCGAGAACTACGCCGTGGCGATGGTGCGCGGCCTGTCGCCTCAACACCTTCTGGAGAGGCTGAGACTTCGCCCGACCGATCCGCCGCGCATCATCGGAGCCGAAGCCGTGTACGAGCATTGGATGAACGAGCGCGAGGACGACGACCTGGTCGGCATCTTCCCGATCGACGATTGGGCGGTGGCCTTCGAGCCCGGCGCGTACCTGCTCGCCGACCGTCAAAGGCTCACTCGGCTGTCAGCCGGCACCCAACTGGTCTGCCATTCCAACAGCATCTACACCCAGGATCACTTCTACTGGCTGGAGGACGGAGACCTGCGCCTCTACCTCCCGCCGTTCTGGCCCGAGGAGCGGGAGGGCACTGCCGTCACCGACCTCACGGACGCCATGCGCGCCATCGGCTTCCAGTTCATCGAGGACGAAGGCGAGACGAACCCGATCGCCAAGGCGTTCGCGCTGGCAGAACACATCACCGGTGTCTCCCTCACCGAGGAGACGTTCCAGGAGGCGGTCTACCTGCTGGGCGCCGTGCCGGACTGACCCGACACCGAAGTGCGACCCGGACCCCAGCCGGTGCTCCGCACCATCCGAAGGCGCCCTGCGATCGCGGGATTCCAGCGATCACGAGGCGGCCTGGAAACTCCCCGCCGCCTCGGCTGTGCCGGCGGCCGCCGGCCGGTGGTCGACGACGACAAAAAGACGACGCTCGTGTGGACTACGTGCAGGATGTCGTCCGAGTGCCGGGCGATCTTGTTCAGGTCTATCCGGCCGTGGGGCTGGCGTCATTTGAGCAGGGTCGAGGAGTGGTCGGGGACGTAGGACTGCATGTCGCGCGGTGACCGCTCGTAGCCCTTCGGGGGCGGACGCTTGGGCAGCTCCAGCGGCGGGCGCTCCACGGCGTGGTAAGGCATCGTCGACAGCAGGTGGGCGATCATGTTGATCCGTGCGCGCCGCTTGTCCTCGCTCTCCACGACGTACCAGGGCGCCTCGGGAATGTCGGTGTGGACGAACATCTCGTCCTTGGCGCGCGAGTAGTCCTCCCAGCGGGTGATCGACTCCAGGTCCATCGTCGACAGTTTCCACCGCCGCATCGGATCGTCGAGCCGGCTACGGAAACGGCGTTCCTGTTCGGCGTCGCTGACCGAGAACCAGTACTTGCGCAGCAGGATCCCGTCCTCGACCAGCAGCCGCTCGAAGATCGGGCACTGGTGCAGGAAGCGCGTGTATTCCTGTTTGGTGCAGAACCCCATGACACGCTCGACGCCCGCCCGGTTGTACCAGGAACGGTCGAACAGGACGATCTCTCCGGCGGCGGGCAGGTGCTCGGTGTAGCGCTGGAAGTACCACTGCGTGCGCTCGCGGTCGGTCGGCGCGGGCAGCGCCACGATCCGGGCGACGCGGGGGTTGAGGTACTCGGTGACCCGCTTGATCGTGCTGCCCTTGCCGGCGGCGTCCCGTCCCTCGAACACCACGACGACGCGGGCGCCTTCGCTGCGCACCCATTCCTGCAGCTCCACCAGCTCCGTCTGCAGACGCGCCAGCTCCGGCTCGTACACCCCTCGGGGCAACCGCTTGGCCTTGCTCATGCACCATCCTTACCCGATCCTCCGGCCCGCGGACGCTGGTCCTTCCCGGGCCACGGCCAGCCGTGCTCGGTCTCGTGGGCCCGATCTCCACGTCGAGATGGGCGTTCACACGCATGCGATCCTCCTCCGGTCACCGACATCGCGACGGCGACGACCGGAACCCCACAACTCACTGCCGAGGCGACCACGAGCCCCACCGCCGGTTGCGTGTAGCGGGAAGGTGCTTAAGCAGGCGAGATGTCCGGGCTTTGTCCTTCTGTACATTGGCCGTAGCGTCGCCTCATGATCTCCGTCGCGAGCCGGTCCGCGGACAATGGCTCGGGAGCCGTGGTGTGCGCCGGCGCGGGCAACCTCGGCCAGGCCCTCGCTTGGTCCGGTCGCGGCCGGGTCTGGACGTTGTGGCGTCCGCTCCGCGCCCGCCGCGAAGCTTGATCGCATCCGTGCATTGGACGCCAGCCTGGAGCGGGTGGACGGCGACTTCGACGTGGCACGCGAGTGGGCGGCCATCGCGCGCCATGAGGGCATCCGGCTATCGCTGACGGCGTCGCCGGTCGGCGTCCCGGTCAGGCCGTCCTGGACGACCTCCTTCTGGTCGCTGACGATGTCGTCCTGGGCAAGGAGGCGTCGATCACCACCGGCAGGCGAATGCTCCTCGACCCCGCCGGCCTCGTCGTCTAACCGGCGGCAGCGCTTGGCATCGCGGCGGTACTCGAAGACCGCGACCGTTTCGCTGGCCGACACATAGTCACCATCGCGTCGGGCAGCAAGGTCGACGCAGGCGCCTATCACTGCTGGGCCGGCGCGACTCCAATCCACGGGTCTTGGCGATTGTTCCCACGCGTTTCTGGCGACCGATCTCCAACCGCCCGGATGCAGGACCATCGCTGAAGCTGCACTCTCTGGGATGCTCTTTCGTCAGCTTTTGGTCAGAGGCTGATTAGTCACAGGAATCTCCGTCACGCGGATGCACGTTACCCATATAGCCCATGAGCAACAGGTCCTGGGGTGGGTGCGGTACGACGAACCGGCTGTGCCCTGATGATGACGACTGTGACGCTATTCTCGCCGAGTTCTTAGACCCTCAGTCGGCGCTCTGCTCGATGGCAGGGGCGCCACGGGCTCGTCGGGCCAGCGTGCGGGAAGGTCGCGGACCTCTCGAACGCAGAGGTGAGAAACCATGCGATCATGATCGCTCTGCGCGGGCAGCGGCGCCGGGAAGCAGCTGGGCTGCGGCGGTGCGATACCGCGACGATCTGGCCGCCGCGCAGGTCGCCTACCCGGCAGGCACTGGCCTGGACTGAGGCATCCCCCGTCGTGTGGAGGCTTGTGCTCCGTCATCCGCTTGCCGAACTCGTTCGACTTGGCGGAGTCCACTCGGAGCCGACACAGTGGTGGCCCTTGCAGGGAGGCAGCGTGACTGAGCAAGGTGAGGCGGCCAGGCTGGCCGTTCCTGCTGGTGTATCTTAGGGTGACGTGGGGCGACGCGATGTATCGGCTGGGACATCGCGGGTACACGGACATTTTACGTGACAGCGTTCGGATTACTTCTTCTGCCATTGAGGCGATCATCGATTTGACTTCTAAGAGACGGCGTACGTCAAAGAACGGCCCTGTCGAGAGCCGGAACCACTTGGAGGATCTGAGCCCGTCGCTGCGGGATTATGTCTTGGAGCGCTGCAAGCGCGAGGGGATCCTCGTCACGTCAGTTCGCGTCGTCTCCCCAACCGAGGTCATCATCCCCTGATCGCCGAATCGGCCGGCGGACCAGCGCGCAAGCGTGCCGGGCGGAAATCCTCGATCGGAACTACAACCGTGTGGGTGCGGAAACCGGGGTTCAGAGCCTGACCTGCGTTTCGTGGTCGGAGCACGTGCTGGTACTGGCATCCTCCTGCTTATGGCTTGGTGTGTGCTTACCTTCTGCTCGTCGGATCCTGCAGCTTGTGGCGTTGTTCGCCCGTGGTGACCGCGCCAAGGAGATCGAGATTCTTGTGCGTCGGCATCAGGTCGCAGTGCTGCGCCGTCAGGTCGACCGGCCTGAACTGAACGACTGGGATCGGGTTCTGCTGGCTGCGCGGTCGCGGTCGCTGCCTCAGCGTCATGGATGAGCTTCTTGGTGACGCCGGCGACGTTGCTGAACTGGCACCGTCGCCTGCTCACCCGCAAGTGGACCTACCCCGCGCACACGTCCCGGTCGTCCCTTGGCCTGGCAGGACATCCGCGATGCGGCACGCGGTTCGGCTCGTGAGAACCCGAGTCGGGGTTATCGGCGGATCAGCGGTGATCTCGCCGGGGCCGGTGTCCGAGTGCCGCCCGGCACCGTACGCGACATGGGCGCAGTTCCTGAAGACGCAGGGCGAAGGGATCGTCGCCTGCGACCTGTCCCACGTCGGCACGATGCTGTGCGGACGGATCTACGTGTTGTCTTCATCGAGCACGCCACCCGGGTTGCGCACGTAGCGGGGTCACGGCGAATCCGACCGGTGCGTGGGTGGCTTAGCGTGCTCGATGAGGTGTTCACCTCGTTCGGTGTCCGGGTGATCCGGACGCCGGTCCGCGCCCCTGGGCGAACGCAATCGCCGAACGCTGGGTTGGGCACGGGATCGACCGCCACCTCCACCGCTGCTGCGGCCGGTCGCCACCGACCTGCGTCTTACGTCCAACTCAAATGTTGGCGAGCCGTTGAAGGCTTGGATCAGCGACTACCGGAACGCCGCATGACCCTACGGGAGGAACCACAGGTCAGAGCCTCGGGACCGAGTTCTCGCACCCCACAGGTGACGAAGGACGCCCAACAGGTCTATACATGACTGACTCAGTCATCTATCGTCCGAAGATATGGACGATAGATCAGCGAACCTCCTCAGCGCGCTCGTGGTGGCGCTGGCAGACGAGCTGGAAGACGTGACACGTCAGTCAGGTGCGCACGGGACCAGCGGCGCCTCGGCCCTGACGACGATCCTTTTCGTGCCGGGTGAGCGCATCGAGGACTTGAGCAAGGTCCTCGGGATCACCGGCTCGGGAACAGTGCGGCTGGTGGACCGGCTGGTCGCCGATGGGTTGGTCGAACGGCGCCCCGGGCGGGACAAGCGCAGTGTGTCGCTGTGGTTGACCGAGCGGGGGCAGGAGCTCGCCGAGGCGATCGTCGCCGAACGGCGAGCGGTGCTGCGACGGGTGTTGGAGCCGTTGACCGAGTCGCAACGGCGGGTGCTGGCCGAGGTGGCCGAGCCGATGCTGGCCGGCCTGGCGGGGGACCGCTACCGTGCGGACCGGATCTGCCGGCTGTGCGACTACCACGCTTGCCCGCAGGATCTGTGCCCGGTTGAAAGGTCGGTGTCATGAGCACCGGCCATTTCCGGCTGATTCTGATCGCTGCTGCGGCGGGATGGGGCTGCGCCACCACGGCGACCAAGTATGCGTTGGCCGGGTTCGGTCCGGTGACCATGCTCTCGGTCAAGCTGGCCGCGGCGACCGCAGTGCTGTGGGCGGTGTTGCTGGTACGCGGTGCTCGCACGCCCCCAGCTTGGCGGCGCCTGGCATTGCTCGGGCTGATGGAGCCCGCGCTGGCCTACGGCGGCCTCACGGTGGGCCTTACCCTCACGACGGCCACGAACGCGTCGCTGCTCGGGGTGACCGAATCATGTTTCGTGCTCGTCCTGGCCGCCGTATTCCTGCGCGAGCGCGTCCGCAGCCGCTCCCTGCTCGGCCTGGTGCTGGCGGTCGCGGGCGTCCTCGCTCTCAGCGGCGGCGACATCGGGTCGGGATTCAACGCCGGTGACCTGATCGTCGTGGCGGGCTCGGCCGCGGCTGCCCTCTATGTGACCCTCGCCGCGAAGGTCGCGCCGACGGTCGACGCCGTCACCATGACCACCTACCAGTTCACCTTCGGCACCCTGTTCGTCGCGCCGCTGGCGCCATGGGCGTGGCTGACCGGACGCGAGGCCGTCCCGACCGACGTCGCCCCCCGGTACTGGCTCGCCGCGCTGTTCGTCGGCGGCATCTGCTTCGCGCTGAGCTTCCTGCTCTACAACCGTGCGATCAGGTACGTGCCCGCCGGGATGGCGGGCCTGATCCTCAACATGGTCCCGGTGATCGGCGTGCTGACCGCCGTGGCCTTCCTCAACGAGACCCTGACGGTGTGGCACCTCAGCGGCGCGGTGCTGGTCGTCGCCGGGATCATGCTCTTCCCCGCCGTCAAAAAGACAGATCACACCCACGAACGGTTCGGCGCCGTCGAGGCAAGGATACCCCCGCACGGCCTCCAGCCTCCGCTGAAGACACCATCGGTCTGATCCAGAAAGGGAGCACACCATGACCACTTACGGGATCCTCATCTTCGACGGGGCGGAGGAACTGGACATCGTCGGCCCCTGGGAGGTGTTCACCTTCTCTTCAAGGCGGCGCGACCGCGTCGACACCGCCGTGCTCATCGCCCAGAACCTCGACCCCGTGAAGTGCAACCAGGGCATGCGAGTGCTCCCCGACCACACCTTCGACGACCACCCCCCGTTGGACGTGCTCCTGGTCCCCGGCGGCGCCCACTCCCGCATCGAGGCCCTGATGGCCGATCCCGCCGTGCTGGACTGGATCAAACGCACCGCCGCGCAGTCCGACTGGGCCACCAGCGTGTGCACCGGCGCGTTCCTGATGCACGCGGCCGGTCCGTCCCGCGGCCGCCGCGTGGCCACCGAAAGGCCGCTGGAAGACGAACTGGAGGCCCGTGGCGACATCACCGTCGTTCGCGACGCCCGCTACGTCGTGGACGGCAACCTGCTCAGCAGCCAGGGCGTGTCAGCCGGCATCGACATGGCGCTGTGGCTGATCGGCCGCCTGCACGGCCGCGACCACGCCCGAGACGTCATGAGCGGCATCCAATACGAGCCCGCACCGCCCTACCTCGCCGACGAACCCCTCTAAAGCGGCCGAGTCTCGTCGAACAAGATACGAAGCCCGCTCTGGATCATCTGAAACGGTCCCCGATGCGGTACAGGTGGAGCATCGGCGGGGTCCGCGCGGCGAAGCAGGTGCGGGAACGAGTTTCGGCGACCGCTTCACCGCTGTCACGAGTCGGGCCGAGCCCCGGCAGTGCGGGCCGTGCGCACTAGAGTCGGTCGGGTGACTGCCGGGTCGGCCGTGGGGCACGCGCGGACAGGATTCCCGGCCTCGGCGTGAGCGCGAGGCGGACGAGAGGCCCGCCCTCGCCGCGCCATCGCTTCGCAGCCCTTACAACTTCCCGTCCCATCGGATCCAAGCCCCAGAGGCACATCCCTGATGACGTACGACCAGCAGCGCCCGCACGAGTCCGAGGTGTCGGCGACCTCCGTCCAGCTCGACCACACCGTCGTCCACGCCAAGGACCGGCGCCTGGCGGCCGAGTTCATCGCCGCGATCCTGGGGCTGGAGGTCGGTGCTCCGTTCGGGCCGTTCCTGCCCGTCGACCTCGGCAACGGCGTGACGCTCGACTACTACGAGAAGAGGGACGAGCCGATCCAGCCGCAGCACTACGCGTTCCTGGTGCCGGACGCGCAGTTCGACGCCATGATCGCCCGCATCGAGGCGGTGGGGGTCACCTACTACGCCGACCCCGGCCACACCGAACCCGGCCGGATCAACAGTCTGTTCGGTGGTCGCGGGGCGTACTTCGATGACCCGGACGGCCACAACATGGAGATCATGACCCGGCCCTACGTCCGTCCCTAAGTCCCATGAGGTCCGCCCGGCCGAGATCCTCGGACGACGTCGGCGATGGCGGGTGGCCGTCGTGGCCGTTGCGGCCGTCCTGGCGAGCCTCCGTGCTCAGCCATGGACGCTCACCCGCCATCTGTCGACGAAGACCGCGATGAGGGAGCCGTCCAGGCTCGACCAGATGTGCCCTGACTCCCAGGTGCGGGTGGACAGCTTTCGCGCCGGCCAGCCCTGATGACCAAGGCTCGTGCAGGCGCCACCGGCCGCCGCGGCATTACCGAACGGTCTGGGACAACGGACGGACGTCCGCTCGCCAGAAGCCGTTGGGCGGGCATCGGAGAACGTGCAGCACGCCGGCCAGCGTCATCATGTTGGCCGGAATCGCCGTAGTGATCAGCTACAAGCACATGCACCAGCTGGTATTGCGGTACGGGTGCGCGCGTCTGCGAGCATGCCGATCATCAGTCGAGGTCTGGCGGCGAACTCCGTCTGACCGCCGTCTGACCGGGCGCCTCGGTCCATGCGGCCGGCATCGCAATCCAGGCCCCGCCCCGGGCAGGTCGAGCCGCCAGTCGATGAACGCGTGCCCAGTGGGGGCGGCGGTGAGCGCTGGCGTCACCTGGCTGTTCGTGATCTGCCTGGGCGGCCCGCGATACCGGAAGGCGACCTCGGCCGAATGGCTGCCTTTCTTGATCGCCTGGACACCATTGCCGATTCGGCATCGGTGGTCAGGGGCGTGGGGATGACGTGGTCTGGTTGTTGTTGGCGTGATTGGTCGGTTGTGCGTCGCCGCTGTTGGGATCGGGGTCCGCAGGGTGATGGGGGTGCCGTCGACCTCGGCGGCGTCGGCGAGCGCCTGTGCGGCCACTGGCGCTGCCTGCGTCGTGTCGGTGGAGGCCTGTCCCGCCAGCTCATCTGAGGAGGTCTCTCGGGTGGCCGGTGATTTGGGCGGGCCTGGACGAACGCGCGGTAGACGTCCGAAGGTCAGCGCCGTCGGCGGTCCGGCGGACTCGGCAGTTCGGCTGCGATCTCGGCGAATCCATCCAGCACCTTGGGATCAAAGGTTCCCGTGACGGTCTCGGCTTCGGCGACTGTGAGCCGCGCACTTCTGGGAATCGAGTGGTAGTAGCGGCCAGTGAACCGAATGTCGCGCATGCCGAGCAGGCCTGCGGCCAGCGGCTTGATATCGCCGGTGCCGTATACGTCGATCACCTCTTGGAACCGCCTCCGGTCGCCGCCGGTACGGAACTTCACCCAGGCGACCGAGACAAGGGCGGTGTTCCCACGCCGGTCGGTGATGGCGAACAGCATCCGGTCCAGAGACGTGCACGGATTGCGAATGAGGGATCGCTGCACCTCCCCGAACGTGGCGCGGGCACACCTGAGGTTCCGCCTGGTGGCCGTCTGCTTCACCCGACGCATTCCGATACGGCGCCATGCCTGCTTGGCGTCGCTCTTACGCGCGGCACGTTTCGCGTCCGCCTTACGGGCGCTGACGGACTGGGCGCTCACCGACGCACCTCCCGCCCCGCCGGCGACTCCGCCGCCCCCCGCGACCATGACCGCGGCCAATCCCGCCGCGACGGCCATACCGGCACCACCGCTCTCGGCGCCGATCGGGATCCGCCGACCATCCTTGGTTATCCAACGCTGTGCCATAGCCGCAGCCCCCAGGCGTCCATCAGCCGGATAGGAGCCAGACTCTAGAACAGGCACCCGACATTCCCCGAGCGATTCCCGGCCGTGGGCCGACTCCGGACGTAGCGTGCCGAAACCAGGTAGCTGAGGCCAGCGCATCACGATGTCGATCTCACTGACGGAAAGTTCGAGGCGCTCAGCTCCTCGACGAGTGTCGGCGTACTCGCTGATGTGCAGAGCCGAGTACGGGTAATCGTGCAGAGCTGCCGGTGGGGTGTCAGTTGGTTGCTCGTGGTGTGGTGACGAAGGATGTCTTGCCGGTGGTGTATGCCTGCCGATTGTGAGGATGCTGGTGGGCGAGTTCGCGTTTGAGCCGTTCGTAGTCGGCGCGCGCGGTGGGGTCGGTGCGTAGGAGGTCGCGGAAGGACATCCAGCGGTGCCATTGGGCGTCATCGTGGCGGACCGCGTGGAGGTGGGCGATCCTGTGCGCGGGGCGGTCCTCAAGGACGAACAGCAGGCCGCCTTGGTCACCTTTATCGCCGCGGTAGATATAGCCGAGCGGCTCAAGCGCCGCGACGACGTCCTTGGTCTTTGCGTGTGGGCTGAGTGCGACTGCTATGTCAAGGATCGGTTTGGCGGCGAGACCGGGAACTGCGGTCGAGCCGACGTGCTCGACCGCCACCGTCATCGCGCCGAGTGCGGCCTGCGCCCTGGCTGCGAGGTGCTCGAAGGCTCGGGGCCATCGTGGATCACTGTCACAGATGCGCACTGTTCCGTACTCGAGCCCCAGTCCGAGGAAGGCGGAGGCCTCCTGTGTCATGCGCGCCGCCTGAAGGTGTGCGGGAGTGGTGCTGGACTGAGGATCTGCTTGTGGGTTGCGGGGACGTCCTGGTTCAGCCGGTGGCGGCGACTCGGGTCTCGACGGCGGCGAGACGGTTCCTGAGTCGGTAGCTTGGTCCGTTGATGGCGATGACCTCGCAATGGTGCAGGAGCCTGCCGAGGATAGTGGTGGCCAGGACCTCGTCGCCGAATACGCTTCCCCATTTTCGGGCGGGCTTGGCATGTGTCCGTCGCCCGTTCATGGGGCGTGCCCTGAACGCTCCAGGTCGAGCGCGACCGTACGCACCGCATCGACGATCGGCAGCAGTTTGCGACCGAACGGAGTGAGGTCGTACACCGTCGACTGCTTGCTTTTCGTCTCCGCGACCCGGCTGACAATGCCGGCCTCCTCGAGCTTGCGCAGACGGTTGGTCAGGGTGACCGCATTGACCTTCGGGATGGCCCGCTGAAGTTCGTTGAATCGCATCCCCGACTCCTGCAGCGTCATCACGATCGCCAGCGTCCACAGGTCGCCGATGACCGACAGGATCTGCATGCACCGCGCCGTCTGAAGGTCCTCCGCCTGATCCATGATGCCGTCCATTCTAAACCACTATGCTATCTTCACTGGTAAATAACCTTTAGTGGTTTCGGTCAGGAAGGCGCCCCCACCATGAGGATCACGATCTTCGGCGCGACTGGACGGATGGGGCAGCTGCTGGTGCAGCAGGCCCTTGACGCGGGACACGAGGTCACGGCCTATGCCCGCACACCCGGCAAACTCCGCATCACGCACGCGAACCTGTCCGTAGCCGCAGGACAGCTCGATGACGACGAGGCGATCCTCGAAGCGGTCCGCACCGCCGACGCCGTCATCGAGGGCGTCGGCTCCGAGAGCGCCGCGACCCGCAGGATCATCGCCGCCATGGACACCGCCGGCGTCAAACGGTTCGTGGTCGTGTCCACATGCAGCGTTCCAGACCCGGCCGATCGGCCGGACCTCAAGTTCAAAGCGCTCGTCCGATTCGTCAAGACCGCCGCGCCCCGGGCCTGGGCCGAGGTGCGCTCCGCGGCAGAGGCGGTACGCGCCAGCGACCTGGACTGGACGCTGGTCCGCGTGGCCAAGCTCAACGACAAGCCCGCCACCGGAGACATCAAGGTCGGACACTACGGCCACGGGGTAGTGAACCTCTCCATCAACCGTGCCGACATGGCCGCCTTCCTGCTCAGCCAAGTGACCGATGAGACCTATCTGCGCAACGCCCCGGCGATCAGCAACTGATCGGCCCAGTCACTGCCCGCGGACCTGGCATCCGAGGCCGGTGAGACCTGGAGCCTCGCCCCGTTGGGACTCGGGCTCAACCGCTCAGGCCCCTGCCGGTCAGGCTGGCGGCCCTGATCTCACTCGCGGGTTCTTGCGGTGTCTTCCATTGTGGTGCCGTGCGTCCAAGGGGTGTTTGCGGTGGCGCGGTCAGTTCAGGGGTGGGGTGCTTGCTGGTGGTCGGCGGTGCTGTGTCGCTTGCTGGTAGTCGAAGCCGAGCCCGAGCAGTGTCGGCTCGCTGAACGGCCGTCCCAGGAGTTCGACGCCTACCGGCATGCCGTCGGGTGTGAAGCCGGCGGGGATCGTCAGAGCGGGGAACCCGGTGTTGGCGGCGAGGGCGCAGATCCTGAGGCCTTCCTGGGGCTGTCCGATCGGCGCGGCTTGCTGTGAGACGGCCGGGTAGACCAGTGCGTCCAGGTCGTGGCGCTTCATCAGGTTGTGGAGCAGCTGTTGCGCCTGCGCGCGCCGGGCCAGCTTCTGGTGGTAGGCGTCCTGCGGGCCGGTCGAGGTGCCCAGCCGTTCCTTGAGCCGCGTCAGGACGGTGGGCGTGACCTGGCCGGAGGTGACGATGTCGGCCAGGGTCACGATGTCGGACGGTGGCTCCAGCCGGGCCAGCGAGCGGGGGAATCGTGAGCCCGGCGCCGCCAGGTAGCGGTTGAGGTCGCGCTCCATCTCGTCGACGAACACCCAGGAGGCGTCCACCGCCGACATCAGCGCGGGTTGGGCCGGCACATCGACGATGGTCGCGCCCTGCGAGGCCATGTCCTGGGTGGCCGTCCGGACCAGCGCGTTCGTCGTCTGCGCGGGCCCTGACGTGCTCAGGTAGTCGGTGAACACGCCGATGCGGGCGTTGACCAGGGCGGTGTCGTCCAGCGCGGTGGTGTAGGTGGGTGGGATCTGGCCGATGGAGGCCTTGGTGGACGGGTCGTCGGGGTCGTATCCGGCGGTGGCGTCCAGGATCAGTGCGATGTCGCCGACCGACTTGGCGAGGGGGCCGCCGGTGTCCTGGGTGTCGGAGAGCGGCGCGATGCCGTCGCGGCTGGACAGGCCCTGGCTCGGCCGCAACCCGACCAGGCTGTTGTGGGCGGCCGGGCTGCGGATGGAGCCGCAGGTGTCCGAGCCCAGGCCGGCCGCGCCGAAACCGGCCGCGACGCCGGCGCCCGTGCCGCCGCTGGAGCCGCCCGGATTGCGGGTCTGGTCGTAGGGGTTGCGGGTCTGCCCGCCGAGCGAGCTGATGGTCTCGACGCCGGAGGCGAACTCGTGCAGGTTGGTCTTGGCGACGATGACCGCGCCGGCCGCGCGCAGCCGCGCGACCTGTTCGGCGTCATCGGCGGTGCGCCAGTGCCTCAGCGCCAGCGAGCCGTTGGAGGTGGGCAGGTCTTCGGTGTCGTAGTTGTCCTTGATCAGGATCGGGATGCCGTGCAGCGGCCCGCGGACGCGCCCCCGCCGGCGTTCGGCGTCGAGCCGGGCGGCATCGGCGATCGCCGTGGGGTCCCTGCGAATGACCGCGTTGACACCGGGCTGGTCGGCGTAGGCCCGCTCGTAGGCATCGATGCGCGCCTGGTATGCCTTGACCAATCGGACCGAGGTGACCCGGCCGCCCGCCAACAGTCCGCGTAACTTGGTGGCGTCCATTTCCACCACCCACTCGGCGATATCGGACGGTGCCGCCCCCTCGTCCGTGTCGCCAAACGCGGCGCCGTTACCCGTTGCCGCGCCGACGGTGACCACGGGCGCGGTCAAGACGCCGATACCGGCCAGCAGGGCCGTTGCTCGTGTGCGCAGATTCCGCCTTCGTCTTGCCACATCGGCCTCCTCGTCACCGATTGGCGCCTCGACGTACAGCACGGGATATGTGCGTTCGGCCCTGCCGCCCGTGAATAGCCGCTGACTGTGCGCCCTGATTATGGGCTGGGGGTGCCGCAGCGGCTACCACCAGAACGGGCACATGACGCTACGAAGGCCCAGCACCGTTTGACTCGCGGCACCGACCTGTGCTGCTGCGCGTGCTTGCGGCATTGCTCGGCCGTCACGATGGGGACCAAGTCTGCCGGGGATGGACGTCACCCGAACCGCACTAGCGGAGTGACGTCGGTCGTGGGGCCCAGGTTGGCCGTAGTGGGTTTGGCGAGGTAAAGGCGGCTGCGCGGTGGTCCTTCGTGTGGGCTCGTTGGGTCTCCTTGGGCGCGGGAGGGTGCCGTTTTTGTGCCATCACGGTGCCATCACCGGACGCTCCTCGCGCACTGCCGATCAAGGTCGTCACCGAGCCCGGGGCACCTCAGTGCCGGAGCCGAGTCCGGCTTCATCGCAGGTGCGGTATCCCCATGGCGGGTCGTCCGCTAAGGCGAACTTCTGTTCCAGTTTGCGTTGCATGGCGGCATCACCAGGGCCGAGACCGGCTGATCGCCGCGCGCGCTCACGCCCTCGCCACCCGGCATGGCTGGACGCGCTGGAAGGCCAACGAGTGACCGGACGTGGCTGCAATTGGCGCTCGCCGACGCGCTCCACCGCGCCGTCGACGAGTGCACCGATCCGGTCGGCTGGTGGACCGCGGTCTACTCCGACGCGTTCATCGTCACGCAGGTCGACGACGGTAGCGGCGGCCCTGCCGCCGGGACCGGCGAGGCGACGTCGTCGCTGTCCTCGCCCGGCGCCGTCGCGCCCGCTCGCGGCTTTGAAGGGGTCTTGACATCGGACCGCAAAGCTGGCGTACTTCCATACACACTTACCTAAAGAGTAAGTGATATCGCCATGACTCAGGAGGTGAGAGGGCATGGCAGTCAGCACTCAAGTTCGTGACTCCTGCGATGGGGGCCCGGCCGGCGCCGTCCGGGACCCGTTCGCCGTCCGCGCCGCGGAGCGGGCCGGCTGACCGAACCGGCTGACCGAACCGGCGACGCGTCAGCGCCCTCCGCCGCGCGCCGCGGCCATCGTGCCCTCCAGGCCCGCCGCCCGCACCCGCTCCCGTCACTCGTGCCCGTACCTTCCAGCCCACCCCTGCGATCGCCGAGCGAGGAGCCCGCGATGCAACGTGCCACAGCGTCCAAGCGACACGAGAAGGACCACCATGGAACGAGCGGCAAGGCGGCGATCCTCGTCACCGTCCTGTGCTGGCTCGCCGTCGTGGCCGACGGCTTCGACCTGATCGTCTACGGCAGCGTCCTGCCCACCCTCGACGACGAGCCCGGATGGAACATCGGGGCCAAGGGGCTGAGCGTCATCGGTGCGGTCACCTTCCTCGGCATGCTGATCGGCGCGATCGTCACCGGTCTGCTGAGCGACCGCCTCGGCCGGCGGCTCCCGCTGATCACCTGCCTCGTGTGGTTCTCGCTCTGCATGATCGGAAGCGCCCTCGCCCCCTCGCCCGAGGTGCTCGGGATCGCGCGCTTCCTCGCCGGGCTGGGACTCGGTGGGCTGCTCCCCACGGCGTCCGCCCTGCTGATGGAGTACGCGCCGCCCCGGCATCGTGTGCTCATCTACGCGATGGCGATCTCCGGCATTCCGCTGGGCGGCGTGCTCGCCGCCGTGCTGTCGCTGCCGCTGCTGCCCGAGCCCGGCTGGCGGGTGCTGTTCATGATCGGCGCCGCGCCGCTGGTCCTCATCGTTCCGGTCGCCCTGCGCTACCTGCCGGAGTCCTTGGAGTATCTGGTGAGCCGAGGACGGACGGAGGAGGCCGCGGCGGTCGCCGGCCGGTTCGGCGTCCCGCTGCCGCCGCAGGCCCCGGCCGAGGACGCGGCCGCGCCGTCGGCCTCCCTGTTCCGGGGCCGCAACCTCACCGCCTCGCTGTGCTTCTGGGTCGCCACGTTCCTGGCCCTGCTCACCTGGTACGGCCTCGGCACATGGCTCCCGGGGATCATGCGGGACGCCGGCTACGAGCTCGGCTCCGCGGTCGGGGCGCTGCTGGTCCTCAGCATCGGCGGGGTCGTCGGCTCGTGCCTGATCGCGGCCATGGGGGACCGGCTGGGATACCGCGCCGTCGCCATCGCGTCCTTCCTCATCGCCGGGACCTCCCTCTTCCTGCTCAGCATCCCGGCCGGGACGCTCGTCCTGTACCTGCTGCTGGCCGTCGCGGGCTCGGCGGCCGTGTCCACCCAGGTGCTCATCAACAGCTTCGTCGGCGTCTACTTCCCTCCGCAGCGGCGCGCCGGCGCGCTCGGCTGGACGCTCGGCGTGGGCCGCACCGGCGCCATCGTCGGCCCGCTGTCGATCGGCCTGATCGTCGACACCGGCATGTCGTACCAGTGGAACTTCTACCTGTTCGGGGCGTGCGCCCTGCTGGGCGCGATCGCGATCATGATGGTGCCGTCCGGCGCCGGCAGGCACGCCTGAGCGGAGGCGGCGCGTCCGAGCGGGAGGCGGCGTGGGCGACCCGCGCTGCGAAGGCCCGCCCTCGCGGTCGAGGACGTGCCGGGAGCGCACGCCGCCGCCAGGCCGGGATTCTGCGATACCGAATCTCGTGGTCAGGCCGCCATCGCGTTCCTAGCATCGTCCCGACCGAGCCCCCGGAGCCGCGATGAGCGCGGTCCGCGGAACACGGCAGACACTTCATCCGGCCCTCATATCCAACGGTCACCGTTCCACGTCCGATCCGATGACTCGGGGGAAGAGGAGTGGTCATGTCAGTCACGACACCGCAGGAGCCCAGGCGCTCCGAGCGCGCCGGCGCCCGGCCCGCCGACCCGGTCGAACGGCATCCCGTGTCGCGGTGCGCCGTCGTCGCGAGCAGCTTCGGGAACTTCGTCGAATGGTTCGACTACTCGGTCTACGGCTTCTTCGCGACCGTCATCGCCGGGGCGTTCTTCCCGTCGGAGAACGAGACGGCGTCGCTGATGGCGTCGTTCGCCGCCTTCGGGCTCACGTTCGCGGCCCGTCCGCTCGGCGCGTTCGTGTTCGGGCACTTCGGCGACCGGTTCGGGCGGCGGACGGCGCTCGCGGTCTCGGTGCTCATGATGGGCTTCGCGTCCCTGGCGATCGGCCTGCTGCCGTCCTTCGGGGCGATCGGGCTGTGGGCGCCGGTGCTGCTGGTGGCGGCGCGGCTCACGCAGGGCTTCTCGGCGGGCGGGGAGGCCGGCGGCTCGTCGTCCTACCTCGCGGAGTCGGCCCCGCCCGGGAAGCGGGGGCTGTACACGAGCTGGCAGCAGTTCACGATCGTCCTCGGCCTGCTCGCCGGGTCGGGCTCGGGCGTCCTGCTGTCGACCGTCCTTTCCGAAGACGCCCTGCAGTCCTGGGGCTGGCGGCTCCCGTTCCTGCTCGGCGGGCTGATGGCCGTCATCGGGCTCTACCTGCGGCTGAACCTGGACGACACGCCGGCCTTCCGCGAGCTGGCGGACGAAGGGGAGGTGGACGGGGCGCCGCTGCTGAGCATCTTCCGCACCCACTGGCGGACCCTGCTCAAGGCCGTCGGGTTCTTCGTCTCGACGTCGGTGACGAACTACACGCTGTTCGTCTACATGCCGTCCTATGCAAACACCGAGCTGGGCGTGCCCATGTCGCGGGCGCTGCTGTCGAATTCCATCGCGCTCGGCCTGGTCGTCTGCCTCATCCCGTTGGTGGGCATCCTGTCGGACCGGCTCGGCAGACGTCCTCTGCTGCTGTTCTTCAACGGTTCGCTGGCGCTGGCGACGTACCCGCTGTTCCTGCTCGTCTCGGCGGGCACCTTCCCCACCCTGGTGGCCGCGCAGCTGGTCTTCGCCGTGCTCGCCTCGTTCGGGTTCGGCGCCGGGACGGCCCTCTACACGGAGATGTTCCCGACCCGCGTCCGCTACACGGGGATCGGCGTGAGCCTCGGCGTCTCGGCCGCGATATTCGGCGGGTCCGCACCGTTCATCTCGACCTGGCTGGTGTCCGCGACCGGCGACCAGATCGCCCCCGCGTTCTACCTCATCGCCGCCGCGCTGATCTCGTTCGTCGCCGTCTACCTGATCGCCGAGACCTATCGCTCGCCGCTGAGAAAGAAGTGACCCTTCCAGTCATCGGCCGGTCCGGCGCGCCCGACGCGGGCGTGCCGGACCGGCCGCCGCAACGACGAAAGGCAGGACCATGACCGTTTCCGACGGCGGCGCCCCCGCGGCGGCGTCCGGACCCGCAGGCGCTCCGTCCGGGGTGGTGCGATGAGGATCGCGATCGTCGGCGCCGGGGGAGTGGGCGGGTTCTTCGGCGCGCTGCTGGCCCGCGGCGGGGCGGACGTGACGTTCATCGCCCGCGGCGCGCACCTGGCCGCGATGCGGCGGAACGGCCTGCGGGTCGAGGGCGGCGCGCATCCCGTCCACGTCCCGGACGTGCGCGCCACCGACGACCCCGCCGAGGCCGGCGCGGCCGACCTGGTGATGCTGTGCGTCAAGCTGTGGGGCGTCGAGGCGGCGCTGGAGCAGATCCGGCCGCTCGTCGGGCCGGACACCACGGTCGTGTCGTTCCAGAACGGGGTCCTCAAGGACGGCTACCTCACGGCCGCGTTCGGCGCGGAGCGCGTGATCGGCGGGGTCGGCTACGTCGCCACGCACATCGCGCGTCCCGGGGTGATCGCGCAGACCGGCTCGCTGCAGCGGCTGGTCTTCGGCGAGTTCGACGGGCGGACGTCGGCCAGGGTCGCGGCGTTCCACGAGGCGTGCGCGGCGGGCGGGATCAACGCCGAGGTCAGCCCGGACATCAGGCGGGAGATCTGGCAGAAGTTCGTGTTCCTCACCGGCCTGTCGGCGACGACCGCGACCACCCGGCTGCCCATCGGGCCGGTGCGGGAGAACCCGCGGACCAGGGCGTTCCTGCTCGACCTCATGCGCGAGGTCGTCGCGGTCGGGCGGGCGTCCGGCGTCGCCCTCCCCGAGGACTACGCGGAGGAGTGCCTGAAGCTCGTCGACGAGGTCGCCCACGACATGACCTCGTCGCTGTTCCACGACCTCGACCGGGGACGTCCCCTCGAAGTGCGGTGGCTGTCGGGCGGCGTCGTCGAACTCGGCCGGAAGGCGGGGGTCGCCACGCCGCTGAACCGCGCCGTCGCCGACATCCTCGCCCTGCACGCCGACGGCCGGGGCGGGGGGTGACGGGGGTGGAGCGGGCACTGACCATCGAGTCGGTCGAGACGGTCCCCGTCGAGGCGCCCATGCGGTTCCCCCTCGGCACGAGCGTCGCGACGGTCCGCTCGGCCCCGCTGCTCCTATGCACCCTCAGGACGCGGGAGGACGTCGACGGGCGGGCGTACCTGTTCTGCTACTCCACGGCGGCGATGCGCGCGATCGAGATCGTGCTCCACGACGCCGCCGGGTCCGTCGCCGGGCGTCCGGTCACCCCGGGGCGGGCGGCGGGCGAGCTGGCCCGCCGTGCCACGCTCGTGGGGGTGACGGGCGTCGTCCGCATGGCGCTGTCCGCGATCGACATCGCCCTGTGGGACGCGCTCGCCGTCGCCGCGCACCGGCCGCTCGCGGAACTGCTCGGCGGCGCCCGGGCGTCGGTGCCCGCGTACAACTCCGGCGGGCTGGGCCTGATGGCGCCGCGGGCCGCGGCCGACGAGGCCGAACTGCTGGCCGGCGGCTTCCGCGCGCTGAAGGTCCGGCTCGGCCACCCGTCGCCGGCCGAGGACCTGGCGGTGCTGCGCGCCGTCCGGGACCGCGTGCCCGGCGCGGAACTGCTGGTCGACTACAACCAGGTGCTCACCGTCGAGGACGCGCTCCGCCGCGGCCGCGCGCTGCAGGACGAGGGCATCGCCTGGCTGGAGGAGCCCGTCCGGCACGACGATCTCGCCGGGAACTCCCGGGTGGCGGACGCGCTCGACGTCCCGGTCCAGATCGGGGAGAACTTCAACCGTCCCGAGGATCTGGCCGAGGCGGTCGACCGGGGCGCGTGCGACCTGGTCATGCCGGACGTCGCGCGGATCGGCGGGGTCAGCGGCTGGCTGCGCGCCGCGGCGCTCGCCGGGACGCGCGGCACGCCGATCTCCTCGCACCTGTTCCCGGAGATCAGCGTCCACCTGCTGGCGGCGAGCCCCACCGCCCACTGGCTGGAGTACGTGGACTGGGCGGACCCCCTGCTGCGGCGCCCCCTGGAGATCCGGGACGGCGAGGCGGTCGTGCCGCGCCGTCCCGGGATCGGGCTGGAGTGGGACCCGGACCGCGTGGCGTTCCACCGCTGCGACCGGCATTGACAGAAGGCGCACTGACAGAGGGCCGCATTCACAGAAGGCCGCACTGGAGAAGGCCGCACTGACAGGAGAAGCGATGAAACTGCTGACCATCGACGCGGGCGCGGCCGGCCACGCCGGGGTGCTCCTCGCCACCGGCGAGGTGCTCGACCTCGTCGCGCTGCCGGCGTCCGGCTCGATCGCCCGGTGGGTCCCGCCCTCGGTGCGCGGCATCCTGGAGGGCGGCGACGAAGCGCTCGGCCTGCTCCGGAAGATCGTGGACTCGGTCGAGTCCGACGACGCCGAGCTGGCGCGCTTGCGGGAGAAGGGCGCGGTCACCCCGTACGGGGTGACGCCGCTGCGGGCCGCCGTTCCGGATCCCGCGCTGGTGCTGTCGACCGGGATGAACTACCGGACGCACCTCCAGGAGATGCGGAACGTGCCCGCGCCCCGGCTCCCGTACGTGTTCGTCAAGGTCCTGGAGACCCTCACCGGGCACTGCCGCCCGATCGTGCTGCCCCGCCGGTTCCCCGACATGGTCGACTGGGAGGGCGAGCTGACCGTGGTGATCGGGCGCACCTGCCACGACGTCCCGGAGGACGAGGCGATGGCGTGCGTCGCCGGGTACACGGCCGCGAACGACGTGTCCGCGCGCGACTGGGCCGCGGAGTTCTACGCCGCCGAGGGCAGGGTCGACGTCGTGGCGGGCTGGGGACGCGCGATCAACGGCAAGCTCTTCCCGACGTTCCTGCCCTGCGGGCCGGTGATCGCCACGGCGGACGAGATCGCCGACCCGCACGACCTCCAGCTGACCACCACGGTGAACGGGACGGTCATGCAGTCGGCGAGCACCGGCGAAATGATCTTCAGCGTCGCGCGGCTCGTCTCCTACTGCTCGCAGTGGCACCGGCTCCGCCCCGGCGACATGATCACGACGGGCACCCCCGCGGGCGCCGGCTACGCCCGCGACCCGCAGGTCTTCCTGCGGCCGGGCGACGTCGTGACCGTCGGGATCGAGGGGATCGGCGAGCTGAGCAACCCCGTCGTCGCGGCGGGCGGGCGCGGCGGGGAGGGCGCATGACCGGCGTCGTGAAGACCGTCGTGCCGGACCTCGCCGGGACGGGCGTCCGCTACGCCCCCGCCGTCGCCGCCGGGCGGTGGGTGTTCGTCACGGGCCAGGAGGCCTTCGACCCGGTCACCGGCGCGGCGGACGGGAGCACGCCCGGGATCGGGGAGTCACGGCTCAGGCGGGAGGGCGAGATCGTCCTCGCGGAGATGCGGCGGCTGCTCGGCGGCCTCGGCACCGACTGGTCGCGGGGCGTGCGCGTCGACCAGTTCTATTCGAGCCCGGACGCGGTCAACCCGTACCACCGGGCCCGGCGGCGCGTCTGCGGCGACCACATCCCGGCCAGCACGTCCGTCGTCGTGGACCGCTGCTTCGCCGCGACGAGCTCGGTGTCCGCGGGGCTGATCGCGGTCCGCCCCGACGCTGGGCAGGACGCCGGGCACGATGCTGGGCAGGACGCCGGGCAGGATGCCGGGCACGATGCCGAGGCCGTCCTCCCGCCCGGGGCCGAGGCCGGCGGCTGGCAGGGCGTCGCCCCGGCGGTGGCGTGCGGGGACTTCGTCTTCGTGTCCGGCCAGATGGCGAGCGCGGGCGGCGAGTCGCTCGACCCGCGCGCCGCGGTCCCCGCGGGGATGCGCTGGGGCGCGAGCGCGATCCGGCGGCAGGTGGAGCACCTCATCGTCCACAAGCTCACCCCGGTCCTCGACGCGGCCGGGTCGTCCTGGGACGCGGCCGTCAAGGCGCAGGTCTACCTCGGCGACGCCGATGATCTGCCGGAGTTCCTCGAGGTCTGGTCCGAGCACCTCGGCGGCGTCCCGTGCGCCCTCACCGTCGTCCCGGCCGCCGGGTTCCGGATCGCCGGAGGACGCGTCGAGATCAACCTCGTCGCGCTGCGGGACGGGGCGGCGCGGCGGAAGTCGGTCGTCGACGCCGGGCTGCCGCGCGGCGCCGCCTTCGGCCCGTGCGTGCGGGCGGGCGACTTCCTCTTCCCCTCGGGGCTGCTCGGGGTGGCGGCGGACGGCGCCGTAGCCGGCGCGGGAACGTCGCAGGCCCTGGACGGCCTCGCGCACGCGGGGCACGTCCAGGCCGCCGCGATCTACGACCATGCCGACGCGCTGTGCGCGGCGGCGGGCACGTCCATGGCGAACGCCGTCCGCGCGCAGTACTTCGTGACCGACGTCCGCGACTTCCCCGGGGTCGCCGCCGCCTGGGCCGCGCGGTACGGGGACGAGCCGCACCCGTTCTGGTGCCTCCAGGTCCCCGGACCGCTCCCGGCGCCCGGCGCCGCCCTGATCGGCGACTTCTGGATCTACGCGCCCTGAGAGCCGGCGCTCGCGGCCCTACGGGGGCCGGCCGCGCGCGCCGGCGGCTCATCGCCGTCAGGCGGTCAGCGCCGTCAGGCGGTCAGCGCCTCGACGGACGCCGGGGTCAGCCAGGGGGCGAGGAGCCCGTCCAGGTCGTCCGGGGCGTTGGTGCGGAACGCGAGGTAGCCGTCGGGCCGGATCAGGAAGAGGTCGCCCGGCCTCGCGCCGAGCTTGTGGAGCAGCTCGCGCCTGGCGTCCAGGAGCGTCGGGACGTCGCCCGTCTCCGGCAGCCCCTCGCCGAGCACCATCAGGCACTGCAGCGCCCCGGCGTGGCGGTGCTTCAGCGCGGCCAGCTCGGCGACCATCGCGACCCTCTTCGCCTCGGCGGTGTAGGACGAGGCGTAGCCGACCAGCGTGTAGCCGGGCGAGCGCATGAGGCTGTAGAGGTGGACGCCGGGCCCGCCCGCGTCGGCGAGGTCGAGGTCGGGGACCCGGTCCCCGGCGTTGAGGACCGCCCTCCGCACGCCGCCGAAGCGCTGCGTCTTCGACAGCGCCGCGTGCCGGTAGTTCACCCCGGTCTGGGTGACGCGGCCGCTCATCCGGTTCTGCACGTGGCTCGTGGAGAAGATCGTGGACAGCACCCGGCTGCTGACCTTCCGGTACGCCGCCGACCGCGCCTGGCTGATGAAGATCCGGAAGAGCCTGTCCGAGATCCTGCGGGTCTGCGCGCCGACGGGGTGGCGCTCGCCGTGGTAGCTGTCGAGAAGCGACTCCGGCGCCCGGCCCTGGCACACGTAGGCCAGCTTCCAGGCGATGTTGAAGGCGTCCTGGATGCCGGTGTTCATGCCCTGGGCGGCCACCGGGATGAAGATGTGGGCCGCGTCGCCGGCGAAGAAGATCCGATCCGCGCGGTAGGTCTCCAGCAGCCGGTGCTGCGAGTGGAACCTGGTGATCCACTGCGGCTCGCTGAGGCGGAGCGGGTAGGGGACGATCGCGTCCACCGTCTCCTGGACGTCCGCCAGGTCGAGGGGCGTCGTGTGGGGGACGTTCATCTTGCCCATGTCGAAGGCGATGACCCGGACGTACTCGTTCTGGAACGGCAGCAGCGCCAGGCCGCCGCGCTCGTTGGTGTGGAGGCTGACGAACCCGCGCGGCAGGTCGCCCTCGACCAGCACGTCCGCGATGAGCGCGGACCCGCCGAACAGCTTGCTCCGCTCGGTCGTCCCGTAGTCGCCGCTGAGGACGCTGTGGGTCCCGCTGCAGTCGATCAGATACCGGGCGCTCAGCGTGCTGTGCGCGCCGGAGGCGTCGGTCACCTCGGCGACCACCGCGTCGGGCCGCTTCTCGGCGCGCATGAGCTTGAGCCCGCGGCGGATCCCGCCGCCCGTCCGTTCGAGGTGCGCGGTGAGGACCCGCTCCATCTCCTCCTGCGACAGGGTCAGCATGAACGGGAAGCGGCTGCCGGTGTGGTACATCTCCACGGTGATCGGCGTGCGGTCGTCCGCGCCGAAGTTGAACCCCGGGGCCAGGTACCCGTCGCGCACCATCCCCTCGGTGAGCCCGTGCATGTCGAGCAGTTCCATGGACCGCGCCTGAAGGACGAGAGCACGCGAGTACCGCGCCGGCTCGGTCCGCTGGTCGATCAGGATGCATTCGACGCCCTGCCGGCGCAGTTCCAGCGCCGCGGTCAATCCGGTGGGCCCTGCCCCCACTACCAGTACCTGGGTGTCGTGAACGGTCACGGGCGTTCCTCCTTGGTGGTGGTACAGGCGAGGAAGTAGTCCAGGTGCGCCTCGACCTGGCGTTCGGCGGCCGCGAGATCGTCGTCGGACGCGTCGGGACGCAGGCGGAGGAACCAGATGACGTCGAGCGGGGCCATGAGTTCCCACACCAGCTGCTCGGCGGGCTGGTCGGCGCGCATCAGGCCGGCGGCCTGCCACGCTTTGAACGGGCCGGCCAGCCGGTGCCGCGCCGCGTCGATGGCCTCGGCGAGCCCGCGGGCGCCCTCCCGGCCGGCGCCGTCCCGGAGGACGACGCCGGCGTAGAGCCGTCCGCGCGGGCTGAGCCACACCCGCAGGAGTCGCTCGACCAGCGCGCGGACGGCCTCGTCGGGGGGCGTGGCCGCGATCGCGTCCAGGTCCGGGCAGAGCGCCTCGAGGGAGGGTGGGCCCATCTCGTCGAACAGGGCCGCGTACATGGCGTCCTTGTTCTCGAAATGGAAGTAGATCGCGCTGTCGTGGACCCCGGCGAGCTTGGCGATCTGCCGCACGGTCGTGGTCGCGTACCCCTGCCGGGCGAACAGGTCCAGCGCCGCGTCGAGCAGCAGCCGCCGCGTGTCCTGCTCCTCGCCCTTGCGCGGCCGTCCCCGCCGCCTGCCCTCAGTGCTCATGCGGCTCATAAAATAAGCGGCTGCTGAATTTGTCAATGCCCGGCGTGGCATCGCGGCTCGGCAGGGTGATCGAGGTCCGGCGTTCGGGGAAGATCGCGCGCAGCGCGGCACCCGCCGTTGAACTCCGTTCGAGGCGTCAGTTGAGGCGGTGTCGTTTGAGGAGGTGCCGGGTCAGGCGTCGTCGCGGGGCCCGGCGCCGGCGGGCTCGGCGCGGTCCAGGTCGTCGATCATCTGGAGGCCGCGGCGGGCCCACGCGATCTCGGCGTCGGCGTGGGCGACCTGGCCTTCGAGCGCGAGCGCCTTGAAGGCGATGATGCGGCGGCGCAGTTCGGGACGGCTCTTGTCGAGCCGCACGCGCATCAGCGGGAACTGCTCCGACCGGATGGTCTCCAGCAGCTTCACCCACTGGTTCCGCCGCCAGGTGTAGTAGTCGAGATGCTCGTTGAGGTTCTTGCGGACGTTCTCGAGGCTGGTGAACTCGCCGTAGGTGATCTGGAGCCGGTGGACGTTGCGCTCCGGCGGGTAGGGCAGCGACTCCCCGGTCCAGGCGCGCAGCCGCGCCCGGCCGCGCGGAGTGATCTTGTAGAGGCGCTTCTCGGCCCGCTCGCCGCGCGGGATCGTCTCCGCGCGGATCAGCCCGTCGGCCTCCATCCGCCGCAGCTCAGGGTAGATCTGGCTGTCCGACGCGGCCCACATCAGGCCGACCGTGTCGTCGAAGTACCGGACGAGTTCGTAGCCGGTCATCGGCTGAGCGGCCAGGAGGGCGAGAGCAGCGTGGCGTAGTGACACCGATCCCCTTGCGTGGTCACCGCGTGTTTACCGGGCGAGCATACCTCGCCGGCGTCCCGTCCCCGCTCCGCCCGCGACCCGCCCCGGTCGCTCGTCGCGCGGGTCTTGACAGGCGGGGGACCCGCGTGGCCTTATTTTAGCTAAGCACTTACCTAAGCAGTGAGTGAATCAGGCCGAGCTACGAGGTGAGACGATGGCCGCACAGGGCAATGGCGCGGGCGGGAAGTCCGGCAGGGCGATCAGCATCGAGGAGTACCGCGAGCTCCTGCCGGAGATGCGCTCGGTCCGGGAGAGCAACGAGACGGCGAAGGTGCTGGACGCCGACGACTACTTCAAGGTCGTCCGCAAGCAGGACACCCGGCCCGCGTTCTGGAAGTTCTCCGACGTGAAGGCGACGCTCGACCGGCTCGCCGAAGAGCCGCTGCGGGAGGCGGAGCGGCGCTTCTGCACGACGGTCAACGGCGACACCGGCGAGCTCGTCGGCGCGTCCCCGTTCATCTTCATCGGCTGGCAGCTCATCCACCCGGGCGAGGAGGTGCCCCCGCACCGGCACAACTCCGTCGCGATCTACCACATCCTGCAGGGCCGCGGATACACCGCCGTCCAGGAGGCCGGGTCCACGTGGACGAAGTTCCACTGGGAGAAGGGCGACACCCTCGCCTGCCCGTCGTGGGCGTACCACGCGCACTACGCCGAGGGGGACGAGGACACGCTGATGTACGTCGTCCAGGACATGCCCATGATGGCGGTGAGCCGGACGCTCTTCTGGGAGGAGCCGCTCGGCCAGGAGAACATCCGGCACATGGTGACGGGCGCCAGCCCGTCCTGGAGCGTCACCCGGGACATGGGCGGCGAGGGCTGAGCCGATGCGACACGAGCGGTTCACCGAAGTGCGGTTCAACGCCGACGGAGCAGGCGGAGTCGTGGCCGACCCGGGCGGCGCGGAGCGGCCCGCGGTCGTGCTGACCACGGCCATCGCGGGCGTGAACGACTACGTTCTGCGGCAGGCCGGGCGGCTCGCCGACGCGGGGTATGCCGTCGCGGTGCTCGACTACTACGCCCGCGAAGGCGGCCGGGCCCCGGACTTGAGCAGCCCCGAGAAGATCATGGCGGCGGTCGGCGCGCTGGCCGACGAGACCGTGCTGGGTGACATGGCGGCCGCCGTGGCGTGGCTGAAGGAGCAGCCCGGCGTCACCCGCGTCGGCGCGCTCGGATTCTGCCTCGGCGGCACGTACGCGCTGCTCGCCGCGTCCCGCGTCCCCGGCCTGAGCTGCGCCGTGACGTTCTACGGCATGCTCAGGTACGGCGAGCTCAGCGACACCAAGCCGGTGTCCCCGATCGACGCCGCCGAGAAGGCCGGCTGCCCGTTCCTCGGCCACTTCGGCGAGGCCGACCACCTCGTGCCCGTCGCCGACGCCCGCGAGCTCGCCGACCGGCTGCGCGGCATGCCGGCCGAGATCTACACCTATCCGGGCGCCGGGCACGCCTTCCACGAGGACTTCCGGCCGGAGGTCTACCGTCCCGTCGCGGCGACCACGGCCTGGGCCCGCACGCACGAGTACCTCGCGTACTACCTGCGGGAAGGCGAGTGACCGCGACCGGCAGGGCGCGGGCCGCGGAGTGGGTGCGGCTCGCGCCCGCTGGCGCGCTGCCCCGCGGCGAGGCGGTCGCCGTCGACGTCGACGGCGAGCGGATAGCCGTCTTCCACACCGAGGACGGCTATCACGCCCTCGCCGGCCACTGCCCGCACATGGCCGGCGAGCTCAACGAGGGAGAGGTCGCCGGCGGCGAGGTCGCCTGCCCGCTGCACGCCTGGCGGTACGACCTCGCGACCGGGGCCCGGACGGACCGCCGGGGCCAGTCGGTCGCGGTGTACCCCACCGACGTCAGGGACGGCTGGCTGTACCTCGCACTGCCCGCACCGGAACAGGACCAATGAAGATAGACAACGTCGCCACCAGGCTGGTCATCGTCCCCTTCGGCGCGGCGCGGGGCGGATCAGGGGCCACGAGCCTGCAGGTCCTCCACGTGACCGTCCGCGACGTCGACGGCCGGACGGGCACCGGATTCACCTACGCGCTGACCGGAGGGGTGGAGGGGGCCAGGGCGATCGTCGACACGACGTTCGGCCCGCGCCTCACCGGCCTCGACCCGCTGGACTGGGACCGCGTCTGGCACGAGCTGTGGGCGGCCACCCACCGGGTCGGGCGCGGCGTCGCGCTGCCCGCGCTGTCCGCGCTGGACATCGCCGTCTGGGACCTGCGCGCCCAGACGGCCGGGCTGCCCCTCTTCCGGCTGCTCGGCGCGCAGCGCGACAGCGTCCCGGTGTACGGGAGCGGCCGCGCCACCCACCGGATGAGCGACGGCGAACTCGTCGCGGGCGCGCTCGCCTACGTCGAGGAGGGGTACCGCGCGGTCAAGCTGCGGGCCGGCGCCCTCGGCATCGAGCGGGACGTGCGGCGCGTCGCGGCGGTGCGGGACGCGGTCGGCCCGGACGTCCGGCTCATGGTCGACTGCAACGAGCGTCTCGACCTCGCCGACGCGCAGCGGCTCGCCCACCGGCTGGACGAGCTCGACGTGGCCTGGCTGGAGGAGCCGCTGCCGTCCGGCGACGTCGAAGGCCACGCGCTGCTCGCCGCGCGGTCCCCGGTGCCGATCGCCGTGGGGGAGCACCTGCAGGGGCGGTTCGAGTTCAAGCAGTACCTCGACCGGGGAGCCGCCGCGATCCTCATGCCGGACGCGCCGCTCACCGGCGGGGTGAGCGAGTGGCTGCGGATCGCGACCCTCGCCGAGGCGGCGAGCATCCCGGTCACGCCGCACTTCCTGCCGGAGCTTCACATCCAGCTCGCGGCGGCGGCCAAGCCGGCGACGTACATCGAGCACTTCCCGCTGCTGGACGACCTGCTGGCCGAGACGCTCACCGTGTCCGGCGGCGTCGCCGTCCCGCCGGACCGGCCGGGGCACGGCCTCCTCTGGGACCAGGGCGCCCTCGACCGGTACACGTCCGCCTGACCCCCGGCCGGTGCCCGGACGGCCCGGCCCGCCCGAACGGAGCGAGACCATGCGACTTGCGATCTTCGACGACTGGCGGCTCGGCGCCGTCGACCCCGACCACGCCTCGATCACCGACGTCACGGACGCGCTCCCGGAGCCCCATTCAGGTGAGCCGTTCGGGGCGGGCTGGTGGGTCCGGCTGTGCCGCGACTTCGCGGAGACCGGGCCGCGCCTGGCCGCCGCGGCGCGCGGCGGAACGGCGCGGCCGCTCCATGAGGTGCGGCTCCGCGCCCCGGTCCTCAACCCCGGCAAGATCGTCGCGTGCGCGTCCAACTACGCCGCGCACGTCGCCGAGATGCGCGAGTCCGTCATGCCGCGCGAGACCGGCGGGACGGGCGCGTGGCTGCTCGACTTCGACGTCTTCCTCAAGGCGCCGAGCTCGATCAGCGGCCCGGACGACCCGGTGCTGCTGCCCGCGGCGCCGCTGGCCGCCGGACGCGAGATCCACCACGAGAGCGAGCTGTCCCTCGTGATCGGCCGCGGCGGCAAGGACATCCCGGAGGAGACGGCGCTGTCCCACGTGCTCGGCTACCTCATCGGCCTCGACCTGACCGAGCGCGGCACCGGCGACCGCTCCCGCCGCAAGAGCTACGAGACGTTCACCCCGCTGGGGCCGTGGCTGACGACGGCGGACGAGGCCGGGGCCCCGGACGCGTTCGACATCGAGCTCCGCATCGGCACGGCGGTGCGGCAGAAGGTCAGCACCGCCGACATGATCACGCCGGTCGCGCGCATCATCGCGCACGCGTCCCGGCTGATGCGGCTGGAGCCGGGCGACGTGATCATGACGGGTGCGCCGCCCGGGGTGGGGCCGATCGAGGCGGGCGACGTCATCGACGTCGCGATCAGCGGCCTCGGGGCCATGAGCCTGCCCGTCCGGAAGGCCGGATCCTCCGGCTCCTGACCGCGTTTCACGGCGGGCGGGCCGGACCGAACCGGCCCGCCCGCCGTCGTCATGCCGTGGCGGCGACGGCCTCCCCGGGCACGGGTGCCTCCAGGTCTCCTTCGATCTCCGCCTCGATCCGGGCGCACGCCTGCCGCATGTACCGGACGGTCCGGTCGAGACCCGGCCCCACCAGGCTCGACGGGCCGTGCGTGGTGATGGTCATCGCGCCGAGCGGCGCGCCCGACCGGCTCCGGATCGGGATGCCGATCGCGGTGACGGTCCGCTCGCACTCGCCCTTGGAGACCGACCAGCCGGTGCGCCTGACCCAGCCGATCCCGTCCATGAGCCGGTCGAACTCCGCGACCGGGACGGCGGTGTCCACGCCCTCGGCGAGGTACATGCCCTCCAGGTCGGGGTCGGGCAGCAGCGACAGCATCGCCTTGCCGCTGGCGGTCCGGTGGGCGGGCAGGACCGACCCGCGCCAGTCGTAGGTGCTGCCGGGCACGGTGGCGCTCGCCAGCACGCGGACCTCGCTCCCGACCCGGATCGCGAGGTTCGTCGAGTTCCCCACCAGCTCGCCGAGGCGGCTCATGTGGGGCGCCGCGGTCCGGCGGAGGCCGCGGCTCCACGCGATGCGCGCCGCCCCGGCCGACATGGCCGGCCCGGGAACGTAGGCGTGGGTCTCGTCCTGGACGAGGAAGTCGCGGTACACCAGGGTCTGGAGCAGCCGATGCGCGCTGGACGCCGCCACGCCCAGTTCCTCCGCGGCGTCCGTGACCCGGACGCGGCCCTCGTCGCGGACGAGCTGGATGAGCCGGAGGCCGCGGTCGAGCGCGTTCGTGGGGTATGCCGGAGGCATTCTCTCCGAAGAGGACATCCCGATCCTCCTACGTGCGGCCGGCCCTCGACCGGATAAGTCACGAGATAAGTATCTGGAAACTTACCGAGCCACCGGCGGCGCGGTCAACATCGTCGCTGGTCACGACCCTGGGCGCGGACGGCGCCGCGCACCGGCCCGGCGCCGCGAAAGAGCCGGCCCATGACGAAAGTAGGCGCCCGATGCGGGCGGCGGGCGGCGATTCTGCGATACCGAATCTCGCGTTCGGGGAAACCGCGCCGTCCTAGCGTCGAGCCGAGCCGCTTTCAGGAGGTTGTGGACGGTGGAGCTCGACAGCATCGAATCCGAGAGAAGCGGACGCCGGACGGCCTTGGCGGACGGCTTCTCGCTGGAAATGACGGGCAAGGACGCCGGGGCATTGGCGGACGCGGCCGGGCTCATTCCGCCGGGGACACGGGTCAACGTGACATTCCTCGCCGGCGAAGACCTCGCGACACGGGTGTCGGCGGCGCGGGCCGTGCGCGAGCGCGGGCTTCGCCCCGTTCCGCACATCTCCGCCCGGCGCCTGCGCTCGGAGTCGGAGCTGGCGGAGTACCTCGCCGCGCTCGCCGAAGCGGGGGCGGCCGAGGAGATCTGCGTCGTCGGCGGCGACCTCGCCGAGCCCGCCGGCCCGTACGCGGACGCGCTGGCGGTCATCCGGTCGGGCGCGCTGGCGCGGTCCGGCGTCCGGCACGTCAGCGTCGCCGGCTACCCGGAGGGGCACCCGCACATCGACACGCCCACACTGTGGCGCGCGCTGGAGGACAAGCGCGCCGCCCTTCACCGGCAGTCGCTCGGCGCGACCGTGATCACGCAGTTCGGTTTCGACCCGGCGCCCGCCGTGGCCTGGCTGGACGAGCTCCGGCGCCGCGGCGTCGAGGCGCCCGTCCGGATCGGCGTGCCGGGACCCGCCGGCGTGAAGCGGCTCCTGCGGTACGCGCGCCGGTTCGGCGTGCAGTCGTCCGCGGGGATCGTCCAGAAATACGGGTTCTCGTTGACGAACCTGCTCGGCACCGCCGGGCCCGGCCGCTTCATCAAAAGGCTGCAAGAACAGATCGACCCCGTCCGGCACGGAGATGTCGCTCTGCATTTCTACACCTTCGGCGGCATCCGCGTGACGGCCGAATGGGTGCGGGACGACGAATCGATGGTGACGCGATGAGCACAGTTCAGCAGGACCGCGCGAGCCTCATGGTGTACGGCGACGACAAACCCGGAATCGTCGCCGCCGTCGCCGGAGTGCTCGCCCGGCACGGCGCGAACATCGTCGCGCTGGACCAGCACAGCGACGACCCGGAGGGCGGCGCGTTCTTCCAGCGGACCGTCGTGCACCTCGCGGACCTCGCCGCGACCATTCCGGCGCTGGAGAAGGACCTCGCCGCCACCGTCGGCGAGGAACTCGGGCTCCACTGGCGGCTCCGGGACCTCTCCGTCCCGCCGCGGGTCGCCGTCCTCGCCTCCAGATCGGACCACTGCCTGCTCGACCTGCTGTGGCGGCAGCGGCGCGGCGAACTGCCGATGACCGTCCCGATGGTGATCTCCAACCATTCCGACGTCGCCGACGACGTGCGCTTCTTCGGCATCCCGTTCTTCCACGTGCCGGCCCGGGGACGGGACAAGTCGGCCGCCGAGGCGGAGATCGTCAAGCTGGTCGCCGGCAATGCCGACCTGATCGTCCTCGCCCGGTACATGCAGATCCTCACCGGGTCGTTCATCGACGAGGTCGGGGTGCCGATCATCAACATCCACCATTCCTTCCTCCCGGCGTTCATCGGCGCCGGCCCGTACCAGAAGGCCAAGGAGCGCGGCGTCAAGCTCGTCGGCGCGACCGCGCACTACGTCACCGAGGACCTCGACGAGGGACCGATCATCGAGCAGGACGTGATCCGCGTGTCGCACTCCGACACGGTCGCCGAACTGACGAGGCGCGGCGCGGACATCGAGCGCCAGGTGCTGGCCCGGGCCGTGCTGTGGCATCTCCAGGACCGCGTGATCCGGCACGGGAACCGGACGATCGTCTTCTGACCGGCGGCGGCCGCCGGCAGCGATACCGAGAACAGGAGCCCGAATGGGAACGGGAAACGGAAAGTCTCTCCAGGACCTGGTCGACGAGACCCCCGATCTGGTCGACCACTTCTACAACGAGACCATCGCCCCGCATTTCCGCGCGCGGACCAGCCTCACCGCCGCGTTCATCCCCCCGGACTTCACCAACTGGCGGGACGAGCAGCGGGCCTGGCGGGAGACCGCGATCCTGTTCGACCAGTCGCACCACATGCCCGAGCTCTTCCTCAAAGGCCCCGACGCGCTGCGCCTCCTGACCCGCGTCGGCATCAACGGCTTCGCGAACTTCACCCCCGACCGGGCCAAGCAGCTCGTCGTGTGCACGCCCCGCGGGCACGTCATCGGGGACTGCATCGCCTACTGCCTCGGCGAGAACGACTTCGAGCTCGTCAGCGGAATGAGCGTGCTGAACTGGGTCGAATACCAGGCGGTGACGGGAGGTTTCGACGTCTCCATCGAGCGCGACGCGCCGACCCCGTACAACCCGAGGGGACGGCGGGTCCGCTACCGCTTCCAGTTGGACGGCCCGAACGCGGGGAAGATCTTCGACGAGGTCACGGCGGGGACGATGCCGGAGATCCCGTTCTTCAGGACCGCGCGGGTGACGATCTCCGGCGTCCAGGTCCTGGTGCTGCGGCACGGCATGGCCGGCCATCAAGGCGTGGAATTGTCGGGCCCCTATGACGAGCTCGACACCGTCCGGTCAGCCATCCTGGCCGCGGGGGAGAAACACGGGATGGTGCAGGGCGGCACCCGCTCGTACTTCAGCACGATCTTCGAGAGCGGATGGATCGCCTACCCGCTCCCCGGCATTTTCACGGGGGAGGAGCTGCGCGGGTTCAGGGAATGGCTTCCCGCGGAGAGCTGGGAGGGGAACACGCAACTCGGCGGCAGCTTCTATTCGTCCGACATCGAGGACTACTACGTCACGCCCTGGAACCTGGGATACGACCGCTTCCTGAAGTTCGACCACGACTTCATCGGCCGTCCGGCGCTGGAGAGCATGGCCGGCGGACCGCACCGCAGGAGGGTGACCCTCGCCTGGAACGAGGAGGACGTCCTTCGCGTGATGGGCTCCCAGTTCGGATCCGGCCCCAGGTACAAGTCGATCGAGTTCCCGGTCGCCTTCTACGGGTTCCCGCATTTCGACGAGGTCCGCGGAAAGGACGGCCGCATGGTCGGCCTTTCCTGCCACTGCGGATACAACATCAACGAGGGTGTGGCCCTTTCCCTGGCCATGCTTGACGAGGAGCACGCCGTTCCCGGTACGGAGGTCGTCCTCACCTGGGGCGAACCGAACGGCGGCTCCCGGAAACCGCACGTCGAACGGCACGAGCAGGTGCAGATCCGCGCGACCGTCGGCCCGGTCCCGTACTCGAAACAGGTCCGCGAAGCGCAGCGCGCCGCGATGGGCGCCCCTAGGAGGCCGTAGCCCCCGCGGAAGCCGCCGCAGGCGGAACCCCCGTCCGACCGCGGCCGCCGTCGCTCGGCCTGCTGATCGCGTGGCTCCTCAGGGGCGGCAAACCCGGCCGAAACCGCTGGCTGCGCAGTTCCCCTGCTGGGCGCAAGCCGACCCCGCGCGCATCGATCTGTTCTCCGCGGCGTTCGCCGAACGGTCGCGCCGGCTGGGTCGTCCTGCATGCCGATCTCACCCGGCAATAGGCCGAGCAGCATCGGGGGAGTGGGCTGCTATTACCGCTGATCGTTGTCCCGTTGTCCCTCAAGGCTGGTGAGGAGGTCATCGAGGGCCTGGTTGAGGGCTTCGGAGTTGGCCGGGGTGAACCACGTGGTGCGGATGCGTTCGTTGCTTCCGTTCGGGGTCTCGTGGTCGGCCGCGAGCTGGTGCAAAGAGCGGGTCTCATCGCTCAGGGCGCGGCCGACGCCCTGGAAGAGGCTGCGAACGTAGCTGTCCGCGTCGTCGGTGGCGATGCCGTGGCCGGCCGCCCACGACGTGAGCTTGGCGAGATAGAAGTAGTGGGTGGTCAGCGTTCCCGTCAGCGCGGAGAAGACGTTGAAGGCCGCCTCGTCCGCGACCGGGAGCACCCCGCCCAAGTACTCGAAGAGGGAGTTCGCCGTCGGGTGCGAGGGGTACGTCACCGTGACGGAGCGGCGTTCGCGTACGGCGGGCAGGGGAATGGCCCGTACCAGAGGGACGTCGGTGGCCAGTGTCCGGCGCAGGTCGTCGTTGCCGACGCCGGCCATCACGTTGACCACCAGCTTGTCGCCGTCCACCCTCAGGCCAGCGAGTGCTTCGTGCCTGTCCTCGCGGCGCACGGCGATGATCACCACCTCGGAGCGGTCCACCACCTCCTGATTGTCGACGCACACCCGCACGCCCTCGAAGCGCTCGGACAGCTCCGCGACCGTGCCTGCTCCTCGAGGGGAGAGGAACACCTCCGGCGACCTGTCGCCCCCGTCGCACAGGCCCGTCACGATGGCCCGGCCGAGCTCGCCCACTCCGATGATGCCGATGCGTTTCACTGCGTCTACCTCCATGGCGCGTGGTGGTCGTGCCCCGGGTCGGTCTTGGTCGGTGACGTTGAGTTGGTATTGGGCGAATCCGTTTCGCGGCCCCGCGGCCCCCCGCACCGAATCCCGCCGCGTGTTCGGGGAGGGGGAGCCGTGGCTCGTGTCGCCGGGATGGTCGGTGTCCGCCCGTCACACGCGGAGTCCGCCGGAGCCGGTCTCACCGCGCCGCGGTCTCGTCCATAGGAGTGCGACGGCCAGAGGGCTGCCGGGCTGGGAGCCCTTCCCCGCCCGGCCCGGCGTCACCGACCGGCTCAGCGGCGGATGCGGTAGCGGATATGGGTGGCCTCCGGTGTGTCGATCACCCGGACGATGTCCAGCTCCACGCGCGACGACAGCACGTCGAACAACCGCCGGCCACCGCCGAACAGCACCGGGACCAGATGGACCTGCACCTCGTCCAGCAACCCGGCCTCGATCGCCCGCTGCGCCGTGTAGGCGCCGATCACGTGCACGTGCCGGTCCCCGGCGGCGGCCTTGGCCCGGGCCATCGCGTTCTCGATCCCGTCGGTCACGTAGGTCACCAGCGGATAGTTCGCGACGGACGGGCCGGGTGGCCGATGACTGGCCACGAAGATCGGGATGCCCTGACCGTTGTGATCACCGCCCCAGTGATCGACCTGCTCCGCGGTGCGCCGTCCCGCCAGGACCGCACCGGCCGCCGCCATGTCGCCGAGCACCTCCCCGGCCGGACCGGACCGGCGGAACTCCCCATCCGCCGTGAGGCCCCATTCGTGGAGCCGGACGAAGCCGTCGCCACCGGGGTTGCCCGGTTTGTCGTTCGGCCCCGCGACGTACCCGTCGAGCGACATCGACATGTCGAGCACTGATACAGACATGAACCTTCTCCTGTCTTCCACGTCGCAGCTCATCAGCGCGACTCCTGCTTGCTCACCCTCAGCCGCGCCTGTTCGGGACGCGGATTGGCGCCGGTCAGCACTGTTGCCAATCGGTCGCCGGGGACCGCGCCCTCGGCGATCGCCGCCAGGCCCGCCGCCCCCGCCGGTTCCAGGACGATCCCGAGGGTGCGCGCCGCCAGCTCCATGGCGGCGGCGATGGCCTCGTCGGTGACCAGGACGATCTCGTCCACCAGGGCGCGGGCCCGCCGCACCGAGGCCTCCGGCGGGGTGCGCACCGCGATGCCGTCGGCGAAGGTGCGGGCGCGTTCGATGCGGACCGCGCGGCCGGCGCGCAGGCTTTCCAGCATCGAGGGGGCGCCCTCGGCGTTGACCCCCACGATCCGGGTGCCGGGAGCGTGCTCCTTCATCCAGCGCGCTACGCCGTTGATCAGCGCGCCATCGCCGACCGGGAGCACGACGGCGTCGAAACCCGGACCGCCCGCGCCGCCCGGTGCGCCGCGGGTCAGCTCGACTCCGATCGTCCCGGCGCCTTCGGCGATCGCCGCCTGGAGACCGTCCTGCAGGTAGACGCGGTCAGGATGGCGTTCGGCATGGGCGGCCGCGGCCTTCCGTGCTGACGAGCCGTCCGGCCCGGCCGCGATGACCCGGGCGCCGAAGGTCTCCATCCGCTCCCGCTTGGCGGGATTGACCGTCACGGGCACGAAAACCTCGACCGGTATCCTGCGGGCCCGTCCCGCGTAGGCGACGGCCTGCCCGAAGTTGCCCGAGCTGGCGCACACCACCGGAGTGCCGGGGGCGAGCGTGCTCAGCATCAGATCGGCGCCCCGGCCCTTGAAGCTGCGCACCGGATTGGCCGTCTCCAGCTTCACCGTCACCGCGCGGCCGCCCAAGGCCTGGCACAGCTGCTCGTCGAGGTACTGCGGGGTGTTGAGGAACACCGGATCGATCACCTGTAGGGCCTTCTCGATCCGCGCCACGTCCAGATCCATGCGCGCCGCCTTTCCTCGTGGCTTCCGGACCTGGACGACGTTAATCGAACTCCCGATCGAAGCGATTGAGAATTCTCGCGCCGCAGCGCAATAATCTTGCATGCCCGAACCGCCGCCACTCCGTCTGGACGAGATCGACGGCCTGCTGCTGGACCTCCTCCAGCACGATGCCGGACGCACCCTGCACGACCTCGGCGAACAGGTCGGGCTCTCACCCAGCGCCGTCCAGCGGCGGATCGCCCGCTACCGCAAGGACGGCCTCATCGCCAGGCAGGTCGCCGTCCTCGACCCGCACCGATTCGGGCCCACCGTCCTGGCCACGGTCCTGGTCACCCTGGCCCAGGAATCCTTCGAGCACCACCGGACCTTCTCCGACCGGATGCGCTCGGACCCGCAGGTCCAGCAGTGCTACCGGGTCGCGGGACCATGGGACTACGTCGTCGTCCTAGCCGCGCGGAGCATGCGCGACTGCAGCCGGCTCGGCGACCGCCTGTTCAAGGCCGACGACAACGTCAGGCGCTACGAGACCCTGGTCGCCTTCGACACCATCAAGACCGGCCTGACCCTCCCGCTACCCGCACTACAGCCCTATCGACCACAAGACCGGCGCCCATAGCGGCAAGACCCAGGAGAAGACCAAACAGGTGACGGGCGTCACCGTCACCAGCAACCGCCGGGCAGACCAGACCAGAGACGCCGCCGCCTAACCGGCCGGTCAGCACAAGCCCAGGGCGAAAGGGGCCACCTCCTTGACCACGGGCCTGAGCGCGCGTCACCGGCCGCCGCTTCCTGCTGATGGCGTCCGGAGGCGCCGCCGACCTGCGCCGAGTCGACCCGGCTCTCCTGCACCTCGCCGACCGCCTGGTCCTCAACGACGTCGACCCCGACGCCCTCGCACGCCTGCCGCCCGTGACCTGCGCCCAGACCGCCGCGGCCCCCGGCAATATCCTGCGCACCGTCGCCCACTTGGCCGCCGACCGCGGCCCCTTTGACCTGTTCCTGGCCGGAGGCCTCTTCGACTACCTCGAAGAACGCTCCGCTCGAGCCCTGATCCGTACCACTCTGTCCCGGCTGTGCCGCCCCGGAAGCACGTTCTACTTCTCCGGCATCGCGACCCCGAGTCCCTACGCCGCCCTGATGACCCACATCGGCCGCTGGTATCTCGTCGAACGCACCTGCGCCGACATCGAGGCCGATGTCCATGCCGCCGCGCCGCCGGGAACCGTCGCTGGACTGGACGTCACCGCCGATGCCGCTGGCCTGACCCTGTTCGCGACGGTGCGGCGCGCTGACGAGCCGGGGTGATCCCCGCAGTCGGCTTCGTGTTCGTCGCCGACGCAGCATCGATCGTCAGTCGAGGCTTTCGATGATGCGGAAGTCGCACTCGACGCCGTCGGCAAGTGCGGCCAGCGCCTCCTGGTAAGCCGCACTCGCGTGTGCGGCGACCGCCTGTTCGAAGCTGTCGAACTCGACCAGGACGGTGCGCTCGGCGATTCCGGGGCGTCGTGTGCGACGCCCCGGCTGCCGCGGGCGAGCAGCCGCCCCCCCGCGGCCTCGACGACTGGACCGGCCAGCTTGTTGTAGGCAGCCAGCTTCTCGGTGTCCGCAATGGTGCGGTAGGCGCTGACCCAGTCGGACGGTTCGATCAACCGGCTGGGGCTGTGATCGGATTGGTCTCGGGTGAGCGTCGGCGGGCAAGGGCGAGGGCGAGGCTGGTCATCGTCGTGATCGCCATCGCGGCGACGCCGACCAGCGCCGCGGTGGTGTAGGCGCCGTCCTTCGGGAAGAGGCGGCCGGCGGTGGTGCCGGCGGCCAGGACCAGACCACCGATGGCGCTGCCCAGGGAGTACCCGACGCTGCGGACGACGTAGTTGAAGCTCATGGCGCTCGACGTCTCGCTCTTGGGCGTGACGGCCAGGATGACGCCGGGCATGGCGGCCGAGAAGCTGCCGACTCCGAAGCCCAGCACGCCCATGGCCGCGAGCAGTTCGGCCAGGTTGGACCGGGCCGCCGCGAACAGGACGAACCCGCCGCCGACGATGGCGGCGCTGCCGGCCAGGAGCAGGGGCCCGTCGATCCGTTCGCGGACCCGCGGCGTGAGCTTGCCGGCGACGAACCCCAGCACGGAGAACGGGATGAGGACCAGCCCCGCCACGAAGGTGGTCAGTCCGAAGCCGTAGCCGGCGCTGTGCGGCGTCTGCGCGTAGCGGGTGATGAGCGTGAGCAGGAGGTACATGCCGCTCCCGCCGACGAGCATGGCGATGTTCGCCCCGGCGACCGCCGGGTGCCGTACCGCCCGGACGTCCACCAGAGGCGTCTTGGTTCGCAGTTCGGAAACGGTCCAGACGCACAGCAGGAGTACGGCGGCGACGGCAAGGGTCACCGCCACGGCGAGGTGTCGGCTCCACAGGCTCCTCTCCCCGGCCAGGAACAGGACGAGGAGCAGTCCACCCGCCAGGACGAGCGCGCCGGCCACGTTCACGTGAGCGGAGCGGCCTTCGGGAGCCGCGGGCATGGAGCGCCACGCGGTCACGAAGGCGATGGCGGTGACGAGCAGGCCGAGGCCGTAGGCGGCCCGCGGTCCGCCGAACTCGGCGAGCAGTGCGGCCAGCGGGTAGCCGACGCCGGCTCCGATGATGGAGACCACTGAGATCAGGGCGATCGTGGCCGCGCCGCGCTCCTCGGGAAGATGGTCGCGGGCCACGCCCATCATCAGCGCCGTGAGACCGAGTCCGACGCCTTGGGCCGCTCTGCCCACGAGCAGCCAGGCGAACGGCAGCGGCAGCACGGTGAGCGCGCTGCCGACGACGACGATCGCCAGCGTGGCGAGAATCGTGACCCGCCGGTGCGGACCGGCCCCGAGCCGGCCGAGGACGGGTGTGGCGACGGCGCCGCTGAGCAGGGCGATGGTCAGCGTCCACTGCGCGCTGTCGAGGGAGACGTGGAACGTGGTCGCCACGCTGGTGATGAGCGGCGTCCCGAGGCTGGCGACCGCCGCCACGACCAGGGCGATGAATATCAGGGCGGGGACCAGCAGACGTGCCTCGGAACGCATCAGGGCAGTACTCACGGGCTGGTCATGATCCTGGGCCGCGGTCACCGGCCCGGTTCCTCTCGGGCGTGGCTTTCGAGCTCCGCCAGACGCAGCAAGGCCGGAAGGGCTGCTGCCAAGGCCTCGACCTCGTCACCGGTGAGTTCGTCGATCAACCGCGCGTACGCGTCGACGCCCGCCTGGCGCCGCGTCCGGACGTACGACGCGCCGGCCTCGGTCAGACAGACCAGCGTGACCCGCTTGTCGGACGGATCGCCCTTCCGCTCGACCAGCCCGGATTCCTCCATCACCCGGACCAGGACGGTCATCGCCGGCTGGGTGACGCCCTCGGCCACCGCCAGATCGGTGATCCGACGCGGGCCGGTCTTGTCCAGGGTGGCCAAGGTGGCGGCGGACGTCAGGCTCATGTCGCGGGGAAGGCGTCTCACGGCCCTCGTGGCCAGACCGTAGAGGGCTGACCCGATGGCATCGGAAGCGCCGCGCGCGGTACCTTGGCGACTCACGCTTGAAGCATAGCAGATTTATATTAATCCTTTATGCATCTCCCGATCAGGGTTCGGCGACACTTGACCCACAACGCGTTCGCGGCGGCGTGAAGACCCCAAGCGGAGCGGCCGCGGACGGCCGGTGTGGACCTGTCGGACCTGGAGTTCTGGGCGCTGCCCCCTGATATGCGGATGGCGGCGTACGCACGCCTGCGAGAACTGGAAGCGCCGCCGTTCTTCGAGGACCAGCCGATCCCGTTTCACCGGGCTGGCCGTCCGCTGACGTTCCCGCGGGGCGGGGTCGTGCTCCGCCGTCCGTGCCATAGCCCGTCCCGGCTGGCCGCGGCCGGTGCCTTCGCCGTCGGGTGCCCGGCGGGGCGATCGTTCTCGGCGGTCTTCGGCAGGACGCCGTGACGCCGCGTGCGAGGCGCCGTCGGCCCCCTCGCCCCGGGCTCTTTCGAGTGCCGTTCGTGGGCCGTTAGACGGCATCGGGGCAATGGAACGTTCCGTGGTGGAAATTCATCGCGTGTTCGATGTGCGTTGATCACATGGAACGGTTCACGCCCGTTTCTCCTATTCTATTCAAGTATAGCGAAGTTAAAGACTGATGATTGAGATTCCCGGGCGTTGTGGTTAAGCTTCATTCGGTTCCCGGCGCCGCCTTCATTCGGCGAATGTTTGAATGGAAACGAATTGCCGGGCAATCGCCTGCTTGCCGCCTCGGAGAGCATCGAATTCCAGCGAAAAGGAATCGCATGTGCGACGGCCCGACCGGTTCTGTCGTGGTAGCCGATGCGCGACCGTCGACGGACCGCCGCGGTCGCGCTCTGGAAGACGGACCGGAGGTCGGCCGCCGATTCCGGGGACGCCGGCGGATCAAAGGCGATCACGCACCATTCTTATGGCGTTTACGACGGCGACCGGCGCTGCACTGAGCGTGCCGGTGGGAAGCCGAGCGCCGGGAGCGGAACGTCGGCATCGGACCGAGCTGCATCACTCCTTTTAACCCCGTGTAACCCCCACCAGAAGGAGAAAGACCATGCGCAAGGGTGTCACCGCCTCGGCGGCATGCCTGTCCGCACTCGCGCTGACCGTGGCCGCGGCCCCGTCGGCGTCGGCGTCGGACGACCCGCCGCCCCCCGGCAAGATCACCATGGAGGTCCTCACGGTGAACGGCTCCGGCTGCCCCGCCGGGACCGCCGCCGTCGCCCCCTCGAGCGACAACACCGCGTTCACCGTCACCTACAGCGACTACATGGCGCAGGCCGGCGGCGACTCCAAGCCCACCGACTTCCGCAAGAACTGCCAGCTCGCCCTGTCCGTGCACATCCCGCAGGGATTCACCTACGCGATCGCGAGCGCCGACTACCGCGGCTTCGCGCACCTGGCGGCCGGCGCGACCGGGACGGAGCGCGCGAACTACTACCACCAGGGCATGTCCCAGACGACGCCGGTCAGCCACACCATCAAGGGCAAGTACTCCAGCAACTGGCAGTTCACCGACCGGACCCCGGTGGCCGAGCTCGTCTTCAAGCCGTGCGGTGAGACCCGCAACTTCAACATCAACACCGAACTGCGCGTGGAGAACGCCTCCGGCGACGAGACCAGCTTCATGTCCTTCGACTCCGCAGACGGAAGCGTGCGGACCGTCTACCAGTTCGCCTGGAAGAAGTGCCCCGCCAGCTGACCCGCGATGAACAGCCCGCGCCCACGTCCTCGCCGGACGTGGGCGCGGCCTGGTTCCGCCACCGCCTCAGCGGGCCGCTTCGACGGTGACCGCGCCGGACCGCGGGTCGCGGAAGCCGTTGGCGATGAGACCGTCGTAGAAGTACCCGGGATCGCGGCCCAGGTTGAGGCGGACGGCCCACACCACCCCCGAGGCGCCGGTCCGCTCGCCGGAGAGGGCCTCGGCGAGAGCGTCCACCGCCCGTTGCCGGTCGGCGCTGACGCCGCCGGGCCCGGCGCGCCTCGCGTCCCGGCACTGGACGTCCCAGCTGTAGAGATCACCGCTCGTGCCGTCAGTTCTGGCCGCCATCGGGCCTGCTCCCTTCCGGACGCGCCGCCCCGCCGGCCGCGCCGTCCCTGCCGCCCGGGGGGCGTGCTCCGCCCGTCGCTTCCGGCGGGCCGGTCCCCCCGCGATCTCGTCCCCGGCCCGCCGGCTCGGCGGACCGCGCGGGGCACGCCGTATAAAGGCCCTCTCGTACGTCCTACGTAGACGGCCTCGTCCCTCCGAGCAAAGGACCGCATGCCCCCGCGGCCGGTGCCCATCCTGGTGGGGCCGTGTCCGTCGCGCATCGGTCAATACACCGAAGTCGGCTACCGAGACTGAGGGGCCGGTCGCGGGACGGTCCTTCTCCCCGACCGAATGACGCGGAGAATCTGACGATCATGATCGCTCTGCGTGGCGATGCGAATACAATCCAGGATGTCTCGTGGTAGCCGGGCTTCCGGCGGGAGCTGACTCGGAGGCGGCCGTGGCGCGGCAGGCGACGCTCGAACGACAGACCGGACGGCTTCCCGCGGAGCTCACGAGCTTCATCGGCCGGGACGCGGAGCTGGGTCGGCTCCGGCGGCTGGTCGACGAGCACCGGCTGATCACGCTGATCGGGCCCGCCGGCGTCGGCAAGACCAGGCTCGCGGTCCGCGCCGCGACCCTGGTGCGGGACGCGTTCGGCGAAGGGGTGTACTTCGTCGGCCTCTCGGGGCTCACCGAGCCGTCGCTGCTGGCGCAGGCGATCTGCGACGCGCTCGGGGTGACCGAGCAGGACGGCGACGCGGCCGCCCGCCTCGCCGAGCACCTCGCCGACCGCCGCGTCCTGCTCATCCTCGACACCTGTGAACACCTGCTGGACGAGTGCGCCATCCTGACCGAGGCGCTGCTGGAGGCCGCCGCCGGGCTGCACGTCCTCGCGACCAGCCGGCAGGCGCTGGACGTGATGGGCGAGCACACCGTCCCCGTCACGCCGCTGGGCCGCCCGGGTCCCGCCGCGCACCGCCTCCCGGACGGCCTCCCCGACAGCCTCCCGGACGCCCTCGCGCACGGCCTCCCGGACGGCTTCCCGGACGGCGCGGAATACGACGCCGTCAGGCTGTTCGCCGAGCGCGCCGCCGCGGCCGTCCAGGGCTGGACGCTCACCCACGGCAACCGCGACGCCGCCGCACGGCTGTGCGACCGGCTCGACGGCATCCCGCTGGCGATCGAGCTCGCCGCCGTCCAGCTGCGGGCGTTCTCGCTGGACCAGGTGCTCGGCCGCCTCGGCACCCACCTCTTCCAGGTCCGGGGCAGGCGCACGAACGTGCGGCGCCACCAGACGCTGCGCGCCGCGGTCGACTGGAGCCACGAGCTCTGCTCCGCCGAGGAGCGGCTGCTGTGGGCGCGCCTGTCGGTGTTCGCCGACGGCTTCGACCTCGACGCCGCCGAGAACGTCTGCGCCGGCGACGGCCTGCCGCCCGAGGCGGTCGTCGGGGCCCTGACGGGCCTGGTCGAGAAGTCGATCGCGCAGCGCGCCGACCGCGGCGGCCAGGCCCGCTACCGGATGCTCGACACCCTGCGCGAGTACGGCGCGGAGCGCCTCACCGAGCTGGGCGGCGCGGACCGGCTCCGCCGCCGCTGCTTCGCCTGGTACGCCGGGCTGCTCCACCGCGCCCGCACGGAACTGCCGAGCGCGGCCCAGGCCCGCTGGCTCGACTGGTTCGACTGCGAGCGCGGCAACATCCGCGCGCTGCTGGGCGACGGCGTCGCGACGGCCGAGCCGGAGCTGCTCCAGGACGCGATGGAGTCCCTCGGCCGGTTCTGGGCGCTGCGCGGGACGCTCGGGGAGGGCCGGCAGTGGGCGGAGCGTGTGCTGGAGACCCGCGACACCACGGGCGCGGGCTGGTCCGGCTGCCTCGCGGCGGCCGCCTTGATGACGACCCTCCAGAACGATCTGGACGAGGCCCGCGAGCTGCTGGACCGGGCGCTGGCCCAGGGCCGCGCCGACGACGACCGGAGCGGCATCGCCCTCGCCCACTCGGGCCAGGGCATCCTGGCCCTGTTCACGGGCGATTTCGACCTCGCGCTGCGGCTGCTCACGACGGCGGACGGCCTGTACCGCGAGTCCGGCCAGGACGACGTGCTCGTCCTGCTCATCGACGTCTTCCGCGGCGTGGCGCACCTGTTCAAGGGCGACTTCGCCGCGTCCGTCGACCACGCCGACCGCGCGGTGCGCGCCGGTGCGGAGAGCGGCGAGCTGTGGGTCCGCTCCTACGGGATGCTCGTCTGCGGCATCGCGCTGTGGCTCGCCGACGACCTCGACGCCTCGTTGGAGCGGCTGCGCACGTCGCTGCGGATCAAACGCGACCTGGACGACGGGCTCGGCATCACGCTGGCGCTGGAGGCGATCGCCGCGTGCCTGTCCAGCCGGGGCGAGCCGACCCGCGCGATCAGACTCCTCGGCGCCGCCGACCGGCTGCGCGAGTTCACGCAGACGTCCTGGTTCGGCCCGCATCACGCGCTGCTGCGGGAGATCCACACCGGCAAGGCCATGGAGGCGCTCGGAGAGGAGCGGTACCGCACCGCCCTGGAGGAGGGCGGGCGCCTCCCCCTCACGGACGCGATCGAGGACGCGCTCGGCGAGACCCCGTCCGGCGCCGCCGCCTCCTCATCCGCGGCGGAGGCGGGCGGCCCGCTCACCAGCCGCGAGCTGGAGGTCGCGGCGCTGGTGGCCGAGGGCCTGTCCAACCGCGCCATCGCCGAGCGGCTGACGATCGCGAAACGCACCGCCGACTCGCACGTCGAGCACATCCTCGCCAAGCTCGGCTTCTCCTCGCGCGCGCAGATCGCCACCTGGATCACCGCCCAGAACGCCTGACGAGGAGAGAGGGCCGGATCGGCTACTCGGGCGGGGTCTCGTCGTCGTAGAGCCTCGTCTTGATCTCGCCGTCCTCGGTCACGTAGCCGTTGATGATCCCCTTGGTGCTGTGGGGCACGGCGAGGGTGCCCTTGCCGTCCAGCGCGATCGCGCCGCCGGTCGCGCCGAGCGCCGTGATCTTCTGGTTGACGACCGTCGCCGCCGCCTTCGTCACGGGCATGCGCGCGTACTCCATGAGGGCGGAGATGTCGTGCGCGGCGACGCCGCGGATGAACACCTCGCCGGTGCCGGTGCAGGAGACGGCCACGGTGCGGTTGTCGGCGTACGTCCCGGCGCCGATGACGGGGGAGTCGCCGACGCGTCCGACCTGCTTGTTGGTGAGGCCGCCGGTGGACGTCGCCGCCGCGATGTCCCGGTCGCCGTCCAGGGCTATCGCGCCGACCGTCCCGCCGACCTCGGACCGCTGGGGCTTCGCGCCCGCGGCCGCCGTCGCGGGCGGGTTGCCCTTGGCGGCCATGAGCTGGTCCCAGCGGCGCTGCGTCCAGAAGTAGTCCTGGGGGGTGAACGGCACGCCGTTGCGGAGCGCGAAGTCGTCGGCGCCCTTCCCCGCCATGAAGACGTGCGGCGACTTCTCCATCACCATCCGGGCGAGGGAGATCGGGTTCTTGGTGTGGTGGACGCCCGCCACCGCGCCCGACCTGCGGTCCTTCCCGTTCATGATGGAGGCGTCCAGCTCGTGCTCGGCGTCGGTGTTGAACACCGCGCCCTTGCCCGCGTTGAAGTTCGGGTCGTCCTCCAGGACGTTGACTGCCTTCTCGACCGCGTCGAGCGCCGGCTTCCCGTCCTTGATCAGCTCGTAGCCGGTGCGGAGGGCTCTGGTGAGCCCGTCGCGGTAGGCCTTCTCCTGCTCGGGCGTCAGGCTGCCGCGCGGCAGGGAGCCCGCGCCGCCGTGCACCGCGAGGACGACCCCGCGCACGCCCGGACCCGGCGGCGGGGCCTGCGCGGGAACGGCCGCGGCGCCCGCGGCGAGCTGGGAGCCCGGCAGGCCGGCGACGAGCGCGGCCAGGCCTGCGGAGATCAGGAGGGAACGCATGGGGGACGGCATCGGGAACCTCCTCGGTGATGACCTTGGTCGTCCCCGGGCGCGTGACGGCCACACCCGCAATTCCTGCCAAACCGGGCATCCATCGCCGACAGGGGCGTGAGGGCGCGTCTTCCGTGCAGGCCAGGACGTGTTGTCACCGGGTAACACCGCCGATACCGTGCTGTCCATGACGAGACCGGGGGGCGGGACGGCGCCGGGGGCCGGGCGCGATCCCGGACGGCGTCGCGCCCTCCTGGAGGCCGCCGACCGGGTCATCCAGCGGGAGGGGCCGGAGGCGTCCATGGCCGCGATCGCCGCGGAGGCGGGGATCAGCAAGCCGATCCTCTACCGCCATTTCGGCGACAAGAGCGGCCTGTACCAGGCGCTGGCCGAACGGCACACCCGCAAGCTGATCGACGGCATCCGGGAGGAGTTCTCCCGCGACGACCCGATCCGGGCGCGGACCCGCTCCACCATCGACACCTACCTGGCGACGATCTCCAAGAACCTCAACCTCTACCGTTTCCTGATGCACCGGGCCAGCGCGGAGGACACGGCGACGCACAGCGCGATGAGCACGATGATCCGCGACGTCAGCCGGGAGCTGGCCGAGGTGATGATCGCCGAGGGCGAGATGACGGACCGGACCCGCGCCTACGTGTGGGGCCATGCGATCGTCGGCATGGTGCAGACGGCCGGCGACTGGTGGCTCGACCACGACGCGGACGTGCCGCGGGAGGCCGTCGTGGACGGGCTCGCCGACCTCGTCCTCGGCGGGCTCCCGGCCGCCGCGTCCGGCGCCCGCGGCCCGCAGCCGTCCGACGACCCACGATCCCCGAGGTGACTGTGCAGACCGACGCCCGCCCGCAGCCCGACGCGCGCCCAGAGCCGGCCGCCCGCCCCGACCCCGCCGCCCGCCCCGGCCCCGCCGCGCGGCCGGAGCCCGCCGCGCGGCCGGAGCCCGCCGCGCGGCCGGAGCCCGCCGTGGAGACCGAGCGGCGGCCGTGGGGGAGCTTCGAGCGCTTCACGCTCAACGAGCCGTCCACCGTGAAGATCATCCACGTGGCGGCCGGGCAGCGGCTCAGCCTGCAGCGGCACCGCGACCGCGACGAGCTGTGGGTGGCGCTCGACCCCGGCGCCGTGTTCGAGGTGGCCGGGCGGCGCATCCTGCCAGAGGTGGGGGAGCGGGTCCTGATCCGCGCCGGCGACACGCACCGGCTCGGCTCGGACGGCCCGCCGGTGCGCGTCATGGAGATCGCGTTCGGCCACTTCGACGAGGACGACATCGAACGCCTCGAAGACGAGTACGGCCGCGCCTGACCCGCCGCCGGCGGCAGGGGCGGTCCACGAGCCCGGCATCGGCGCGACGGCCGGACGGGGCCTCGTCGTTCACCTGAGGCGGACGGGGAGGGCCGCGGGCCCGTTCATGATGAAGCTCTGCTGCGGCTTGATCTGATCGGCCGGGACGGCGAGCGCCAGGTCAGGGAAGCGTGCGAAGAGCGCGGACAGGGCGATCGTCGCTTCGAGCCTGGCCAGCGAGGCGCCGAGGCAGAAGTGCGCCCCGTGTCCGAAGGAGAGGTGCTCCTTGCCGGAGCGGGCGCTGTCGAACCGGCAGGCAGTCTCACCGTGCCGGGCCGGGTCGCGGCCCGTGGCGGCCAGGCAGATCGTGATCGGGTCGCCCTTGGGGATGGTCACGTCGCCCAGCGTGATGTCCTCGGTCGCGTAGCGCAGGGGCAGGTGCGCGATCGGAGACTCGGCCCGCAGCGTCTCCTCGACCACGTCCTCCCAGGGCAGCCTCCCCGACATGGCCTCTTCGAGCTGGTCCGGGTGGGTGAGCAGGGCGACGATCGCCGTCCCGAGCAGGTTCATCACCGTCTCCGACCCGGCGCCGAACACCATGAACAGCGACCCGACCAGCTCGGAGTCGCTGACCTCGACGCCGTAGCGGCTCCGGGCGTGGACGAGGTCGCTGGTCATGTCCTCGCCCGGCGCGGCGCGCTTGGACTCGACCAGCTCGTGCAGGGCGTGCTGCCAGCCGCGCAGGTTGGCCTCGGCCTCCTCGGGGGTGAGGGTGGTCGAGACGGCCACCTGCCCGCCGCGCAGGACGTCCGCGCGGGACCGCTCCGGGACCCCGAACAGCTCGCAGATCATCCGGGCGGGCAGCTGGTAGGCGAACGCCTCGCGGAGGTCGACCACCGTCCCCGGCGGGGTCCGGTCCAGGTCCGCGAGCAGCTCGGCCACGATCCGCTCGATGATCGGCCGCTTCGCCGCCACCTTGCGCGGCGTGAACGCGCGGGAGATCAGCCCGCGGAGCCGGCGGTGGTCCGCGCCGTCGGCGATGGCCATGCTGTCCATCCTGACCCAGCTGATGAGCGGCCAGTCGTCGCCGATGACGCCCCGGATGAAGTCGGGCCAGTGGCGCCGGGGGTCCTTGGCCGCGCGCGGGTCCACGAAGATCTTCCAGGCCGTCTCGTGGTCGTTGATCGACCACGCCGCCACGCCGCCGGGCAGCAGCACCCGGACGACGGGGCCGAGCGTCCGCAGCCGGGCCGCCTCGCCGTGCAGGTCACCGCCGGTGGCGTCGATCACGACGGGGGGCGTTCCGGTCTCCATTGCACACCTCCGCTGAGGGACGGACGGAATTCACGCGGAGCGGCGCCCGGTCCGGCCCTGGGCTCGCCGTCCCGCGCGTGATCGGCGACGCGGTGGACCGTCAGATCGCGACGGCGAGATTCAGCGGCCCGCCTGCGCAAGCGGAATGGTGGCCCGGACGGGCGTGTTCTCGTAGGCGACGATCGTCCATTCGCCGTCCCGCTCGGCGAATACCCAAAGGCCGCGGATGGAGTCGTCGGCCGTGACCTCGGCCGCACCGGGCTTGTACGCGCCGCCGTGCGAGAACATCACGATCAGCCCGTCGCCCAGATACCTGAGTTCAAGGGGCACGCCGAGGACCTGGGTGCCTTTCCACTTGCCGCCGAAAGCGCCCGCCATCCAGTCGCGGATCTCGCCCCGACCGCGGAGGAAAACGTCGCCGGGAAGGGCCACGAGGGCGTCGTCCGCATACAGTTTCGCCAGCGTGTCGGCGTCGCTGTCGCCCCACGAGGCGGCCAGTCGCTTGACGATCGAGAGGATGGCGGCGGCGTCCTCTTGGCGGACGGAGATCTTGGTCTCGTAGGAGCGGACCGCGGACGTGCTGATCGTGTCGGCCACGAGTTCTCCCTCTCTCAGAAGGTTTCGAGAACGACCCTGTCACGTCGCGCCTGAGCCCCGCATATTTGAAATTGCGAAGAAACTCTGGGGCGTCCGCACTATGGAAGGTGCCGGCCGGGCGGCGGCCGTGTCACGCTGCCACCGCGTCGCCGAAAGGAATACGGCGGCCTTTTTCGGCGCATCCGGCGAGGAGGGGCGATGCGGAGATTCGACCTGGACGGCAAGAGCGCGCTGGTCACGGGGGCGTCCCGCGGGATCGGGCGGGCGGTGGCGCTGGGGCTCGCGGAGGCCGGGGCCGACGTCGCCGTTCTCGCGCGGAGCGAGGACGCGCTGGCCGAGGTCGCCAAGGAGATCGAGGCGCTCGGCCGCACGTCGCTGGTGCTCACCTGCGACGTGAGCCGTCCCGAGCAGATCGAGCCGGCGGTGGCGGCGGGCGTGGACGAATTCGGGAAGCTCGACATCGCGGTGAACAACGCGGGCGGGTTCCCCGTCATCGCGCCCTTCCTCGACCTGGATCCCGACGACTGGTCCACGCTCCTGCGCACGAATCTGGAATCGGTGCTCCATTTCTGCCGGGCGGTGGGACGGCACATGACCGGCCGCGGCTCCGGGTCCCTGATCAACGTCGCCTCGGTCGGCGGCTACAACGGCACGCCCATGCTGTCGATCTACGCGCTGGCCAAGGCCGGGATCATCTCGCTGACGCGCACCCTCGCCGTCGAGTGGGCCGCGTCCGGGGTGCGGGTCAACGCGATCGCGCCCGGCTGGACCAGGACCCGGCTGACCAGCGGCTTCGCGGCCAATCCCGAGCTGGCGGACGAGCTGATCCGATCCGTCCCGGCGGGCGTGTGGGGGGAGCCGGACGATCTGGCCGGGGCCGTGGTGTACCTCGCCGGCCCCGCGTCCAGGATGGTGACCGGGACCTGCCTGACGGTGGACGGGGGAGTGACGGCCTACGACACCGGCCCCGCCATGATGGAGCTGCTGCCGGCGGGCCGCATCCCCGTCGACGCCGCCGAACCCGGCCGGTGAGGCCGGGCGCCTGAGCAAAGGAACGGCCCGGCCGTCCGATCGGCGGACGGCCGGGCCTTCGCCTTGCCGGGAATCGAGCGATTACTGGAGCAGCGCCCAGTAGCCGTCAGTGCGGCCGGGCTCCTTGCCGCTGCCCGCCTGCGTCGCGCGGAACAGCTCGCCCTTGTGCCGGATGAGGTCGCCCGGCTTGTAGGACTCGCTGCCCTGCCAGTTGGCGACGCCGACCGGCGAGATGCGGCTGGTGCGCCCGTCCACGCTGCGGGTGCGGGTCAGCACGGTTTCGCCGACCTTCACCGGCCCGCTGTACGGGCGCCACGTCCGGCCGTCCGTCGAGTACTCGATCGCCATGCCCGGGTTGCGGACGTTCGCCGTCAGCGTCCCGCCGGAGACCTTCGCTCCCGGCAGCGGGACGCGGTAGTTCACGCCCTCACCGCCGAGCCCGACCGGCTTGTAGAACGACAGCAGCGGGAACGTCTTCTGGCCGAGCGTGTTGTTGAAGACGTTCCAGGCCTCGCCCATCTTGTCCGGAGCCGGCGTGTTGCGGTTCCAGGCCCGCTCGGCCGCGCCGAGGAGCTTGGGGAACGCCTGGTACTCGCGGATCCCGGGGGTCTTGCCGTTCTCGGCCCACAGCTGGGCCTCCAGGCCGAGGATGTTCTTCTTGCCCTCGGGGGTGAGCTTCGTCCAGTTCGGGTTCTGCGGGACGGGGTTGCCCCAGCGGTCCTCGGTCGCGTTCGCGTAGACATTGAACGGCTGGTAGCTGAACGTGCTCTGCTCGTCCACGAGGGCGGCCCAGTAGTAGCCGGGCTCGTCCGGGTCCTTGTTGTAGGCGAGGTCCATGTACAGGTTCGTCGCGTGCGCGAGGATCACCGGGGTGCCCTCGTTGGCGAACCGGTACGCCCAGTCCTCACGTCCCCAGCCCCACACGTTCTGCCACGGCAGCGGCGCGAAGCCCTTGAGGCGGAACTCGTGGGTCGGGTCGGTGACGTCCTCCCACCCGGCGGTGGTCTTCGCGTACTTCTGCGCGATGTCGTTGTAGCGGCCGAAGAACAGGTGCTTCAGTTCCTCACCGGACTTGCCCTCGGTGTCGGGGTTCTTCTTGCACGCCGGCGATCCGGACCACCAGCCCGCAGGGGGTCCCGGCGGCTCGTCGCCGCCGAGGTTGAGCCGGTTGAACGGGACGCCCGCCCGCCCGTACATCTTCGCCACCTCGGACACGACCTTGTTCAGGAACGTGTACGTGCTGGGCAGGCACGGGTTCGCCAGGTTGTCGGTGTAGTACTGGACGCTGACGTGCTCGCTGGTGTCGTCCGGGTCGAGCAGCCGGTAGGCGTCGTCGTTCGTCTTCTGGTAGCGGCGCTCCATCGACTGGACGGCCGCGCGGGCGTGCGCCGGGAAGTTGAGCTCGGGGATGACCTCGACGTGCCGCTCGGCCGCGTACCGCAGGATCTCCTCGAAGTCCCGGACGGTGTAGTGGCCGCTGCCCTTGCCGACGAAGTTCAGCGTGTTGTCCTCGTAGCCCTGGTAGGCGGGGCGGCGTCCGAGGTTGGCCTCGGTCTCGTTGCGCGCCTTGCCGGACACGCCGTCGCCGCCGCCGAGGTCGTTCACCGATCCCATGCCCTGGTGCAGCCCGTCCTTCTCCTGCGGGTCGTGCACCCGCTTGGAGCCGAAGTCGGTCAGCTCGGGCAGGCCGGGGATCTCCAGCCGCCAGCCCTCGTCGTTGGTGATCCCGAGGTGCAGCTTGTTGAGCTTGGTGAAGCTCATCAGGTCGAGGAACTTCAGGACGGTCTGCTTGGTCTCGAAGTGGCGGCCCACGTCGAGATGCAGGCCGCGGTACCCGAACAGCGGCGCGTCCGCGATCTCGGCCAGCGGGACGCTGACGGTCGGCGCACGGTGGCCGCGCGCGGCGGCCTTGTAGCCGCCGGCCGGGATCAGCTGCCGCAGCGTCTGGATGCCGTACAGCACCCCGGCCCGGTCGGCGCCCACGATCTGGACGCCCTTGCCGGTCGAGCTGAGCCGGTAGCCCTCGGCGTCGGCCTTGCCGTCGCCGTCGACGTCCAGCTTCGGGTCGACGCTGAGCGCGATCGGCGCGCCCTTGTCGCGGGCGACGTCGTTCAGCGCGGAGCGCAGGTAGCCCGCCTCGCGGCTCAGCTCGCGCGGGGCCGTGACGGACGACCGCCCGCCGATCGCGACCGTGCCGGGGGACGACTTCGCCGACAGCGGCTGCGGGACGAGGCTCTGCTGGAGCGTCAGGTCGATCTTCGGCGCGGTGTTCTCGGCGAACCGGGTCGCCGCCGTCTCCACGGGGCGCTTGTCGCCGGAGAACGCGGTCGTCTGCTTGGGGTCGGTCGGGTCGAGGAGGGACTTGGCCGGCACCCACGCGGGCTTGCCGCCGCCGTACGCGATCGTCCAGCCGCTCGGGGCGTCCGACTTGTGGACGGCCCACACCTCGAAGTTGATGTCGATCTCGCGGCGCTCGCCGGGGGCGATCGCCTTGAATCCGTCCTGGGGTTTCAGCGCGTAGAAGTCGCCGCTCTGCGCGGCGTCCGCGCGGGCCACGGCGAGGCCCTGGTCGGCGAGCTGCTTGCGGCCGATGTCGCCGACCTCGCCCGCGAGGACGGCGGTCGGCTGCCGCACGCCGTTGAAGTACAGCGCCCATCCGGCGCTGCTCAGGGCGCAGCTGCTGTCGTTGTTGTCGATGGTGAGCCGCGCGAGGTGGTACTTCGCGTCGGCGACGGTGTGGTCGACCGGCTGGTAGGTGACCATGAGATCGCGGGGGTCAGGGTTGCAGGCCGCCGACGCCGCGCTGGACGGGACGGCCGCGAGTAGGGCCGCGGTAAGCGCGGCGGCCGTCAGTACGGCCGCTGGTCTTTTCGGCATAAATAGGAAACTATCCTAATAGATTGCCAAGATCCCGGGCTCTGACCTGGCCATTTATGAACCCGCAGGCAGCGCCGGTGGCCGCCTCCGGACAAGCTTTGGATCTTGACGGGGACGATCTCCGGGGTGTTCGATCACCGGTCAGCCAATGCCGGATTCGGGCGCCGGAAGCCCGTCATGTACCGGGTGCCCGGAACCGAGTCCCGGGCACCCGGAGGCGGCGGCAGGGCGCCGGTCAGGTGCTGGCGGTGAGGTCCAGCTTCTTGACCTTCGGGTCGCCCTCGTCCGCGAGGTAGTCGGACGTGCGGGTCGCGTCCGCGCCGTCCGCCAGCTTCGCGGCCTTGCAGATCACGGTGCCGACCAGCGCGACCGCGACGTTGACGGCGAGCGCCAGCATCCCGGCGTACATCGTCATGTCGGTGTCGAAGCCGAGGTCGCCCAGCGGGTAGGCCGAGCCGCCGAAGTGCTCCTTGCCCTTCGCCGGGTTCGGGATCTGGTACAGCATCCACAGTCCCGCGGCCATGCCGCCGACCCATCCGGCGATGAGCGCGCCCCGGTGGAACCAGCGCGTCATCAGGCCGAGCGCCACCGACGGCAGCGTCTGCAGGATGATCACGCCGCCGATGAGCTGGAGGTCGATGGAGAACTCCGGGTCCAGCGCGAGGATGCACGCCACCGCGCCCGCCTTGACGATCAGCGACACCAGCTTGCTGACCGTGGCCTCCTGCTTCTCGGTGGCGTCCCGCCGGATGTACTCCCGGTAGATGTTGCGGGTGAACAGGTTGGCCGCGGCGATCGACATGATCGCCGCAGGGACCAGCGCGCCGATGCCCACGGCCGCGAACGCCACCCCGGCGAACCAGTCGGGGAACATCTGGTCGAACAGCACCGGGACGGCCGTGTTGGCGTCCGGCTTGCCGTCGGTCGTGACCGGCTTCACGTCCGCGGCGATGGCCATGTAGCCGAGCAGCGCGATGAGGCCGAGGACGAGGCTGTAGGCGGGCAGCGCCGCCATGTTCCGCTTGATGGTGTCGCGGTTGCGGGCGGCGAGCACGCCGGTGACGCTGTGCGGGTACAGGAACAGCGCCATCGCCGAGCCGAGCGCCAGCATCGCGTAGTTCAGCTGGCCGCTGCCGGCGAGCGTGATCCCGTCGCCGGGCGCGGGCGTCGCCTCGAACTTGTCCTTCGCCGCGCCGAAGACCTCGCCCCAGCCGCCGAGCTTCGCCGGGATGTACAGCACCGCCACGATGATCACCAGGTAGATCAGCGCGTCCTTGACGAAGGCGATCAGCGCCGGCGCCCGCAGCCCGGACTGGTAGGTGTAGGCCGCGAGGATCACGAACGCGATGATGATCGGCCAGTGGCCGTGCACGCCCATCGTCTTCAGCACGGCCTCGATGCCGACCAGCTGCAGCGCGATGTAGGGCATCGTCGCGACGATGCCGGTGATCGCGATCAGCAGCGCCAGCGTCGGCGACCCGAACCGCGCCCGGACGAAGTCGGCCGGGGTCACGAACCCGTGCACGTGCGACACCGACCAGAGGCGGATGAGGAACAGGAACACCAGCGGGTACACGACGACCGTGTACGGGACGGCGAAGAACCCCGCCGCGCCCGCGCCGAACACCAGCGCCGGGACGGCCACGAACGTGTACGCGGTGTAGAGGTCGCCGCCGATCAGGAACCAGGTGACCCAGCCGCCGAAGCTGCGGCCGCCGAGGCCCCACTCGTCCAGGTTGTCGAGGGTCTCGGCCCGGCGCCACCGCGCCGCGACGAATCCCATCCCGCTGACCACCAGGAAGAACAGGGAGAAGACGACGATCTCGGTGATGTGGTCGCGCGCCATCGCTCAGCCCCGCTTCCTGGTCATCCGGTACACGACGACCGTGGTGCTCACGCCGAGCAGGATGAAGGCGAGCTGGATCCAGTAGAAGGCGGGGAAGCCGGCCAGGCGGGGCTCGTCGCTGTTGTAGACGAACGTCATCAGCGGGACCGCGACCGGGAGGAGCAGCAGCCAGTTCCAGGGGCTCCGGTCGGAGCGTCCGCCGGACGGCGGCGGGGTCGTGGGCGTGGGCGAGTCCGGGTCTTTCGGGTTCTCGGGAGCCAAAAGGGGGTCCTCCTCGTCGTGCGTCGCGAGGGCACGGGCGTCCGGATCGCGTGACGGCACCGTGCCGGAGAGTGCGGCCGGGCGAGAGTACACGCCTCATGATCACGGTGTGATCTCGGTCACGGCACGACTGAGTGGAGCGTTCCACCTGGAAGGGGCGCTTCTTGGGGACGGTCGGGCGCGCGCGTCAGACGGTGCGGTCGGCGGCGGTCCTCGGCTCGTGCCGGACGTCCTCCGGCCGGTCCAGGTCCCGGGTCCACGCGGCGAACTCCAGCAGGATCCCGTCGGGGTCCTTGAAGTAGATGGAGCGGACGAACACGCCCTCGTGGTTCTCCGGCGCGACGCCGAACTCGCTGTCGTCGTGGTTGAGCAGCACCCCGACGTCGACGCCCTTGGCGATCAGCCGGTCGCGGTACTCCTCGATCCGCTCGGGCGGGACGTCGAACGCGACGTGGTTCATCGACCCCACGGCCGACAGCAGCTCGCCCCGGTCCGGCAGGGTCTTCGGCGCGGACACGCCGGGGACGGGCTCGGGCGCGTCGGGGAACCAGAAGAAGGCGAGCGCGTTCCCGCCGCCGCAGTCGAAGAAGAAGTGCTGCCCCCAGCCCATCGGCAGCTCGATCGTCTTGATCAGCGGCATGCCGAGCACGCCCCGGTAGAACTCCACCGTCCGCTCCATGTCGCGGCAGACGAGCGCGAGATGGTTGACGCCGCGCAGTTCGAACTCGGTGTTCTTCCTGGTCATGGCAGTCCGCTCCGGCAAGTAAGTGATCCCTTTCGGTCATGCTCATGGTAGCCTCGGCCGCATGCGAACCGCAGCCTCCCAGTGGTGGTGGCGCCGCTGAGGCGGTGCCGGTTCGTGCGTGTTCAGATCAGGCGACCGCCCTCACCGGCGGTCGTTTCGCGTTTTCCCGCCTGGTGAGGGCCCGACATGAGGGGCCACCGCGGTGGAGACCGTCCCACAGCAGCCGCTGACCAGCGAGTTCGTCACGACCGGGGGCGTACGGGTGAGCCGTACCGCCACGCCGGTCGACTCCGAGCGCAAGTCCGATGTGCTGAACGCCCTCGTCGCCGCCGTGGGGGAGCGGCGCGGCGGTGTCCTCAGCTCCGGCATGGAGTACCCGGGCCGCTACAGCCGCTGGCACATGGCCTACGCCGACCCCTGCGCGGAGATCGTCGCCCGCGGCCGGACGGTCGCCGTGCGGGCCCTCAACGAGCGGGGACGCGTCGTCCTGCCCGCCGTGGCCGCGGTGCTCCGCGACGTCGGCGAGGTGCAGGCGGACGAGCCCGGCCTCTTCGAGGTGTTCGTCCCGCCGTCGGAGGAGTTCTTCACCGAGGAGGAGCGCAGCCGCCAGCCGACCGTGTTCACCGCCCTGCGCGCCGTGGTCGGCCTGTTCGGCTGCGACGACCCGCACCTCGGCCTGTACGGGGCGTTCGGGTACGACCTGTCGCTGCAGTTCGAGCCGCTGCGGACGCGGCTGGAGCGCCCGGACGACCAGCGCGACCTCGTCCTGCACCTGCCCGACGAGCTGGTCGTCGTCGACCGCAAGCGCGAGACCTCCCACCGGCTGTCGTACGAGTTCGAGGTCGAGGGGAAGAGCACCGCCGGGCTGTCGCGCGCTACCGAGCCGACGCCCGTCCCGGTGCGGGCGGAGCTGCCGCCGCAGCCCGTGCCCGGCGTGTACGCGCAGGTGGTGCGGGACGCGAAGGAGAAGTTCATCCGCGGCGACCTGTTCGAGGTGACGCCGGGCCACGCCATGTACGGGCGGTGCGACGCCCCCGCCGCGTTCTTCGAGCGCCTCCGCGAGACCAACCCGGCGCCGTACGAGTTCATGTTCAACCTGGGCGACGGCGAGTACCTCGTCGGGGCGTCGCCGGAGATGTTCGTCCGGGTCGGCGGCGACCGCGTCGAGACGTGCCCGATCGCCGGGACGATCAAGCGCGGCGGCGACGCGCTGGAGGACGCCGAGCAGATCCGCGCGATCCTGTCGTCCGCCAAGGACGAGTCCGAGCTGACCATGTGCACCGACGTGGACCGCAACGACAAGTCGCGGATCTGCGTGCCCGGCAGCGTGCGCGTCCTCGGCCGCCGGCAGATCGAGATCTACTCCCGGCTGATCCACACCGTCGACCACATCGAGGGACGGCTGCGCCCCGGCTTCGACGCGCTCGACGCCTTCCTCACCCACATGTGGGCGGTCACCGTCACCGGCGCGCCGAAGACGTGGGCGATGCAGTTCATCGAGGACCACGAGGAGTCGCCCCGCCGCTGGTACGGCGGCGCGGTCGGCTGCATCGGGTTCGACGGGTCGATGAACACGGGCCTGACGCTGCGGACGGCGCAGATCCGCGACGGCGTCGCGACCGTCCGGGCCGGGGCGACGCTGCTGTACGACTCCGACCCCGACGAGGAGGAGCGCGAGACGCACCTCAAGGCCAGCGCGCTGCTGGGCGCGCTCGCCGGGTCCCAGGAGGGCGGAGCGGACGCCGAGCCGGGGGACGAGCCGCAGGCGGAGCGGCCCGGCGACGGCCTTAAGGTGCTGCTCGTCGACCACGAGGACTCGTTCGTCAACACCCTCGCCGACTACTTCCGCCAGCAGGGCGCCGACGTCGTCACGCTCCGGCACGGGTTCCCGGCGCGGATGCTGGACGAGCACGCGCCCGACCTCGTCGTCCTGTCCCCGGGGCCGGGCCGTCCCGAGGACTTCGCCACCCGCGCCCTCCTCGACGCCCTGGACGAGCGGAACCTCCCGGTCTTCGGCGTCTGCCTCGGGCTGCAGGCGATGGTGGACCACGCGGGCGGCGAGCTGACGCTGCTGCCCGAGCCGTCCCACGGAAAGCCCGGCCAGGTCAAGGTGACCGGGGGAGCGCTGTTCGAGGGCCTCCCGGACGAGTTCGCCGCGGCCCGCTACCACTCGCTGCACGCCACGCCCGACCGGGTGAAGGGGTTCCGCGTGACGGCGCTGACCGGCGACGTCGTGATGGCGATCGAGGACCCGGAGCGGCGGCGCTGGGCGGTGCAGTTCCACCCCGAGTCGATCCTGACGGCGGCGGGCGGGGCCGGGCACCGGATCGTGGCGAACGTCCTGAGGCTGAGCCGTCCCTAGTCCCGTAGCAGGAGGGCCGGCCGTCCGAAATGGTCCTCTGGGTCCTATCGCGGCCCGCCATGCCGCGGGAAGACTGGGTGACCGGCCACGGCGCCGCCCTTCCGCGACGCGGTGATCGCCGTTATCCCGGCGGAGAGGGGAGCGATCCCCTCTCCGCTCCGGGGATGCCTAACCGTCAATTCGGTTATCCGAAACAAGGCGCTCGTTTCCGGGCGCTCCCCGCGGGGATCCCGGCGGCCATGATGACAATCCTGTGGCTCATCGCCGTGATCCTGGTGATCGCCGGGGTCTATGTGATCCTCGCCCGCCGCGAACTGATCTGGGGCGTCGTGCTCATCGTGGTCGGGCTCCTCGTCGGCCCGGGAGGGGTGAGCATCTTCACCTGACCCCGTCCTCCCCCTCGGCGGCACGCCGGGACGGAACGCTGACACAGGTTGTCAGGTTTCGGTGCCAGCATCGTCCCCATGAGCAGTAACACCACGCAGAAAAACCCGCTGGAAGGAACGATCGCCCTGGTCGCGGGCGGAACGCGCGGCGCGGGCCGCGGCATCGCCGTCGAGCTCGGCGCCGCCGGAGCGACCGTGTACGTGACGGGGCGGTCCACCCGGTCGAACCGGTCGGAGATGGATCGTCCCGAGACCATCGAGGAGACCGCGGAACGGGTGACGGCCGCGGGCGGCGAGGGCATCGCCGTCCGGGTCGACCACCTCGACCCGGAGCAGGTCGCCGCGCTCGTGGCGCGCATCGACGCCGAACAGGGCCGGCTGGACGTCCTCGTCAACGACGTCTGGGGCTCGGACCGCTACTTCGAGTTCGGCAAGTCCCTCTGGGAGCAGTCCCTGGACGACGGGCTGCGGATGCTGCGGCTCGGCATCGACACCCACGCCATCACCAGCCACCGCGTCCTGCCCCTGCTGATCCGCGAGCCCGGCGGGCTCGTGATCGAGATGACCGACGGGACCGCCGAGTACAACGCCGCCTACCGCAAGGACGTCGGCTACTTCTACGACCTCGTCAAGAGCGCCGTGATCAGGATGGCGCTCGCCCAGTCCGAGGAGATCGCGGAGTTCGGGGCGACGGCGCTGGCGCTGACGCCCGGCTGGCTGCGCTCGGAGGCGATGCTCGACGGCTTCGGCGTCACGGAGGCGAACTGGCTCGACGCCACGAAGGACGTCCCGCACTTCGCGATCTCGGAGTCCCCGGCGTACGTGGGACGCGCCGTCGCCGCGCTCGCCGCCGACCCGGACCGGGCCCGCTGGAACGGCGCGTCGCTGTCCAGCGGCGGGCTCGCCAAGGAGTACGGGTTCACCGACGCCGACGGCAGCCGCCCGGACGCGTGGCGCTACATCGTCGAGGTGGAGCAGGCGGGGCTGCCCGCCGACGTCACCGGCTACCGCTGACACCGGCCGGCGTGCGGTTCGCCGCTGTTTCGGATGGTTTGAGTCGGTAATGGCTTGCAGTGACCTGGAAGGAGGAGCCATGCCGATGATCACCAAGAGCGGCAAGCTGCGGATGCAGGAGCTCCCCAGCACGCTCCAGCGCTCCCCGAAGGAGGCCCAGGAGACCTTCGCCAAGGCCCACGACTCCGCGGTCGACACCTACGGGGAGGGGGAGCGTGCGCACCGCACCGCCTACGCGGCGCTCAAGCGCAAGTTCGAGAAGCGCGGCGACCACTGGGTCCCGAAGGCCAGGACGGGCCCGTCCGACCCGCGGGCCAAGGACCCGCAGGCCCGCCGCGGGCGCGGGAAGAGCTTCGGCGGCGTGGACTACGAGGGCAGCACCAAGAAGGAGCTGTACGACCGCGCCGCCGGGCTCGACGTCCAGGGCCGCTCGAAGATGACCAAGGAAGAGCTCGCCGAGGCCGTCGCGCGCAAGCAGGGCTAGGCACGAGCAGGGCTAGGCACGAGCAGGGCTAGGCACGAGCAGGGCTAGGCACGAGCAGGGCGCGGGCTCAGCGGGGCGCGGGCTCGGCGGGGCGCGGGGCTCAGCGGGGCGCGTACAGGTCCGCGAGCCGGGCGGCGCGCTCCGCCAGGTGCTCCCGCAGCTCGGGCGGCGCGAGGACCTCGACCTCCGGCCCGAACCGCATCATCTCCGTCGCCGCGACCGCCATCGACTCGACGGGAAGCGTGGTCACCACCCAGCCCTTCCCGTCGGGCTCCCCGGCGTCCTCCGCCGCCCGCCGCGCCGCGTACGGCTCGACGGCGTACCGCAGGATCCTCATCCCGGCCGGCGACAGCCGGACGGTGACCTCCTCGCGCAGCATCGAGCGGACGAACGACGCGGCCTGCTCCTGCCAGTGCGCGGCGAGGTCGAACTCCTCGTCGCGGTCGAACCGGGAGCCGGTCGGCCGGACGTCCGTCACCCGGTCGACCCGGTAGGTGCGCGGCCTGCCGCCGACCCGCGCGACCAGGTACCAGGTGCCGTTCTTCAGCACGAGCCCGTACGGCTCGACCGTCCGCGTGACCTCGGTGTCCTTGCGGCGGTAGCGCAACTCGACCGGCTCGTCCTCCCAGACGGCGCGGGCGAGGTCGCGCAGCAGCGGCGGCGGGCCGGACTCGCCGAACCAGCCGGGCGCGTCCAGGTGGAACCGCTGGCCCGCCCGCGACGGCGCGTCCCGCAACGACGCGGGCAGCGCGGCGAGGACCTTCAGCTCGGCGGCGGCCACCGCGTCGCCGCGGCCCATGTCCCCGGCCGGGCCGGGCAGCCCGGACAGGAACAGCGCCTCCGCCTCCTCGCGGGTGAGGCCGGTGAGTCGCGTCCGGTACCCGCCGACGAGCCGGTACCCGCCCGCGCGGCCCTGTTCGGCGTACACCGGGACCCCGGCCGCCGACAGCGCCTCCATGTCGCGGTAGACGGTGCGCTCCGACACCTCCAGCTCGCGCGCCAGCTCGCCCGCCGTCATCGTCTCCCGCGACTGCAGGAGCAGCACCATCGAGATCAGCCGAGCCGCCCGCACGACCCCTGTCTACCAGGAACGCCGTCCTCGGAGCGTTCTTGACATTTTCGTGGCAGGTTCGCCCGGATCGCCTATCGGGCGGGCCGGACGGGCTGTTAGCTTCGCGACGTGCTCACCGAAACCACCTCCATCGAAACGTTCATCGACGCCCTGCCGAAGGTCGAGCTGCACGTCCACCTCGTGGGCTCCGCCTCCGTCCCGACCGTGCTCGAACTCGCCCGCCGCCATCCCGGCGGTCCCGTCCCGGCGGACGAGCGCGAGCTGCGCGCCTTCTACGAGTTCCGCGACTTCCCGCACTTCGCCGAGGTGTACGAGGCGGTGTCCGCCCTCGTCCGCACGCCGGAGGACGTCGGGACGCTCGTGCTCGGCACCGCCCGCGACCTCGCCGTCCAGAACGTCCGGTACGTCGAGCTGACCGTCACCCCGTACACGCACCAGCGGGCCGGGATGCCGATGCCCGCGATCACCGAGGCGCTCGACCACGCGGTCCGCGAGGCCCGCGAGCGGCTCGGCATCCGCGTCGCCTACATCTTCGACATCCCCGGCGAGTTCGGCGCCGAGGGCGCCCGCGGCACCCTCGACCACGCGCTCCGGCACCCGCCGGAGGCGCTCGTCGGGTTCGGCCTCGCCGGCATCGAGCAGATGCGGCCGCCGCACCGGGACGCGTTCCGCGACGCGTTCGCCGCCGCCCGCGCCGCCGGGCTGCGCAGCCTCCCGCACGGCGGCGAGATGTCCGGCCCGGAGACGATCTGGGAGGTCGTCGAGGGCCTGCGCGCCGAGCGGATCGGCCACGGCATCAGCTGCCTGGACGACCCGCGCCTCGTCGCGCACCTGCGCGAGACGCAGATACCGTTAGAGGTGTGCCCGACGTCCAACGTGTGCACCGGGCAGGTCGCGTCCATCGGGGAGCACCCGCTGCCCCGGCTGCTGGACGAGGGCCTGTTCGTCACGCTGAACAGCGACGACCCGCCGATGTTCGACACGACCCTCACCGGCGAGTACCGCATCGCCGCCGAGGTGTTCGGCCTGGGCCGCGACGGCCTGGCGTCGCTGGCCCGCAACGCCGTGATCGCCTCGTCCCTGGACGAGGAGTCCCGCCAGGCGATCCTCGCCGACATCGACGCCCTGGCCGGTCCGTCTTAGCCCCGGGCCCGGGGCCTATCCCCAGGCCATGCGGCGCCAGGGGCTCTCGGGGTCCTCGGCGAGGACGCGGTGGCCGGCGACGGAGCGCTCGTACCACTCGCCGAACTCGCCCTCGTCGAACCGCAGCATCCGCCCGAGGACGTACCCGGCGGAGAACGAGCCCCACGACGTGTAGACCTGGCCGGCGCGCTGCCCGGCGGAGAGGACGCACTTCTCCGCCTCCTCCGCGTCGCAGAACCCGGCGTTCAGGCCCCAGCGGGCCATGTTCACCGCGCGGCCGAAGTCGTAGCCGTAGACGCTCTCGACCCGGCCGTCCGGCGGGAGGAGGCCGTCCGCGCGGAATCGCGACTCGTACCGGAGGATCTGGCCGGACAGCTCCATGACCTCGTGGACGGTCTGCTCCGCGATGTTCCGCTCCCGGCACCAGGCCACGATCGCCGCGCGCCACGCACCCTGGTCGGTGCCGCGCCCGCGCCGGTCGAGGACCATCTGGATCGCGGGGTCGCTGTTGCGGGCGTCGAGCAGCGCGTCCATCTGCTTGCGCCAGCTCTCGTGGTCGGTGACGCCCCAGTCGCGTTCCAGCAGGACCCGGTCGCCGCCGGGGTCGTCGCGGTCGGCGAGGGTGTTCCAGGCCACGCCGTTGCCGACCGCGAGGTGCGCGCCGACGGCGAGGGCCGCGGCGAGGCGTCCCCACACGGCGCTGTCGGGGTCGGTGATGAGGATGTCGTAGTCGCGGTCGGGGCGCCGTTCGGCGTCCGCGAGCAGCTTGGCGACCTGCCGGTGCCCGTCCCCGCCGGGCGGCATCTGCGCCATCAGCTCGGCCAGCGGCCGGAGCGCCTCGCGCGGGCCGGCGTCCTTGACGATGAGCCGCGCCGCGTGGACGCCCGCGGCGTCGGCGCGCTTGGCGTCGTGCAGCGACCAGAACCCGCTCATCGCCGCCCAGGCGCGCCGGGCCGCCTCGCCGGTGCGTCCCGCGGCGGCCATGACGTGCGCCGCCTGCGCGTCCAGCCCGGCGCGGACCCCGGCGGGCATGGACGCCGCGGCCCGGTCGAGGGTGTCGAGGAGCCGCTGCGCCTCGCCCGTCTTCCCCGCGGCGGCGAGCGCCCGCGCGCACCGCGCCCTGGTCGCGACGGCGGACGTCCAGTCCCCGCGCGCCTCCATCGCCTCGGCGGCCTCCGCGTAGGCGGCCGCGGCCTCCGCGGGCCGCCCCTGCCGCTCGAACTTCCTGGCCCGGTCCAGAATGGACTGATACGTCATGGTCCCCTCCGGGGCTCACCGTACCGGTCCCGTGATCTCCGTGGTCAGGCTTGCGGAACGCCGGTGATCTCCACGCGGGTGTCGTGGAAGACGGGGCCGCCGCCGAGGTCGGTGTCGCGCTCGTCCACGACGGCGTTGGCGTTCGCGCCGCCCGCGAGCTTGGCCCAGTGCCCCTTCGTCGTCGCCGCGACGCCAGGCCGCACCTCGTCGGTGATCGTCAGCACCGCCTCGAACGCGCCCCGGTCGTTGCCGACCCGGACCCGCTGCCCGTCCGCGAGACCCCTGGCCTTCGCGTCGTCCGCGTGCACGCGGACGGTCAGGCCGCCCGACCGCCGCCGCAGCTCGGCGTTGTTGCCGAACTGCGAGTTCAGGAACTCGTGCGACGCCGCCGAGATCAGGGCCAGCGGATACCGCGCGGCGCGTTCCCCGTCGGCGACCTCCGCGGGCGGGACGTATCCGGCGAGCCCGGCGGCCGAGGACCTGAACTCGAACCGCCCGGACGGCGTCGGGAACCCGTCCGCGTAGGGCAGGAACGGGTCGGGGACGGACATCCGCGCGAACCCCTCCTTGCGGAGCCGGTCGAGCGTGATGCCGTCCAGCCATGGATGCCCGGACGCGAGGAGCTGCTCGGCGAGGCGCTCGTCGGAGTCGTAGAGGCTCGGCTCGTCCAGGCCCATCCGCCGCGCCAGCCGCCGGAACGTCTCGGTGGCGGGCAGGCATTCGCCCGGCGGCGCGACCGCCGGCTCGTTCCACGTCAGGTACAGGTGGCCGTAGCCCTCGTGAAGGTCGGCGTGCTCGTGCTGGATCGTCGGCGGCAGGACGATGTCGGCGTAGTCGGCGGTGTCGGTCGGGAACGGGTCGATGACGACGGTGAACAGGTCGTCCCTGGCCAGGCCGCGCCGCACCTTGTTCTGGTGCGGGGTGCTCGCCGCCGGGTTCGCGGCCATGACGAACAGGGCCTTGACGGGCGGGTCCTGCACGTCGAGGAGGCCCTCGCCGAGGCGGCTCATCGACAGCGTCCGGACGGGCCCGGGGCGCAGGTCGTCCCGCCACAGGGCGGCCTTGTCCAGCTTGACGTGACCGGACGTCGAGAACGCGAGCCCGCCGCCGTGCAGCGCCCAGTCGCCGGTCACGGCCGGGATCCCCGCGATGACCCGCAGCGCCGCGCCGCCGCCCGCGTGCCGCTGCAGCCCCTGCGTCGCGCGGATCGCGGTGGGACGCGTCCGGGCGATCCGCTCCCCGAGCGCGACGATCCGCTCGGCCGGGACGCCGGTGATCTCCGCGGCCCGCTCCGGCGGGAACTCCGCGATCCGGCCCTGGAACTCGTCCCAGCCGAGGGTGTGGCGGCGCAGGTAGTCCTCGTCCTGCGCGCCGAGGCCCGTGATGACGTGGAGGAGGGCGAGGGCGAGCGCGGCGTCCGTGCCGGGCAGCGGGGCGAGGTGTTCGTCGGCCTGCCGCGCCGTCCGCGTCCGGACGGGATCGATCGCCACCAGGTGAGCGCCCGCCTTCCGCGCCTCCTGGACGAACTTCCACACGTGGTGCCCGCTGGTCAGCGGGTTCGTGCCCCACAGGATGACCAGCCCGGCGCGGGCGAGGTCCTGCGGGTCCATCCCGCCGGGCGAGCCGATCGCGGCGGTCATGCCCGCGCTGCCCGCCGCCGAGCAGATGTTCGCGTCGTGCGCCGACGCGCCCAGCACGTTGAAGAACCGCCTGCCCGCGTAGCCTTCGAGTCCTTGCAGGTAGCCGAGCGTGCCGGTGCCCCAGTACGGCCAGACGGCCTCGCCGCCGTGCTCGCGGACGACGCCGTCGAGGCGCTCCGCGATCTCGTCGAGCGCCTCGTCCCAGCCGATCCGCTCGAACCGGCCCTCGCCCTTGCGGCCCGTCCGGCGCAGGGGGTGCAGGATCCGGTCGGGCTGCGCGGCCCGCTCCAGCCACCGGTTGACCTTCGCGCACAGGGCGCCGCGCGTGTACGGATGGTCGGGGTTGCCGCGCAGGCCGGTGGCCTTCCCGTCCCGTACCGTCACGATCCAGGAGCAGCCGTCCGGGCAGTCCAGCGGGCAGGCGCCCAGCACTTTCAGCTCAGCCGGCATCGAACCCCTCCCAGGCCACGCGAATCCCTCCAGTGTGCGTCATAACACCATGAGCGTCATCCCAGACGCTCATTACTCCGCGGCGCCGCGCCCAGGTCGCGGCCGTCCCGCCGGGGTGGTTTCCTTGGGGACGACGGAAACGAGCGAGGGGGAAACGAGAGTGAAGAGCGTCGAACCGGAGGTGTTCCTCGTCGCGCGGCCCGAACTGGACTACGACGAGGTCGCCCGGTACCTGCGGGACGTCGGCGGCGAGAGCTGGCTGGAGCGCCTCGACCGGGGCGACCTCGACGACGAGCTGAACGACCCGCAGAACCTCGCGGAGTTCGCGGGACGGCTCTGCTACCGCTCGTGGGAGCCGGGCCTCAACCCCAACGTGGTCAAGATCCGGACGGACTCGGGCCAGTACCTGGAGAACATCCTGCGCAGCCTGCACGGCTCGGTGCTGGAGCACGTCAGCTTCAGCTTCGTCCTGCACAACGTGAGCCGCGTCCTCACCCACGAGCTGGTGCGGCACCGCCCGGGGGTGGCGATCTCGCAGGAGTCGATGCGGTTCGTCCGGCTCCAGGACATCCCCTTCTGGTTCCCCGACTGGGCCCGCGAGGACGCCGAACTGATGAAGCGCGCCACCGCCATGCTGGAGCAGATGGAGGAGTTCCAGGCGTGGATGGCCGGGCACTTCGGGCTGGACGACGAGGGCGTGCCGTTCAAGGAGAAGAAGCACAAGACGTCGTTCATGCGCCGGTTCGCGCCCGAGGGCGTCGGCACCGGCCTGGTCTGGACGGCGAACGTCCGCACGCTGCGCCACACGCTGGAGAACCGCACCGCGCCGGGCGCCGAGGAGGAGATCCGGCTGCTGTTCGGCAAGATCGGCGAGGTGGTGCGCAAGGAGGCCCCGGACCTGTTCGGCGACTACGTCGTCGAGGACGGCACCTGGGTCCCCCAGTGGCGGAAGGTCTAGGGAACCTCGCCAAGAAATCTACAACGTAAAGGCCGCAGGCTGGTGCCGTGGCGCCCGCGGCGCGTTACCCGGGACGTAGTCGCCGCCATGACCGTCCGCGGGTAACGTCGGCCTGGTGACGACGGCGTTGAGCGATGTGCGACCGGTGGGGGACCAGCTGCGCGCGTGGCGGCAGCGGCGCAGGCTGAGCCAGCTGGAGCTGGCGTCGGAGGCGGACGTGTCGACCCGCCACCTCAGCTTCGTGGAGACCGGGCGCTCGGCGCCGAGCCGGGAGATGGTGCTGCGGCTGGCCGAGCATCTGGACGTCCCGCTGCGCGACCGGAACCTGCTGCTCGTGGCGGCCGGGTACGCGCCGGTGTTCGACGAGACGCCGATCGAGGAGCCGAGGATGGACACGGTCCGCGCGGCGCTCAAGCAGGTCCTGGACGGGCACGAGCCGTACCCGGCGGTCGTCGTGGACCGGTTCTGGAACCTGATCGACGCCAACGGCGCGGCCGGGCTGTTCATGGAGGGCGCGGCGCCGGAGCTGCTGGAGCCCCCGCTGAACGTGCTGCGCCTCAGCATGCATCCGGACGGCATGGCGAAGCACATCCTGAACCTGGCCGAGTGGCGCGCCCACATGATCGACCGGGTCCGGCGGCATGTGGCGCTGACCGCGGACGCCGGCCTGGCCCAGCTCTACCGGGAGCTGCGGAGCTTCCCCGGGGACGTGGGCGAGGCGTTCGCCCCGCCCGCGGGCCACGAGGTGGTCGTCCCGCTGCGGCTCCGCGTGGACGGGCGGGAGCTGTCGTTCTTCAGCACCATCGCGACGTTCGGGACGCCGGTCGACATCACCGTGGCGGAACTGGCGATCGAGTCCTTCTACCCGGCTGATGCGCGGACGACCGCGTTTCTGCGGGAGCGCGCGGGCTGGTGACGGCCGTCCCGGCGGCGGCCTGGGGGGTTTCGTCGTCTGCGTCGAGCAGGTCGTGGTGGATCCGGGTGAGGGGCATCCCGTGCCGCTGCAGCGCGGTGACGGTGCTCCGGACGAAGGGGACGGGCCCGGCGACGTACGCGTCGTAGTCGTCCCAGCCGGGGAGGCCGTCCAGGAAGCCGGGCAGGACGTCGGGCAGCCGGCCGTGCAGTCGGCCGTGCAGGGCGTCCGGCCCCGGTGCGTCGTCGGCCTCGGGCGGCTGCGACAGGACCGGGGTCATCCGCAGCCGCGCGTAGGCCGACTCCAGCAGGCGTAGTTCGTCCAGGTCGTAGAGGTCCTGGTCGGCGCGGGCCCCGACCAGCAGGCGGACGTCCCGGTCCGGGCCGGACGAGACGGCCTGCTCGGCGAGCGCCTTCATCGGGGCGAGGCCGGTGCCGCCGCCGATCAGGAGCAGCCCGCGGCCGGAGTCCGGGTCGAGCGTCATCGCGCCGGCGGCCGGGCCGAGGAGCACGGTGTCGCCGGGCGCGGTGTGCCGCACCAGCGCGCCGCTCACCCATCCGGCGGGGCGGGCGCGGACGTGCAGGCGCAGCATCCCGTCGGAGCGGGGCGCGTTCGCGATCCAGTACGGCCGCCAGACGCGGGGCCAGCGGGGCGTCTGCACGCTCACCCGCTGGCCGGGGCGGAACGGCAGCGGATGCTCGGGCCGCAGCGTGAGGACCGCGAGGTCGCCGGCGCGGCGGTCGTGCCCGGCGACCTCGGCGACCCACCACGGCGGGGCGCCGGCCGCGTCCCGCTCCGCCGCCTCGATCATGGTCGTGGCGGCGGACAGGTAGGCCGACGTCCAGGCGTCCTCGGCCTCGGCGGTCCACACGTCGGCGGCGAAGGTCCGCAGCGTCGCGATGAGCGCGACCCCGACGGCGGCGTAGTCCTCGCGCCGCACCCCGTGCTTGCGGTGGGCGCGGCCGAGCCGCGCGAGGTGGCGGGCGAGGTCCTCCGGGTTGTCCTGGCTCCAGACGAGCCGGGTGAGCGCGTGGAAGAAGCGGTCGTGCTGGGCGCCCATCGCGGGCGGGAACAGGGCCCGCAGCCGCGGCTCGGCCGCGAAAAGGCGGCCGTAGAAATAGCTCATGGCGCCCGCCGGGTCGGATTCGAGGCGGGTGAAGGTCTCTTTGACGATTCGGGGTTCCGGTGCCATTCGCCTGCTCGCCCCCTGGGGCTTTTCCGCGGCCGGATCCGGGACGACAGCGGTGATCGCGCCGCATTCGATGCCCGGCTTCGTGAGATTCTCGCATTCAAATCCGCAGGTGTTCAAGCAGAACGTCGCGGAGGCGGCGCGATCGGGACGCTGAGTAATCAACACTTAATTCTCTGTGATCAAAGAATCGGAAAATAGCGGACGCATACTGATCAGTACTGACATGATCTGATGTGACGTCCTTGTGGCGATGTCTAGGGAGAGAGGATGATTCTCCTCCCGAGTAGAAGATTTCAGGATTCACTGGCGTTCCCGGCCGGGAGGCCCGCCGGGGCGGGGCGGCCCGGAAGCCCGTCCGGCGTTGACGTTCTCGCCGTTTGGGACTGCGCGGATCTTTCCCGTGCGGCAAGCTGGCCGGGAGGGAAGGCCCGGGGGCGGGACGGCCGGAGGGGAGGGTGATGCACCATGATGTGCAGTCAAGGACGGCGAATCACCCATTTCGCCGTCCTGCGGCCGGTGCTCAGCAGAGGGGGAAGCACGTATGTCAGAGGCCATCCGCGGGGCCCCGGCCCCGACCGCAGGCGGTGACGGGCCACCGCCGCTCATCGGAGTCACCACCTATCTGGAGCCGGCCCGCTGGGGGGTCTGGGTGCGCGAGGCCGCGCTCCTGCCGGCGCCCTACGTCCGCTCGGTCGAGCGGGCCGGCGGGGTCCCGGTCCTGCTGCCCCCGACCGCGACGCTGCGCGGGCTGAAGGCCCTCGTCGGGCGGCTCGACGGCATCGTCATCGCGGGCGGCGGCGACATCGACCCCGACCTGTACGGCGCCGTCCGGCACTTCGAGACCGGGCCGCCGCAGCCGCAGCGCGACCGGTTCGAGCTGGCGCTCGCCCGCGCCGTGATCGACGCCGACCTGCCGTTCCTGGCGATCTGCCGGGGCATGCAGGTGCTGAACGTGGCGCGGGGCGGGGCGCTCATCCAGCATCTGCCGGAGGCGGTGGGGCACAAGAGCCACGCGCCGGAGACCGGGATGGTCGGCTCCCACCCGGTGCGGATCAGCGGGACGAGCCTGGTCGGCAAGCTCCTGGGCGAGTCCGCGGACGTCCCCACCTACCACCACCAGGCGGTGGGGCGGCTCGGGAAGGGCCTGTCCGCCGTCGCCTGGGCCGAGGACCAGGTGGTGGAGGCCGTCGAGCTGCAGGGCCACCGCTTCGGGCTGGCCGTCCAGTGGCATCCGGAGGAGGGCGACGACGGGCGCCTGTTCGAGGCCCTGGTCGCCGAGGCCGCCGGCCGCTGACCGCCGCGCCGGCGCCCCGGCGGGGGTCGGCGCACCGGCGGGCGCATCGTCCGGGGACGGCGCTGCGGCGGGGGTTGGCGCCGCGGCGCCCGGGGAAGGCGATCCGGTAGATCACGCCGTGTTCCGCCGCGTTCACCGCCCGCCGGAGGCCGCCGCATGCCCCTGCACCCGCAGACCGTCCGCTTCCTGGACGTCCTCGCCTCCTGGACGGCCCTGCCGCCGGGCGCCGAACCGACGATCGAGGAGCTGCGGGCCCGGATCGGCGCGGCGTTCCCGGCCGTTCGGCGGGAGCTGCCGCAGGTCCGCGACGTCGCCGTGCCCGGCCCCTGCGGGCCCGTGCCGGTGCGCGTGTACCGTCCGGCGCCTCCGGAGCGGGGCGCGCTCCCGGCGATCGTCTACCTGCACGGGGGAGGCTGGGTACTCGGCGGCGTCGACAACGTGGACGCCCTGTGCCGGGAGCTGGCCGCGGGCACGGGCTGCGCCGTCCTGAGCGTCGGGTACCGGCTCGCCCCCGAGCATCCGTTCCCCGCCGCGGTGGACGACGCGTGGGCGGTCGTCGCGTCCGCCGCGCGCGAGCCGGGCCGGTGGGGCGTCCGTCCCGGGGCCGTCGCCGTGGCGGGCGACAGCGCGGGCGGGAACCTCGCGGCCGTGGTCGCGCTGCTGGCCCGCGACCGAGGCGTGCGGCTCGTCCACCAGCTGCTGGTCTACCCGGTGACCGACACGGCGATGGACACCCCGAGCTGGCGGCGCTACGCCACCGGGTACGGGCTGGACGCCGCGACCCTCGCCCGGTTCATGGCCCTGTACCGGGGCGGCGCCGACCCGTCCGACCCGAGGCTCGCGCCGCTGCGCGCCCCGGACCTCGCCGGGGCCGCCCCCGCCACCGTGATCACCGCGGAGTGCGACATCCTGCGCGACGAGGCGGAGGCCTACGCCCGCCGCCTCACCGCCGCCGGGGTCCCGGTGGAGAAGCGCCGCTACGACGGCGTCGTGCACGCGTTCTTCCTGCTTCCGGAGATCTTCGACGCCGGCGCGGAGGCGATGGATTTCGCTGTGCGACGATTGCGCGCGGCATTCGGCGAGCGGACGCGGGAGGGAGCCGGGCATGGGCGGCGGACGGTATGAGCGCTACGAGCGGCTGAAGATCGACTGGGCGGGGGAGGGCGTGCTGCGGGTCGTGATCAGCACCCCGGGCAAGCTCAACGCCGTCGACCGGATCGGGCACCGGGAGCTGGCGGAGATCTGGCGGGACGCCGACGCCGACGACGAGGTGCGGGCCGTCCTCGTCCGCGGCGAGGGGACGGCGTTCTCGGCGGGCGGCGACATCGCCATGATCGAGGAGATGATGGGCGACCACACCGCCCGCCGGAAGATCATGCGCGAGGCCCGGGACATCGTGATGAACGTGCTGAATTGCTCGAAACCGGTGGTCAGCGCCGTGCAGGGACCGGCGGTGGGCGCGGGCCTCGCGGTGGCGCTGCTGGCCGACGTCTCCGTCGCGGGCCGCGCCGCGAAGATCATCGACGGGCACACGCGGCTGGGCGTGGCGGCCGGCGACCACGCCGCGATCGTCTGGCCGCTGCTGTGCGGGCTGGCGAAGGCGAAGTACTACCTGCTGCTCAACGACGTCCTCACCGGCGAGGAGGCCGAGCGGATCGGCCTGGTCTCCCTCTGCGTGGACGACGAGGACGTCCACGACCGCGCCCTGGAGATCGCCGCCCGCCTCGCCGCCGGGCCCGCGGAGGCGCTGTCGTTCACCAAGCACGCGCTGAACAACTGGCTGCGCCTCGCCGGGCCCACGTTCGACGCGTCGCTGGCGATGGAGTTCTTCGGGTTCACCGGCCCGGACGTGCGGGAGGGCGTCGCCGCGATCCGCGAGAAGCGCCGCCCCGAGTTCGGCTGAGCGGCCGCACGCCGTCAGTACGACTTGGGGAGCCCCAGCTCGTGCTGGGCGATGTGCGCCAGCACCAGTTCCTCCGCGACCGGGATGTTCTTGGCGATGCGGGCGTCGCGGAACATGCGGGCGACCGGGTACTCCAGCGAGTAGGCCATGCCGCCGTAGGTCTGGAACGCGCGGTCGGCGGCCTGCCAGGCGGCGTCCGCCGCGGTGAGCTTGGCGATGTTGGCCTCCGAGCCGCACGGGCGGCCCCGGTCCCACAGCCAGGCCGCCTTGTAGGCCATCAGCCGGGCCAGCTCGACCTGCGCCTTGATCCGCGCGAGCGGGAACGCGATCCCCTGGTTCGCGCCGATCGGCTTTCCGAACGGCGCCCGCTCGGACGCGTACTCGCACGCGATCCGCAGGACCAGCTCCCCGAACCCGACGCCGCTCGCCGCCGCCAGGATGCGCTCGGGGTTCAGGATGTCCCACAGGACGGCGAAGCCCTGGTCGACCTCGCCGAGGACCCGGTCGGCGGGGACGCGCACCTCGTCCAGGAACACCATGTTCGACGCGACGACGTTGGTGCCGAGCTTGGGGATCGGCCGGTAGGACAGCGTCCCGTCGGCGACGGCCTGCTTGACGTCCACCAGCAGGACGGTGAACCCGGACGTGCGGGGACGCGCCTCCGCGGCGGGGATCGTCCGGGTGACGAGCAGCATGAAGTCGGCCCGCTCCACGCCGGAGATCCAGATCTTCTGGCCGCTGACGGCGAAGCCGCCGCCGTCCCGCCGGGCCCGCGTGGAGATCGCGATGGAGTTGCTGCCCGCGTCCGGCTCGGTGATGGCGAAGCAGGTCTCGATCTCGCCCGCGGCGATCCCCGGCAGGAACTCGCGCCGCTGCGCGTCGGTGCCGTGCCGCGCGATCGTCAGCCCGCCGAACGCGGGCGTGAGCAGGTACATGAACCCCGCCGCGCCGCCCGCGCCGCCCTCGGCGAGGGCCTCCAGCGCGACCGACAGCTCCAGCAGCCCCTGCCCGCCGCCGCCGTGCTCCGCCGGGATCGCCAGCGCGTGCCAGCCGCCCCGGACGAGATCCCGCCAGATCTCCTCGGGCCAGCGCTTGTCGGCGTCGCACCGCCCCCAGTACTCCTGGTCGTACTCGCGGGCGATCGCCAGCACGCCCTCGCGCACCGCGGCCGCGCTCTCCGGCAGGTCGAAGTCCACCGCGCCTCCCTCGAACTCGCTCCGCCCACCGTATCCGATTCTAGTAAGTGTCCACTGACGGACGTGCGGCAGTTCAGGCGGTGTCGGGGGAGCCGGCGCCGGGGCCGGGGGGTTGCGCGGGGGCGCCCATGTAGCGGGTCACGATCCGGGCGATGAAGTGGGCGACCTGCTCCGGCGGGCCGGACGGCAGCATGATGTGGCTGGTGGTCAGGCGCACGGCGGCGCCGGTGATCTCGGTGAGGGCGGCGCGGTCCAGGTCCGGCCAGTGGCGCAGGGCGTGCTCGGCGATGCGGTCGCTGGCCGCGAACAGGAGCGGCTCGGCCCGGGTGGTGAGCAGCGGCAGCAGCTCGTCGCCGCCCTCGCCGGTCAGCACCGCCTTCATCAGCCGGTCGTCCGCGGACGTCTCCAGCGTGTACGTCACCGCGGCGACCACCGCCGAGTACAGGTCGTCGTGGTCGGACAGCACCGCGTCGATGCCGTCGAGGTAGCGCTCGTTGTGGCGGATCACGACCGCCTTCGCCAGGCTCCACTTGTCGCCGAACTCGTTGTAGACGGTCTGGCGGCTCACTCCGGCGGCGGCGGCGACGTCCTGCATGCGGACGGTCCGGTAACCGCGTTCCACGAGCAGGTCGGCGGCGGCGTCCAGCAGGGACTCGCGTACGGAACGGACGGCAGTGCCCATGATGTCGTCGTGCCTCCGGATGACGATCGTGCGGCGGGGGCGCACGTCACCACCATTATCACTCGCGGGCCCGGCAGGCCACGGGTCAGGGCTGCAGGCGGTCCCGCGTCCACTCCTTGACGCCGGCGACGAACGCGTCGACGTCGGCGGCCTTGCCCGACGCCATCTCGCTGAACCAGCCCGGCACGTACTGCTCGAACCGGCCGCCGGCGAGGACGTCCAGCACGGCACCGGCGACCTCCTGCGGGGGAAGCGCGTCGGACAGGTCGCTGAGCGGCGCCTCGTTGCCGGGCAGCGTGAACAGCTCCGTCCCGGCGATCAGCGCGGGCTGGACGACGTGGGCCCGCACGCCGGTGCCGTCCAGGTCGACCGCCATGCTCTCCCAGAACGCGGTCAGCGCCGCCTTCGACGCCGCGTAGGCCGCCTCGTGCGGCGGGCCGAGCCGCGCCGCGACCGACCCCACCGCCACCAGGTTCCCGCGCCCGCGCCTGATCATCCCGGGCAGCAGCGCCAGCGTGAGCCGCACCGGGGACAGGTAGTTGAGGCGCATCACGTCCTCGGCCTCGGCGGGGGACAGGTCCTGGACGCGGCGCCGCTTCGGCATCCCCGCGTTGTTGACCAGCACGTCCACGCCGCCGAGCGTCCGCTCGGCGGCCGCCGCGAGGTCCGCGATCCCGTCGAGGTCGGACAGGTCGGCCGCCCACATCGCCGAGTCGGGCGCGTGCTCGCGGCACCGCGCGAGGACCTGCTCCAGCCTGTCCTTGCGCCGCGCGACGAGCCCCACCCGCGCCCCGGCCGCCGCCAGCGCCTCGGCGACGACCGCCCCGATCCCGGACGAGGCGCCCGTGACCAGCGCGGACCGTCCTGTGAGGGTCATCGGCCCGCTCCGCCCCGCCTCGTCTTCCCGGTCGGCGTCGGCGTCTTCTCGGTCTGCGTCAGCATGCCGCCCAACGTCACACACCCCGGCCCGCCCGGCAAGGCGCAGCGCCGTCCGCGGACGTCCTTGACCCGGCCCGGTAAGGTAGTGGGTTTCGCCCTCACCCACCCCTCTCGCCGCCGGAGGTCTGCGCGCATGCCCGCCGAACCCGCCCGAACCGCCGAGTCCGCCGAACGTGACGAGCCTGACGAACCCGAGCGGCCCGGCGAGGCGGCCGTCCTCGCGGCCGAGCGCGCCCACCTGGCCGAGTCCCGCGCCGCGCTGCGCCGGATGCGCGAGCACGCCCAGAGCCTGTCCGCCGACGTCGCGGCCGACTGGGTGTCCAAGCAGTTCCTGGAGTCGCTGCTCGACCAGCGCGTCGCGGCGCTCGCCGACAATCCCGACGCCCCGCTGTTCTTCGGCCGGATGGACCGCGACGCCGCCGGCCCCGCGGACGACGACCTGCCCGCGGTCATGTACGTCGGGCGGCGGCACGTCCACGACGGCGACGAGGGCCGCCCGCTCGTGCTGGACTGGCGCGCCCCCGTGTCGCGGGCGTTCTACCAGGCCGGCCCCGCCGACCCGATGGGCTGGCGGCTGCGGCGCCGGTTCGGCTTCCAGGCCGGCGAGCTGACCGCGTTCGAGGACGAGCCACTCGACGGCGGCGCGACCGGCGCGACGGGCCCGACCGGGCCGTCCCGGATCCTGACCGAGGAGATCGAACGTCCCCGCACCGGCCCGATGCGCGACATCGTCGCGACCATCCAGCCGGAGCAGGACGTGATCGTCCGCGCCGACCTGCCCCGGACCGTGTGCGTGCAGGGCGCGCCCGGCACCGGCAAGACCGCCGTCGGCCTGCACCGCGCCGCCTACCTGCTGTTCACGCACCGGGAGCGGCTGTCGCGGTCCGGGGTGCTGATCGTCGGCCCGAACCGGGCGTTCCTCGCCTACATCTCGGCCGTGCTGCCCGCGCTCGGCGAGGTCAGGGTGGAGCAGGCCACGATCGACGACCTGCTCGGCGCGCCCACGGCGGACGAGCCCGCGCGGGTCGCGGCGCTGAAGGGCGAGGCGCGGATGGCGGACGTGCTCCGCAAGGCGCTGTGGCTGCACGTCCGCAAGCCCGAGGAGGGCCTCGTCTTCACCCGCGGCTCGGCCCGTTTCCGGCTCGCCGACCACGAGGTCAGGGAGATCGCCGCCGCGCTGCGCGGCACGACCCGGTACGGTAGCGGCCGCGCCGCGTTCGCGCAGCGGCTCGCCCACCAGATCCTCGTGCTGATGGAGCGGCGCGGCGAGGCGCCCGACGACCGCGTCCAGGACCAGGTCGCGCGGAGCAGGCCCGTCAAGCGGATACTGGACGAGGTGTGGCCGAAGCTGACCCCCGAGCAGGTCCTGCACCGGCTGCTCTCGGACGCCGACTTCCTGCGCAAGGCCGCCAAAGGCGTCCTCGACGACGGGGAACAGGACGCCGTCCGGTGGGCCAAGCCCGCCCGCTCCCACCGCTCGGCCGAATGGACCGCCGCCGACCGCGCCCTGCTGGACGAGCTGAACGACCTCATCGAGCGCACCGCCTCACTCGGGCACCTGGTCGTGGACGAGGCGCAGGACCTGTCGGCCATGCAGCTGCGGGCGCTGGGCCGCCGCTGCGGGACGGGCTCGGCGACCGTCCTCGGCGACATCGCGCAGGGCACCACCGCCTGGTCGGCGCGGTCCTGGAAGGACGTCCTCACCCACCTCGGGCAGGACGGGGACGTCACCGAGCTGACCCTCGGGTTCCGCGTCCCCGGCACCGTCCTGGACTACGCGGCCCGGCTCCTCCCGCACGTCGCGCCGACGCTGGAGCGGCCGCGCTCGCTGCGTCCCGGGCCCGGCGCGCTGGACGTCCGGCGCGTCCCCGACACGATGGCCGCCGCCGTCGACGCGGCCCGCGAGTCCCTCGCCCGTCCCGGATCGGCCGGGCTGATCGTCCCGGACGCCGCCGCGGACGCGCACGCCGCCGCGCTCCGCGCCGCGGGCGTCGACCACGAGATCCTCGGGCCCGAGTCCGACGGCGCCGCCCGCCTGCTCGTCATCCCGGCGGCGCTCGCCAAGGGCCTGGAGTACGACCACGTGATCGTCGCCGAGCCCGCCGCCATCGCCGCCGCCGAGGAGCGCGGCCTGGCCCGCCTGTACGTGGCGCTGACCCGCGCCGTCACGTCCCTGACGATCCTGCACCGCGACGACCTGCCCGCGGAGCTGGCGTCCTGAACCCGCGTCACGGCCGGGGGCGGAGGCCGTCGAAGGCGAACCTGAGGACGTCCTCGTGGGCCCCGGCCCGCGCCGCCGCGTAGGACATGCCCGCCAGCAGCGCCATGACCTCGGCCGGGCCCACGTCCGCGCGGACGGCCCCCGCCTCCTGCGCGCGTTCCAGCAGCGCCCCGAGCGCCGCCCTCAGGTCGGGCCCCGCCCGGCCGGTCGCCGCGCGGGCGTCCGCGCTCATTTCCACGCCCGCCTCGGCCAGCGCCTCCGTCACGGCCTGCTTGGCCGCCGCCTGCGCCACCACCCGCCTGAAGAACCCGAAGAATGCCGCGCCGGCGTCGTCGGCCGTCCGCAGGCCCTCGGCCTCGGCCGCGAGCCGCTCCAGCAGGGCGACCAGGACGGCCTCCAGCAGCGACTCCTTGGTCGGGAAGTGCCGGAACACGGTGCCGATCCCGACGCCCGCCTTCCGCGCGACCTCCTCGGTGGAGGCCGAGGTGCCCCGGACGGCGAAGACCTCCTCCGCCGCGGCGAGGACCTTCGCGCGGTTGCGCACCGCGTCGGCGCGAAGCGGCCTCCCGGACGGGGATGACGTCATCGCAGCCTTTCGTTGACCCGATTGCCGATTGAGCCGGTGACCGGTTGAGTCGCGGCTCCGATATCTTCTTCCGGAGCACGAAGTCCGATTCTAGGGGAGGGACATGTCCGAGTTCGCGACCCCCCGGGCCGTCTTCCAGCGGCTGATCGACGGGGTGACCGCGCGGCGGCCGGACGCGCTGCCGCGCCTGTACGCGGAGGACGCGGTGGTCGTGCACCCGCTCGCCCGCCCCGCCGCGCGGCTGGAGGGCCGCGAGGCGCTGCGCGAGCACTTCGCCCGGCTGGGGAGCCTGCCGGTGGAGATGAGGGCGCGCAACATCGTCGTCCACCAGACCGCCGACCCCGAGGTGATCGTCGCGGAGTTCGAGTACGAGGGCCGCAACACCGAGACGGGACGCGCGTTCGTCGTGCCGAACATCTTCGTCCTGCGGGTCCGGGACGGCCGCATCGTCGAGTCCCGCGACTACGCCCGCCCCGACGCCTTCGACGAGGCGTTGGCCCTGTGAGCGCGGTGGCCCTGTGAGCGCGGTGGCCCGGTGAGCGCGGTGTCCCTGTGAGCGCGGCGCCGCCCGACGCCGGCGAGCTGGAGCGGCTGGTCGGCGGGTTCCTCGCGGCGCACGACCCCGCGGCGATGGAGCCCGTCGAGTTCCTGCGGGCCCGGTTCGACGCCGGCCTCGCCTGGGTCCACTACCCGGAGGGGCTCGGCGGGCTCGGCGCGCCGCGCGCCCTGCAGCCCGCCGTCGACCGGCGGTTCGCCGACGCCGGCGCGCCGGCCAACCATCCCGAGCGCAACGCCATCGGGCTCGGCATGGCCGCGCCGACGATCGCCGCGTTCGGCACCGATGAGCAGAAACGCCGCTTCCTGCGCCCGCTCTGGACGGGCGAGGAACTGTGGTGCCAGCTGTTCAGCGAGCCCGGCGCCGGGTCCGACCTCGCCGCGCTCGCCACCCGCGCCGTCCGCGACGGCGACGCCTGGACGGTCACCGGCCAGAAGGTCTGGACGTCCATGGCCCACGAGGCGCGCTGGGCGATCATCGTCACCCGCACCGACCCCGGCGTCCCCAAGCACCGCGGCATGACGTACTTCGTCTGCGACATGACCGCGCCCGGCGTCGAGGTGCGGCCGCTGCGGCAGCTCACCGGCGAGGCCGAGTTCAACGAGGTCTTCCTCACCGACGTGCGGATCCCCGACGAGCACCGCCTCGGCGACGTCGGCCAGGGCTGGCAGGTCGCCACCACCACGCTGATGAACGAGCGGGTCGCGATCGGCGGCCACGCCGCGCCGCGCGAGAGCGGCATGATCGGCGTCGCGGCCGCGCTCTGGCGCGACCGGCCCGAGCTGCGCACCCCCGGCCTGCACGACGCGCTGATGCGCGCGTGGGTGCAGACCGAGGCCGCCCGCCTCACCGGGGAGCGGCTCCGGCAGCAGCTCACCGCCGGACGGCCGGGCCCCGAGGGATCGGGCGTCAAGCTGGCGTTCGCCAGGCTCAACCAGGAGGTGTCCGGCCTGGAGCTGGACATGCTCGGCGAGGACGGCCTGCGCTACGACGACTGGACCATGCGCCGCCCGACCGAGGTCGACTTCACCCGCCGCTCGCCCGGCTACCGCTACCTGCGCGCCAAGGGCAACTCCATCGAGGGCGGCACCTCGGAGATCCTGCGCAACATCATCGCCGAGCGCGTCCTCGGCCTACCCGGCGAGATCCGGGTCGACAAGGACGTGCCGTGGAAGGACCTGCCGAAGTGAGCGACCTCGCACGCGACCTGCTGTACGGCGAGATCGAGAACGACCTGCGGGCGAGCGTCCGCGACGTGCTCCGCGACAAGGCGCCCTGGACGTCCGTCCTCGCCGGGACCGAGAAGGACGACCCGTACGACGCGGCGCTGTGGCGGGCCGTCGCCGCCGGGCTCGGCTGCGCCGGGCTGCCCGTCCCGGAGGACCTCGGCGGCGCGGGCGCGACCTGGCGCGAGACCGCCGTCGTGCTGGAGGAACTCGGCCGCTTCGCCGCGCCCGTCCCCTTCCTGACCAGCGCCGTCGTCGCGACCGCCGCGCTGATGGCGGCCGGGGAGCGCGACCTGCTCGCCCGCCTCGCCGCCGGGGAGGCGATCGCCGTCCTGGCCGTCCCGTTCAGCGCCGCGCCCGGCGACGAGGCGGCCACGACCGTCCGGGAGGACGGCGGCGCGCTGACGGGCGAGGTCACCAGCGTCGCGGACGGGATGGCCGCCGACGTCCTGCTGGTCCCGGCCGGGGGCGGGCTCTACGCCGTGGACGCCGCCGACGCCCGCCGCACCGCCGTGACCTCCCTGGACATGACGCGCCGCCTCGCCGACATCGCCTTCTCCGCCGCCCCCGCCCGCCGCGTCGCCGAAGGGACGGACGCCGTCCGCGCCGCGCTGCTGACCGGCGCGGCGATGCTGGCGTCCGAGCAGCTCGGGCTGGCCGAACGGTGCCTGGACGACACCGTCGCCTACGTCAAGGCCCGCTACCAGTTCGGGCGGCCGGTCGGCTCCTACCAGGGCCTCAAGCACCGCCTCGCCGACCTGTGGACGTCCATCACGCAGGCCCGCGCGGTCGCCCGCCACGCCGCATCGTGTGTCGCCGCAGGCGACGAGGACGTGCCGATCGCGGTCGCCGTGGCCCAGGCGCACTGCTCGGAGGTCGCGGTCAAGTCCGCCGAGGAATGCGTGCAGATGCACGGCGGCATCGGCTTCACCTGGGATCACCCGGCGCACCTCTACCTGAAACGCGCCAAGGCCGACGCGATCGCCCTCGGCACTCCCGACCGGCACCGCACCGCGCTGGCCGGGCTCGTCGACCTGCCGCCCGCCTGACGCGCTGATCAACCCGTGATGACGGCCAGGACCCGCGTGCCGTCCGGGAACTCGCCGCGATCGGCCAGGGCGAGGACGCCGAACATCATCTTCGCGGTGTAGATCCGGTCGAGGACGATCCCGTGCCGCTCGGCGAAGTCGTCGGCGAAGGCGTCCAGCTCCGGGGTCGTCCTGGCGTATCCGCCGAAGTGGAAGCCGTGTTCGACGCGCCAGGCCCCCCGCCGTCCGCCGTACGTCTCGCGCTGGAGGCGCTCCACCTCGCCGTCCAAAAAGCCGCCCTTCAGCACGGAGAAGCCCAGGGCGCGCTGGTCCGTCCCCAGCCCGGCGGCCAGGCCCGCGAGCGTCCCGCCCGTCCCGCACGGGCAGCACACGACGTCGTAGCCGGGAACCTCCCAGCCCAGCTCCTCACAGCCCCGGACGGCCAGCGCGTTGCTCCCGCCCTCGGGCAGAAGGTAAAAATCGCCCCACTCCCGGCGCAGGTCGGCGATCACGTCCGGGTCCTGCTTGCGGCGGTAGGACGCGCGGTCCAGGTAGGTCAGGCGCATGCCCGTCCGCTCGGCGTAGGCCAGCGAGTCGTTCAGCGGCCGACGCTCCTCGCCGCGGATCACCCCGATGGTCGCGAACCCGAAGATCTTCCCGGCCGCCGCCGTGGCCCGGACGTGGTTGGAGTAGGCGCCGCCGAACGTCAGGACCGTCCCGTTCTCCCGCGCGGGCCCGATGTTGTGCTTGAGCTTCCGCCACTTGTTCCCGGGCAGCTCCGGGTGGATCAGATCGTCCCGCTTCAGGAACAGCCGCAGGCCGCGCCGGGCGAACCGGCCGTCCGCCACCTCGACGACGGGGGAGACCACCGGCGAGATCACCGCGGCGGCGGCAGCCGGAGGCGCTCGCGGAGCGCCCGCTGCACCTCGTGGACGCCCGGCCGCGCGTCCACGGTCACCACGTACTCCTTGCGGCCGAACAGGTCCAGGATCGGGTCGGTCTTCTCGTGGTACAGCCGGAGCCGCTCGGCCAGCGCCTCCTCGGTGTCGTCCTCCCGCGCCGTCAGATCGCCGCCGCACACGTCGCAGCGGCCCTCCTCGGTGGGACGGTCGTTGATCAGGTTGTAGTCCATCCCGCACCGGGAGCAGAGCCGGCGGGCCAGGACGCGGCGCCGGACCTCCCCGTCCGGCAGGTCCAGGTGGATCACGCCGTCGATGTCGTAGCTCTCCAGGAAGAACTCCGTCTGCCTGCGGTTGCGCGGGAACCCGTCGATCACGAACCCGTAGTTCCAGTCGTGCTGGTCGAGGCGGTCCCGGACGACGCCCTCCACCAGGTCGTCGCCGACCAGCTCGCCCGCCGCCATGATGCGCCGCACCTGCGCGCCGAGCTTCGTGTGGCTCTTGACGTGCCACCGGAAGATGTCCCCGACGCTGATGTGCACGATGTCCAGGTCCCCCGCGAGCAGCCCCGACTGCGTCCCCTTGCCGCTGCCGAGCGGGCCGATGATGACGTACTTGCGCATGCGGAGAGCCTATGCGGCGCTTCCCCGCGCCCGGCCAGGGCGGCAGAAGCGCGGCAGGAGCGCGGCGGGGTCAGAGCGGGAGGCGCAGGCGGCGGCCCAGGCGGCGGAAGCGGGAGTCGGGGACGTGCTCGGGCGCCTCGTCCCGCGCGGTCAGGCACTCCAGTAGCAGGTCGAACGCGGGCGGGCGGACGCACACCAGCGTCGCCCTGGCCCGCCGCGCGCAGTGCAGCCGCACCGACGGGCGCAGCAGCCGCGAGAACAGGCTCCGCGTGCCGTGCCCGACGACGAGGATGTCGTCGTCGCCCGCCAGCCGCACCAGCGTCGCGCCCGGCTCGCCGACCAGCGCCAGCGCCGTCAGCTCCAGGCCGTCCGGCGGGCCGTCGCTCACCTCCGCGAGCAGCCGCGCGATCAGCTCGGCGCCGGACCCGCGCAGCGCCTCGGTGATGCCGCAGCCGAGCTGCCCGGCCGCCGACACGTGCGGCGGCAGCGGCGCGGCGTGGGCGACCAGCAGCGGCAGCCTCCGCAGCCGCGCCTCGCCGATCGCCCAGGAGAGGGCGCAGCGGGCGCCCGCGGAGTCGTCGACACCCACCACCACGCGGGGGCCGCCCTCCGGTCTCGCGATCACGGTCCCTCCCGAGGCCGCCGGTTGATGTGCAGTCTAGGGTGCAGGCATACCCGCCCCGACGGAAGTGTTTCGCGTTGTGGAAACACCGGTTTCCCCAAAATGAACGGGCCCGCTTTACCGGCCGCCGCCGCGGGCGGCAGACTTCCGGGTATGGGCACACCGCACGCGAACGACCTGGACGGACCCTCCTGCGCCGTCGCGCACGGCGACGCCGCGCCCCCGGCGGCGGAGCAGCGGACGCTGGTCGCGGTCTTCGCGGGCGCCGTCGCCGACCACCTGCTGCGCTACGGCGCCGACCTCGGCTACCGGACGTTCCTCGTCGACCCCGACAAGGACCGGGACGGCGCGGCCGACCTGCCGTCCCTCGACGCGACCGCCGACGTCGTCGTCACCGACCACCACCGTCCCGAGCTCGGGCCCGTCCTGCGGGACGTGCTGACCCAGCCCGTCCGGTGGGTCGGCGTCATGGGCAACCCCCGCCACCCGGCCCCGCACATCCCGGCGCTCACCGAACTCGGCGTCCCGGCCGCCGACATCGCCCGGGTGCACCGCCCCATCGGCCTGAACATCGGGTCCCGCACCCCGGCGGAGATCGCCATCGCGACCCTCGCGGGCCTGATCGCCGACCGCAACGGCCGGCCCGGCGGATTCGAGTTCTGACGCGTCCCGCCCGTGCTGACGCATCCCTCCCGCGGCCTCGCCCGGGACCGCGCGTTCGGCGGTGGACGCGCTGGTCGAAGCGTAGAATGGTGCGGGTTTTACACGTTCTGTCGGTGGGCTCGCCTACGGTCGGAGGCGACGGGCGCCCGTCGGCCCACGCCCGTCCTCGTGACGACGCCGAACGAAGGTGACGACCAGCCATGTCGAACAGCACCATCGAGACAGACCGGGACTTCCAGGAACTCGCCGACCCGTACCGGCGCGAGCTGCTGGCGCACTGCTACCGGATGCTCGGCTCCATGCACGACGCCGAAGACCTCGTGCAGGAGACCTACCTGCGGGCGTGGCGCTCGTACGAGAACTTCGAGGGCCGGTCCTCGCTGCGGACGTGGCTGTACCGGATCGCCACGAACGTGTGCCTGACCGCCATCGACCAGCGCGGCAACCGGCCCATGCCGTCCGGGCTCGGGGCGCCGAGCGACGAGCCGGAGCGGCCCGTGGTCGCCTCCCCGGAGGTGCCGTGGCTGGAGCCCGTCCCCGACGCCGTCCTCGGCGCCGACGCCGCCGACCCGGCCACGATCGTCGCCGCCCGCGAGAGCACCCGGCTGGCGTTCGTCGCGGCGCTGCAGCACCTGCCCGCCAAGCAGCGGGTCGTGCTGATCCTGCGGGACGTCCTGAAGTGGAAGGCCGCGGAGGTCGCCGAGCTGCTCGACACCTCCACCGCCGCGGTCAACAGCGCGCTGCAGCGGGCGCGGGCGCAGCTGGAGGAGAACCAGCCCCTGCGGGACGAGCTCGTCGAGCCGACCGACCCGGCGCAGCGCGACTTCCTCGAACGCTACGCCAAGGCGTTCGAGGACGCCGACATCACCGGCCTCATCGAGCTGTTCAAGAAGGACGTCATCTGGGAGATGCCGCCGCACCTCGACTGGTTCGTCGGCGCCGAGAACGTCATCCGGCTCATCCGCACGCAGTGCGCGCCCTCGCCGGGGGACATCCGGATGGTGCCGTCCGCCGCGAACGGGCAGCCCGCGTTCGGGCTCTACATGCGCGCGGACGACGGCGTGCACCGCGCCTACCAGCTCCAGGTCATCAGCATCACCGGCGACGGCGTCGCGCACGTCTCCGCGTTCTTTGACACGAGCCTGTTCGCCCGGTTCGGGCTGGCCGAGGAGCTCTGAACCGCCTCCCTTTTCACTGAGCGGAAACCCTCGTAAGGCGCACGGGACGCCGGCTGCCAGGGTGGAAACGAGCGGCCGGGCACGACGGCCGGTTCCGCTCCGCCGAGTGGGAATGGGAGGCACATGGACGAGGTCGTGGCGTCGCCGCACCCCCCGTACCTGCACCCGGGCTACAAGAGCACCGTGCTCCGCGCCCCCGCGCAGGAACTGATCATGCCGAAGCTCGGCCCGGACAGCGTCGAGCTGACCTCGCCGGTCTTCGGCCACCAGGAGCTCGGCCGGCGGGACTTCGACCTCACCGTCCAGCACCCCGGCGAGCCGCTCGGGGAGCGGATCATCGTGACCGGCCGCGTGCTCGACGCCGCGGGCCGCCCGGTGCGGGGCGCGCTGGTCGAGGTGTGGCAGGCGAACGCGGCGGGCCGGTACCCGCATCTCGGCGACCTCCACCCCGCGCCGCTCGACCCGAACTTCACCGGCGCCGGACGCTGCCTCACCGACGGCGACGGCCGCTACCGCTTCATCACGATCAAGCCAGGCGCCTACCCGTGGGGCAACCACCACAACGCGTGGCGGCCCGCGCACATCCACTACTCGGTGTTCGGGACGGCGTTCACGCAGCGGCTCGTCACCCAGATGTACTTCCCCGGCGACCCGCTGTTCCCCTACGACCCGATCTTCCAGTCGATCCCCGGCGAGCGGGACCGCGAGAAGCTGATCGCCCGGTTCGACATGGACACCACCGAACCGGAGTGGGCGCTCGGCTACCAGTGGGACATCGTCCTCGGCGACACCCCGACGGAGGCGTGATGGCGACCGACCCGTCCTCGACCGGCGTGTCGCCGGTCACGCCTTCGCAGACCGTGGGCCCGTTCTTCGGGCACGCGCTGCCGTACGAGGCCGGGCCGGAGGTCGTGCCGGGCTGGCGGCCGGACGCGATCCGCGTCCGCGGCCGGGTCCTCGACGGCGCGGGCGCGCCGGTGCCGGACGCGCTGCTGGAGATCTGGCAGGCCGACGAGACCGGCGAGATCCCGCGGCGGCCGGGCGGCATCGTCCGCGCCGGGCACGACTTCTCCGGGTTCGGCCGGTGCGGCACCGACGCGGACGGCGGCTACTGGTTCACCACCGTCAAGCCCGGCGCGATCGGCGGCGGCGCGCCGTACATCGCCGTCCTCGTCTTCGCCCGCGGGCTGCTCAAGCCCGTCTTCACCCGGCTGTACTTCCCCGAGGACCAGGCCGCGCACGCGCGGGACCCGCTGCTCGGGGACGTCCCGGACGGGCGGCGCGCCACCCTGATCGCCGAGCGCGAGGGGGAGCGGCGGTACCGTTTCGACATCCACCTGCAAGGGGAGCGGGAGACGGTCTTCCTTGGCTTCTGACGAACACGGCGCGCCCGGCAAGCCCGGCGCGTCCGGCGGGCCCGGCGAAGGGGCGGTGTCGCCGGACGCCGGGCTGCTGTCCCCGGTCCGCGCGGGGACGGAGGCCGAGCCCGCCACGAGCGACCTCGCCTACCTGACGGCGATGCTGGACGCCGAGGCCGCCCTCGCCCGCGCGCAGGCCCGCCTCGGCATCGTCCCCGCGGACGCGGCCGAGACGATCACCGCCGCCGCCGTCCCAGAGCGGTTCGACCTGGCGGATCTGGCGCTGCGGGCACGCGGCGCCGGCAACCCCGTCGTGCCCCTCGTCGCCGACCTGCGGCGGCTCGCGGGGGCGGCGGGCGAGCACGTCCACAAGGGCGCGACCAGCCAGGACATCGTCGACACCGGCGCCATGCTCGTCGCGGCCCGGACCAGGCGCGTCGTCCTCGCCCACCTCGACCGGGCCCTGGACGCGCTGGCCGGGCTCGCGGCGCGGTACCGCGACACCCCGATGGCGGCCCGCACGCTCGGCCGGCAGGCGCTGCCGACGACGTTCGGCGCGAAGGCCGCGAACTGGCTGATCGGCTGCCTGGACGCCCGCGAGCGGCTCGCCGCCGTGATCCTGCCGGTGCAGCTCGGCGGCCCCGCCGGGACGCTCGACGCCTACGGGGACCTGGCGCTCGACCTGGTCGCCGCGTACGCGGACGAGACGGGGCTGGCGCGTCCCGTCCTGCCGTGGCACACGCGCCGCACGCCGGTCGTGGACCTGGCGGCGGCGCTGGGGCTGGTCGCGGGCGCGCTCGGCAAGATCGCCACCGACGTGTGGCTGCTGTCGCAGAGCGAGGTCGGGGAGGTGGCGGAGGCGGCCGGGCCGGGGAAGGGCGGGTCGTCGTCGATGGCGCACAAGCGCAACCCGGCGCTGTCCACGCTGATCCGCTCCGCCGCGCTGCAGGTCCCGGCGCAGGTCCAGGTGCTGCTCGCCGCGCAGGCCGCGCCGCACGAGCGTCCGGCGGGGGAGTGGCACGCGGAGTGGCAGCCGCTGCGCGAGTGCCTGCGCCTCACCGGCGGCGCGGCGGAGACGGCCGCCGACCTGGTGGACGGCCTGGAGGTGTCCACGGAGCTGATGCGGGCCGACCTCGACGACCTGCTGGACGTCCTCGGCGACGACCCCGGCACGGGCGCCGCCGCCGTCCTCGTCGGGCAGGCCCTCGACGCCTACCGCAGGAGCCGCGCGTGACCCCGGGAAGACCGCCGCGCCATCGGCTGGACGGCCCGGCGGGCGCGCCGGTCGTCGTCCTGGGCCCGTCCCTCGGCACGTCCATGGACCTGTGGCTGCCGCAGCTGCCCGCGCTGACCAGGACGTGGCGCGTCCTGCGCTACGACCTGCCCGGCCACGGGAACCAGCCGCCGCCGGACGGCCCCTTCACCGTCGAGGACCTCGCCGACGGGATCACGCGCCTGCTGGACGATCTCGGCGTCGACCGGGCCGCATACGCCGGTGTGTCGCTCGGCGGGGCCGTCGGCACGGCACTCGCGCTCCGCGCCCCCGACCGCGTCGCCGCGCTGGTCCTGTGCTGCACGTCGCCGCGCTTCGGCGGGCCCGGGCCGTGGCGGGAGCGGGCGGCGCTCGTCCGCCGCGAGGGCGTCGGGCCGGTCGCGGACACGGCCGCCGGACGCTGGTTCACACCGTCCTTCACCGGCGCGGACCCGTACGTGGCGATGCTCCGCGCGACCGACCCGGAGGGCTACGCGGCCTGCTGCGACGCCCTCGCCGAGTTCGACGCCACCGAGCGCCTCGCCGAGATCTCCGCGCCGACCCTGGTGATCGCCGGAGCGCAGGACATGCCGACCCCGCCGGACGGCCACGCCCGCAGGCTCGCCGCCGGGATCCCGGACGCCCGCCTGACGATCATCGACGGCGCGGGCCACCTGGCGAACGTGGAGAAGCCCGGCCCGGTCACCGGCGCGATCACCGAGCACCTCGACCGCACACGGAAGGAGACCGGCCCATGAGCGACGCGGAGCGGCACGCGCAGGGGATGAGGACCCGCCGCGAGGTCCTCGGCGACGCGCACGTCGACCGCGCCGAGGCCCGCAAGGACGACTTCACCGCCGACTTCCAGGACATGATCACCCGGTACGCGTGGGGCGAGATCTGGAGCCGCCCCGGCCTGGACCGCAAGACCCGCAGCTGCATCACGCTGACCGCGATGGTCGCCGGCGGGCACCTGGAGGAGCTGGCGATGCACGTCCGGGCGGCGCTCCGCAACGGGCTGACCCGCGAGGAGATCAAGGAGGTGCTCCTGCAGTCGGCGATCTACTGCGGGGTCCCCGCCGCGAACTCGGCGTTCGCCGTCGCCCAGCGGGTACTCACCGAGCAGGAGTGACGGGCGGACGGGCCCGGGCGGCGAGTGTCCGGGCGCTGACAGCGCTGACAGCGTGGGCGGTGGACGGCGTGGGCGATGACCGGACGGGCGGCGCGCGGCCGGTGAGCGTGGCGGGCAAGGTCATGGCGATCCTGAACGCGTTCGCGCAGGGCGGCGTGCGGCTGAACCTGAGCGAGATCTGCCGCCGGTCCGGGCTGCCCCTCGCCACCGGCCACCGCCTCGTCGGCGAGCTGGTCGCGGGCGGGTTCCTGGAGCGGATCCCGGACGGCACCTACCGCATCGGCACCCGGCTCTGGCGGATCGGCAGCCAGGCCCCCGCCGTCATGGGCCTGCGCGAGCTGGCGCTCCCGCACATGGAGGACCTGTACGAGGCCACGCACGACAACGTCCAGCTCGGGGTCCTGCGCGACGACCGGGTGCTGATCGTGGAGCGGCTGCGCGGCACCCGCTCGGTGCCGGTCCTGACGCAGGTCGGGCGGACGCTGCCGCTGCACACCACCGGCGTCGGGAAGGTGCTGCTGGCCTACGCGCCGCCGGACGTCCGGGAGAAGGTCCTGCGCGGCGACCTGGACCGGCACTCGCGGCGCTCCATCACCGACCCGGACGAGCTGCGCCGCTCGATCGAGCAGGTCCGCCGCTCCGGGTACGCGCTGACCCGCGACGAGATGACGCTCGGCGCGTCGTCCGTCGGCGCCCCGGTGCGGGACGGCGCGGGCGCCGTCGTCGCGGCGATGTCGCTGGTCTCCGGCACCCGCGGCGCCGACCTGCGCCGCCTCCTGCCGCCGCTGACCACGGCCGTGCGGGCGCTCTCCCGCGACGTGGCCGCACACTGGCACGGGAACCCCGACGTCTTTTCCGCCGAGCGCGACACCGGCGCCTGACCCCCGACGAGGAGAACGAGCGATGCGCACCCAGGTCGCGATCATCGGCGGCGGGCCCGCGGGCCTGCTGCTGTCCCAGCTGCTCCACCTCCAGGGAATCGACTCGGTGGTCCTGGAGAGCCGGGACCGCGACTACGTCGAGCACCGGCAGCGCGCCGGGATGCTGGAGCAGGGCACGACCGACGCGCTGCGCGACGCCGGCGTCGGGGAGCGGCTCGACCGGGAGGGGCTCGTCCACCACGGGCTTGAGCTGCGGTTCGGCGGCGCCGGGCACCGCGTCCCGCTGACCGGCCTCACCGGCAGGACGGTGACCGTCTACGCGCAGACCGAGATCGTCAAGGACCTCGTCGCGCGGCGGCTGGCGGACGGCGGCGACGTCCGGTTCGAGGCCGAGGTCGTGGACCTGGACGCGTCCGCGCCGCGCGTGACCTACCGCGCCGGCGGCGAGACCCGCACCCTCGACTGCGACTACATCGCGGGCTGCGACGGGTTCCACGGCGTCAGCCGCCCGGCGGTTCCGGGGCTGCGGACGTTCTCCCGCGACTACCCGTTCGCGTGGCTCGGGATACTCGCCGACGTCCGGCCGTCCACCGAGGAGCTGATCTACGCCAACCACGACCGCGGCTTCGCGCTGCACAGCCTGCGCTCGTCCACGGTCAGCCGCCTGTACCTTCAGGTGCCGCCGGACGAGGACATCGCCGCCTGGCCCGACGCCCGCATCTGGGACGAGCTGGCCGCGCGGTTCGCCACCGGCGACGGCTGGAAGCTGCACGAGGGCCCGATCACCGACAGGTCGATCACGCCGATGCGCAGCTTCGTGGCCGAGCCGATGCGGCACGACCGGCTGTTCATCGCCGGGGACGCGGGCCACATCGTCCCGCCGACGGGCGCGAAGGGCCTCAACCTCGCCGTGTCCGACGTGATCATCCTGGCGCGGGCGCTGGCCGAGCGGTACTCGACGGGCTCGGAGACGCTGCTGGACGGCTACTCCGACGCGTGCCTGCGGCGCGTCTGGCGCGCCGAGCACTTCTCCTACTGGATGACGACCCTCCTGCACACCGATCCCGCCGCGAGCGGGTTCGAGCGGCGGCTCCAGCGCGCCCACCTGGACTACGTGGTCTCGTCGGAGGCCGCCGCCGCGTCGCTCGCCGAGAACTACGTCGGCCTGCCCATCGAATAGGGTCGTGATCTGGGCTCTGACCTGCGGCGGAGCAGGCGAGACGGCGGCCTGACCGGGCAATGAGATCCATCTCACCTAAATTGGCAGCATCTGAAATTCTGCCGGGAAGGCAAGTTCGGTCTACCGTGGGCCCGTGACGGGTCGGGCGGGCGGGGGAGCGCGGTGAGCCTTGTCGAGCCGCCGGCCCATCCGGACGAGTCCCCGCCGCGGCGACCGGAACCGGAGCGGCGGGACGCCGACCGGCCCGAAAAGCCGCCCCGGCCCGGCGGACGGCCGCGTCCCGTCCGGGAGCTGGTGCTGATCGCCGTGCTGTTCGGGCTCTACAAGCTCGGCCGGCTGTTCTCCAGCGACCGCGTCACGGACGCGTTCGCCAACGCCCGCGGCATCTGGGACCTCGAACGCGCCCTGCGCCTGCCCGACGAGGCCGCCGTCCAGCAGGGGATCCTCCACAGCGAGACGCTCATCCACCTCACGAACGGCTACTACGCGGTCGTGCACTTCCCGGCGACCGTGCTGTTCCTGCTCTGGATCTACCTGCGGCGGCCCGCCCACTACCGGTGGATCCGCCGCGTCCTGGTGGGCCTGACCGCCGCGGCGCTCGCCCTGCACCTGCTCGTGCCGCTGGCCCCGCCCCGCATGCTCCCCGCCACCGGCCTCATCGACACCGCCGCCCGGTACGGGCCCGCCGTGTACGGCGCCCCGGAGAGCGACATGATCGCCAACCAGTACGCGGCGATGCCGTCCCTGCACATCGGATGGGCGGCCGTCATCGCGCTCGGGCTCGTCGTCACGTCCCGGACGCGGTGGCGGTGGCTGTGGGTCCTGCACCCGGTCATGACCGTCGCGGTCGTCGTCGCCACCGCCAACCACTACTGGGTGGACGGGATCGTCGTGCTGGCGCTGCTGTCGGTCATCGTCCTGCTGCTGCGCCCTCCCACCTCCCCGGCGGGTGCCTCCCCGCCGGGCGTCTCCGCGTCCGGCGTTCCGGGCTCGGCGCCCAGCGTCTCCAGCAGCTCGACCACGGGCTGAAGCTTCTCGTACAGCAGCAGGACGGGCTCGCCCGGCTCGGCGAGGTCCAGCGCCGACGCCAGGGCCCCCTTCAGGTCGCCCGCCGGATGCGTCAGCACGTCCGGGCGCCCCTCCCGCAGCCCCTGGACGATCAGCCGGGTCATCTCGCCGGAGCGGCGGCCCCGCAGGTCCTCGTCCTCGTAGACGACGACGCGGCCGAACGTCCGGGCCACGGCCCGCGCGGTCTCGCCGACCAGCTCGTCGGACCGGTCGCCCGGCAGCGTGACCGCGGCGACGCCCCCGCCGCCCCAGCGCCGCTCGACGAACGTACCCATCGCGGTGACCGCCGCCGGGTTGTGCGCGTAGTCGACCAGGACGGGATTGGCCCCGACCTGGTACACGCAGCCGCGGCCCGGGTTGCGCAGGTGCGGGTCGAACGTCCGCAGCGCCCGCGCCACCACGTCCACCGGGACGTCGAGCGCGCGGGCGGCAGCGGCGGCGGCGAGCGCGTTGGCGACGACGTGCACGGCGTGCCCGCCGAACGAGCCCGCGACCTCGTCGGCGGGCAGGATCCGGGTCCGTCGGTCGCCGCGCGCCTCCGTCAGCCAGCCGTGCTGCACGTAGTAGCCGAGGCCGCCGTCCCGCAGATGCTCCGCCAGGACTGGCGCGTCGGCCGTCAGGGCGAAGTAGCGCAGCACCGGGGCCCGGCCCCTGACCGTGGGACGGCCGGCCAGCCCCGCCGCGGGCGGGTCCTCCGCGTTGAGGACGAGGTGCCCGCCGCGCCGGACCTCCTCGGCGACCAGCGCCTTGATGTCGACCAGGTCCTCCAGGGCCTCGGTGTCGTCCACGCCGAGATGGTCGCGGGTGATGTTGGTGACGACGGCGACGTCGGCGCGGTCGTAGCCGAGGCCGCGCCGGACGATCCCGCCCCGCGCCGTCTCCAGCACCGCCGCCTCCACCGACCGGTCGCCGAGCACCATCTCCGCCGACCGCGGCCCGGACGCGTCCGAGACGTGCACCAGCCGGCGGCCCACGTACACGCCCTCGGTGCTGGTCATGCCGGTCCGGCGCCCGTCCAGCTCCAGCATGTGCGCGATCATCCGGACGGTCGTGGTCTTGCCGTTCGTGCCCGTCACCGACACGACCGGGACCCGCGACGGCGTCCCCGCCGGGTACATCAGGTCGACGATGTCGCCGGCGACGTCCCGTCCCGTGCCCTCGTGCGGCGCCAGGTGCATGCGCAGGCCCGGCGCGGCGTTGACCTCCAGGATCCCGGCGGCGCCGCGGTCGGCGGGCGGCGGCGAGCCGATGTCGGGCAGCCGCAGGTCGATGCCGCACACGTCCATGCCGACCGTCGCGGCGGCCCGCACGCACATCTCCGCGACCTCGGCGTGGACGCCGTCGGTCACGTCCCGGCTGGTGCCGCCCGTGGACAGGTTCGCGTTGCGGCGCAGCCACACCCGCTCCCCGGCGGCGGGCGCCGACCGCGGGCCGTGGCCCTGCCGGGCCAGCAGCGCCAGCTCCGTCGCGCCGAGCGCCAGCCGCGTCAGCGGCCGGTCGTGGCCCTCGCCGCGCGCCGGGTCGGCGTTGACCCGCTCCACCAGCTCGGCGACGGTGGCGGTCCCGTCGCCCGTCACGCACGCCGCCGTCAGCTCGGCGGCCGCCGCCACCCGCCCGCCGACGACCAGGACCCGGTAGTCGCGGCCGGGGATGTAGGACTCGACGAGGACCTCGCCCTCCTCGCCCGCCGCCGCCGCGAACGCCGCCACGACCTCCGGCGCGGTGGCCAGCTCGATGTGGACGCCCTCGCCCTGGTGCCCCGACAGCGGCTTGACCACCACCGGGCCGCCGATCTCGTGCAGCGCCTCCAGGGCCTCCGCCGGCGACGCCGCCACCCGCCCCTCCGGGACGGGCACGCCCGCGTCGGCGAGGACCCGGTGCGCGAGCCGCTTGTCGCCCGCGACCTCCATCCCGATCGCCGAGGTGCCGTCGGTCATCGCCGCCCACACCGTCCGCCGGTACCGCCCGTACCCGAGCCGCAGCAGGTTCAGCCCGCCGACGCGGCGGACCGGCACGCCCCGGCGGCGCGCCGCCCGCGCCAGCGCCGACGTGCTCACCCCCAGCCGCTCGGCCTCGTGCCCGGCGGCGACGCGGGCCAGGTCGGCGGACGGGTCCGGCACCCGCCCGGCCAGCGCGCCGTTCACGATCCGCAGCGCGAGCGTGATCAGCTGCTCCACCACCGGGCTGCCGGACGGCTCGTCGCGCGGGCACTCCAGGATCACGTCGTACTCGGCGGGGCCGCCCGCGCGGACCGTCCGGCCGAAGAACACCTCCCGGCCGATCAGCCCGGACAGCTCAAGCGTGACGTGCTCGGTGACGTGCCCGAAATAGGTGCCGCGGGCCATCGCGTCCAGCAGGCCGCCCGGACGGCCCGCCGAGCAGTGGTGCGTCGTCAGGCCGGGCAGCGCCTCCACCAGCCGCTCCGCGAAACCGGGATGGTCGGTGGTCTCGTGGCCGGTCAGGCCCTGCAGGTCGAGCCGCGCGATCGCGACGGGACGGGACAGGAAGACGTTGGGGCCGCTCAGGCGGCGCACATGGTCGAGCCGCACGCTAATCCTCCTCCGGCCCGCGCATGTTGCCGATCGCCGGGAGCTTGTCGTTCATCTGGAACGCGCATCCGGCGGGCAGCAGGTGCAGCGACACGTCCAGCATCGCCATCGGCTCGTCGTCCGAGGCGGCGTAGGCGATGGTGGACTGGCCGGCGTCCACGACCGTGACCACGCCCGTCCCGACGACGTCGAACTTCCCGTCGCCCACCACGATCGCCGTGTCCTCGTCGATGCCGACGCCCAGCAGCCGCGTGTCGAGCGCGATGCCGCTCATCAGCCTCGGCAGCCGCCCGCGCTCGTTGAAATGCATGTCGATCAGCACGTTGTCGAGCAGCCCGAGCCCCGGCCCGACCTTCACGCTGGACGCGGCCACCTCGTGCCCGTGCCCGCCCAGGATCATCCAGTGGCCCATCGCGGTCGCGCCCGCGCTCGTCCCGGCGATGACCAGGCCCTCCTGGTCGAGCCGCCGCTTGAGCAGCTCGTTGGTCCGCGATCCCACCAGGGTCCGGATCCGCGACTGGTCGCCGCCGCTGAACAGCACCCCGGTCGCCGCGTCCAGCGCCCGCAGCGTCGCCGCGTCGTCGGCCGCGGCCCGGCCGAGCAGCCGCAGCTCCCGCACCGAGGTCACGCCGAGCCGCCCGAACACGGCGGTGTACTCCTCGGCGACCTCCTCCGGCACCTCGGTCGCCGTCGTCACGACCACGATCCGCGCGTCCTCGCCGCCCGCCGACTCGACGAACGTCTCCAGCGCCCCAGACCCGCAGGTGCGGTTCTCCGCACCGCCGATGATCAGCAGCCGGCCCTTGCGTCCGGCGCCCGCAATTTTCTCTTTCACATCAGCTAGCTACCCCTGATGACAGGCTGTAGTCGCGCGGACGCGAGGAGGCGCGGCGCCGGGGCTCCGGCCCTGTGCCATGCTGTCCGGATGAGCGGCAGCCCCGTGCCACCGGACGCCCCCGCCCGTCCCGCCGGGCCCGCCGCGGCGCTCGCCGCCGCGTCCGAGCACTACCTGCGCGGCGAGCCGATCGAGATGTCCGCGCTGGCCGCCGAGCTGGGCGTGGGCCGCGCGACCCTGTACCGGTGGGTCGGCAGCCGCGAGCGCCTCCTCGGCGCCGTCCTCGCGGAGATGACCGAGCGCACCTACCGCGTCGCGGCGCGCGGCGTCGGCGGCGGCGGCGCGGAGCGGATCATCAGGGTCCTCGACCGGTTCATGCGCGCCGTGGTGGACGCCGAGCCGCTGAAGGCGTTCACCGAACGGGAGACCAGGCTTTTCATCCGGCTCGCCACCATGCCCGGCACCATCGAGGACCGCGCCACCGAGCTGCTGACCAAGGAGATCCAGGCGGAGATCGACGGCGGCCGGCTGAGCGTCCCGCTGCCGACCCGGACGCTCGCGCAGGCGATCGTCCGCGTCGCCGACTCGTTCATGTACGCGCACTACCTGGGCGGGAACCGGCCGGAGATCGACCAGGCCCTTGAGGTCGTGGAGCTGCTGCTGCGGCCGTGCGGGGAATCTTCGGGCCCGCCCGAACGCTGAACCTTTTACGGGGGATGACCATTTTGTGGCGTTCCTTCGCCGTGAGAGGCTGACAGCCATTGGACGCATCGTCGAACGAGGGACGGTCGGGCCGTGAGTGACATCCCCCGCCGCGCCGTGACGCGGACCGCCAAGCTGGCGAGCCTGCCGCTCGGCTTCGCCGGACGCACCGCGCTCGGGTTCGGCAAGCGGACGATCGGGCGCCCCGCCGAGGCCGTCGCGCTGGAGGTCCAGCGCCGCACCGCCGACCAGCTGTTCGCCGTGCTCGGCGAGCTGAAGGGCGGCGCCATGAAGGTCGGGCAGCTGCTGTCGATCTTCGAGGCGGGGCTGCCGGAGGAGCTCGCCGGGCCGTTCCGCGCCAGCCTGACCAGGCTGCAGGAGTCCGCGCCCCCGATGCCCGCCGCGACCACCCACCGCGTCCTCGCCGAAGGGCTCGGCCGCGACTGGCGCGACAGGTTCGCCGAGTTCGACGACCGGCCCGCCGCCGCGGCGTCCATCGGCCAGGTCCACAAGGCGGTCTGGCACGACGGCCGGACGGTCGCGGTCAAGGTCCAGTACCCCGGCGCCGCCCAGGCCCTGATGAGCGACTTCAACCAGATCTCCCGCCTCAGCAGGCTCTTCACCCCGCTGTTCCCCGGCGTCGAGGTCAAGCCCGTGATCGCGGACCTCAAGCGGCGGCTGGAGAAGGAACTCGACTACGTCGACGAGGCCCGCGCACAGACCGCCTTCCACGACGCCTACGCGGACGACCCCGACTTCGTCGTCCCCGCGGTCGTCGCCCAGTCGGGCAACGTCCTCGTCACCGAATGGCTGGACGGCACCCCGCTCGCCAAGGTCATCGCGGACGGCTCGCAGGAGCGGCGCGACCGCGCGGGCCTGCTGCTGTTCCGCTTCCTGCTCTCCGGCCCGGACCGCTGCGAGATGATCCACATCGACCCGCACCCGGGCAACTTCCGGCTGCTGGACGACGGCCGCCTCGGCGTCATGGACTTCGGCGGCGCCGCCCGCGTCCCGGCCGAGCTGCAGTGGTCGATCGGCCGCCTGCTGCGCATCGGCACGCTCGGCGACCCCGACGAGATCGTCGAGGCGCTGCGCGAGGAGGGCTTCCTGGCGCCGGACGCCGACGTCGACCCGGCGGAGGTCGCCGAACTCGTCGCGCCGCACGCCGCCCCGTTCGCCGTCGAACGCTTCCGCTACTCGCGCGAATGGCTGCGCGAGCAGACCGCCCGCGGGCTCGGGCTCGCGTCCGACATGCGTCCCGGCGCGCTCGCCCGCCAGTTCCGGCTGCCGCCCCAGTACCTGGCCGTCAGCCGCGCCCTGTCCGGCTGCGGTGGCGTCCTGTGCCAGCTGGAGGCCGAGGGCGAGTTCCGCGCCGAGGCCGAACGCTGGCTCCCCGGCTTCGCTGACGACGACCCCGACCTCGACGACCAGACCCAGGTCACCGCCTGACCCTGCGCACCGAGCGCAGGGCGCCTCCGGGTGCTCAGGCCAGGGCCTGGGCCTCCTCTTCCTCGACCTGCTGGTTCCATTCGCGCTTGCTCGACTGCCAGCCGTCCTCGTCGCGGCCGCGGCGCCAGTAGCCCGAGATCGACAGCCGCTCCATCGGCAGGCCCCGCTCGACGCGCAGGTGCCGCCGCAGCGTCTTGATGAAGTTCGCCTCGCCGTGGACGAACGCGTGCACGTCCTCGCTGGGGAACTCCAGCTTCTGGACGGCCTCGACGAGCAGGTCCCCGACCTGGCCGCCGTTGCGGTGCAGCCACACGACGTCGGCGTCGCCCGGGGTCGGCAGGTCCTGCTCCTCCTCGGGCCCGGCGACCTCGACGAACACGCGGACGGGCGCGCCCGGCGGGATCCGTTCGAGCGACGCGGCGATCGCCGGCAGCGCGCTCTCGTCGCCGACCAGCAGATGCCAGCCCGCGTCGGGGCGGGGCGCGTAGCCGCCGCCCGGCCCCATGAAGTAGATCTCCTCGCCGGGACGGACGCGCGCCGCCCACGGCCCCGCGAGCCCCTTGTCGCCGTGGTGGACGAAGTCGATCGTGAGCTCGACGGCCTCGGGATCCCACGCCCGGACGGTGTAGGTCCGCGTGGACGGCCACTGCTCCCGCGGCATCTCCGCGCGGACCCGCTCCATGTCGAGCGGCTCGGGGTAGGTGACGCCCGGCTGCTTGAACTGCAACTTCACGTAGTGGTCGGTGCACTCTCCCGCGCCGAATCCGGCGAGGTCCTCACCGCCGATGACCACGCGGATCATGTGCGGGGTGAGCCGCTCGGTGCGCAGCACCGTCCCCTTGGTCAGCCTGCGTCCCTTGCGGGCCGGTTCCGTCGCCATGCAGCTCCTCCGATGAACCCAACAGCACTTAGGCAAGCCTAACCACCGGTTCGCCCGGATTGTTCCGCCGGGTCGCGGTCGGGGTGCGAGGAGGGCGAGACGGCGTCAGTTCGCTGAGGTGAGGCGGGCCGCGCGGGTGCGTGCGACCTCGGCGGCGACCGCCTCGAACGCGGCGTCCGTCTCGTTCCCGCCGGCGACGGTGGCGAGGGTCGACTTGACGATCACGACGCCGTGCCGGGGCGAGACCCAGATGTGCTGGCCGCCGAGCCCGTTCGCGGAGAACGCGCCGTCCGCGCCCAGCCACCACTGGAACCCGTAGCCCTGGTTGAACGGCGCGGACGGGCGCGTCGACTCCGTCACCCACGAGGCCGGGACGACCTGCCGCCCGTTCGCCCTGCCGCCGTTCAGGTACAGCAGCCCGAACCGCGCGAAGTCGCGATCGGTGGCGTAGTAGCAGCAGTACGCCATGCTGTTCCCGTTGGAGTCGTTGCCGAGGAGCGCCTTCGACGCCATCCCCGCCGGTTCCCAGATCTTCCGCTGGACGTAGGCGTGGTACGGGACGCCGGTCGTCCGCGCGACGACCCATCCGAGGACGAACGTGTTCATGCTGGTGTACTCGAACCGCGTCCCCGGCTCCCAGCCGCGCTTGCGCTGCCTCGCCATCTCGGTCAGCGGGTACCCGAGGCTCGCGGCGACGTGCACGGGCGGGACGTCGACCGTCTCCTCCCACGCGATGCCCGACGACATCCGCAGCAGGTCCCGCAGCGAGACGCCGTCGTACCCGGAGCCCTTCAGCTCGGGGATGTACTTGGTGACCGGATCGTCGATCGAGTCGATGAACCCCTCGCCGAGCGCGATGCCCACCGCCGCCGACGTGAACGACTTCGCCATCGACCAGGACTGGAAGAGGCTGTCGCGTCCCGCGGCGACGTAGCGCTCGAAGACGATGTCGTGGCCGTCCAGGACGACGAAGCCCTGCGTGCCCGTGCGGAGGAGGTAGTCGTCGAGCGTGTGCGTCCGCCCCTCGTAGGTGTAGGTGACCGAAAGCGGACGGTGAGCCTCGCGCAGCTCCACCGGCCGGGACGACGGGAGCAGCGGATCGAACCCGGCCGACCGTTCCGCGACGGCGGCGGACGGCGGCGGGGGCGGCGAGGGGGTCGCCGGGGAAGCGGCGGACGCCGGGGGAGCGGCGAGGGCGGCGGTGACGGCGGCGGCGGCGAGTGTGAGCGTCCAGGGCCTGCGGCGCATCGGACCTCCGTGGGGGGCTCGGCGGGTTCCGCCCCGATGGTGAGCGACCGGCAACGGCCCGTCTATAGCGCCGGGCAACGAAATCCGTGCCCCGGCGTGTGGCCGGGCGAAGGGTGGACGGGTGGACGGCCTGCGCCGGGTGACCCTCCGAACAGGTTCATCTGCGGTACGTTCATGAGGCCCGCGCGACCCCACGCCCGACCGCGCCGCACGGAGGAGCGATGTCCGTTCTCGCCCAGCTGCTCACCGCCGTCCACGACGGCTCGGTGGAGATCGTCGATCTGACCGCCCCGCTGTCGGAGCGCACCCCGATCCTCCGGCTGCCGGAGCCGTTCGCCAACACCGTGCCGTTCCGGCTCAAGGAGATCAGCCGGTACGACGACCGCGGCGCGGCCTGGTACTGGAACGACATCGAGACGGGCGAGCACGTCGGCACCCATTTCGACGCGCCCGTGCACTGGGTCACCGGCCGCGACGGCGAGGACGTCGCGCAGGTCCCGCCCCGCCGCCTCGTCGCGCCCGCGGTCGTGCTGGACGCGTCCGCGCAGGCCGCCGCCGACCCCGACTTCCTGCTGGAGGTCGAGCACGTCCGGGCCTGGGAGGAGGAGCACGGCCCGCTGCCCGACGGCGGCTGGTTCCTCTACCGCACCGGCTGGGACGCCCTGTCCGGCGACCAGGACACCTTCCTCAACGCCGACCGCGACGGCTCGCACACGCCCGGGATCTCGCCCGAGTGCGCCCGGTGGCTCGCCGAGGAGACGCCCGTACTCGGCCTCGGCGTGGAGACCGTCGGCACCGACGCGGGCGGCGCGCACGCGTTCGACCCGCCGTTCCCGTGCCACTCCTACTTCCTCGGCGCCGGCAAGTACGGGCTCACCCAGCTGCGGAACCTCGACCGGCTGCCCGCCCGCGGCGCCGTGCTGCTCGCCTCGCCGCTGCCGATCGTCGGCGGCTCCGGCAGCCCGGCCCGCGTGCTCGCGCTGGTCGAACGATGAACGTCGCGGAGGCCGTGGGCGAGGCCCTGGCGCGGCTCGGCGCCCGCACGGTCTTCGGGGTCGTCGGCAGCGGCAACTTCCACGTCACCAACGCGATGATCGCGAACGGGGCCCGGTTCGTCGCGGCCCGGCACGAGGGCGGGGCGGCCACGATGGCCGACGCCTACGCGCGGGTCGGCGGCGGCCTCGGGGTCGTGTCGGTCCACCAGGGGCCGGGCTTCACCAACGCCGTCACCGGCATCGCCGAGGCGGCCAAGAGCCGCACGCCGCTGGTGGTCGTCGCGGGCGAGGTCGCCGCCTCGGCGGTCCGCTCCAACTTCCGCGTCGACCAGGCGGCCATCGCGGCGGCGGTCGGCGCCGTCCCCGAGCGGGTCCACTCCCCGCGGACCGCGCTGGCGGACGTGGCCCGCGCCTGCCGCACCGCCGTCGCCGAGCGCCGCACCGTCCTGCTCGGCCTGCCCCTGGACATCCAGGCCGCCGAGCACCCCGACCCCGCGCGGCGGCCCGCGTCCGCCGGGCGGCGCGCCGCCCAGGTGCCGCCGCTGCCCGTGCCGCCGGCGGCCGCGATCGCGCGGCTCGCCGACGTGCTGCAGGCCGCGCGGCGGCCGGTGTTCATCGCCGGGCGGGGCGCGCGGCTGTCCGGCGCGGCCGGGCCGCTCGCGGACCTCGCCGCCCGCTGCGGCGCGCTCACCTCGACGTCCGCCGTCGCCCGCGGCCTGTTCGCCGGCGACCCGTTCGGCCTGGACGTCAGCGGCGGGTTCGCCACCCCGGCCGCCGCCGAGCTGATCGCCGGCGCCGACCTGATCGTCGGCTGGGGGTGCGCGCTGACCATGTGGACGACCCGGCACGGCGCGCTCGTCGCCAAGGACGCCACGGTCGTCCAGGTCGACGTGGACGCCCGCGCGCTCGGCGCGCACCGCCCCGTCGACCTCGGCCTGATCGGCGACGCGGCCGAGACGGCGCACGCCGTGGACGCCGAGCTGGACGCGCGCGGGCACACCGCCTCCGGCTACCGCACGCCCGACGTCGCGGAGCGGCTCGCCCAGGAGGGGCGCTGGCAGGACGTCCCGTACGAGGAGCATTCCCGGGGCGAGGACGAGGACGGCGCCCGCATCGACCCGCGGACCCTCACCATCGCCCTCGACCGGATGCTGCCCCGCGAACGCACCGTCGCCGTCGACTCCGGCAACTTCATGGGCTACCCGGCGATGTTCCTGGACGTCCCCGACGCCGACGGGCTCGTGTTCACCCAGGCGTTCCAGTCGGTCGGGCTCGGCCTCGCCACCGCCATCGGAGCCGCCGTCGCCCGCCCCGACCGGCTCACCGTCGCCGCGCTCGGCGACGGGGGCGCGCTGATGGCGATCGGCGAGCTGGAGACGGCCGTCCGGCTCGGGCTCGGGCTGCTCGTGGTCGTCTACGACGACGAGGCCTACGGCGCCGAGCTGCACCACTTCGCGCCCGGCGGGCATCCGCTGGACACGGTCACGTTCCCGCCCGCCGACCTGGCCGCGATCGGGCGCGGGTTCGGCTGCGCCGCGGCGACCGTCCGGCGCCCCGCGGACCTCGCCGCGGTCGAGACCTGGCTCGCGGGCCCGCGCGACCGCCCGATGGTCGTGGACGCCAAGATCACGCGCGGCCGGCCCGCCTGGTGGCTGGAAGAGGCGTTCCGCGGTCACTGACCGTGTTTGCCCGGCCACTTTTGGGAACGATCACGGACACGGTCGTCTTCCGGGACGGATGCCATGCCCGGCACCGAGTGCCGACATCGCCGTCACCGGACGGTTGACCGGCATTGTCGCGTACTCGCGTTCGCGGCGACCGTGCCTGCCGTCACACGTCCCGGAGGAGGAGACATGGCGCGAGGGCCGAAGGTTCCCGAGCTCGCCGCGGAGATGGCCGCGGAGTTCGCCGGCACGATGATCCTGATCCTGTTCGGCGTGGGCGTGGTCGCGCAGGTGGTCGCCGGCAGCGGGCTCGGCGACCCGCAGAGCCTCGGCGGCCACGACGCCATCGCCTGGGCCTGGGGGATCGGCGTGACGCTCGGCGTGTACGTCGCGGCCCGCCTCAGCGGCGGGCACATCAACCCGGCCGTCACCTTCGCCCTCGCGGTCTTCAAGGGCTTCCCGTGGCGGAAGGTCCTGCCGTTCTGGTTCGCCCAGCTCCTCGGGGCGTTCGTCGCGGCGCTGATCGTCCGGTGGAACTACAGCGAGATCCTGCAGAAGTTCGACCCCGGGCTGACGCAGAAGACGCACATCGTCTTCTCCACCATGCCCGGCAACGGGACGCTGCCGATCGGGACGTGGGGCGCGTTCCGCGACCAGGTGATCGGGACGGCGATCCTGCTGTTCCTCGTCCTCGCCCTCACCGACATGCGCAACGCCCCGCCGCTCGCGAACCTGGCGCCGCTCATCATCGGGCTCATCGTCGTCGCGATCGGGATGGCGTTCGGCTCCGCCGCCGGGTACGCGATCAACCCGGCCCGCGACCTCGGGCCCCGGCTCGCCCAGTGGCTCACCGGCTACGGGTCGGACGCATGGCGAGATCAGTACGGGCAGCTGTACTTCTGGGTCCCGCTCGTGGCCCCGCTGATCGGCGCCGTGATCGGCGCCGGACTGTACATCCTGCTCATCGGGCGCAACATCCCCGGCGAGGGGGAGGACACCGTGCCCACCCGGCCCGAGCCGGAGTACGACGTCACCTGACGGGTCCCGCGCCACACGCAGAAAGGGGAGAGCCGATGGCCGACTACGTCGGAGCGCTCGACCAGGGCACCACCAGCACCCGCTTCATGATCTTCGACCACGGCGGCAACGAGGTCGCCCGCCACCAGCTCGAACACGAGCAGATCCTGCCCCGGGCGGGGTGGGTGGAGCACAACCCCACCGAGATCTGGGAACGCACCCGCGCCGTCATCCAGAGCACCCTGAACGGGGCGCACCTGACGTACACCGACCTGGCCGCGTTCGGGATCACGAACCAGCGCGAGACGACCGTGGTGTGGAACCGGCGGACGGGGCGTCCGTACTACAACGCGATCGTCTGGCAGGACACCCGCACCGACCGGATCGCGTCCGCGCTCGAACGCGACGGCCGGGGCGAGACGATCCGGCACCGCGCCGGTCTTCCTCCGGCCACGTATTTCTCCGGCGGGAAGATCCAGTGGATCCTGGAGAACGTCGACGGCGTCCGCGAGGCCGCCGAGAACGGCGACGCGGTCTTCGGGAACATCGACACGTGGGTGCTGTGGAACCTGACCGGCGGGAGGGACGGCGGCGTCCACGTCACCGACCCGACCAACGCCAGCCGCACCATGCTGATGGATCTGGAGACCCTCGACTGGGACGACCAGCTCCTGTCGTTCTTCGGCATCCCGCGCCAGATGCTGCCGCAGATCAAACCGTCCTCGGCCCCCGAACCGTACGGCGTTACCCGCGCCGACGGCCCGCTCGGCGGCGAAGTCCCGCTGACGGGCATCCTCGGTGACCAGCAGGCGGCGACGGTGGGGCAGGTGTGCTTCGCGCCCGGCGAGGCCAAGAACACCTACGGCACCGGCAACTTCCTGCTGCTCAACACCGGTGAGGAACTGGTCAGGTCCAAGGCCGGGATGCTCACCACCGTCTGCTACAAGTTCGGCGACAGCGCGCCGGTGTACGCGCTGGAGGGGTCGATCGCGGTGACCGGGTCGGCGGTGCAATGGCTGCGCGACCAGCTCGGCATCATCTCCGGCGCCGCGCAGTCCGAAGCCCTGGCCCGCCAAGTCGACGACAACGGCGGGGTGTACTTCGTGCCCGCCTTCTCCGGCCTGTTCGCCCCCTACTGGCGCTCGGACGCCCGCGGCGCCATCGTCGGACTGTCACGCTTCAACACCAACGCCCACCTGGCCCGCGCCACCCTGGAATCGATCTGCTACCAATCCCGCGACGTCGTCGAAGCCATGCGCGAAGACTCCGGCGTCGCCCTGGACGTCCTCAAAGTCGACGGCGGCGTCACCGCCAACGAACTGTGCATGCAACTCCAGGCCGACATCCTCGGCGTCCCGGTCTCCCGCCCCGTCGTCGCCGAGACCACCGCCCTGGGCGCCGCCTACGCCGCCGGCCTGGCCGTCGGATTCTGGACCACCACCCAAGAACTGCGCCGCAACTGGAACGAAGACCGCCGCTGGGAACCCACCTGGAACGACGACCAACGCCACCACGGCTACGCCGGCTGGAAGAAGGCCGTCGAACGCACCTACGGGTGGGTGGACGTCGACTGAACGATCACCGGAGTGGCGGTCCCTTCGCGGGCCCGCCGGGGGAGGAGCCGCCGCATGACCAGACGCCTTGCCGCCGTCGCGCTCACCGCTGCCGCGGGCGTGGCGACGCTCACCGCCGCAGGCGCGGCGCCCGCCGGATCGGCGCGGGCCGACACCGTCAAGCCGCAAGCCCGGGAGATCGACTTCACCGGGATCGTCGCGCTGAGCAACTGCTCGGGGTCCCTGGTGCGCGGGCCGCGGTCCCGCGACACTGACGCCGCGCTGGTCATGACCAACGGCCACTGCCTGGAGTCGGGGATGCCGAAGGCCGGCGAGGTGATCGTGGACAAGGGGTCGTCCAGGACGTTCACGCTCCTCGACCGGACCGGCAAGAAGAACCTGGGCACCCTCCGGGCCACCAGGATCGAGTACGCCACGATGACCGACACGGACGTGGCGATCTACCGGCTGGACGCCACCTACGCCGCCATCGAGAAGCGGCACGGCATCACGGCGCTGCGCCTGTCGACGGCCAGACCCGACGACGGCACCGGGATCAAGGTCGTGTCGGGCTACTGGAAGAAGATCTACACCTGCGAGATCGACACGGCCGTGCACCGGCTCCGCGAGGCCGGCTGGACGTGGAAGGACTCCATCCGGTACACGCCCGAATGCGAGACGGTCCACGGCACGTCCGGGTCGCCGGTGATCGACGTCCGGACGCGCCAGGTCGTCGCGGTCAACAACACCGGCAACGACGACGGCGAGCGCTGCACGCTCAACAACCCGTGCGAGGTCGACCGCGACGGCGACGTCACCGTCCGGCGCGGCGCGCACTACGGCCAGCAGACGCACCTGCTCGCCCGCTGCCTCGGCAAGGACAACGACGTCGTGCTCGGCAAAGCGTGCGCCCTGCCGAGGCCGTGACAGCCCGAGGCCGTAGCCGTCAGCCGCCGAGGGCGAGGAGCCGTTCCACCACCTGGACGAGGTCGTCGCCGGTCACGTCCGGCGGAGCGAAGACGTCGCCGTAGCGGCCTTCGAGCCGGCCCGTCCAGCCGGTGACCAGGCCGGCGCGCTTGGCGCCGTGGCAGTCCCAGGCGTGCGCCGCCACCAGCGCGAGCCGGCCGGCGGGCACGCCCGTCGCGGCGGCCGCGTGCGCGTAGACGGCGGCGGACGGCTTCCACCGCCGCACCTCCTCGATGCTGATCACCCGGTCGACCAGGTCGGTGAGGCCCGCGTGGTCGAGGAACGCCGCCGTGGTGGCGCCGGCGCCGTTGGTCAGGCACACGGCGGGGACGTCCGCCGCCGCGAGACGCCGCAGCGCGGGCGCCACGTCCGGATGGGCCGGGAGCGAGGCGAGACCGTCCAGGACCTGCTCGACGGCCGCGTCGTCCAGAACGGCGGGGGCCTTCCCCGCGCGCCGCCCCGCGGAGAAGGAGACGGCGCGCAGCGCTCCCGCCGCGACCTGGCGGAACGGCTGGAAGTCGCCGGTCGCCGTCAGCGCCATGCCGTCGCGGAGCGTCCGGGCGTACCAGGCGTCCAGCGCCTCGCCGGGCAGGCCCGCGTCCTCGAAGCGGGCCCGCAGCGGCTCCAGCCGCATCATCGTCTCCATCACGTCGAAGGCGACGATGCGGGGCCTCCGTGGGGTCACCGCTCCGCCAGCAGCCCGGCGCGGAGCCGGTCCAGCGTGGCGCGGAGCAGCCGCGAGACGTGCATCTGGGAGAGCCCGATCTGCTCGGCGATCTGCGTCTGCGTCTTGTTGCCGAAGAACCGCAGCAGCAGGATCGTCCGCTCGCGCTCGGGGAGGTCGTCGATCAGCGGGGCGAGGGCGTGGCCGTCGATGAAGGCGTCCAGCGCCGGGTCGTCCGACCCGAGGTACTCGCCGACCGTCCCGTTGTCGCCGGACGCGGACCCGTCCGCCGGGGCCTCCAGGGACAGCGGGCGGTAGGCGTCGCAGGCGACGATGACCTCGACGGTCTCCTCCTCGGTGATCTCCATCAGCGCGGCGATCTCCGCGGTCGTGGGGGAGCGGCCCCGCTCGCGGGTGAACTCCTGGACGGTGCGCTGCAGCACCGGCCGCAGCTCCTGGATGCGGCGCGACACCCGGACGCCCCACGTCTTGTCGCGGAAGTGCCGCTTCACCTCCCCGGTCACCACCGGGTAGGCGTAGGTGACGAACCGGTCCCCGATCCCCGGGTCGAACCGGTTGATGGCCTTGACCAGCCCCAGGTAGGCGACCTGCTGAAGGTCGTCGAGCGGCTCTCCGCGGTTGGCGTACCGGCGCGCCACCCCCCGGACGAGCCCGGCGTGCATGTCGACGATCCGCGCCCGGAGCCGCTCCCGCAGGGGATCGTCCTCCGCCAGCCGGTTCATCTCCGCAAGCAGCGTCTCGGTCTGTCCGTCGTTGACTCGAGTGGTGGTGGACTGCACAGCCGTCATGCGTGTCGTCTCCCTCCCTGAGCGGCCGCTGAGGCGGGGGGCGGCCGCTCGTCCACTCCCTCTACCCGGCGATCGGCCGGTGACACAGGGCCGCCGACGCCCCGTCCGCGCAGCCGGAGGCCCGGGGGCGTGGGTAGACTTGCGGGTCGCCCTGCCTGGTGGGGAGCGTGCCCATGACCTCGGCCGACCGTCCCGTCGACCCCGATGTCGATCTGCGTGTGCCGGAGCAGCGGCGGGAACTGCGCCGCTACCCGTGGGAGACGCTGGCGGCGGTGTCGGCGGGCGGCGTCCTCGGGGCCCTCGCGCGGTACGGGCTGACCACCGCGTTCCCGTACCGTCCGGGCGACTTCCCCTGGGCGGTGTTCTGGATCAACGTCTCGGGCTGCCTGCTGATCGGCGTGCTGATGGTGCTGATCACCGAGACGTGGCGGGCGCACCGCCTCGTCCGCCCGTTCCTCGGCGTCGGGATCCTCGGCGGGTTCACCACATTCTCCACCTACGCCGTCGACATCCAGCAGGCGGTGGAGGACGGCGCGCCGCGCGTGGCGCTCGCGTATCTCGCGCTGACGCTCGTCGCGGCACTGGCCGCCGTCGTCGCCGGGATGCGCCTCGCGCGTGCGCTGAGCCGGGCGCTGATGCGGAGGCCCGCTGAGGAGGACGGCGAGTGACGGTCCTGCTGATCGCGCTGGGCGCCGCGCTGGGAGCGCCGCTGCGGTACCTGACCGACCGCGCCGTCCAGGCCCGGCACGACTCCGCCTTCCCGTGGGGGACGCTCACCGTCAACGTCGCCGGGTCGTTCGTCCTGGGGTTCCTGGCGGCGCTGCCCGCCGGCGACGGGGCGATGGCCTTCGCCGGGACGGGCCTGTGCGGCGCGCTCAGCACGTACTCGACGTTCGGCTACGAGACCGTCCGGCTGGTCGAAACCGGTGCGCGGTTCTACGCCGTCCTCAACGCGGTGGCCAGCGTGTGCGCGGGCCTCGGCGCGGCCTACTGCGGCATGGTCGTGGCCCAGGCCGTCAACGGATGAGGCGCCGCAACGTGGTGCGGCCCAGGCTCGCAGATCGGGGCACATGGCTCCGAGCCGACGAGTGGGCCGCGACGTGACTTTGCCCATCCGGCCGTTTCGGTAAACCGGTAGGTGTCTCAACTGTCACGGCCCGGGGACATGGGACGCGCGGTCGCGGGTAGCACGAAGCGGACAACACCCTGGCCGGAAAGACCGGCCGGGTCCGGGCGGCCGTCCGCGCTGCCGCCGTCCGGCGCGGGGAGCGGCGAGCGGTTCGGCAGGCACGACTTCATCGAGCGGGTCGGGGCCCGGTCCGGCGCCGCCGATCCGCGGGCCGCGTTCCTGACGCGGGTCGTCCTGGAGGTCACCGACGAGGCCACCCACGGCGCGGTCGCGCACAAGGTGCGCGGCAGCCTCCCCGCCGACCTCCGGGACCTGGTGGCGTCCGGCAGCACCGGCTGAGCGCCCGCGGGGCCGCGCAGCGCCGGGATCCGGCGTCCGGTCACGGCCACGACGGCTCGCGGGACGGGCAGACGACCATCTCCCGCACCTCGCAGCCCGGCGGCTGGGACAGCGCGAACGCGACGGTCGCGGCCACGTCGGCGGGCCGGTTGAGCTCGGCGTCCGGGCCCGGCTTGTGCTTCGCGGCGCGGTCGTCGAAGAACGCGGTGTCCATGCCGCCGGGCACGACCATCGTGACGGCGACCTTCCCGGCCATCTCGGCGGCGAGCGCCCGGGTGAACCCGACGACGCCGAACTTGGACGCGCAGTACGCGGTCGCGTCGCCCACGGCCCTGAAGCCCAGCGTGGACGCGACGGTGACGACCCGTCCCGCCGGCTCGTTCTCCAGGTAGGGGAGCGCGGCGCGGACGACGGCGGCCGTGCCGAGCAGGTTCACCTGGACGACCCGCTCCCAGTCCTCGGCGGGGACGTCGCAGAGCGTCCCGCAGGCGTCGATGCCCGCCGCGGTGACGACGGCGTTCAGCCCGCCGGCGGCGCGGGCCAGGCCGTGCACGGCGCGCTCGGCGCACCGGCGGTCGGCCAGGTCGGCCTGCATGTGCTCGAAGTCGTCCTTCGGCGGGTGCCGGTCGAGGACGAGCGGGCGGCCGCCGTCGTCGGCGACCTTCCGCGCGACGGCCGCGCCGAGCCCGGAGGCTCCGCCGGTGATGAGGACGTTCATGAGGCATGTCCCTTCGTGGTCGGTGGTGTGTGAACGGACGCCACGACGTCCACGGCGGCGGCGACCTCGTCGGCGCCGACGGACGCCAGGCAGGGATGGCCGTCGACCGGGCATTCGCGGGCGCGGCTGTCCCTGCACGGCGCCTGCTGGTCGCCGAGCAGCGCCATCGGGACGCCGAACGGCGCCCAGCGCGCGGCCGGGACCGTCGGCGCGAACAGCGACACGACGGGCGTGCCCACTGCCGCCGCGAGGTGCGCGGGCCCGGTGTTGCCGGCGACGACCGCGCGGGCGCCCTCCAGCACCGACGCCAGCTCCGGCAGCGTGGTGCGCCCGCCGAGGTCGAGGCCGTCCTCGCCCGCGACGAGCGCGGTCAGCTCCTTCTCGTCCGCGTGGCCGGTGACGGCGACGCGGTGGCCCGCCGCGTGGAGCACGCGGACGGCGTCGGCGCAGCGCTCGGGCGGCCACGCCCGCGCGGGCACGGACGTCCCCGGATGCACGACGACGTATCCGGGCCCGCCGGTGAGGTGCGAGGTGTCGGGCAGCGGGCCGCGGACCCGCAGGCGCGCGTCGTCCTCGGACGGGAACCCGGCGTCCTCGGCCAGCGCCAGCATCCGCAGCGGCTCGGGCATGTCCTCGCCGGGACGGTGCCGCAGGTCGAGCAGCGAGCCGGGATCGTCCTGGCTGATCCCGCCGATCCACGGGGTGCCGGCGAGACGCAGCAGCAGCGCCAGCGGCAGCGGCGACTGGTGGAACGAGGTGAGGATCAGCGCCCGGTCGAACCCGCGGAGCCGGCGCGTCAGCCCGTCGATCTCGCTCCGCCGGACCGGCACCCGGTCCGGGTCGATCCACGGGGCGCACCACTCGATGACGCGGTCGACGCCGGGCAGCAGGTCGGCGGCGGCGCGCCCGCGCGGGCCGCACAGCAGCACGACCTCGTCGGCGCGCGCGGCCACCGCGCGTAGAGCGGGCCCGGCGAGCAGCACGTCGCCGAGGTTGTCCTGGCGGGACACGAGGACCCTCATCCGCGCCGCCTCCCGCCGGGCACGAGATCGACGGCGGCGTCCACCGCCGGCGCGGCGGCCGGGTCGTGAAAGATCGCATTGATTCCGAGCACGCGCATGCAGGCCCCGTTTCGGCGCAGCGTTCGGTGGGATGGCGATGCCCTCGTCGTAGACATCCGCCCTGGCGTACTTGCCGGAGACAAATCCCCTATGGGTGATTTCGACATTGCCGGTAGCCGTGGCGCTAAACGCCGGAGCCGGGAAAGCCGCCGGTCGCTGCTAGGAGCGGGTTCGGCGGGCTATGACGATCAGGTCGATCGCGGCTATGACGGCTACGGCCGCGCAGATCGCGGCGGCGACGAAGGCGGCGTCGTCGTCGCCGCGCTGGCCGGCCACGGCGAAGACGACCGCGGCCGCCGCCGTGCCGACCAGCGCCACGGCGGACAGGATCGCCCGCAGCCGCAGCGGGCTGCGGGCCGCCAGCGGCTCCTTGCCCGACGGCTGCCGGTGCCGGTACGGGCCGCGTGAACCGGGGTCGTCTCCGTCCATGCGCTGGTCGTGCCCGGTCTGGACCGGTCGATGCGCCCGGCGGTCAGTGCGCGCTGGACGCCGCCCAGATGTTGATCCCCGCCTCCACCGCGTCCCGGTCGATGGCGGCGAGCTCGTCCGCGGTGAGGTCGAGCCGGTCGAGCGCCGCGAGGTTCTCCTCCAGTTGCGCGACGCTGCTCGCGCCGATCAGCGCCGAGGTGACCCGGCCGTCGCGCAGCGACCAGGCCAGCGCGAGCTGCGCCAGCGTCTGCCCGCGGCCCTTGGCGATCTCGTTCAGCGTCCGGACGTGCCGGACGTTCTCCTCGGTCAGGAGGCTCGCCGAGAACGACGTGCCCCGGCTGGCCCGCGACCCCTCGGGGACGCCGTCGAGGTACTTGCCGGTCAGCATCCCCTGCGCCAGCGGCGAGAACGCGATGCAACCGGCGCCCTCCCGGCCGAGCGTGTCGAGCAGGCCGCCCTCGATCCACCGGTTGAGCATGGAGTAGGACGGCTGGTGGATCAGCAGCGGCGTGCCCATCTCCCGCAGGATCGCCGCCGCCTCGGCGGTGCGCTCGGCGGAGTACGACGAGATCCCCGCGTACAGGGCCTTCCCGGACCGGACGGCCCGGTCCAGCGCCCCCATCGTCTCCTCCAGCGGCGTCTCGGGGTCGAAGCGGTGGCTGTAGAAGATGTCGACGTAGTCGACGCCCATCCGGCGCAGCGACTGGTCGAGGCTGGCGAGCAGGTACTTGCGCGACCCCCACTCGCCGTACGGGCCGGGCCACATGTCGTACCCGGCCTTTGTTGAGATGACGATTTCATCCCGGTATGGCCGGAAATCGTCCTGCAGGATCCGGCCGAAGTTGGCCTCGGCGGAGCCGTACGGCGGGCCGTAGTTGTTGGCGAGGTCGAAGTGCGTGACGCCGAGGTCGAACGCGCGCCGCAGGATCGCCCGCTGGACGTCCAGGGGGCGGTCGTCGCCGAAGTTGTGCCACAGCCCCAGCGAGATCGCCGGGAGCCGCAGCCCGCTGCGCCCGCACCGCCGGTAGGGGATCCGCTCGTATCGTCCGCTGTCCGCCGCGTAGGTCATGGCGACGAGTATTTCAGCGCCGAAGGTGGCAAGAAGACTCAGAGGCATCCGGACGAGGAGGTCCCCAGTGGTCGTGCTGCGCAGTTATGTGTCGGGTTCCTGGCATGCTCCGGACGACGAGGGCGCGCCGTTGCGCGACGCCGTCACGGGGGAGGAGGTCGCCCGGATCTCCTCGGCGGGCGTCGACATGGGCGCCGCGCTCCGGCACGGGCGGACGGCCGGCGGCCCGGTGCTGCGCGAGCTGACGTTCCACCAGCGTGCGGCGCTGCTGAAGGCGCTCGCCTCGCACCTGCGGGAGCATCGCGAGGAGCTTTACGCGCTGTCGGCCCGCACCGGCGCGACCTTGGGCGATTCGAAGTTCGACGTGGACGGCGGCATCGGCGTCCTGTTCGGCTACGCGAGCAAGGGCAAGCGGGAGCTGCCGAACGACACGATGCTGGTCGAGGGGAACGTCGAGCCGCTCGGCAAGGGCGGCACGTTCGTCGGGCAGCATCTGTGCACGCCGTCGCACGGCGTCGCGGTGCAGATCAACGCGTTCAACTTCCCGGTGTGGGGGCCGCTGGAGAAGCTCGCCCCCGCGTTCCTCGCCGGGGTGCCGAGCCTGATCAAGCCCGCGAGCCAGACCGCCTATCTGACGGCGCGGCTGGTCGAGCTGATCGTCGAGTCGGGCGTCCTTCCGGAGGGCAGCGTGCAGATGGTCTGCGGTGACCCGCGCGACCTGCTCGACCACCTCACCGAGCAGGACATCGTCGCGTTCACCGGGTCGGCGTCCACGGCCCGGCTCCTGCGCACGCATCCCGCGATCGTCGGGAACGCGGTCCGGTTCAACGCCGAGGCCGACTCGCTGAACTGCTCGATCCTCGGCCCGGACGCGACGCCCGGCACGCGCGAGTTCGACCTGTTCGTCAAGCAGCTCGTCGCGGAGATGACCGTCAAGGCGGGCCAGAAGTGCACCGCGATCCGCCGCGCGCTGGTGCCCGCGGCGCTGGTCGACGAGGTCGCCGAGGCGGCGCGGGAACGGCTCTCCAAGATCACGGTCGGGAACCCGGCCGACCCGGACGTGCGGATGGGCGCGCTCGCCGGACTCGACCAGCGCGAGGAGGTGCGGCGCTCCCTGAAGGCGCTGCTGGACGCGGGCCAGACCGTCTTCGGCGACCCCGAGCACGTCGACGTCGTCGGCGCGGACGCCGAGCGCGGCGCGTTCATGTCGCCGGTGCTGCTGCGCGCCGACGACGCCGGACGCGCCGAGCCGCACGAGGTCGAGGCGTTCGGGCCGGTCAGCACGCTGCTCCCGTACGACGGCGGCGCCGAGCAGGCGGTCGAGCTGGCCGTCCGCGGGCGGGGGAGCCTCGCCGGGTCGATCGTGACGGCCGACGCCGACTTCGCGCGCCGCGTCGTCCTCGGCACCGCGCCCTGGCACGGACGGCTCCTGATCCTGAACCATGAGGACGCCGCCGAGTCGACCGGGCACGGGTCGCCGCTGCCCGCGCTCGTCCACGGCGGGCCCGGACGCGCCGGGGGCGGGGAGGAGATGGGCGGGATCCGCGGGGTCGTGCACCACATGCGGCGCACCGCCGTCCAGGCCGGGCCCGCGATGCTCACGTCGATCACGGGGCGCTGGGTCCCGGGCACCGACCGGACGGTCACCGACGAGCATCCGTTCCGCAAGCACCTGGAGGACCTGCGCGTCGGCGACACCGCCGCCGGAGGCCCGCGCGTCGTGACCCTCGACGACGTGGAGCACTTCGCCGAGTTCACCGGCGACACCTTCTACGCCCACATGGACGAGGACGCCGCCCGCGCCAACCCGTTCTTCGGCGGACGCGTCGCGCACGGCTACCTCGTCGTGTCGTTCGCGGCCGGGCTGTTCGTGGACCCGCCGCCGGGGCCCGTCCTGGCGAACTACGGGCTGGAGAACCTGCGGTTCCTGACGCCGGTCAAGCCAGGCGACGAGCTGTCGGTCACCCTCACCGCCAAGCAGATCACGCCGCGCGAGGGCGCCGACTACGGCGAGGTCCGCTGGGACACCGACGTCACGAACCAGGAGGGCGCCTCGGTCGCGAAGTACGACGTGCTGACGCTGGTGGCCAAGAGGCCCAAACACGACTAAACATCAAACACGACTAATCATCGGACAGGGCGTCATGGGGGAGGCGCCGCCCGGTCAACGGCGAACGGGGTGCGCAATCACATGATCAGTCCCCTGCACATCCAGACGGTGCGCGAGGTCGTCCGCACCGGCTCGTTCGCGGACGCCGCCCGCAACCTCGGGTACACCGCGTCCGCCGTCTCCCAGCAGATCGCCGCGTTAGAGCGCGCCTGCGGGCTGGTGCTGTTCGAGCGCCGGGCCCGCAGCGTCCGGCCGACGAGCGCCGCGTTCCTGATGGTCAGCAAGGGCAACGACGTGCTGTCGGCCCTCGACACCCTGGAACGCGAGCTGCGGACGGTCGCCAGCGGCGAGCGCGGCGCGCTGCAGCTCGGCAGCTTCCCGACCGCGAGCGCCCGCATCCTGCCGCGGGTGCTGGCGGAGCTGTCCCGGGTCCGGCCCGGCATCGAGATCAAGCTGTCGGAGGGCGAGCCGGACGAGCTGCTGCCCGAGCTCCTCGACGGCGACCTCGACCTCCAGCTCGTCTACCGGTACGACCTGTTCCCGCGCACCTGGCCCGACCAGATCGTGGAGACGCCGGTCATGGACGAGAACCTCGTCCTGTGCGTGCCGGAGGAGCATCCGCTGGCGGGCGGCCGCACCGTCCGGCTGCGGGAGCTGCGGTCGGAGACGTGGATCGCGAGCCGCCCGGAGAGCTCCGGCTCGCAGGCGCTGCTGCGGCTGTGCAGCACCGCCGGGTTCACGCCGAACATCGCGTTCCGCAGCAACGACTACGCGGTCGTGTGCGGGCTCGTCGGCTGCGGCCTCGGCATCGCGCTCGTCCCGGCGCTCGGCTGCGTGCCGGTGAAGGGCCTGCGGATGCTGAAGCTCAGCCGCCGCACCCCGCAGCGGCACGTCACCGTCCTGCGCCGCACCACCAACACCAACCCGCTGGTGAAGGACGCGATGCGCGGCCTCACCGAGGTCGCCCGCAGCGTCGAGGCGGAGATCAGCGGCGCAACCGGCCCTTGAGCTCCATCGCCGCCCGCACCCGCCCCTGCGCTAAGGCGAGCGCGGCCTCGTGCGTGGTCGTCCCCTGCGCGCGGGCCGCTTCGAGCACCTTCTCGGTGTTCTCCCGCATCTTCGTCGACACCGCGGCGAACACGGCGTCCTGGTCGGGGCGGAACGCCGAGTAGCGGGCGTCCATCGCGAAGCCCGCAGCGACGACGCCGCCCGCGTTCGCGACGAAGTCCGGCACGACCGTCACGCCGCGCGCGGCGAGGACCCGCTGCGCCGCCGGGCTCGTCGGCAGGTTCGCGCCCTCCACCACGATGCCCGCCTGGACGCTCGCGGCGATGTCCTCGTCGATGACGTCCTGCAGCGCCGCCGGGACGAGGACGTCCGCCGGGACGAGCAGCTCCGCGCCGACCTCCAGGAGCCGTCCGCCGCCGTACTCCTTCACGACCGCGTCGCCCGCCTCCGCCCGCAAGTGGAGGAGCCGCCCGACGTCCAGGCCGTCGGGGTCGTGCAGCGCGCCGTGCGCGGTCGAGACCGCCACGACCGTCGCGCCCAGCTCGGCGAGGCGGCGCGCCGCCGCGTGCCCGACCGCGCCGAACCCCTGCACCGCGACCCGCGCGCCCCGCAGCGACGACCCGGCGTGCCGGGCGGCGGCGTCGGCGGCCTCCGCGACGCCGTAGCCGGTCACGCCCAGCTCGTCGTACGGCATCCCGCCGAGGACGTGCGGGGTGCCGACCGCCGCGCCCCGGTCGGCCAGCTCGTCCTGGACGATCGCCGCGTCCCGCTCCGTCAGCCCCATGTCGAGGCCCGCGACGTACTGCCGGGGGATCTCCTGCGACAGCGCCCGGACGAACGACCGCAGGATCGCCTCCCGGTCCGGCGAGCCGGGGTCGGCCATGATCCCGGCCTTCGCGCCGCCGAAGAACAGGTCGACGCCCGCCCACTTGTACGTCATGACCCGCGCCAGCCGCGCCACCTCCGCGACCGTCAGCGACGCGCTCATCCGCATGCCGCCCTTGCCCATCCCGCGCGCGGTGTTGTCGATGACCAGGACGCCGCGCATCCCGGTGCGGGTGTCGGACACGCACACGACCCGCTCGGGGCCCCACTCGTCCATCAGCGTGAGCACGTCAGACACGGTTCAGCTCCGGGCGCAGGCCGTCCCCGTCGCGGGCGGCGGCGGCGAACCGGGCCGCGCCGAACGGGGACACGTCGGCGAACGGCTCGCGTCCGAGGTACAGGTCGCGGACGACCTCGCCGACCGCGGGTCCCTGCAGGAACCCGTGGCCGGAGAAGCCCGTCGCGTACAGGAACCGGGACACGGCCGCGTCCTCCCCGATGAGCGCGTTGTGGTCGGGCGTGACCTCGTACAGGCCCGCCCAGCCGCCGGTCAGCCCGACGTCGAGGAGCCGGGGCGCGCGGGACCCGATCGCCTCGGTGAGGCGCGGCAGCCACGCGTCCGAGCGGTCGAGGCGGAAACCCGGCCGCTCCTCCGGGTCGGACATGCCGAGCATCAGGCCCTCGCCCTCGCCGTGGAAGTAGAACGACGTCGTGAAGTCGATCGTCATCGGGACGGGACGCGGCAGGTCCGGGATCGGCTCGGTGAACACGATCTGCCGCCGCAGCGGCTCCACCGGAAGATCGACGCCCGCCATCCGCCCGACCGCCGCGGACCAGGCCCCGGCGGCGCAGACCACGGCGGACGTCTCGATGCGCCCCTGATCCGTCTCGACCGCCCTGATCTCGCCGCCGTCGGTCTCGATGCCGAGGACTTCGCAGTGCGTGCGGATCGTCGCGCCGTGCCGCCGCGCGCCGGTCGCGTACCCGAGGACGACCGACTCCGGCGTGCAGTGCCCGTCGTCGGGGGAGAACGCCGCCGCCAGCAGCCCGTCCGTCTCGATCGTCGGGGACAGCCGCCGCGCCTCCGCCGCCGAGATCATCCGGCTCGGCACGCCCAGCTCGTTCTGCAGCGCCACGCTCCGCTCGAACGCCGCCACGTCCTCGGGCCGCGACAGCAGGAACAGGTACCCGACCCGATGGAGATCGATCTCCTGGCCCGGACGCTCGCCGAACCGCGCGAACGCCTCCAGGCTGCGGGCGCCGAGCCGGATGTTGACCTCGTCGGAGAACTGCGCCCGCACCCCGCCCGCGGCCTTGCACGTCGAGCCGGACCCCAGCTCGCCGCGCTCCGCCAGCACGACGCGCCGCACCCCGGCCTCCGCGAGATGGAACGCGATGCTCGTCCCCATCACCCCGCCGCCGACGATGACGACGTCGGCCCTGCCGTCCAAGGGGGTGTCCACGGCTCGCGCTCCTACAGCCGGAAACCGAGGTCGGGGCTGATCTCGAGGACGTCCATCTGCGCCTTCTGGAGCCGTCCCGAGTGGTCCCAGTTCATCGACTGCCAGCGGGTGAACTGGTCCAGCACCCACACGCCCGACTGGCGGCTGCCGTTCCCGGACCGGCCGTTGCCGCCGAACGGCAGGTGCGCCTCCGCCCCGGACGTCGAGTTGTTCACGCTCACCATCCCGGCGGAGATCCGCCGCCGGAACGCGAACACCTTCGCCGGGTCCGTCGTGTAGATCGACGCCGAGAGCCCGTAGCCGGGCGCGTTGGCGAGGGAGATCGCCTCGTCCAGCGTCCGGTACGTCGCGACGCCGATGACCGGGCCGAACGTCTCGTTCATGAACAGCTCGTCGGCGGGGGAGACGCCGTCCACGATCACCGGGTGGTAGTAGAGGCCCGCCTCGGCGTCGCCGGTGAAGCCGTCGCGCGGCGCCGCCGCCGTGATCCGGCCGGTCGCGGACGAGCCGTGCACGGCGTGGTGCGGGCCGATCCAGCCGAGCACCTTCTCGAACCCGTCCGCGAACCGCTCGTTGATCAGCGGCCCGTACAGGACGTCGCCCGCCGGGTCCCCGACGACGGCGGCCCGGGTCGCCTCGTCCAGCAACCTGACGAACTCGCCGTGCACCGACTCGTGGACGATCGCCGTCCCGAGCGACGTGCAGCGCTGCCCGGCCGTCCCGAACCCGGAGAACAGCGCGCCCTCGACGGCGAGCGGCAGGTCGGCGTCCTCGGTGACGACCATCGGGTTCTTGCCGCCCAGCTCCAGGCACGGCGACTGGAGGTGCCGCCCGCACAGCTCGCCGATCCGCGACCCGACCTCGGTGGACCCGGTGAAGCCGACCTTGTCGACCAGTCCCCGGCCGAGGGCCCGCTCCAGCCCCTGATAGGTCTCCGGGCCGTCCGCGTAGACGACGTTGAGGACGCCGTCCGGCACGCCCGCGTGCGCGAACAGCTGGAAGAACGCCTCGGCGCACGCGGCCGCGTACTCGGCGGGCTTCCACACGACCGCGTTCCCGCACAGCAGCGCCGGGACGATGTACCAGGACGGCACCGCCACCGGGAAGTTCCCCGCCGTGATCACGGCGACGACGCCGACCGGGTCGCGGAACGTGAACAGCTGCTTGTCCGGCATCTCAGACGGCACCGTCTGCCCGTACAGCCGCCGTCCCTCCCCGAGGAAGAACGCGCAGGTGTCGGCGATCTCCTGGACCTCGCCGAGCGCCTCCGCGTACGGCTTGCCGACCTCGCGGGTGACGACGCGGGCGAGCGCCTCCTTGTTGGCCTCGACGAGGCGTCCGATCGCGGCGACCACCTGCCCGCGGACGGGCGGCGGCACGTCCCGCCAGGCGTCCTGCGCCGCGCGGGCGGCGGCGCAGGCGCGGACGAGGTCGTCCGCGTCCGCTAGGGACACCTCGGCGACCACGTCGGCCGTGCGGGACGGGTCGGTGGAACGGTACGGGCGCGGGCCCGCCGGGATCCGGGCGCCGCCGATGACGGAGGAGAGCACGATTCCAGCGTGAACAGCCCGGCCCCCTCGCGCCAAGATCGGGCAGAGCGCGGCTTCCTTACCGCGAGGCCAAGCCTCGCTGAGGCTCTGCCGGGGGCGCCGTTAAGCGTTCCTTGGCCAACCGCCAACCTGTTCGGGGGCTTGCGGAGTCGACCCCGGGCAACGCCGCGTCCGATGCTCGAACCGCGCCACGATCCACGCAGGAGTCCGCATGCCCGAGCCCGCCGACGTCCACTTCCTGGAGAAGGCCGCCGCCCTCGTGCCGCCGGCCGCGCCCTCCCCGCCCGGCCCGCCGGGCGGGGAGCGCCTCCTGGAGCTGTTCGACGCCCAGCTCGGCAGCAGGCACCTCGACCTCGCCGCCCGGTGGCTCCAGTCCGAGGGCAGCGGCTTCTACACGATCGGGTCGTCCGGCCACGAGGGGAACGCCGCGGTCGCCGCCGCGCTCCGTCCGGACGACCCGGCGCTGCTGCACTACCGGTCGGGCGCGTTCTTCCTGGAGCGGGCGCGCCAGGTGCCCGGCGGGGAGCCGCTCCTCGACGTGCTCCTCGGCCTGGTCGCCGGCGCCGACGACCCAATCGCGGGCGGGCGCCACAAGGTGTTCGGGAGCCACCGCCTGCACGTCATCCCGTTGACGTCCACGATCGCGTCGCATCTTCCGCGCGCGCTCGGCGTGGCGTTCGCGATCGAACGCGCCGCCCGGCTCGGCGTCGAGACGCCCTGGCCACGCGACGCGCTGGCCGTGTGCAGCTTCGGTGACGCGTCCGCCAACCACTCCACCGCCGCGGGCGCGATCAACGCCGCCGTCAACACCGCCTTCCAGGGCCTGCCGCTGCCGCTGCTCTTCGTCTGCGAGGACAACGGCATCGGGATCAGCGTCCGGACGCCGCCCGGCTGGATCCACGCCGCCTACGGGTCGCGTCCGGGGCTCGCCTACTTCCACGCCGACGGCTGCGACCTCGCGGACGCCTTTGCCGTCGCGTCGCAGGCTGCCGACTGGGTGCGCGAGCGCCGCCGTCCCGCGTTCCTGCACCTGCGGACCGTCCGGTTCATGGGCCACGCGGGCTCCGACGTCGAGTCGTCCTACCGGACCCCCGCCGAGCTGGCCGCCGACCTCGACCGCGACCCCGTCCTGCAGACGGCGCGCCTGCTCGTCCGCGCCGGTGTCGCGACGCCCGACGAGATCGTCGGCCGCTACGAGGCGAAACGCGGCGAGGTGATGGCGCTGGCCGCGAAGGCCGCCGGAGCGCGTCGCCTGACGTCGGCCGCCGAGGTCATGGCGCCGCTGCGGCCGGCCGCGACGGCTCAGGACGCGGCGCCGCCGAGCGGGGAGCCGGTGACGGTCGCGCAGGCCGTCAACCGGACGCTCGGCGACCTGCTCGACGAGCGCCCCGGCCTGGTCGTCTTCGGCGAGGACGTGGCCCGCAAGGGCGGCGTCTACGGCGTCACGCGCGGCCTGCTGAAACGGGCCGGGGCGGCGCGGGTGTTCGACACGATCCTGGACGAGCAGTCCATCCTCGGCCTCGCGCTCGGGTTCGGCCTGGCCGGGATGCTGCCCATCCCGGAGATCCAGTACCTCGCCTACCTGCACAACGCCGCCGACCAGATCCGCGGCGAGGCGGCGACGATGGGGTTCTTCTCCTCGGGCCGGTACCGCAACCCGATGGTCGTCCGCGTCCCCGGCTACGCCTACCAGAAGGGCTTCGGCGGCCACTTCCACAACGACAACGCCGTCGCCGCGCTGCGCGACATCCCGGGCCTCGTCATCGCCTCGCCGGCGCGGCCCGACGACGCCGCGGGCATGCTCCGCGCCTGCGCGGACGCCGCCGAGACCGGCGGACGCGTCTGCGTGTTCCTGGAGCCGATCGCGCTCTACCACGTCCGCGACCTGCACGAGGACGGCGACGGCGCCTGGCTCGCGCCCGCCGGCGGGCTCGTCCCGATCGGGCGGGCCCGCACCTACGGGGACGGCCGCGACCTCACCATCGTGACCTTCGCCAACGGCCTGCGGATGAGCCTGCGCGCCGCCCGCCGCCTGGCGGCCCGGGGCGTCCGGTGCCGCGTCCTCGACCTGCGGTGGCTGGCGCCGCTGCCGGCGGCCGATCTGCTCCGCGAGGCCCGCGCCACCGGCACCGTCCTGATCGCGGACGAGACGCGCCGCACCGGCGGCGTGTCCGAGGCCGTCCTGACCGCGCTCGCCGACGCCGGCTTCCAGGGACGGACGGCCCGAGTCGCCAGCGAGGACAGCTTCATCCCTCTCGGCGACGCCGCCTACCACGTCCTGCTCGCCGAGAACGTGGTCGAAGACACCGCGCTGAGACTCGTCCGCGGTGAGACTGGAGGGGACTGACTCCGGAGAGCAGCGGAACCGCCTCGTCGCACCCGGTGTCGAACCGTGACACGAGCGAAAGGCGGCCAGGGCGTGGTCTACCTCGCGCGCTGGCCCGGCTCGCCGGACGGCCCGGTGGCCCTGAAGACCCCGCACGGCGCGCGCGACGCGGGCGCGGCGGCCGACCTGTCGGAGATCACGCTCATCCGGCAGGTCGCGCGGTTCTGCACGGCGCGGGTCCTGGACGCCGGGACCGACCGCGGCCGCCCCTACATCGTCAGCGAGTACGTGGACGGCCCCTCCCTGCGCGACGCGGTGGAGGACGGCGGGCCGCTGTCCGGCGTCGAGCTGGAACGGCTCGCCGTCGGCACGATGGTCGCGCTCGCCGCCACCCACGCCGCGGACGTCGTGCACCGCGACTTCACGCCCGGCAACGTGCTGCTCGCCCCGGACGGCCCCCGCGTCGTGGACTTCGGCGTCGCCCGGGCGCTCGGGCCGTCCGGGCGGGGCGCGCCCGGCGCGTCCGGGACGCCCGCGTTCATGGCGCCGGAGCAGGCGGCGGGCGGCGAGGTCGGCGCGGCGGCGGACGTGTTCGCGTGGGCGGTCACGATGACGTTCGCCGCGCTCGGCCCCGGGCCGTTCGCCGGGGGCCCGCCGCGCAGCGCCTTCGGACGGCTGCTGGACCTGGAGCGCCGCGTCGCCGACCTGCCCACCTGGCTGGCGGAGATCGTCGGCCCGTGCCTGCGCGAGGACCCGGCGGACCGTCCCACGGCGCCCGACGTGCTGGTCCGGCTGCTCGGCTACCGGGACGACCGGCGCCCGGAGGAGCACGCCACCCGGCACGACCGGCGGTCCGAGCCCGGCCGCGCCGCGCCGCCCGCCCCGGAGGTGGGGCATCCCGCTCGCCCACCATCGGCCGCCGGGACCGCTCCGACGCCGGCCGGCCGCCTCCCGGGCCCGCGCCGGGACCCACCGTGATCTCGGCCTGGCGGCGCCGCCGGGCGCTGATCGTCGGGGTGGCGCTCGCGCTGTCGGGCGCGGCGGCCGCCGCCTTCGCGGTCTGGCCGGAGATGCGGGACCGGGACGAGCCGGGCCCGCGGCCGGCGGCCGCCACGCCCGCGCCGGTGGAGTCGGTGAACGCCGCGCTGCGCCGCAGGCTCCCCGGGGGGCTGCGGCTCCTCGACCCGTCCCGGGCCGAGGACAAGGACGCGATCGTCGTGACGCGGCGGACGGCGCGCCGCCACGGGCTGACCTCCCTGGCCGACCTCGCGCGCGTGTCGGACGGCTTCGTCCTCGGCGGCGCGCCCGAGGCGCAGACCCGGCGCCAGGGGATGGTCGGCCTCAGGGCCGTCTACGGCGCCGGGTTCAAGGCGTACCAGCCGTTCCGGCAGGAGGACTTCGGCACGATGGCCGACCTCCTGGACAAGGGGTCGCTGCAGGCCGCGCAGATGTTCACCACCGACCCGCTGCTGCGGTCGCGCGACTTCGCCGTCCTGAGCGACCCGGAGCACCTGTTCGGCGCCCAGAACGTGACCCCGCTCGTCGGGGACGGGCGCGTGGACGCGGCGGTGCGGGCCGCGCTCAACGCCGTGTCCGCCGAGCTGACCACCGAGGACCTCCGGTACATGAACGCGCGGGTCGCGCTGGACGAGGACGCCGTCGAGGCCGTGGCGAAGGCGTGGCTCGTCCAGAACGGGCTGCTGTGACGCCGTCCCTCACGCGGAGTCGACGACGGGGTCGCCGCCGAGGTAGGCGGCCTTGACGCGGTCGTCCTGCGCCAGGTCGGAAGCGGGCCCGGACAGGACGATCCGGCCCGTCTCCAGCACGTACGCGCGGTCGGCGAGGCGGAGCGTCTGGTGGGCGTTCTGCTCGACGATCAGGATCGTCGTGCCCTGCTCGCGGATCTCCCGGATGACCCGCATCACCTGCTGCGCCATCTGCGGCGCGAGGCCCATCGTGGGCTCGTCCAGGGCGAGGAGGCGGGGGCGCAGCATCAGCGCGCGGCCGATCGCGAGCATCTGCTGCTCGCCGCCCGACAGCCACCCGGCGAGCTGCCCGCGCCGCTCCCCGAGCCGGGGGAACATCTCGTACACCTCCTCCCGGCGGGCCGCGACGGCGCTGCGGTCGCGGCGGCGGAGGTACCCGCCGAGCAGCAGGTTCTCGGCGACGTTCAGCGCCGGGAACACGCGCCTGCCCTCCGGGACGTGCCCGAGCCCGGCCGCGACGACCCTGTGCGCGTCGAGGCGGGTGATGTCGCGGCCGTCGAGCTCGACGCGCCCGGACCGGGCCCGGTGCAGGCCGGTGATCGTGCGGAGCGTCGTGGTCTTGCCCGCGCCGTTGCTGCCGAGCAGCGCGACGATCTCGCCGTCGCCCACCTCGAACGAGATCCCGGACAGCGCCTCGACCTGCCCGTACCGGCTGCGCAGGTCGCCGACCTTGAGGAGCGTCACCGCAGCACCTCCGTGACGAGGTCGGTCTCGGGGTCGTCGGGGACGCCGAGGTAGGCGGCGATGACCCGCTGGTCCTCCTGGATCTCGGCGGGCGGGCCCTCCGCGATCGTCCGGCCGTACTCCAGCACGGTGACCCGGTCGGAGATCGACATGACGAGCGCGACGTCGTGCTCGATCAGCACGACGGCGGCGCCGAGCGCGCTGATCCGGGCGATCAGCTCCATCAGGGCCCGCTTCTCGGTCGGGTTGGCGCCCGCGGCGGGCTCGTCCAGCAGCAGGACGCGGGGGTCCCCGGCGAGGGCCCGCGCGATCTCCAGCCGCCGCCGGTCGCCGTAGGCGAGGCCGCCCGCGGGACGGTCGGCCGCGTCCAGCAGGCCGACGAAGTCGAGGCAGCGGCGGACGGCGTCGGCGTCGTCGCGGGACAGCGGCCGCAGCAGGCCCCGGTCGCGGGCGAACCGTCCGATCAGCACGTTCTCCGCGACGGTCATCTCGTCGAACAGCCGGATGCTCTGGAACGTCCGGGCGAGCCCAGCGGCGGCGACCCGGTGCGGGGCCTTGCCGCGGACGTTCCGCCCGGCGAGCACGACCGTCCCGGCGGACGGCGGGATCATCCCGGTGATGCAGTTGAACGCGGTGGTCTTGCCCGCGCCGTTCGGGCCGATCACGCTGACGACCTGCCCGGCGTCCGCGCGGAGCCCGAGCCCGTCCACCGCGTTGACGCCGCCGAAGTTGCGGGACAGGCCCGCGACCTCCAGCAGCGTCCCTTCGGCGGACGGGAGCTCCGGCGCGGGCCCGGCCTTCGCGGGGAGGCGGAACCGGCGGGGACGGTAAGGCCACACGCCCTGCGGGCGCAGCAGCACGATCAGGATCAGCAGCAGCGCGAAGAACAGGCCCCGGTACTCCTGGACGCTCCGCAGGATCTCCGGCAGCGCGATGATCACCACGGCGCCGATCATCACGCCGGGCCGGCTGCCCATCCCGCCGATGATCACCACGAGCAGGATCATCAGCGAGGTCAGGAACGTGAAGCTGGACGGGTCGACCGTGCCGAGCTGCGCGGCGTTCAGCGGCCCCGCGACCGCGCCGGTCATCGCGCCGAGGACGTAGGCGAGCAGCTTCACCCGCCGGGCCGGGACGCCGACCGCCTCGGCCGCGGTGTCGTCCGACCTGATCGCCCGCCACGCGTACGCGAGCCGGGACCGGGCGAGCAGCGCGGTCAGCGCCAGCACGACGACGAAGAACGCCAGCGACAGGTGGTAGAAGTCCTTCGGCATGACGATCTCGCGGCCGCCGAGCGTCACCGGCGGGATCCCGGTGAGGCCGTTCGGCCCGCCGGTGACCTCCAGGTTGATCACCGTGATCCGGATGATCTCGCCGAAGCCGAGCGTGACGATGGCGAGGTAGTCGCTGCGCAGCCGCAGCGTCGGGTAGCCGATCACGACCCCGGCGACCGCGGCGGCGGCGACCGCGGCGGGCAGCGTGAGCCAGAAGTTCCACTCCAGCTCCACCATCAGCAGGCCCGCCGTGTACGCGCCGATCGCGAAGAACGCCGCGAAGCCGAGGTCCAGCAGGCCCGCGTACCCGACGACGATGTTGATGCCGAGCCCGAGGATCGCGTAGATCAGGATGGTGGCGCCGACGGTCAGGCCGTAGTCGTCCATGACCTGGCCCGCGACGAGCGCCACCGCGATCAGCAGCGGCCAGCCCCCGTACCGGACGGGCGTCTCCCAGCGCCCGAGGCCGGGCAGGCGCTCCAGCGCGCGGGCCCTCATGCGCGCTCCACGACGCGCTCGCCGAACAGGCCGGTGGGTCTCAGCGCCAGCACCGCGATGAGCAGCCCGAAGATGATCACGTCCGTCCAGCGGGACGAGACGTACCCGGCCGAGAACGACTGGACGAGCCCGATCGCGACGCCCGCGACCATCGTCCCCGGCAGGTTCCCGATGCCGCCGAGCACGGCCGCGGTGAACGCGCGCAGCCCGATGAGGAATCCCATGCCGAAGCTGATCTGCACGTAGTACAGCCCGTACATCACGCCCGCCGCGCCCGCCAGCATCGAGCCGATGAAGAACGTGATGAGGATGAGCCGCTCGACGTTGATGCCCTGCAGCCGGGCGGCGTCCCGGTCCATCGCGAGGGCGCGCATCGCCGTCCCCGTCACCGTGCGGGTCACGAACAGCCACAGCCCCACCATCAGCGCCACCGACATCACCACCAGCGCGAGCTGCCCCCACGTGACGTGGACGGAGCCGCTGAAGATCTGCCCGCCGTCCAGCGCGTTCGGGTACGACTTGAACCGCGCGTCGGTGAGGACCTTCACGCCCTCCTGCAGCGCCAGCGACACCCCGATCGCGGCGATCAGCAGCGCCAGCCGCGGCGAGGCCAGCAGCGGGACGTAGGCCGCCTTCGCGATCCCGGTGCCGACGACGCCGGTCGCCAGCGCGCCGACGAGCACGGCGGCGGCGATGGCGGGCAGCGCCATCCCGCCGGTCGCGCCGAACGTGGTCAGCGTCCCGAACCCGGCGAACGCGCCGATCATGAACACGTCCCCGTGCGCGAAGTTGATCAGCCGCACCACGCCGTAGATCATCGAGTAGCCCAGCGCGATCAGCGCGAGGAACGCCCCGATCGTCAGCCCGTTGACGAGGTACTGGACGAATTCGCTCATTGTTCGCTGTTCATAAGGTCTTGGTTCATGAGGTCTTGGCGTCCACCCACGTGCCGCCGCTCTTGTCGAGCTTCTTGTAGGCGGTGAACGCGCCGCTCTGGACCCGGACGGTGATGTACAGCGGGTCGGTCCGGTCGCCCTTGTCGTCGAACGTGATCGGCCCGGTGATGCCCGGGAAGTCCTTCATCTTGTGCAGCGCGTCGGTGATGTCCTTGCCCTTCGTGGACCCGGCGTCGTCGATCGCCTTCGCGACGATCTTCACCGCGTCGTACTCGTACACCGAGAACGGCCCGGGGTCGGCGTTGTTCGCGGCCTTGTACGCGGCGACGAACTGGGCGGCGGCGGGCAGGTCCTTGGCGAGCGGTGCCGTGGTGGCGATGTAGCCGTCGGCCGCCGCGCCCGCCGTCTTCAGGACGGTCGAGTCGGTCGTCGCGTCCCCGCCCATCAGCGTGAACTTCAGCCCGAGCTGCTTGCGCTGCTTCATCAGCAGGCCCGCCTCGGCGAAGTACCCGGTGAAGTACAGGACGTCCGGCTTCGTCGAGGCCACCTTCGTCAGGACGGGGCTGTAGTCGGACTGGCCGGGCTGCAGCGCGTCCTGGTACACGACCTGCCCGCCCGCCTGCTTCACCGAGTTCGCCGTCGCGTCCGCGAGGCCCTTGGCGTAGGTGGTGTTGTCGTGCAGGAGCGCGACGCGCTTGGCGCCGAGCTGCCCGGTCATGAACTTCGCGGCGACGAGGCCCTGGTTGTCGTCGCGGCCGCAGGTGCGGAACACCTTGCCCTTCCCGGTGTCGGTGAGGCCGGGGTTCGTGGACGCGTCCAGCACGAACGGCACGCTCCGCCGCCCGAAGATCGGGATCGCGGGCACGGCCGCGCTGGAGCAGTACCCGCCGGCGACCGCCACGACCCCGCTGTTGAGGAGCTTCTGCGCGGCCTGCGCGCCCTGCTGGGCGCTGCACTGGTCGTCGGCCTCGACGATCTGGACGTCGCGCCCGTCCACGCCGCCCGCCTTGTTGATCTCGGCGGCGGCGACCTTCGCGGCGGCGAGGATGTCCTGCCCGGCGGAGGCGGAGTCGCCGCTCAGCGGCGCCGGGACGCCGATCTTGATGGCGCCCGACCCGCCGGAGTCGTCGCCGGACCCGCAGGACGCGGCGAGCGGGACCAGCAGCAGCCCGGCGCCGGTGGCGGTGAGGAGGCGGAACCCGCGTCGCCGGTTCCGGGAAGTCGGTCGAGTCATCGGCGCCTCTCCGTCGCTCAAGGGCGGGATGGTGAAAGCCTGGAACCTCGTGGGACGGCCGTCGAGACGGGCAAGCATGCGATCTCATGTAGTGATCGATAAGAACCGCTTGCCCTTTCGGCCTCGACAGCGCGGGAAGGGGCTCGCGAGGATCGCAGCATGGCCGATGTCCTGCTGCTTTCCGCCGACGACGTGCGCGCGGTGTTCGACCTTCCGGCGGCGATCGCCTCGCAGCGGGCCGCGTTCGAGGCGCTCGGCCGCCGCGAGGCGCGGCTCGCGCCGCGGCTGCTCCTGGACGGCCCGGACGGCGGCGTCGCGTTCTGCTACGTGTCCCGCCTGCCCGGCACCGGCGCGGTCTCCAAGTTCGGCAGCGTCACCCCGGGCAACGCGGCGCGCGGCCTGCCGACCGTGGCGGCGCTGGTGACCGTCCAGGACCCGGTGGACGGACGGCCCGTCGCGATCATCGAGGGCGAGGCGGTGACGACGCTGCGGACCTCGGCGGCGAGCGCGGTGGCGGCCGACCATCTCGCGGTCCCGGACGCGGCCCGGCTCGCAGTGATCGGCTGCGGCGTGCAGGGGCGGGCGCACGTCCGGGCGATGGCGGAGGTCCGGCCGATCGGCCGTGTGGCGATGGCGTGCCGGCATCCGGAGACGTGCGAGATCGCCGCCGGGCTGGCGGCCGAGCTGGGGTTGCCGGTGGAGGCGGCGGCGTCCGTGCGCGCGGCCGTCGAGGGGGCGCAGATCGTCGTGACCGCGACGACCAGCGCGGAGCCGGTCGTCCTCGGCGAATGGCTCGACCCGGGGTGCACGGTGCTGAGCGTCGGCTCCTTCGCCCCGGACCGGGCCGAGGTGGACGACGGCGTCCTCACCCGTGCGGCCTCGATCGTGGTGGACGACGTGCCGACCGCGCTCGACCACGCCGGGCCGGTGGTGGCCGCGATCCGCTCGGGGCATCTGAGCCCGGAGCAGGTGCGGCCGCTCGGGCCGATCGTCGCGGGCCTCGCCGCCGGGCGGGAGTCCGCCGGCGACATCGTGTTCTACAACAGCGTCGGCGTCGGAGTGCAGGACACGGCGGCGGCGTCCGTGATCGTCGAGCGGGCGCGCGCGTCCGGCGCGGGGCGGATCGCGGAGCTCTGACCCGCCCCCGGGTACACTTCGTTCGGTAAGTCGAACGCTGATGGCCGGACGGGGAGGGCGAGCGTGGGCGCGTCAGGGGAATCGGTGCGGGACGTGCTGGCCGGAAACCTGCGCCGCGCGCGGCTGGAGCGCGGCCTGTCGCTGTCTGAGCTGTCCCGCCGGTCGAAGATCGGCAAGGCCACGCTGTCGCAGCTGGAGGCCGGGGCCGGGAACCCCACGATCGAGACGGTGTTCAGCCTGTCGCGCGCGCTGGAGGTCGCCATCTCCGACCTGCTCGACCACCGGGAGCCGTCCGGGCCGACGGTGGTGCGGGCCGCGGACGTGGAGGTGCTGCGCGGCGAGGGCGTCGACCTGCGGCCGCTGCGCGGCATCGAGTCCGGCGGCGCGATCTTCGAGGTGTACGACCAGCGCGTCAGGGCCGGGAGCACGCAGGACTCGCTCGGCCACGGCGGGACGGAGCACACGATCGTCCAGGCGGGGCGGCTCCGCGTCCGGGTGGACGGCCGGGACGTCGAGCTGGGGCCCGGTGACTACGTGGGCTTCGACGCCCGGCTGCCGCACTCCTACATGGCGCCCGACGGGGACGTCCGGTCCGTCCTGCTGCTGCAGTACGGCTCCGACCAGCGGCTTCGCGACGCGCCCTCGGGGCCGCCGCACCTGGTGGAGCGTTGACATCCGGCAGGCCGCCGACCTAGCCTCGAAACGTTCGGTTTAGCGAACGTCGACGGAGGTGGGATGACGCGGGTCGTGGTGCTCGGCGCCGGGATCGTCGGCGCGGCCTGCGCCCGCGAGCTGGCCCTGGCCGGATGCGCCGTCACCGTCGTCGACCGCGCCCGTCCCGCCGCCGCGACGACCGCGCACGGCGAGGGCAACGTCCTCGTCTCCGACAAGGAGCCCGGCCCGGAGCTCGAACTGGCGAAGCTGTCCCTCCGGCTGTGGCCGCGGGTCCTCGACGCGCTCCCGGACGCCGGGGCGGCGGAGTGGGACCCGAAGGGCGGCATCGTCGTCGCGACCACCGGCGAGGGCGCCGCCGCGCTCCGGGAGTTCGCGGACGCCCAGCGCGCGGCGGGCATCATGGCGGAGGAACTCGACGCCGCCGCCTTCGCCGAGGCCGAGCCGCACGCCACGAAGGACGTCGCCGCCGCCGTCCACTACCCGCAGGACGCGCAGGTCCAGCCGGTCGGCGCCGCGACCGCCCTGCTCGCCGGCGCCGTCCGCGCCGGGGCGGTGCTGGAGACCGGCCGCGAGGCCGTCGGAGCCGTCACGCGCGGCGGGCGGATCACCGGCGTCCGCACCGCAACCGGGCTCGTGGAGGGCGACGCCGTCGTCAACGCCGCCGGGCCGTGGGCAGGGGAGGTCGCCGCGCGGGTCGGCGTCCGGCTGGACGTCCGGCCCCGGCGCGGCGAGGTGCTCGTCACGACGCCGGTGCCGCCTACCGTCTTCCACAAGGTCTACGACGCCGACTACGTGGGCGCGGTCGGCAGCGGCGCGGGGGAGCTGCAGGCGTCCGCCGTCGTGGAGTCCACCCGCGCGGGGACGATCCTGCTCGGCTCGTCGCGGCGCCGCGTCGGGTTCGACGACCGGCTCCGCCCCGACGTGCTCGCGGTGATCGCGGGCAAGGCGCTGCGGCTGTTCCCGTCGCTCGCCGGAGTCCCCGTGATGCGCGCGTACGGCGGGTTCCGGCCCTACGTCGCCGACCATCTGCCCGTCATCGGCGCCGACCCGGACCTGCCCGGGCTCTGGCACGCCACCGGGCACGAAGGCGCGGGCATCGGGCTCGCGGCCGGGACCGCGGCCGTCCTGCGCGACCTGATGCTCGGCCGCGAACCGGACGTCGACGCGACGCCGTTCCGAGTGGATCGACCCGCCGTCCGGCCGGAGAGGGAGGTCGCATGAGCCTGGTGCGGATCACGGTGGACGGCGAGCCCGTCACCGGCGCCGCCGGCCGGACCATCGCGGGCGTGCTGCTCGCGTCCGGCCGCCGCACCTGGCGGACGGGCCCGTCCGGCGCGCCGCGCGGCGTCTTCTGCGGGATCGGGGTCTGCTTCGACTGCCTGGTCACGGTCAACGGCGTCCGCGACGTGCGGGCCTGCCGCCGCCGCGCCCGCGACGGCGACACCGTCACGACCCAGTCCCGCGCGGACGCCCGATGAGCCGGCACGTGGTCGTCGTCGGCGCCGGGCCCGCCGGGCTCGGCGCGGCGGCGGGCGCCCTGCGGGCCGGGGCGGCGGTGACGCTCGTCGACTCCGCTGAGCACCCCGGCGGCCAGTACCACCGGATCCCGTCCGACGCCTACGCCGTCGCCGATCCCGTGCTGCGGCACCCGCGCTGCGACTGGTGGCAGGAGAGCGCCGTCTGGTCGATCGAACGTCCGGACCAGGGCGTGCCGCGAGTTCACGTGCTGCGCGGCGAGGCCGACGCGGACGGACGGGAACGGCTCGTCCTCGCCCCGGACGCGCTCGTCCTCGCGCCCGGAGCCCACGACCGCGTCCTGCCGTTCCCCGGCTGGGACCTGCCCGGCGTCTACACGGCGGGCGCCGCGCAGGCGCTGGCGAAGGGGGAGCGCCTGGCCGTCGGCGACTCCGTCCTGATCGCCGGGTCCGGGCCGTTCCTGCTGCCGGTCGCCGCCTCGCTGCTGGCGGCGGGCGCGTCCGTCCGGGCGGTGCTGGAGGCCGGTGCGGCGACGGCCGTGGCGCGCGGCTGGACGCGGCGTCCCTGGGAACTCGCGGCGCACACCGGCAAGGCCGGAGAACTGGCCGGGTACGCGGCGCTGCTGGCCCGCCACCGCGTCCCGTACCGGACGGGCCGCGCCGTCATCGAGGCACGGGGCGACGGACGCGTGGAAGAGGCGGTCACCGCGCGGCTCCGTCCTGACTGGTCGGTCGTGCCGGGCACCGAGAAGTCCGTCGCGGTGGACGCGCTGTGCGTCTCCCACGGCTTCACCCCGCAGCTCGAACTCCCCGTCGCCGCAGGCTGCGCGCTGCGCGACGGCGCGTTCGCCGAGGTGGACGCCGACCAGCGCACCACCGTCCCCGGCGTCCACGCGGCAGGAGAGATCACCGGCATCGCGGGCGCGCAGGCCGCCCGCACCGAAGGACTCCTCGCGGGCTGGATCGCCGGGGGAGGCGCACCGGACGCCCCCGCGGCGGTCCGCACGCGCCGCCGCCGCGACCAGGCCCGCGCGTACGCCGCGCGCCTCGCCGCCGCGCACCCCATCGGCGCGGCCTGGGCGGGCTGGCTCCGTCCCGACACCGTCGTGTGCCGCTGCGAGGAGACCACGTACGGCGCGCTGCTCAGCGCGGCGGGCGACCCGTCCCGCAACTCCGCTCACGCGCTGAAGCTCGCGACCCGCGCGGGTCTCGGACCCTGCCAGGCGCGCATCTGCGGCCCGACCGTCGCCGAGCTGACACAGACCGGGGGCGACCCGCACCACCGGCCCATCGCCCAGCCCATCCGGCTGGGCGAACTCGCACTGCTCCCGATCGAGAACACCGACAGGAAGGGGAACGGCCGATGAGCGACACCGGGACCACGAGCCTCGGCGGCGTCATCGTGGCCACGGCGCTGCCCTACCGCGAGGACGCCACCGCGCCCGCCGGGCTCGCCGTCGACTACGACGCGTACGCCGAGCACTGCGCCTGGCTGGTGGGCAGCGGCTGCCGCGGCGTCGGCCCGAACGGCTCGCTCGGCGAGTACTCGTCGCTGACCGACGAGGAGCGCCGCCGCGTCGCCCGCACCGCCGTCGACGCGGTCGGCGACGGCGACGGCGTGGTCGTCGTCGGCGTGCACGCCCCGGGCTCCCACCAGGCGCGCCACTGGGCGGAACTGGCGGCCGAGGACGGCGCCGACGGCGTCCTGTGCCTGCCGCCCACCCTCTACCGCGCCAACCCCGGCGAGGTCGTCGCGCACTACGAGGCCGTCGCGTCCGTCGGGCTGCCGGTCATGGTCTACAACAACCCGATCGACACCAAGGTCGACCTCACCCCCGACCTCCTCGGCGAGATCGCGCAGATCGACGGGGTCGTCGCGGTGAAGGAGTTCTCCGGGGACGTCCGCCGCGTCCTGGAGATCAGGGAGAAGGCGCCGGGGCTGGACGTCGTCGCGGGCGCGGACGACGTCGTCCTCGAATCGCTGCTGATGGGCGCGACCGGCTGGTTCGCGGGCTTCCCCAACGTGTTCCCCGCCGAGTCCGCGCTGCTGTACGAGCTGGCCGCCGCCGGACGTCTTGACGAGGCCCGCGCCCTGTACGAGCCGCTCGTCGCCGCGTTCCGCTGGGACTCGCGGACCGAGTTCGTCCAGGCCATCAAGCTCGGCATGGACCGGGTCGGCCGGTACGGCGGCCCGTGCCGCCCGCCGCGCGGCCCGCTCACCGCCGAGCACAGCGCCGCCGTCATCGCCGACATGGACCGCGCCGTCACGGCGCTCGAACGGCGGAGGGCCGCCTGATGCGCTCGGTCCGGACGATCACCGCCGTCGACTCCTACGCCGAGGGCAACCCGGCCCGCATCGTCACCGGCGGCGTCGCGCCGATCCCCGGCGCCACGATGGCCGGCAAGCGCCTGCACGCGATCGAGCACCTGGACGGCCTGCGCCGCTTCCTGATGGACGAGCCGCGCGGCCACTCGGCGATGAGCGGCGCGATCCTCCAGCAGCCCACCCGTCCCGACGCCGACTGGGGTGTCGTCTACATCGAGGTCTCCGGGTTCCTCCCGATGTGCGGGCACGGCACGATCGCGCTCGCGACCGTCCTGGTCGAGACCGGGATGGTCGAGGTGACCGAGCCGGAGACCGTCGTCCGCCTCGACGCGCCCGCCGGGCTTGTCGAGGCCAGGGTCGCGGTGCGGGACGGCAGGGCCGAGAACGTCACGCTGCGGATGGTGCCGTCCTTCCTGCTCGAACGCGACGCCGCCGTGGACGTCCCGGGGCTCGGCGAGGTCCGCTACGACATGGCCTACGGCGGCAACTTCTACGCGATCACCGAGCTGGACGCGCTCGGCCTGCCGTTCGACCGGTCCCGCAAGGACGACATCCTCCGGGCGGGGCTCGGCATCATGGCCGCGATCAACGAGCAGAACCCGCCGAAACATCCCGAAGATCCCGGCGTGGCCGGGTGCAAGCACGTCCAGTTCCTGGCCCCGGGCTCGGACGCCGCGCACTCGCGCAACGCGATGGCGATCCACCCCGGCTGGTTCGACCGGTCGCCCTGCGGCACCGGCACCTGCGCCCGGATGGCACAGCTGCACGGACGCGGCGAGCTGCCCCTGAACACCGGCTTCGTCAACGAGTCGTTCATCGGGACGCGCTTCCACGGACGGCTCGTCGGCGCCACCGAGGTCGGCGGGCTGCCCGCCGTCGTCCCGGAGATTTCCGGACGCGCCTGGATCACCGGCACTGCGAACTACCTGCTCGACCCCACCGACCCCTTCCCCGAAGGCTTCTCCTTCTGATGACACCCAACGACGCCATCGCCGCCGCCGTCTCCGCCGCGCCCGGATGGGCGGCGGCCCCGCCGGAGACGCGCGCCCACGCCCTGACGTCCGTCGCCGCCGCGCTGGAGGACGCCCGCGCCGAGCTGACCGCCCTCGCCGACGAGGAGACGCGTCTAGGCGCGACCAGGCTGAACGGGGAGCTGACGCGCACGACGTTCCAGCTCACGCTGTTCGCCGAGCAGGTCGGGGAGGGCGCGTTCTACGACGCCCGCATCGACGCCGCCGACCCCGCATGGCCCACCGGCCCTCGCCCCGACCTGCGCCGCTACCGGACGGCGGTCGGGCCCGTGCTCGTGTTCGCGGCGAGCAACTTCCCGTTCGCGTTCAGCGTCGCGGGCGGCGACACGGCGTCGGCGTGGGCGGCGGGCTGCCCCGTCGTCGTCAAGGCCCACCCCGGCCACCCGCGCCTGTCCCGCCGGACGGCCGAGGTCATCGCCGCCGCCGGGCTCCCGGACGGCGTGTTCGGCCTCATCGAGGGGGAGGAGGCGGGCGTCGAGGCGCTCCGGCATCCGGGCGTCGCCGCCGCCGCGTTCACCGGCTCGCAGCGGGGCGGCCTGGCGCTGGCGAAGATCGCGGCGGAGCGTCCCGTGCCGATCCCGTTCTACGGGGAGATGGGCAGCGTCAACCCGTCCGTGGTGACGCCGCGCGCGGCGCGGGCGCGCGGGGAGGAGATCGTCCAGGGGTACGCGGCGTCCCTCACGATGGGCGCGGGACAGTTTTGCACCAACCCCGGGCTCCTGTTCGCGCCCGCCGAACTGCTCGACACGGCGGCCCGGCGGCTCCGCGAGATCGACGCCGCGCCGATGCTGAACGACCGCATCGAGTCCGGTTACCTGACGGCGGCGGACACGCTGGCCGCGCGTCCCGGCGTCCGGCGCGTCGTCTGGCCGGACGACGACACGTCCACCGCGCCCCGCCTGCTCACCATGGACCTGGACGCCTTCAAGGCCGACATCGACGCCGCCGCCGAGGAGTGCTTCGGCCCGCTGGGGCTCATCGTCACCTACGACCGGCTCGCCGACGTCGCGGACGTCCTGACCCGCCTGCCAGGCCAGCTCACCGCGTCCCTGCACGCCGAACCGGACGAGACCGGCGACCTCGCGGCCCTGACCACCGTGCTCGCCGGACGCAGTGGCCGCGTCCTGTGGAACCAGTGGCCCACCGGCGTGTCCGTCACCCACGCGATGCAGCACGGCGGCCCGTTCCCGGCGACGACCGCGCCGTCCACCACCTCGGTCGGCACGGCCGCGATCGAGCGGTTCCTGCGCCCGGTCGCGTACCAGGGCTGGCCGCAGGACCTACTTCCGCCGCCGCTGCGGGACGACAACCCGTGGAAGATCCCGCAGACCGTTCGCTGAAGGTGGCTCAGCCGACCCAGACCGTCTTGGCGTTGCAGAACGCGTGCATGCCCTCCGCCGACAGCTCCCGCCCGTAGCCGGAGCGTTTCGTCCCGCCGAACGGCAGCTCGGGATACGACGTCACCATCCCGTTGACGAACACCTGCCCGGCGTCCAGCTCCCGGACGAACCGCTCCCGCTCGACCTCGTCGCGCGTCCAGGCGTTCGAGCCGAGCCCGAAGCCCGTCGCGTTCGCGACCTCCACCGCCTCCGACACCCCGCGGACGCGGAACACCGACGCGACCGGCGCGAAGACCTCCTCGTGGTACATCCGCATGTCCGGCGTCACACCGGAGACCACGGTCGGCGGATAGAACCAGCCGGGGCCAGCCGGCCGCTCCCCGCCGCACAGCACCGCCGCGCCCTTGCCGACCGCGTCCGCGACCAGCTCCTCGGCCTCCGCGCGCGCCTCCTCGCTCACGAGCGGACCGATGTCGGTGGCGTCGTCCATCGGGTCGCCGACCCGCTTCGCGCGCATGTTCGCCACGAACAGCCGCTCGAACTCGTCCGCGCAGCCGATGTCGACGATGAAGCGCTTCGCCGAGATGCAGCTCTGCCCGTTGTTGAGGCACCGCGACTCCGTGGCCGTCCGCGCCGCCGCCTCGATGTCGGCGGACGGCATCACCACGAACGGGTCGCTCCCGCCCAGCTCCAGCACGGACGGCTTGACCTCGCTCCCTGCGATCGACGCGACGGACCGTCCCGCCGGCTCGCTGCCGGTGAGCGTCGCGGCCTTCACCCGCGGGTCGCGCAGCACCCGCTCGACCTTGGGCGACCCGATGAGCAACGTCTGGAAAGCACCCTCCGGGAACCCGGCCCGGCGGAACAGGTCCTCCAGGAACAGCGCCGTCTGCGGGACGTTCGACGAATGCTTCAGCAACCCCACGTTCCCCGCCATCAACCCCGGCGCCGCGAACCTGATCACCTGCCAGAGCGGGAAGTTCCACGGCATCACCGCGAGCACCGGCCCGAGCGGCTGGTAGCGCACGTAGGCGTCCCGCGCACCCACCGCCTCCGCGTCGGCGGGACGGCGATCGGCCAGGAACCCCTCGGCGTGCGCGGCGTAGTACCGGCACGCCTTCGCGCATTTCTGGACCTCCGCGCCGGTGGCCTTCAGGGTCTTGCCCATCTCGGCCGTCATCATCGCGGCGATCTGCTCGGACTCCCGGTCCAGGATGTCCGCGGCCGCGTTCATCCACTCCGCGCGCTGCGCGAGACCCGTCGTCCGGTAGGCGGCGAACGTCTCCGCCGCCCGCCCGACGCGCCGGTCGACCTCCTCGTCGGTCAGCGCGTCGAAGGTCTTCTCGACCTCGCCCGTAGCGGGATTGGTCGTGGCGATCGTCGTCATGGTCCGGGACGTGCCCGTGCGACCGGACCGGAAACACCCGCCCGAACGCGGCTCAGACAGGGATCACGCACACCGGCGACGGCACCGGCAGCGGCGTCCCCACCGGCTCGGGAACGCCGTCCGCGCCGATCCGGAACGTCGCGATCGAGTGGCTGTGCTCGTTGGCCACATGCATCCATGGGCCGTCGACATGCAGGTCACGGGGCCAGGCGCCGCCGGACGGGACGTCCGCGACCGGCCGGAGCGCCGCGCCGCCGTCCAGCACCCGGTGCGCGGTCACCACGGCCGTCCCGCGCGTGGAGGTGTAGGCATACCGGCCGCCGTCACCGAGCTTGAGCGCCGCGCACAGCGCCCGGGCGTCCGCCGGACCCGCCGTCGCGGGCGACTCCGCCACGACCTCCAGGCGCGCGTACCCGTCCAGCGGCCGCAGCACCAGCAGGGACGCGGACAGTTCCGCCACCACATGGACGTGCCCACCGGGATGGACGACCAGATGCCGCGGCCCGGACCCCGGCGGCAGCGGCGTCTCACCGACGAGCCTCAAAGCGCCGTCCTCGATCCGGAAGGACCGGATCAGGTCCGCCCCTAAGTCGGTCGTCAGGATCGTCCCGTCCGGGGTGTTCGCGCTCGCGTGCGCGTGCGGGCCCTCCTGCCGGTCGGCCACCGGGCCGCTCCCGTGCCCCTCCGCCACGTCCGGCTCACCCTCGAACGCGCCGTCCGGGCCCAGCCGAACGGCCCTGACCGTCCCGGACCCGTAGTCGGCGACGATCAGCCGCCCGCCATCGGGCGTCACCGACAGATGGCACGGCAACGCCCCCGCCGTCCGCGCCCCGATCTCCCGGAGCCGCCCGCCGGACGCGTCGAACGCGACGACGCCGCCCTCGTCCTCCTCACGCACCGCGTAAAGGACGTCCAGCCCCGGATGCACCACCAGATACGACGGGCTCACCGCCTCAGCGACGAGCTCCGGCCCCTCCAGGACGCCGTCCCCGCCCCGCGTCACCCGGTAGACCCCAGCCCCGCCCCCGGCGTCGCCGGTGTATGTGCCGACCCAGAACGCTTGCTCGCTCATTCACGCAACCCTAGCCCGCCCGAACGGCCGGTCCGCTGCGGAGGATGGGCCGGTGCTCGTCCCCGGGACAAGAACTCCGCGCACGTGATGCTGGTCCGGGCAGGTTTCGTCCCGGCCGGTGCTGAGGGCATAAGACCTGGGAGTCCGCCGGGCTCCCAGGCCGCCTGAGCCGGAAATCCCCGCGAACCCCATGAAGGGAAGGACTCCCCTTACCTTCAGGGAGGGGAGGATTCATGCGCGGTCGACCTATGATCGCCGGTTGGGACGGGGCGGCGCCGCGGGGGACGTCGGCGCGCCTCGCCCGCCGAGGAGATGAGAGAGGTTATGGCAGATATCACCGAGTCGCCCGAGTGGTCCGCGCTGGCCGAGCACCAGGCGGCGCTTGCCGGGCGGCACCTGCGCGAGCTCTTCGCCGACGATCCGGGGCGCGTCGGCCGCATGACCGTGACGGCGGGGGACCTCCACCTGGACTACTCCAAGCACCGCGCCACCGCCGAGACGGTGCGGCTGCTGGTCGCGCTCGCCGAGCGGGCCGGGCTGCGCCGCCGGATCGAGGCGATGTTCTCCGGCGAGCGCATCAACGTCAGCGAGGACCGCGCCGTCCTGCACACGGCGTTGCGGCTCCCGCCCGGCGAGGCCCTCACGGTGGACGGGCAGGACGTCGCGGCCGACGTGCACGCCGTCCTGGACAAGATGGCCGACTTCGCGGGACGCGTCCGCTCCGGGGAATGGACGGGCTTCACCGGCAGGCCCATCACCACCGTCGTCAACATCGGGATCGGCGGCTCCGACCTCGGGCCCGCCATGGCCTACGAGGCCCTCCACGACTTCGCCGACGCCGGTGTCTCCTGCCGGTTCGTCTCCAACATCGACCCGGCCGACATCGTCGGGAAGCTCGCGGGCCTCGACCCCGAGCAGACGCTGTTCGTCGTCGCGTCCAAGACGTTCGGGACGCTGGAGACCCTCACCAATGCCAAGGTCGCCCGGCGGTGGCTCGTCGACGCGCTCGGCGACGACAAGGCCGTGTCCCGGCACTTCGCCGCCGTGTCGACCAACGCCGGCCGGGTCGCCGAGTTCGGCATCGACACCGCCAACATGTTCGGCTTCTGGGACTGGGTCGGCGGCCGGTACTCCTTCGACGGCGCCATCGGCCTCGCGCTGATGATCGCGATCGGCGGGGAGGCGTTCCGGGAGATGCTCGCCGGGTTCCGCGAGATCGACGAGCACTTCCGCGGCGCGCCGTTCGAGGCGAACATGCCCGTCCTGATGGGGCTGCTCGGCGTCTGGTACACCGACTTCTTCGGCGCGCAGACCCGGGCCGTCCTGCCCTACAGCCAGCGCCTCGGCCGGTTCCCCGCCTACCTGCAGCAGCTCACGATGGAGTCGAACGGCAAGTCGGTGCGGGCGGACGGCGCGCCCGTCGTCGCGCAGACCGGCGAGATCTTCTGGGGCGAGCCCGGCACCAACGGCCAGCACGCCTTCTACCAGCTCCTGCACCAGGGCACCCGGCTCGTCCCCGCCGACTTCATCGGCTTCGCCGAGCCGTTCGAGGATCGCGAGGGAATGCACGACCTGCTCACCGCCAACATGCTCGCGCAGACGTCGGCGCTCGCGTTCGGCAAGACCGCCGAGGAGATCGCCGCCGAGGGGACGCCGGCCGCGGTCGTCCCGCACAAGGTCATGCCCGGCAACCGGCCGACGAGCACGATCCTGGCGCCGAAGCTCACCCCGAAGACGCTCGGCTCGCTCGTCGCCCTCTACGAGCACATCGTGTTCGTCGAGGGGACGGTCTGGGGCATCGACTCCTTCGACCAGTGGGGCGTCGAGCTCGGCAAGGTCATGGCGATGGACCTCGCGCCCGCGCTGACCTCGGAGGGGCCTCCGGAGGACGCGCCGGACGCGTCCACGGCCTCCCTCGTCCGGACGTACCGCGCGCTGCGGGGCCGCAGGGTCTAGCCCTGGGCCTCCATGACGGCGCGGAACTCCTCGAAGGAGATGAACCCGTCGAGGTTGCTGTCGGCCTTCTCGAACCTGTCCTGCGTCTCCGAGCGCGTCCAGGACAGGCCGAGGTCCTCCAGGACGAGGGTGAACTCCATCAGGTCGAGTCTCTGGTCGCCGCCGAGGTCCGCGCGCGTGAACAGGGTGTGCAGGTCGTCCCCGGCCGGTGTGGTCGTCATCTCGCTCCTCGTCGCGGTCCGCCCGCCCGAATCATCCCACAGGGCGGGCGCCGGACGGCCCGTCCCCGGTCAGCTCGGGGACGCGGTGCCGGTACCGCTCCAGCAGCGCGACGTTCAGCTCGTCGCTGCCGGGGACGTTCGCGCTCGTCCAGCGGAGCAGGTCCGCGCCGCGCGCCGCCGCGAGATCGTCGAGGGCGGCCAGGACGCGCGACCACGCGTACGCGGCGAGGATCGTGGAGGCCGCCGCCGTGCGCGGCGCCCCCGCCGGGTGCAGGACGTCGCCGGGCGGGACGCACGTGTCCAGCACGATCGAGGCGTGGTCGGCCAGCGTCGTCGCCGCCCGCGCCGCCGCGCCCTCCGACGCCCGCGCCGAGGTCACCGCGATGACCGGCACGCCCCGGGCGGCGCACTCCTCGGCGATCTCGACCGGATAGGGGTTGCGGCCGCTGGTGGAGAACACCACCGCCACGTCGGGCGGGGCGGGCGCGACCTCCTCGACCACGGCGCGCCCGACCCCGTCCTGCCGCTCGGCTCGGGTGCTCAGCACGGCGTCGTCGAGGGGGAACACCCGCGGGTCCCAGATCGGGCGGACGGCGGCTAGCCCGCCCGCCCGGTAGAACGTCTCCAGCACCATCGCCAGCGAATGCCCCGCCCCGGCGACGTGCACGATCCCGTCCGCCTCGACCGACTTCAGCAGCAGCCCGGCCGCCTCGCCGATCGCCTCACCGGAGGCCGCGTCGAGGTCGTCCAGCAAGGTTCGCACCCGGTCGGGGAGCTGCGGCCTGGTGAGTTCACGCATCAGGGAGGGCCTCCTTGAGGGTGCGGGTCAGGTCGTCCTGGCCGGACGCGGCGCGGAGCCGGTCGGCCAGGCCGCCGGACAGGGCGCGGGCCAGGCCGGACAGCGTCCCGACGTGCGCGTCCGGGTCGGGCGTGCAGAACGCGAGCAGCAGGTCCACCGGGTCGTTGTCGGGGTGGCCGAACTCGACCGGCGCCGCCAGCCTGGTGACGCCGACGCCGACGGCGAGCCCGCCCTCCTCCGGACGTGCGTGGACGAGCGCGAGCCCCTTCGTCAGCACGATGTACGGGCCGTTCTCCTCGACCACCCGGACGCAGGCGTCCGGGTACCCCTCGCCGGCCGCGCCCGCGTCGACCAGCGCGGCGGCCGCCTTCCGGACGGCCTCCCGCCAGTCGCCGGCGGCGACCTCGTCGGTCGCGGTGACCAAAGGCCGTTGCCGGGGGGTTTGGGGGGTCGCCCCCTCAGAGTGAGGCGTCATGAAAGCCAGCCCTGGGCGGTCAGGTGCTCGCGGAGCTGCGCTTCCAGGCCTTCCTTGTCGAGGAAGTCGCTGATCGTGATGACGACCGGCGCGAGGTCGGCGATCTCGCTGGTGTGCATGCCCTGCCCGATCACCACGTCGGGCGTCATCCCGCGCGCCGTGGACACGTCGGTGTTCTCCACCCGGGCGTCCACGCCGAGCGAGCGGAGCGCGTCCTCGGCGGTCATCTTGAGCATGAGGCTGGAGCCCATGCCGACCCCGCAGACCGCGAGGATCTCCAGTTGCCGGTCGATTGCCATGTCGTCCTTCTCCCCTGTGATGGTGGTGGCTCCCCGGTGATGGTGGTGATCAGGCCTTCGCGGGGGCCTTGTCCCCGGGCGCCGGGTCCGCCGCCGCGGCGCGGCGCTTCTCGGCGCGGCCGAGGATCAGCAGCGTCGCGACCGTCGCGGCGAGCGCGACGGCGGGCACGGCCCAGACCGAGGCGTCGCCGACGACCGGGTCGACCGCCTTCAGCAGCCACGCGATCGCGTACCAGTCCGGGTCGGCGAGGGTGGCCAGCTCCGGCGCGGTCTTCTCGAACAGGTCCCAGGTGACGGCCTGCCCGACGGCGAGGATCAGGCCGGTGATCACGCCGCCGAGGACGGCGCCGCGCCAGCCCGCCACCACGTTGCCGAACAGCCCGGCCGCGCCGCCCACGAAGAACAGCATGATCATGGGCGGGGCGAGGGTGAACCAGCCGGCCCCGGCGAACACGCCCAGGCAGATCAGGAACACGCCCGTGGACGCGACGAACCCGACCATGACGGCGGTCGGCGCGACGGGGAACACGGTCGGCGCGTCCAGCGCGGGACGGGTCCCCGGGATGACCTTGTCGCTGAACCCCTTGAACGCCGGGACGATCTCGCCGAGGAACATCCGCACGCCGAACAGCAGGATCGCGATGCCGCCCGCGAACCGCAGGCCGACCAGCAGCGCCCACACCCATGGGGACAGTTTGGGGTCCATCTCCGTCGCGGCCTTCGACACCACGCCGTCGTCGGCGAGCGCGACCCCGATCAGCATGATCACGGAGATGATCAGCGCGGTGCTGACGTTGACGTCCTTGAAGAACGACAGCTGGCGCGGCAGCTTCAGCTTCTCGGTGTCGTGCTTCTCCCGGCTGCCGAGCGGCCGCGCGGCGTAGCCGGTGATCAGGCAGGCGAGCGAGCTGGTGTGCGCGAACCCGAACCGGTCGTCCGGCATGACGCGGCGCATCAGCGGCCGCATCCACAGCGGCTGGACGGTCCAGTACGCGGCGACGAACCCGGCCCCGCACAGCACCAGCGTGAGCTGGTCGGCGCCCGGCGCGATCGTCACCAGCGACGCGACCGTCACCGTGCTGACCCAGAACATCAGGTGCCCGGTCAGGTACAGGTACCTGGCCGCCGGGAAGAGCCGCACGATCAGCACGTGGACGAGGAACGCGACCGTGATGACCAGCGCGATCGTCCCGCCCTGGTCGCCGAGGAAGTCGGTGAGGGTCTTGTCGGCCTTCGGCGGCGTGGTGCCCATCGCGCTGGCGAGGACGTTCTGGAAGCTGGTCAGCCCGCCGGTGAACACCTCGACGCCGATGAACAGGATGACCACGCCGATCGTGGCGCGCAGCGCGCCGGCGAAGACGTCCTCGAACCGCTTGCGCTGCAGGATCAGCCCGATGAGCGTGATCAGCCCGATGAGGATGGGCACCTGGCCGAACACGTTGTCGGCCAGGAAGGTGAGGATGTCCTTGATGACGTCCATGGTGAAGTCGCCTCACTTCTCGGGGGTGGGGTGGTGCGCTGTCGCCCCCGTCAGCGCGGTTGGACGGCCGCGGATCCCGGGCGGCGCGCCCGGGGGCCGGTCAGTGGCTCGGTGTGGCTCGGTCGGTCAGTGGTTCGGTGGTCTCAGGTCCAGCTCCAGGCGGTACCGGTCGCCGCGGTACACCGACCGGACGTACTCGAGCGGCCGCCCGTCCATGTCCTTGGTGATCCGCTCGAACAGGAACGCCGGCGTGTGCACCGGGACGCCCAGCTCGGCGGCCTCCTCGGCGGTGGTGACGGTCGGCTGGATCGTCTCGGTGCCCGAGGCGATCGCGATGCCGCCGCCGCGCAGCAGGTCGTAGAACGACTGCCCCTCCAGGTCCTGCCGGCGCAGGCCGGGCAGCAGCGCCCGCGGCAGGTAGAGCGTCTCGATGGCCATGGCGGCGTCGTCCGCCAGCCGCAGCCGCCGAATGGTAAATACCTCTTCGATGGGTGACAGGGCCAGCCGCCTGCCGATCCGCGCCCCCGCGGCTTCCGTGCGGAACGACAGGACCCGGCCGCCGGGCTTCATCCCGCGCCTGATCATGTCCTCGGTGAAGGACGTCATGGTCAGCGACACGGCGATCCGGGGCTCGGCCACGTAGGTGCCGCTCCCGTGCCGCCGGTCGAGCAGGCCCTCGGCGACCAGGCCGTCGATGGCCTGCCGCAGCGTGGGCCGCGACACGCCGAGTTCGGCGGCCAGCCGGCGCTCGGACGGCAGGGCGTCCCCGACGTCCAGGCCGTCCAGCATCGCGAGCAGCTCGCGGCGCACGGCCTGCCGTTTCGTGCTCCCGGACCGGGACTCGCCGGTGGATGTCACGCCGCTCACCCCCTTCGATGCTGTTCCTGTCGTGGCACACGGTATGTCCCGATATGGCGATTGGTCAATACCACTTTGGCGATGTTTGCCGTGGTCGTGGCGCGGAGGGCCGTCCTACCGTCGCGGAATGAGGAATCTCGCACGCGGCGCCCTGGCGCTGACGCTTCCGCTGGTCCTGCCCGCGGCCCTGTGCGCGGCCCCCGCCCAGGCGGCCCCGCCGTCGTCCCCGCCGTCCGGCCCGCCGGGCGCCCGGGAGGGGTGGCGGCTGGTGGCGGACGAGCCGTTCAACCGGCGCCTGGACGACCGCAGGGCCCCCTGGAAACCGGACGGCGACGGCCCGTCCAGCCCCTACGACGTCGACATGTACGACAACGACGGCGCCTACTTCGACACCGTGGGCGGCCCGGCGTTCCGGCAGCAGCTCCCGAAGATGAGCACCTACCGCAAGTCGTTCGCGTTCGGGACGCGCGGCTGGCTCACCGCCGAGCTCGCCGCGCGCGACGCCGACGGGGACGGCCGCCCGGACGCGCCGCCGACGCTCACCTCCCGCGGGGGAGTCGCGCACCTGGACGAGCCGGCCCACCAGGCGGGCGTCGTCATCCGCTCCACCCGCGACCTGCCCGCCGAGTACCGGGTCGAGATGACGCTGCGCGGGCTCGACTTCGGCGGGCAGCGCGGCGGGTCGTGGGACTACCCGGACGGCCGGATCAACGGCTACTCCCCGGACGGCTGCAAGACCAACTTCCCCTGGGCGTCCGGCGGGGACTTCGCCAGGCCGGAGTGCGAGTGGGCGAACGTCCGCACCGACTCCAACGGCTTCTACTACATGTCGATCATGGACTACCGGCAGGTGGCGCCGCACAACAACGTGTTCGTCCACGGCCACCGCAAGGTCGCCATGGACGGCTACAACCGCTACAAGTACGCCGGTTCCGGCCTGCTGAACTGCAACCCCGTCACCAAGCAGTACGAGCCGTACTCCGCCGGGACGGGCAACGGCGTCAACGCGATCTTCATGACCGACGACCGCCGCTACGCGACGATGCCGGGCACCGAGTACCTGATGCAGAGCGAGTGCGGGTTCAGGAAGGGCGGCGCGATCGTCTCGACCGTCGACCTGAAGCCCGAACTGCTGCCCGAGCAGCCCTACAGGTTCGCGGTCGAGCGGCGCGACGGCGCTTATACGATGGAGATGTCCGGGGTGTTCGCGCACGTGGGCCGGGCGACGTTCCGGTACACGCGGTCGTTCGTCCAGGACGGCGAGCCCATCTGGCACTACAACCAGCGCCCGGACGAGTACGACGGCCGGTTCGACGCCGACTGGACGTGGCAGGGGCCGGGCGGCACGCTCACCGACCGCGGCACCTGGCCCGCCGGGTCCGCGTACCCGGACCGGTTCATGATCGGCGACCCGCACATGAATTTCTACGAGGGGTCGGCGAAGGTGGACGATATTCGCCTCTACGTCCCGGACTAATTGTCAGTGGCGTCGGCTAGGTTCCGTGGGAACGTGCCAGGCCTTCGCTCTGGGGGGACCCGTGATTCGGCGGACGACGTGATTCGGCAGGCGACGTGATCCCGCGCACGACCGCACCGGGCGCAACGGGCGGGCCGGCCGCGCGGACAGTGCAGACCGGGCAGACCGCGCGGGCCGTGCAGGGCGTGCCGCCGGCGCCGTCCCTCGCCGACCCCTGCGCCGAGCGGGAGCCGGCGGGGGAGCGGCTGCACGGCGGCGGGCCGGCCGCGCCCCCGGCGCTGGACGTGTTCCTGTCCGGCCGGGTCTTCATGGACATGATCTTCACCGGGCTGCCGGGGCTGCCGCCGCCCGGCACCGAGATCGTCACCGACGGGCTCGGCTCCGCGCCCGGCGGCGTCGCGAACATCGCCGTCGCGATGAGCCGGCTCGGCCTGCGGGTCGGGCTGGCCGCGGAGTTCGGCGACGACATGTTCGGCGCCTACCTGTGGCGGACGCTCGCCGAGCAGGAGGGCGTCGACCTCGGCCTGTCCCGGCTCGTGCCGGGCTGGCCGACGCCGGTGACGGTGTCGATGGCCTACGACTCCGACCGCAGCATGGTGACGTACTCGCGTCCCGTCCCGGGCCCGCTGGACGGCCCGCCCGGCATGCCGCCGCCGGCAGCGCGGGCCTGCTTCGTCGACGTCGACCAGCCGCTGCCGCCCTGGGCCGCCGCGATGCGCGAGCGCGGCACGCTCGTCTTCGGCGACCTCGGCTGGGACCAGACCGGCGCCTGGCCCGCCGAGGTCCTCGACCGCCTTGACCACGTGGACGTGTTCCTCCCGAACGCCGCCGAGGCCATGGCCTACACGCGCACGGCAACCCCGTCCGACGCCGCCGAGGCCCTGGCCGAGCGGGTGCCGGTGGTCGTCGTCAAGCGCGGCGGCGACGGCGCCATCGCCGTCGACTCGGCGGCGGGGGAGCGGGCCGAGGTCCCCGCGCTGCCGGTCGAGGCGCTCGACCCGACCGGCGCGGGCGACGTGTTCGCCGCCGGGTTCGTGTTCGCGACACTCGCCGGGCTCCCGCTCGCCGAGCGGCTCCGGTTCGCCAACCTGTGCGCCGGGCTGTCGGTGCGGCACCACAGCGGCTCGCTCGGCTCGCCCTGCTGGGGCGAGATCGCCGTGTTCGGCGAGTCCGGCGAGGTGCCCGACGCCGTGCTGGCCGACTACGCGTTCGTGATCCCGTTCATCCCGGACGCGGCCGACGAGACGGCCGAGACCGTCGTCCGCGCCGAGCCCACCCTCCGCAAGGAGCAGCGGTAGGTGTCAGGCGGTGGCGAGGCCGGTGCGGTACTCCTGCGGGCTGACGCCGTGCTCCCGCTTGAACGCGGTGCTCAGCGCGAACGCGTTGCCGTAGCCGACCTGCCGCGCCACCGACTCCAGCGTCGCGTCGCTCTCCCGCAGCAGGTCGGCGGCCTGCGCGAGGCGGACGCCGGTCAGGTACGACATCGGCGGCTCGCCGATCAGCTTCGCGAACCGCTGCGCGAGCGCCGCGCGGGACACGCCGACCTGGGACGCCAGGTCGGCGACCGTCCACGGGTGCGACAGGTCGTCGTGCAGGAGCCGCAGCGCCGGGCCCACCACCGCGTCGCCGTGCGCGCGGTACCAGCCGGGCTTCTCGGCGTCCGGGCGGGAGAACCAGGCGCGGAGCGTCGCGATGAGCAGCAGGTCGAGCAGCCGGTCGAGGACGACGTCCTGGCCGGGCTCGTCCTTGCCGATCTCCTCGCCGAGCACGTCGACGAGCGGCGACTTCCACGTGTCGCCGCGCACGATCGCGATCGGCGGCAGCGCCGACAGCAGCCGCTGCGTGACCGCGCCGCGCATCTGGTACGCGCCGATCAGCATGACCGCCGACCCGTCCGGGTCGTTGCCCCAGGCGCGGACGCCGAGGTCCATCTCCTCGGACATGCTCGCCGTCCCGTCCGGGGTGGTGCAGCGCTGCCCGGGGTGGATGATGATCTGCGGCTTCGTCGCCGGCTCGTCGCTGACCGTGTACGGGTCGGGGCCCCGGAAGATCACCATGTCGCCGGGCGAGACACGCTGGGACTCGCCGTGATCCGGGATCACCCACGCGTCGTCGCGCACCATGGACATCAGCGTGATCGGCGCCTCGTCCTGGATCCGGACGGACCAGGGCGGGTTCAGCGACGCGCGGAGCATGAACGCCCCCCGCGCCCGCGGGCCGTCGAGGAGGTCGGTGAGCGCGTCCATGGGACCAGCGTAGACGCTCGCGTATGCGGCCGAGCTTCTCAACGATGGTGGCCGGGACCGGCCGACTGTTGACTCAAAGGCATGACGAACAACACGCGGAACATCATCGAGAACGGCCTCACCCTCGTCCTCGGCGGGACCGGCAAGACCGGCCGCCGCGTCGTCGAGCGGCTGGAGGCGCTGGACGTCCCGGTCCGCATGGGCTCGCGGTCGGCGTCCCCGGCCTTCGACTGGACGGACGAGTCCACCTGGGCGCCCGTCCTGCGGGACGTCGAGAAGGTCTACCTGTCGTACTACCCGGACCTGGCCGCGCCCGGCGCGGTCGACGCCGTCCGCTCGTTCACGGCCGCCGCGGTCGGCGCGGGCGTCCGGCACATCGTCCTCCTGTCGGGACGCGGCGAGGACGAGGCGCGGGAATCCGAGCGGATCGTCCAGGAGTCCGGCCTCGCGTGGACGGTCGTGCGGGCGAGCTGGTTCGCGCAGAACTTCAGTGAGGACTACCTGCTCGACCCGATCCGCGAAGGCGAGGTCGTCCTGCCGGCGGGCGACGTCCCGGAGCCGTTCGTGGACGCCGACGACATCGCCGACGTCGCCGTCGCGGCCCTCACCCGCGCCGGGCACGCCGGCGAGGTCTACGAGGTGACCGGCCCCCGCGCCCTCACCTTCGCCGAGGCCGTCGCCGAGATCGGCCGCGCCGCCGGACGCGACGTCGCGTTCGTCTCCGTCCCCGTGGCGGACTACGCGGCCGCGCTCAAGCAGCAGGGCCTTCCCGACGACCTCATCGGATTCCTCACGTACCTGTTCGGCACCATCCTGGACGGACGCAACGCGCGGCCGGCCGACGGGGTCCGGCGGGCGCTCGGCCGCGAGCCGAACGACTTCGCCGACTTCGCCCGGAACACCGCGGCCAGCGGCATCTGGTCCAGCTGACTTCCAGCCAGCAGAGAAGAAATGGAGCACGACGATGCAATCCGCACTCGCCGCGGTCGCGGTGACCCTCTCGATCATCATGGTCGCGGGCATGGCCGGGACGTTCTTCGGCTTCTCCACCAGCGTGATGCCGGGCCTGGACGCCGCGCGGCCCGCCTCGGCGATCGACGCCTTCAAGGGCATGGACCAGAAGATCCAGAACCCGCTGTTCATTTCCATGTTCACGCTGGTCCCGGTGGCGGCGGTCGCGGCGGGGGTGCTGCTGCTGACGCTCGACGAGAACTCGGCGGCCGTCCTGTTCTTCGTCGCGGCGGGCGTGTACTTCGTGGGCGCGCTCGTCCCGACCATCGCGGTCAACATCCCGATGAACAAGGCTCTGGAGGCGGTGACGATCCCGCAGGACGCGTCCGAGGCGGCGAAGATCTGGTCGGCCCACTCCGGCCGCTGGACGACCTGGAACACCGTCCGCACCGTGTTCAGCTGGGCGAGCCTCCTCGCGATGAGCCTCGGCGTCTACCACTGGGGCCAGAACAACTGACACCGGACACCGGACACCTCAAGGAAACGCGGCCCGCGCTCCACCCGGAGCGGGGCCGCGTTCTCGTTCCGCCCGTCCCGGCTAGGGAACGAGCAGGCCCCAGTAGACCGCCCACGGGACGAACACGACGCCCGCCGTGACCAGCAGCCCAAGCCGGACGCGCTCGCCCGCCGGGACGGTCGCGGCGTCCCGGCGCCATGCCACCACCGTTGCGATCCCGGCGGCGACGGCCGCGACGGCGAGCGCCTGGAGCGCCAGCCACGGAAGCGGCCTGCCCGCCAGGACGGGCCCCGGGTCCGGCGTCCGTCCGGCGGCCATGAGGTAGAAGATGTAGAAGAGGAGGCCGACCGCCGAGCTCAGCCCCGCTCCGGCGAGCAGCCGCGCCCACCGGCTCACCGGACGCACCGCCCGCCCGCGGAGCCGCCGCACCAGCGCCACCAGCGGATACGCCGTGAACGCGACGATGAACAGCGCGAACACCGCGAGCTGCGTCTGCCACGACGCCCACCACGGCGACGGCGAGATCTCCACGCTCGCGTAGTCCTGCTTCAACGGCGTCGCGGCGTCGGCGACCGGCGGCCGTCCGCTGGTCACGTCGTTGACCCAGGTGCCGACGAGGTCGGCGTATCCGGGGGCCAGCGCCTCGCCGCGCGTGAGGCCGCCGTCGGGGGTGGTGTGCGCGGCGTGGTCGGCGTCGGCGAAGAAGCGGAACGTGTAGTGGGTGTTCCCGCCGCGGCGGAGTGCCTGCGCGAACAGCGGCGGGTTGTCCTCGGGCGGGGTCTGGAGGTCGCGTCCGCCCCACACGCCGAGCAGCGGCTGCCGGACCCGTTCCAGGACGACCTGCGCGTCGAAGAACGCCTCGGCGAACAGGCCCGCGTCCGCGCCGAGCCGCGCGAAGTTGCGCTTGCCGTGGTCGATCAGCGAGCCGGAGACGCCCGCCCGGCGCAGCGCGGACGTCTCGTTCCAGACCTGCTGCCGCATCGGCGTCATGGCGTTGCCGCCGACGACGATCACGAACGCGACGTCCGCCGACCGGGACGCGGCGAGCGGCGCCACCCAGCCGCCCTCGCTGAGCCCCCACAGCCCGACCTTCGCCGGATCGACGCCGGGACGGGCGCGCAGCGCACCCACCGCCCCGAGCGCGTCGTCCGCCAGCTCGGAGTAGGAGCGGCGGAAGTTCGAGTAGCCCGCGGACCTCTTGTCGTAGATCAGGACGGCGACGCCCCGGCGCGCGAACTCCGTCGCCTCCGTCAGCAGGTGCTCGCGCGGCACGCCCGCGCCGGACCCGGTGACGAGCACCACGCCCGGCACCGGCCGGGCGGCTTTGGCCGGCGCCAGCACCGTGCCGTGGAGTGTGAGGCCGCCGAACCCCTTGAAGCTCACATCGGCGGAGGTCAGCCCCGGCGGCGCCGGAATCGGGCCGGACGCCGAAGCCGAGCCGGACGCCGAGACCGGGCCGGACGCCGAGACCGGGACGCTGCCCAGCAAAGCGCTGACGACGAATGCCAGCACGACCGTGATCGCTCTCTTCATGCCGAGCACGGTAGACCGCAGAGAAACCTCTGCAAAGAGTTCTCTGCAAAGATACCTCTGTAGTACTAGACTGCTCCTCATGAAGGACGATGCGGAGCCCGTCATCCTGGACGACCCGGGACGGATCAGGACGCTGAGCCATCCGCTGCGCCGCCGGATCCTGCACCGGCTGCGCGCGCACGGCCCGGCGACGTCCACCACGATCGGCGAGGTGCTCGGCGCCAACACCGGCACGACCAGCTACCACCTGCGGCAGCTGGAGAAGTACGGGTTCATCGAGGAGATCCCGGAGCGGTCCGCCGGGCGGGAGCGGTGGTGGCGGCCCGCCGAGACCCCGCGCGACCTGCGGCTGCCCGCCCCGGAGACCGTTGCCCCGGAGGACCGGGCCGTCCTCGACGAGCTGATCCGCGTCGGCCACGCCGAGGACATGGAGCTGTTCCGCCGCCTGCCCGCCGAGTACGAGCGCGACCGCGCCTGGGCGCTGCTGTCGCGCGGCTTCGCGCACATGACCGAGGAGGGCCTCGCCGAGTTCTTCGAGGCCTACATCCGGCTCCTGCACGAGCACGGCCACCGCCGCGAGGACGCGCCGCCTGGCGCCCGCCCGGTGCACGTCCGGCTCTTCACGCTTCCCGCCGACGAGGACTGAGCCCGCCCGCGACCGCCTACGATCTTTGGATGAGCAGTGTCCACGCCATCAGCGACTTGCACGTCGGGTTCGCCGAGAACCGCGAGTTCGTCGAGGGGCTGCGGCCCGCGTCCGGCGACGACTGGCTGATCGTGGCCGGCGACGTCGCCGAAACCGTCTCCGACGTCGAATGGACGCTCAGAACGCTGCGCGAACGCTACGCCACCGTCATCTGGACGCCCGGCAACCACGAACTCTGGACCGTCAAGAACGACCCGGTGCGGCTGCGCGGCGAGGCCCGCTACGGCGCGCTCGTCGACATGTGCCGGAGCATCGGCGTGCTGACCCCCGAGGACCCGTACCCCGTGTGGGACGGCGAGGACGGCCCCGTCACGATCGCGCCGCTGTTCCTCCTGTACGACTACACGTTCCGGCCGGAGGGGACGTCCACCAAGGAAGAGGCCCTGAAGGTCGCGCAGGAGGCGGGCGTCGTCTGCACCGACGAGGTCTACCTGCACCCCGACCCGCACCCCACGCGCGACGCCTGGTGCGACGCGCGGATCGCCTACACCGAGAAGCGCCTGTCGGCCCTCGAACCCGGGACGCGGACGGTGCTGGTCAACCACTGGCCGCTCGTCCGCGAACCCACCCGCGTCCTGTGGTACCCGGAGTTCGCGCAGTGGTGCGGCACCGTGCGGACCGCCGACTGGCACACCCGGTTCGGCGCCGTGTCGGTCGTGTACGGGCACCTCCACATCCCCCGGACGATCTGGACCGGCGACATCCCGCACATCGAGGTGTCGGTCGGCTACCCCCGCGAATGGCGCAAGCGGGAGGGCGGTGCGCCGCGCGGCCCCCGCCGCATCCTGCCCGTGCCGGAGACCACCTGATCGGGCGCGTCCTCGCCCTGACGCTCAGGACGGCCTAGCCGCCGTGAGCGCCCTTCCCGGGGGCCAGGCCGGCGGCGGCGAGGGCCAGCAGCCGATCGGCCGCCTCCGGGTCGCGCTCGGTGACCATCGCGATCGCGCCCGCGAGCCTCAGCGCGTCGGCGAACTCGGCGTCCGCGGGCACGTCCCCGGCGTCCTGCGCGCGCCGGAACAGCGCCTCGCCCGCGTCGCGCACCGCCCGGCGCGCCCCGGACGGCTCGGGCCGCCCTGGCTGTTCGGGCCGCAGCGACACCGCGGCCGCGGCCGCCATCCCGGGGAACGCCGTGATCCGCACGATGAACGCGCGCAACCAGGTGGTGAGCGCCTCCCCGGGCGCGGGCGAGACGAGGAGCTCCCGCCCCGTCGCGGCCAGCCCGTCGTAGACGTCGGCGAGCAGCGCCTCCAGGAGGTCCTGGCGCGTCGGGAAATGCCGGTAGAGCGTCCCGATGCCGACGCCCGCGAGCCGCGCGACGGCCTCCAGGGAGGCGCCGGCCCCGTCCCGCTCGAACATCTCCCTCGCCGCCGCGAGCAGCCGGGCGCGGTTGCGGCGGACGTCGGCGCGCATCGCCCGCTGCGGGCCGGGTCTCGGAATATCGTCGCTGGTCACCTGAGTCGTGGGTCCTTCCCGGCGGGTCGGCGGGCCCGCGGCGATCCGGGGGATCCGCGGCTTTGGAACGGTCCCCCGATACTAGCCGCGCGACGTCCCCGGCGAGGCGGCGACCTCCGCGCGAGACGGGGGGAGGCCCGCCGCGGCGCCGTCCGCGGCGGGCCCCCGTTCTCGCGGCGAACCGCGTCAGGTCTTGCCGGGGGAGAGCGGCAGGTAGACGCGGCCGCCGGCGGCCTTGAACTCGTCCGCCTTCTCGCGCATCCCGGCGGAGAGCGCCTCCTCCTCGGCCAGGCCGTGCTCGTCGGCGTACCGGCGGACGTCCCGGGTGATCTTCATGGAGCAGAAGTGCGGCCCGCACATAGAGCAGAAGTGCGCCGTCTTCGCCGGGGCGGCCGGGAGCGTGGCGTCGTGGAACGCGCGGGCGGTGTCCGGGTCGAGGGACAGGTTGAACTGGTCCTCCCACCGGAAGTCGAACCGGGCGTCCGACAGCGCGTCGTCCCACGCCTGCGCGCCCGGATGGCCCTTCGCCAGGTCGGCGGCGTGCGCGGCGATCTTGTAGGCGATGACGCCGGCCTTGACGTCGTCGCGGTCCGGCAGCCCGAGATGCTCCTTCGGCGTGACGTAGCAGAGCATCGCGGTGCCGTGCCAGCCGATCATCGCCGCGCCGATCGCCGAGGTGATGTGGTCGTAGCCGGGCGCGATGTCGGTGGTCAGCGGCCCGAGCGTGTAGAACGGCGCCCCGTCGCACCACTCCTGCTGCAGGTCGACGTTCTCCTTGATCTTGTGCATCGGGACGTGGCCCGGGCCCTCGTTCATCACCTGGTTGCCGTACTCCGCGGCGATCTTCGTCAGCTCGCCCTGGGTGCGCAGCTCGGCGAACTGCGCCTCGTCGTTGGCGTCGGCGATGGAGCCGGGCCGCAGGCCGTCCCCGAGCGACCACGTGACGTCGTACGCGGCGAAGATCTCGCACAGCTCCCTGAACCGCGTGTACAGGAAGTTCTCCTCGTGGTGCGCCAGGCACCACGCCGCCATGATCGACCCGCCGCGGGACACGATCCCGGTCTTGCGCCGCGCCGTCAGCGGCACGTACGACAGCAGCACCCCGGCGTGGACGGTCATGTAGTCCACGCCCTGCTCGGCCTGCTCGATCACCGTGTCGCGGAACACGTCGAAGGTCAGCTCCGCGGGGTCGCCGCCGACCTTCTCCACCGCCTGGTACAGCGGGACGGTCCCGACCGGCACCGGCGAGTTCCGCAGGATCCACTCGCGCGTGGTGTGGATGTCCCGGCCCGTCGACAGGTCCATGATCGTGTCGGCGCCCCAGCGGGTCGCCCACGTCATCTTCTCCACCTCGTCCTCGATGGACGACGCCACCGCCGAGTTCCCGATGTTCGCGTTCACCTTCACCAGGAAGTTCCGCCCGATGACCATCGGCTCGATCTCGGGGTGGTTGACGTTGGCGGGCAGCACGGCGCGGCCGGCGGCCAGCTCGTCCCGGACGAACTCCGGCGCCACGCCTTCGCGCAGCGCCGCGAACTCCATCTCTGGGGTGATCTCCCCGCGCCGCGCGTAGGCGCGCTGCGTCACCGCGCCGCCGGTCGCGCGGCGCGGCCGCCGCGGCAGGAAACCCTCCTGCAGAGGCGGCGGCTGCGGCGGCGCCTTGCGGCCGTCGTCCTCGGGGCGGACGGTCCGGCCCTCGTACGGGGCCGTGTCGCCGCGCCCGGCGATCCACGGCTCCCGCAGCGCGGGCAGCCCCCGGCGGACGTCGGTCTCCTGCGCCGGATCGGTGCACGGCCCGGACGTGTCGTACAGGACGACGGTGTCGCCGCTGGTCAGCGGCACCTCCCGCATCGGGACGCGGATGTCGGGGCGCGAGCCCCGCAGGTAGGTCTTGCGGGCGGCTGGAACCAAAGGTTCGGTCATGACGACTCGATCTCTCCCTACGCCGGCATTACCCGGTCAGGTTCATGCGGTCAGCGGCCGTCTCAGCCGCTATCTCAGCCCGGTTCGCCGGACCCCCGCGATCTGTCGTGCTCGACGCTAACCCGGCCCACCCCCGTTGCGGCAACCGCCGCCCATGGGATAAGGCCGCGCTGATGGAACGGGTCAGGCGGCCTGGCGCGCGAGCCGCACCACCATCGGCAGTGCCAGGGTGAGGGTGCGCAGCTGGTCAGGGGCGGATCGCGAGCGCTCCAGCCACATGCGGCTGTCGTCGGCGCCGCTCTTCGTCCTCAGCGACGCGGACTCGCGCCCGTCCACGCCGGTGACGACATGGCGGTCGCCGTGCCGCCGGGTGGTGCCGAGGAGCGTCCCCCCGGCCGAGTAGAAGGACGGCTCGCGCAGCCTCTCGATCGTGCCGACGTGCCGGCCGTCCGCGTCGAACACCCGCATGCGGCCGCCGCCCGTCAGCCGGGACGTCTTCTTGAACGCGAGCAGCCTGCCCGCGTGGGGATCGCGCAGGACGATCGTCCGGCGGCCCCGGTCGGGGTTGCGGCGGAAGCGGGCCGGGCCCGGCCCGCGCCTGGCGAGCCGTCCGCAGGCGACGGCGATGAGCGCGCCGCCGCCCTGGTCGCGGTAGCGGCCGGCGCCGTCCACCAGGAGGCGGTCGGCTCTGGCCAGCGCGTCCGCCCGCGGCTGCTCGACCTCCTCGCCCTCGTCGTCGAGGACGCGCCAGGACGCGCCGAGGTTCTCGGTCGCGGCGGCGCGCACGGCCGGGAGCCATCCGGAGGGGAGCGACCGGTCCCGGAGGAGCGCCGCCGCGTCGCCGTCCACCTTGACGATCGCGCCGGCGTCCGGGGCCGCCGCGGTGTCGAACCAGACCGTCAGGACGGGGTCGGCGACCGGCCACACGATGCCGACCGCGCGCACGGCGTCCGCCGGGATGACCGCCTGCTTCTTCGCGCGGCGCAGGACGAGCCCCTTCTCCCCGACGGTCACGACCAGCCGGTTCCGGAAGATCACGAAGGCCCAGACGATCGCGGCCAGCGCGACGAGCGCCCCGCCGCCGCCGTACACGGCGATGGCCCGGCGGGCCTCCCCGGCCCCCCACGCCGCGCTGCCGCCGGTGCGCGTGGACAGCGAGATGAGCAGGCCGATCGCCAGCGCGGCCAGGCACACCCGGAACGGCCACCGGTAGGCGCCCCGGCCGAGCGTGACCCGGAGGTCCGGCAGGGAGCGGGTCGGGGGAGGGACGGACACGGTCAGCCCTTCATGATGGAGTTCGCAGAACTATAGGGCGGGACGACCCCATTCATCCCGGCCGTTCAGCAGGTCGAGTGGAAGAGCCCGCCCACGCTCTCAGTCTCGGCCAGCCGGTTGTAAATCGCGACGGCCTCGGTCGTCTCCTCCACGTGCACCTCGACACCGGCGTCCCGCAGCACCTCCAGCGTGGACGGCATCGTCTTCAGGCGCAGCTCCATGCCCCTGCTGAGGACGACGACCGTGCAGCCGTGGTCGAGCAGTTCCCGCACGTCGCCCGGCTGGATCCCCGGGTCGTGCCGGGTGCCGTGCTCGGTCCAGTCCCATTCGCGGCCTCCGCCCGGATAGAGCTTGAAGTCCTTGCCGCCCTGAAGTCCTTCGACCTCCATGCGGCCCCAGGCGATATGGGTGATCCGAGGTGACTTCTCCATGCGCGGAGCGTACTGAAATCCGCGGTCGTCCTCCGGCGGCGCGGGGGCGGTGTGCGGTGTTCGGACGTTGTGGAGAAAATGGACGCGTGGTGACGGTGCCCAAGGGCGGTGCGACGGCGAGCGACGCCCTGTTCGCGACGCTGCTGGCGTGCGTCGCCGTCGCGGTCGCGGTGATGTGGCCCGGCGTCCGGGACCTGGACGCGGCCGGGACGCTCCTGCTGGTGGCCGCGCACGCGCCGCTCGCGGTGATGCGGCGGTGGCCGACGCCGGCGCTGGCGGCCCTGCTGATGCTGGCGCTGCCGTACCACCTGGCGCAGTACCAGCATCATGCGCTGGTGCCCGCCGAGGTGGTCGCGCTGTTCGCGTACGCGGTGCTGGGACGGCGCGTCCGGGGCGTCCTCACCGTGGCGGGCGTCGTGCTGTTCGTGTGCGTGATCGGGATGGCGCTGCAGGCGGGCGGCAAGTCGCTCCGCGAGCAGATCGCGGTCATCGAGGCCGTGATCTCCGTCGTGATCGCCGTCCAGGTGTGGCGGGTGCACCGGGCGCGGCTGGCGACGATCACCGAGCGGGCCGAGCGGGCGGAGCGGACGCGGGAGGAGGAGGCGCGGCGGCGCGTCGCCGAGGAGCGGCTGCGGATCGCCCGCGACCTGCACGACCTCCTCGCCCACAGCATCACCGTCATCGGCGTCCAGGCCGGGGCGGCGGCGCACCTCGTCCGCGGGGACCGGCCGCTCGACCGGGAGGAGCTGGCGGAGGCGCTCACGTCGATCGCCGACACCTGCCGGGACGCCCGGACGGAGCTGCGCGGCACCCTGCAGGTCCTGCGCGGCACGGACGTCGAGACGACCGGGCGGCTGCCCGGCCCGGACGGGATCGCCGACCTCGCGCAGGCCGCGCGCGCCGCCGGGGTCGAGGTCGACCTCGACGACGCGGACGCGGGGTCCCTGCCGCCGGAGGTCGGCGTCGCGGCGTACCGGATCGTCCAGGAGGCGCTGACCAACGTCGTCAAGCACGCGGCGGCCGAGCGCGTCGCGGTCACCCTGTCCCGGGACGGCGGCGGGCTCGTCGTGCGCGTCGCCGACGACGGGATCGGGCCGTTCCGGGGGGCGCGGGGGGTCGTCCCCCCGCCAGAGAGTCGACCGTCCGGCGGGACGCCGGGCGGCTTCGGGATCCTCGGGATGATCGAGCGGGCGCGGAGCGTCGGCGGCACCCTGGACGCGGGCCCCGGCGACGGCGGCGGGTTCGTCGTCACCGCCGTCCTCCCGGTCGCGGACGTCGTCTCCCCCCAATAGCGGCCCGCCCCTCAGCGCGTCCGGACGGACGCGAGGACCTGATCCATGTCGCCCGGCGCCGCGAAGGCGCTCGGGACGGACACCAGCAGAATCCCCGGCACGCCGCCGTCCGCGCCGTCCTGATCGATGACCAGGAGCGCCATCGTGTCTCCCGTGACCGGCCAGCCCTGCGCCTTGGCCTGCGGAAAGTCGAACCGCGCTTTCTCCAGCCAGCCCCTGCCCCCGCCGCTCACCTCGATGGGCCCGGACGCGAGCGTCTTCTCGTCGTGCGGGACGGTGAACAACTCGCGGATGACGCGAGCCTTCACGCGCGCCGCTACGGCGCCGAGGTCCTGGGGCCCGGTGTAGCCCTGACGCTCGTCGGCTCTGGGCAGCCCGGCCACGGAGGTCGCGTTGAAGGTCGAGTCGCCGTTGCGCTGCCGCAGCGGTGCGATCTGCCCGCTGGTGAACATCCCCGGCCTCGTCCAGCCGCCTCCCGGCGTCACCCACGGCGTGCCCAGGCGGGCGTAGGAGAAGCCCGCGCGCGGGTCGTCGATCCGCCCGGTCACCGCCGAGACCGGCAGCTTCGGCTTGGTCGCGGACGGCGACGCGGAAGACCGGCCCGACCCCGAGCCGCCTTTCCAGTTCAGCGCCAGGACGACCCCGGTCGCCAGCAGCGCCAAGCCGGTGAAGAACGCGACGCCGCCGAGAATCCACCTGGCCCGGGACCCGGACCGGCGCGGCGGCGGAGACAGGGGAGCGGTCGCGGGGTGGCGCCCGTAGGGCCCCGGCGGCGGCTCCGGCGGCGGCCCTGCTGGCGGCAGGGCGCCGGAACGCATCGGGCTCTCCAGGGCAGGGGCGGGAGTGTCGTGCTCGGTCGGCTGCGCGGCGCCCGCGCCCGGACCCATCGCCGCGGCCATCGCGAGGACGGCCGGGGGCAGCCAGTCGTCGCCCGCCGCGCCCGCGCAGCGCTCCAGCACGTCCGGCAGGGCGGGACGGTCCGCGGGGTCCTTCGCCAGGCACGCCCCGATCAGGTCGCGCAGCTCGGCGGGGACCCCGTCCAGATCGGGCTCCTCCCGGACGATCCGGTACAGCACCGCGTGCGCCTGGCCGCGGCCGAACGGGGCCGAGCCGGTGGACGCGAACGCCAGCACCGAGCCGAGCGCGAACACGTCCGCGGCGGGCCCGATGTCCCGGTCCCCGCGGGCCTGCTCGGGCGACATGTACGCGACCGTCCCGGTGATCGCCCCGGTGGCGGTGCCGGACGCGCTCTCCAGCGCCCGGACGATCCCGAAGTCGATCACCCTCGGCCCGTCCGGCGCCAGGATCACGTTGCCGGGCTTGAGGTCGCGGTGCACCAGCCCGCAGGAGTGGACGGCCGCCAGCCCCTCCGCCAGGCCCGCCCCGAGGACGCGCACCGCGCGGGCGGGCAGCGGCCCCAGCTCGTCCACGGCCGCCTGCAGCGACGGGCCCGGCACGTAGGCGGTGACGAGCCACGGCCGGTCGGCGTCCGGGTCGGCGTCGACGACCTGCGCGGTGAAGAACCCGCCGACGCGGCGGGCCGCCTCGACCTCGGCCGCGAACCGGCGCCGGAACTGCGGGTCGTCGCCGTACTCGGGGCGGACGAGCTTCACCGCCACCGGCCGCCCGCCGGGGGAGCGGCCGAGGTACACCTGGCCCATGCCGCCGCCGCCCAGCCGCGCCGACAGCGCGTACCCGCCCACGGCGCGCGGGTCGTCAGCCTGAAGGGGATCCAACGCGACGCCCTTTCTGGGGGCCCCGGCCGAGCGGGGCGTCCGGAGAGATCGTTCCGGTGAAGAAGACGCCGCGGGGGCGGTCTTTGTTGGCGGCGGTTCTGCCATGAAGGGCTTTCAGAATCCTTACCGGTAGGGTCAGGATCAAGGGACCAGGGGAGGCGAACGCGTCGGTGAGCACACAGCAGGAAGCCCCGCAGGACCGGATTTTCACGGTGCCCAACAGCCTCAGCCTGGCGCGGCTGGTCGGCGTTCCGCTGTTCCTGTGGCTCGTGCTGATCGAGGCGGACTGGTGGGCGCTCGGCCTGCTGGTGTTCGCGGGCCTGTCCGACTGGCTGGACGGCAAGCTGGCGCGGGTCCTGAACCAGACCAGCAAGCTCGGGGCGGTGCTCGACCCGGCCGCCGACCGGCTCTACATCCTGGCGACGCTCGTCGGCCTCACGATCCGCGACATCATCCCGCTGTGGCTGGTGGTGCTGCTCGTCGCGCGCGAGCTGGCGATCGTGCCGATCGCGCCGATCGTCCGGCGGCTCGGGTACAGCGGGACGCTGCCCGTCCATTTCATCGGCAAGGCGGGCACGCTGTGCCTGCTGTACGCGTTCCCGCTGCTGCTGCTCGGCGACCATGACGGCGCGGCGGCGACGGCGGCGAAGGTCGTCGGCTGGTCGTTCGCGATCTGGGGGGCGGGCCTGTACTGGTGGGCGGCCGTCCTGTACTGGGAGCAGACGCGGCAGCTCGTGGTCGCCGGGCGGGAGGCCGCCGGCCGGGAGGCCGCGCGATGAAGGCCGTCGTGATGGCGGGTGGCGAGGGGACGCGGCTGCGCCCGATGACCGCCAACCAGCCGAAGCCGCTGCTCCCGCTCGTCAACCGGCCGATCATGGAGCACGTGCTGCGGCTGCTGAAGGCGCACGGGTTCAGCGAGACCGTCGTCACCGTCCAGTTCCTGGCCGCGCTGATCCGCAACTACTTCGGCGACGGCGAGGAGCTCGGCATGTCGCTGAGCTACGCGACGGAGGAGATCCCGCTCGGCACCGCGGGGAGCGTGAAGAACGCCGAGGAGGCACTGCGCGACGACCGGTTCCTGGTGATCTCCGGGGACGCGCTCACCGACATCGACCTGACCGACATGGTGCGGTTCCACGAGCGCAACGGCGCGCTCGTCACGATCGGTTTGAAGCGCGTCCCGAACCCGCTCGAGTTCGGGATCATCATCGTGGACGACGAGGGCCGCGTGCAGCGGTTCCTGGAGAAGCCGACGTGGGGCCAGGTGTTCTCCGACACCGTCAACACCGGCATCTACGTGATGGAGCCGGAGGTCCTGGAGCACGTCGCGGCGGGGGAGCCGGTCGACTGGTCCGGGGACGTGTTCCCCGCGCTGCTCGCCGAGGGCGCGCCGCTGTTCGGCTATGTCGCCGACTGCTACTGGGAGGACGTCGGCACCCACGAGAGCTACCTCAAGGCCCAGGCCGACATGCTGTCGGGCCAGGTCGGCATAGACCTGGACGGGTTCGAAATGTCGCCGGGCGTGTGGGTCGCCGAAGGCGCGGAGGTGGACGCCGAGGCCGTCCTCAAGGGCCCGCTCTACATCGGCGACTACGCCAAGGTCGAGGCGGGCGTCGAACTGCGCGAGTACACCGTCTTGGGTAGCAACGTGGTCGTGAAGGAAGGCGCGTTCCTGCATCGGGCGATCGTCCACGACAACGTGTTCGTCGCGCCGTCCACGAACCTGCGCGGCTGCGTGGTCGGCAAGAACACCGACGTCATGGCGGGCGCCCGCGTCGAGGAGGGCGCGGTCATCGGCGACGAGTGCGTGATCGAGGCGGAGGCGTACGTCTCGTCCGGCGTGAAGGTGTACCCGTTCAAGACGATCGAGGCGGGCGCGGTCGTCAACACCAGCGTGATCTGGGAGTCGCGGGGGCAGCGCAACCTGTTCGGGCCGCGCGGGGTGTCCGGGCTGGTCAACGTCGAGATCACGCCCGAGCTGGCGGTCCGGCTCGCCAGCGCCTACGCGACGACGCTGAAGAAGGGCACGACCGTCGTCACCGGACGGGACGTCTCCCGCGCCGCCCGCACCCTGAAACGCGCCGTGAACAGCGCCCTGACCGCCAGCGCGATCAACGTCGACGACCTGGAGGCGACGCCGCTGACCGTCGCCCGGTTCGAGACCGGCCGCGAGGACGCCGTCGGCGGCATCTACATCCGCACCACGCTCGGCGACCCGCAGGGCGTCGACATCATCTTCCTCGACCCCGACGGCGCCGACCTGTCGCAGAACGCGCAGCGCAAGCTGGAGCGCGTGTTCGGGCGGCAGGAGTACCGGCGCGCGTTCCCCGGCGAGATCGCCGAGCTGACCTACCCGCCGCGCGTCGTCGAGACCTACACCCGCGACCTGCTGCGCCGCGTCGACATCCGCGGGGTCCGCGAGGCCGGGCTGAAGATCGTCCTGGACTGCGCGGGCGGCGTCGCGTCGCTCGTCCTGCCGAACCTGCTCGGCAAGGTCGGGGTGGAGGTCCTCACCCGCAACGCCGGGCTGGACGAGGCGAACCCGACCGAGACGCTCGCCGAGCGGATGCGCGACCTGGAGCGGCTCGGGGAGCTCGTGTCGTCGTCGCGGGCCGCGTTCGGCGTCCGGTTCGACCCGGTCGGGGAGCGGATCTCGCTCGTGGACGAGAACGGGGAGCTGGTCGGCGACGACCGGGCGCTGCTCGTCATGCTGGACCTGGTCGCGGCCGAGCGGGGCGCGCGTGCGGAGCAGGGCCGGGTCGCGCTGCCGGTGACGACGACGCGGGTCGCCGAGCAGGTGTGCCGGTTCCACGGCGTCCAGGTCGAGTGGACGTCCACGTCCCAGGACGTGCTCACCAAGGCCGCCGCGCAGCGCAGCGTGATCTTCGCCGGGGACGGCCGCGGCGGGTTCCTGATGCCCGAGTTCAGCGGCACCGTCGACGGGATCGCGGCGTTCGTCCGCCTCGTCGGGCTCGTCGCGCGGACCCGTTTGACGCTGTCGCAGATCGACCGCCGCATCCCGGACGCGCACCTGCTGCGCCGCTCCGTCCCGACGCCGTGGGCCGCGAAGGGCAGCGTGATGCGGCACGTCGTGGAGGCCGCCGGGGACCGCACGATCGACACCACCGACGGGGTCCGCGTGGTCGAGGACGACGGCCGCTGGGTCCTCGTCCTGCCCGATCCGGCGGAGGCCGTCACCCACCTGTGGGCCGAAGGCCCGGACACCGACGCCGCCCAGGCCCTCCTGGAGGAATGGGCCGTCGTCGTCGAACGCGCGGGCACCTGATTTCTCGCGCGGGTATCAATTTCTCGTGCGGGTCTCAGCAGCGTTCGCGGGGTTTCAGGCCGGTGGCCTCCGGTTCCCGGTCGCGGTAGGCGGCGCCGAGGACGTCGATGAGGCGTTCCACGTCCGCGACGTTCGAGACCAGGCCGAGGGACGCGCGGACGGCGCCGCCGCTGGGCAGGCCGAGCACGCCCAGGTAGTCGTCCAGCGTCCGCATCCGCCGGTTCGCAGTGAGCCGCAGCGCCCGCTCGGAGATCTCGAACGCGCCCTCGCCCGCGCCCGGGTTGCAGAAGCAGCCCGTGCGGATCGAGATGCCCGCGGCGGCGGTGTCGCGCGCGACGATCCGCTCGTCGACGATCCCGCCCCGCGCGTCGAGGACGTTGAACGCGACCGTGCCGCCGCGCCGGTCCGTGCCGTCCGGCCCGTACAGCCTGATCATGGGGGAGCCGTCGGAGTGCCGCAGGCCCGCGAGCGTCCGCAGGAGCAGGTCCGTCAGGCACGTCACGCGGAGGTGGATCAGGTCCATGCCGATGCCGTCGACCCAGTCGACGCCGAACTCCACGTCGGGGATGGACAGGAAGTTCAGGGTGCCGTCCTCGAACGCCGTCTCGTCGGGCGCGAGGACGTGCCAGTCGCCGAGCGCGCTCACCGCCTGGATCGTCCCGCCCGCGAACCACGGCCGCCGGAGCCGCGCCAGGGCGTCGCGCCGCGCGACCAGGCAGCCGACGCCGGTCGGGTACCCGAACACCTTGTACCAGCTCACGGGGACGAAGTCGGGACGCGTCCGGCCCAGGTCGAGGCGGTTGGCGGGGACGAACGCCGCCGCGTCCAGCAGCACGTCGTAGCCGTGCGCGCGGGCCTGGTCGATCCAGGCGAGCGGGTGCTGGACGCCGGTGAAATTGCTCTGCGCGGGATAGACGAGCAGGCCCCGGCGGTCGGCGAGCGCCGCGCCGACCTCCTCGCCCCCGACGCGCAGCTCCGGCCCGCGGACGGGAACGTGCACGATCTCGGCGCCCCGCGCCCGCGCGAATTCCCGGAGCCCGTTCACCGAGTTGTGGTTGTCGCCGGTCAGCACGAGCCGGGTGCCAGGCCCGAACGGGTACGCCTCGCCGACCAGCCGGCACGCGCCGGTCGCGTTCGCCGTGAACACCACCGCGTACTCGTCGGCGGACGCGTTGAAGAACGCCAGGATCCGCTCCCGCGCCCGATCGACCAGCACGGTGGACGCGCTGGACGTCGGGTTCTCCGAGTGCGGGTTGCCGTAGCAGCGGCTGGTCAGCCGCTCGACGTGCGCCCGTAACTGGGCGGCGGCGGCCACGCCCGATCCGGTGTAGTCGAGGTAGGTCTGCCCGTGCTCGTCCAGATGGCGGTATTCGGTCGCGCGGAGCTCGTCCAGGCGCCGGGTGTCCGCGTAGCCGGACGTGGCGACGTAAAAATCGGATGAAGTGCTCACGGTGCACCCCCGGTGGCGTTAAGCCGCATCCATAACAGAACGGTCCAAAATCGGGAGATCAACCGCAAGGGGGGATTCTGGCCGTAATTGGCCCGTCACGGGGCGTTTGTCAGGTTCGTCGGGCGAGGACCAGGCACGTCCCCGCGAGGAAGGCCGCCGTGAACCCGGCCAGCACCGCCCAGTCGACGGCGACCGCCCGCGCGAACGTGTCGCCGTACGAGGCCAGCAGCGGCGGCCCCAGCGGAGACCGTCCGGACCCCCACAGCCGCTCCACGCCGACGCTGCGCCCCAGCCCCTCGAACGCCCACCGGTTCGACATGGCGTAGCTCAGCCACCGTCCCGGCGCCGCCATCACCGGGACGGGCAGGATCGCGCCCACGAACAGCACCTGCGGGAAGCACAGCATCGGCAGCGCCATCGTCGCCTGCGCCGGGTCGGTGACCGCCGCCGACACCAGAAGGCCCAGCGCCAGAGCGGCCAGCGAGCACAGCAGCAGGGTGACGAACAGCTCCGCGTACGTGCCCCAGCCCATCGCGGGCAGCCTGTCCAGGCCCCGCAGGACGCCCAGCATCAGCGCGTCCACCAGGGCCAGAAGCGGCAGAAGCACCGCCACCTTCGCTAGCACGTACGGGCCGACCCGCAAACCCGTCAGCCGTTCGCGCCGCACGACGGGCAGCTCCGTGCAGATCTGCAGCAGCCCGTACGTCAGGCCGAAGAAGAACCCGCCGAACGCGATCCAGAACAGGATCATCACCGTCGCGCCAGGGCTCGGCGACTCCGGCGAGAACGCGCCGGGACGGAACAGCACCGCGAACATCGCCAGCACCATGACCGGCGACCCGGCCAGGACGGCGAGCGTGAGCCGGTTCCGCGACAGCAGATCGAGGTTCCGCCGGGCCAGCAGCGCCCACTGCCCGAACGCCCCCACGCCCGGACCCTCCGCAGGCGCGGGTTCGTCGCCGAACCGTCCCTCCCACTCGTGCGCCTCGGTTCCGGCGAGCCGCAGATAGATGTCCGCTATCGCCTCGACGCGGAACTCTTCTCGCGCCACGTCCGGCTCGCCGTAGAACGCCAGCCGCCCGTCCTGCGTCAGGACGGCCACCCGGTCGCACACCGCGACGTCCGGCGGATGATGCGTCGTCAGGACGACCGTCGTCCCCGAATCGGCCAGGCCGCGCAGCAGCCGCATCAGATCGGCCGCCGTGGCGGGGTCGAGCCCCGACGTCGGCTCGTCGAGGAAGAACACGCGGGGACGCGTCAGCAGCTCGACCGCGATGCTGGCGCGCTTGCGCTCGCCGCCGCTGAGCGACCCGACCCGCTGCCCGGCGCGTTCGGTGAGCGCGAGCGCGTCCATGACGGCGTCCACGGCCCGCTCCGCCCGCTCCGGCGGCGTCCCGGACGGCAGCCGCAGCCCGGCCGCGTACCGCAGCGTGCGCCGCAGCGGCATCTCCAGGTGGACGATGTCGTCCTGCGGCACATACCCGAACGACCTGGCACCGCCCTTGACGCCGGCCTCGCCGTTGACACGGGCGTCACCGTCGACGGGGGCCTCGCCGTCGAAGCGGACCTCGCCCTCGGCCGGAGGGCGCACGCCCGCGATGGCGTCCAGCAGCGTCGTCTTGCCCGCCCCGCTGCCGCCGATGATCGCCACCAGCTCGCCGGACTCGATCGTCAGCGACACGTCCCGCAGCGTGCGGCGCCCGCCGCCCGCGCGCTGCCCGACCCCCCGTACCTCGATCATCCGCCTGGCTCCCGCCCGGGCCTGCGCCCCTCGCGTCCGCCGTGCCGGGCATCGCACCCAATGCCACGATGAACGACCGCACCCCCGCCAGTCCAGGGCGGTGGGCCGAGCGGAGCTCGTCCGTTGGATGGTTGGTGGGTGGGGGCTGGAGGACGGTGGAGCTCGTCCGTCAGTCGACGGGGGCGTCCTCGGGGGATCCGGCCGCGATCCCGGCGAGGACGTCGAGGGCCCGCGCGAGCGTCTCCGGCGGCGGCGAGGCGAGGCTGACGCGGACGGCGCGCGGCGCGGCGGTCGTCCCGGCGGCGAAGGCGGCGGCGGGCGTGACGGCGATCCCGTGCCGCGCCGCCGCGGCCACGAACGTGTCGGCGCGCCACGGCGAAGGCAGCTCCCACCAGCGGAAATAGGAGGCCGGGCCCGCGCCGCCCGCGCCGGGGACGCGGTCGGCGGCGAGCCGGGAGCGGGACGCGGCGTCCGCGCGCTTGGCGCGGGTCACCGCCGCGACGGCGCCGCCGGTGATCCAGCCGGACGCCGCCGCGAGCGCGAACCCCGTCGGCGCCCACGCGCCGGAGCGCAGGGCGGCGGCGACGCGTCCGGCCAGGGCGGCGGGCGGGAGGACGAACCCGACGCTCAGGCCGGGCGCGAGGCGCTTGGAGAGGCTGTCGACCAGAACCGTCCGCCGCGCGGCGAAGGACGCCAGCGGCGCGGGACCGTCCTCGGCGAGGAACGCCCACACCCGGTCCTCGATCGCGTGGAGGCCGAGCCGTTCCAGCGTCTCGGCCAGCTCCGCGCGGCGCGGCCCCGGCATCGTCGTCCCGTACGGGTTGTGGAGCGTGGGCTGCAGGTACACCGCGCCGAGCGGGGCGGCGCGGTGGGCGTCGGCGAGGGCCTCCGGGCTCAGCCCGTGCTCGTCGGACGCGACCGGGACGAGCGTCACGCCGAGCCGCGCCGCGACGCCCTTGATCACCGGATAGGTCAGCGCCTCGACCGCGAGCCGCCCGCCCGGCGGCACGAGCGCGGCCACGGCGCCCGCGATCGCCTGCCGCCCGTTCCCCGCGAACAGGACGCCGGACGGATCGGGCCGCCAGCCCGGCACGGCGAGCAGCTCCGCCGCCGCCTCGCGGGCCGCGGGCGTCCCCGCGACACCCGTGGGGCCGAGCGTCGTCTCCAGGACGTCCGGGCGCAGCAGCCGCTCCATCCCGGCCGCCAGCAGCGCGGACTGCTCGGGCACCACCGGGTAGCTGAACTCCAGGTCCACGCGGGCGTCCGCGGGCTCGGCCAGCGCCGCGACGGCCGGGCCCTCCGCCGCGCGGACGAACGTCCCGCGGCCCACCTCGCCGACGACGAGACCGCGCCGGCCCAGCTCCCGGTACACGCGGCTCGCCGTCGAGGCCGCGATGCCGCGCTCCCGCGCGAAGGCGCGCTGGGGCGGCAGCCGGTCGCCCGGACGGAGCCGTCCCGCCGCGATGGCGGCGGCCACCTCGTCCGCGACCCGCCGGTAGTCCTCCATCGCGCCTCCGATCGCCACGATTGCACCGAGATCAATCTCATTATTGCACTGAGACTACTCGGACATCTAGCATCGGATCACATCGAGACGTCAGGAGCGCAATGATCTCGTCCAGCGCGGTGGCGGCCATCGCGGTCTTCGCCCTCGGCCTGGTGCTCACCCCAGGACCCAACATGATCTACCTGGTGTCGCGGTCGGTGACGCAGGGCCGCCGCGCCGGCATGATCTCGCTCGCCGGGGTCGCCGCCGGGTTCCTCGTCTACGCCACCGCCGTGACCGCGGGCGTCGCGACCGTCTTCGCGCTCGTCCCGGAGATCTACACGGCGATCAAGGTCGCGGGCGCGGCCTACCTGCTGTGGCTCGCCTGGCAGGCGGTCCGGCCGGGCGGGACGACGCCGTTCGCCCCGAAGGAGCTGCCCGCCGACCCGCCGCGCCGCCTGTTCACGATGGGCCTGGTCACCAACCTGCTCAACCCGAAGATCGCGATCCTGTACGTGTCGCTGCTGCCCCAGTTCACCGACCCGGAGCGCGGCCACGTCGGCGTCCAGACCATGCTGCTCAGCCTCACCCAGATCACCGTCGCGATCACCGTGAACGCCCTCATCGTGCTCGGCGCCGGCGCCATCGCGGTGTTCCTCGCCCGCCGGCCCGGCTGGCAGCGGGCCCAGCGCTACCTGATGGGCTCGGCGCTCACCGGGATCGCCGTCCACCTGGGCCTCACCCGCACCGCCGCCCACTGACCGCCCGCCCCCGCAGGACGGCCGGCGGTCAGGGCGGGCAGCGGCCAGCGGCCGGGGGACGGGCGGTCAGACGGGGACCGGGACGCGGTCCGCGCCGTCCGGCTCCGGGAGGGGCGAGGGCCGGACGCGCAGCACCCGGGCGGCCCAGCCCGGCAGCCACCAGTTCCACCGCCCGAACAGCGACACCGCCGCCGGGACGAGCAGCGCCCGCACCACGGTCGCGTCCAGCAGGATGCCCAGCCCGAGCCCGGTCGCGAAGATCTTCACCTCGACGATCGGCGCCGCGGCGAGCGACGCGAACGCCAGGAACAGGATCAGCGCCGCGCTGGTCACCAGGCGTCCCGTCCGGCCGAGGCCCTCGACGATCGCGGCCTCGGTGGAGCCGGTGCGGTCGTACTCCTCCCTGAGCCGGGCCAGGATGAACACCTCGTAGTCCATCGACAGCCCGTACAGGAACGCGAACACCATCGCCGGGACGAACGCGGCGATCGAGCCGGTCGCGGAGACGCCCCAGAACAGGTCGCTGCCGTGGCCCTGCTGCCACACCAGGACGATCGCGCCGAGCACGGCGGCCAGCGACAGCAGGTTGAGCACCACCGCCTTGAACGCCAGGAGCAGCGACCGGAACGCGCGGGCCAGCAGGACGAACGTCAGCAGGCAGATGAGCCCCAGCATGTACGGGAACGTCCCGTACACCTTGGCCGCGAAGTCGATGTCGGACGCGGTCTCACTGCCCACCTGCGCACCTGCGGGCACCGCGTCCCGGACGGCCTTGACGACGTCCTTGCCCGCGTCCGTCCCGCCCTCGTCGGCGGGCACGACGGTGATCAGCGCGGACCCGTCCCGCCGCCACATCCCGCCGTCGGGCGCCGCGACCGTGTGGACGCCCCGCAACCCCTGGAGCTCGGACGCGGCCGCCGCGGGGTCGGCGCCCGGCGGCAGCAGCACGTCCACCGGAGTGAGGACGCCCGTCGGCACCCCCGCCCCGCGCAGCTCCGCCAAGCCCTCGTAGGCGGGGCCCGACTTGGCCAAGGCGCTGCTGTTCGGCTCGCCGAGGTTCATCCCGAGCGCGGCGAACGCGAGGCCCCCGAGGACGGCGAGCGCCGCCAGCGCCGCCGGGATCCGGAACCGGACGATCTGCCGCGCCCACGCCGTCCAGGCCCGGCCCGCGCGGGACCCGTCGCCGCGCCACCGCGGCGCGATCCGGTCGAGGGCCGGTCCCACCGTGACCAGGACGACCGGCAGCAGCGTCAGCGTCGCGAGCGCGCTCACCGCAGGGATGATCACACCGCCGTACGCCACGCTGCGCATGAACTCGACCGGCATCACCAGCATCGCGACGAGCCCGATCGCGACGGCCGCCGCGCTGAACACCACCGCGTGACCGGCCGTGGCCATCGCGCGCCTGGTCGCCTGGTCCGCGGACAGGCCGCGCGCCCGTTCCTCCCGCCACCGCGTCACCAGCAGCAGCGAGTAGTCGACGGCGACGCCGAGCCCGATGAGCGCCACGACGAACTGCACCATGAAGTTCACGTCGGTGACGCCCGTGATCCCGTAGACCAGCAGGAACGAGGTCAGGATCGAGACGGTCGCGATCACGAGCGGCACGACCGCCAGCACCGACCCGAACACGAACGCCAGCACGACGAGCGCCCCGAGCCCGCCGACGAGCGTCTCGGTGAGGACGCTCGGCCCCTCGCTTCCCGCCTCGTCCGCCAGCCCGTCCATGCTCGTCACGTGCAGCTCGGACCCGGCGGGCAGATGCGGCCGCATCGCCTCCGCGAGCGGCCCGGCCGGGTCCGGGCCGTCCTCGATCTCGCTCGCGCCAGGGTCGACGCGCGGATACACGAGCCCGTAGACGACCCGGCCGCCGTCGCCGGTGAAGCGGGCGTCGCCGGTGGTCCCGTACGAGACGACGCGGGCGCCGAGCCGCTCCCCGCCCGCCGCGAACGCCTTCGCCAGCCCGGCGCGGACGCCGGGCGAGTCCGCGGTCGTCCCGGCGGGCAGCCTGACGACCGGGATCGCGGGCTTCTCGTCGCCGCCCGTCCCGTAGGCGGCCAGGATCGCCGCGTTGGCGTCCCGCGCCGCCGAGCCGGGCGGCGCGAAGTCCTCGGTGAGACGGTCGGGGACCTGCATGACGGCGAACGCGCCGGCGCACGCGGCGGCCAGCCACACCAGGCCGATCAGCAGCCGGTGCCTGAGCACGAAATCGGAGAATCTGTCCATGCGCACCACTGCAGCGGCCCGCTCTTCCGGCACCGTGTGAACGCTCTTGGGGATCCCTGTGAAACCGGCAGGGCGCCGGCTTCGACCGGCTTCACAGCGATCTCTAAGACGTCCCACAGAACGCCCGCAGTGCGCCCGGCGGCGCCCACCGGGAAGACTGGCCCCGTGACGCCCACCAAGATCCTCGTCGTGGACGACGAGGCCTACCTCGCCGACCTCGTCGCGACCGCGCTGCGCTACGAGGGCTTCGAGACGGCCGTGGCCGGGTCGGGCGCGGAGGCGCTGGCGAGCATCCCGCGCTTCGGCCCCGACCTGATCGTCCTGGACGTGATGCTCCCGGACGGCTCAGGACTCGACGCCTGCGCCCGGCTCCGGCGGGACGGCTGCCAGGCCCCCGTCGTGTTCCTCACCGCCCGCGACGCCACCGAGGACAAGATCAAGGGCCTGACGGTCGGCGGCGACGACTACGTCACCAAGCCGTTCAGCCTGGAGGAGCTGATCGCCCGGATTCGCGCCGTGCTGCGCCGCACCCGCCCCGCCGGTCGGGACCGGGCCCGGCTGTCGTTCGCCGACCTGGAGCTCGACGAGGACACCTACGAGGTGCGGCGCGGCGGCGTCCTGATCGACCTCACCCCCACCGAGTTCAAGCTGCTGCGCTACCTGCTCCTCAACTCCGGCCGGGTGCTGACGAAGCGGCAGATCCTCGACCACGTCTGGCAGTACGACTTCGGCGGCGGCGACGGCGTCGTCCAGACCTACGTCAGCTACCTGCGCCGCAAGCTGGACGACCGCGACCCGCGCCTCATCCACACCGTCCCGCGCGTCGGGTACATCCTCCGCATGCCCCGGGAGGGCTGATGTCGCTGCGCAGGCGCATCGTGCTGACGCAGCTCGCCCTGCTGGCGCTCGGGCTGCTGATCGCCGGCGCGTCCAGCTTCGCCGCGCTGAACGACTGGAAGAACGACAGCGAGCACAACCGGATGACCACCGTCGGACGCGAGGCCGCCGCGCTGTTCGCCGAGAGCGGCCCCGGCGGCCCCTGGTCGCGGCTCTCGGAGGCCACCTCCGACCTGGACCGGCTGTGGCGCGCGGCCGGCGACGGCGGCGGCCTGCCGCTGTTCCTCCAGGTCCGCCGCACCGACGGCGCCGTTGTGGAGACCGTCTCGTTCGTCGGCGAGCCGCCGCTCCCGGACGATCTGCGCCCCGGCAAGGCGACCGGCGGCAACCCGGACGGGCAGCGGTTCGTCCGCACCGAGGCCCGGCCCCGCCCCGGCGAGGACGACGACGGCCCGTTCGGACGCGACGGCCCTGACTGGCTCGTCCGCACCGCGTGGGTCCCCGGCGAGCGGCACTACCTCGTCACGTCCATGCGCACCACCGAGCAGGACGAGTTCTTCGGCCGCACCCTCGGAACCCAGGTCAGCGTCACGCTCGCCGTCCTCCTCGGCGTCGGGCTGCTGGTGTGGCGGGCCGTCCGCCGCGCGACCCGCCCGCTGGAGGAGATCGCCGCGACCGCCGCCCGGATCGGCGACGGCGACCTCGGCCGCCGGCTCGCCGTGCACGGCCCGAAGACCGAGGTCGGACGGCTCGCCGAGGCGCTGAACGGCATGCTCGCGCAGATCGAGGCGTCGTTCCAGGAACGGGAGGCGTCCCGCGACCGGCTGCGCCGCTTCGTCGCCGACGCCTCCCACGAGCTGCGCACCCCGGTCGCGACCGTCCGCGGGTACGCCGAGCTGTTCCGCCGCGGCGCCGCCGACCGCCCCGAGGACCTCGCGAAGGCGATGCGCCGCATCGAGTCGGAGGCCGAGCGGATGGGCCGCCTCGTCGACGAGATGCTGCTGCTCGCCCGCCTGGACCAGGGCCGCCCGCTGGAATGCGAGCCCGTCGACCTGGCCGCCCTCGCCGCCGAAGCGGTCGCCGACGCCGCCGTCGTCGAGCCGGACCGCCCCCTGACCCTGGAGGCGGACGGCCCCGTCGTCGTCGCCGGCGACGCCGGACGGCTCCGCCAGGTCCTCGACAACCTGCTGGCGAACGTCCGGCGCCACACGCCCGCCGGGACGGCCGCGACCGTCCGCGTGTCGGAAGGGGACGGGGAGGCGGTCCTGGAGGTCGCCGACAAGGGCCCCGGAATCCCGGCGGACGACACCGCCCGCGTGTTCGAGCGCTTCTACCGCGCCGACCCGTCCAGGTCCCGCGACCGCGGCGGCGCCGGACTCGGGCTGTCGATCGTCGCGGCCGTCGCCGAGGCGCACGGAGGCCGCGCGTTCGTGACGGACGCCCCCGGCGGCGGCGCCGCGTTCACGATCTCGCTGCCGCGCTGATTCGCCGTCCCCGCACATGAGTGGGCCATGATGGGCCGGTGATCGCACCACGAGAGGACGACGACCCGCCTGCCCGCCGGCCCGACGCGTCCATGTCGCTCCTCGCCGACCTGTTCAGCGGCAAGCTCCTCGATCACGGCTACGCGGAGGCCGCGGCACGGCGCGCCGCGGCGGGCGGGCCCGGCCCGGCGCGGGGACGGCTGCGCGGCGGCGGCGTCCTGCTCGTCCTCGTCCTCGCCGGGACGCTGATCGCCGTCGCCGGCGCCGAGGTCCGGCGCGGCGAGCCCGTGGCCGCCGGGCAGCGCTCCCGGCTCGTCGACGCGATCCACGCCCGCACCGCCGAGACCGACGGCCTCCAGCGCCGCCTCGACCGGCTCCGGGCCGAGACGGAGCGGCGCCGGGCCGCCGCGCTCGCCCGCAGCGAGGACGGCCGCCGCGCCCGCAGGGACCTCGCCCTCGCGGGCGCCGCCGCGGCCGCCGCGCCCGCCACCGGCGACGCGCTGGTCGTCACCCTGGACGACGCACCGCACGACGAGCCGGAAGGGCACCCCGCCGACGCCGGCGGCCGGGTCTATGATCAGGACCTCCAGGTCCTGGTGAACGGGCTCTGGGCGGCGGGCGCCGCGGCCATCGGCGTCAACGGGCAGCGCCTCACCCCGGCGACGGCGATCCGCGCCGCCGGCGAGGCGATCCTGGTCGACTACCGGCCGCTCGGCCGCCCCTACGAGGTGACGGCGCTCGGCGACCCCGGCCGCCTCCGGGACGCGTTCTCCGGCTCCTCCGCCGACCGGCGGCTGCGGGCCCTGCACGAGCGCTTCAAGATCAGATACGACACGCGCCGGTCGTCCGGGGCGAGCCTGCCCGCCGCGGGCGCCGTCCGGCTGCGGTACGCCCGCGAGGCGGGCCGGTGAGCGGGGGAGAGGTGACAGGGACTTGATCGCGCTGATCGGGCTGGTGATCGGCGTGGCGCTGGGCCTGCTGCTCCAGCCGGACGTCCCGCTCTGGCTGGAGCCGTACCTGCCGATCGCCATCGTCGCCGCGCTCGACGCCATGTTCGGCGGGATCAGGGCCCGGCTGGAGGGCATCTTCGACGAGAAGGTGTTCGTGGTGTCGTTCGTCAGCAACACCGTCATCGCCGCGCTGATCGTCTTCCTCGGCGACAAGCTCGGGGTCGGCTCGCAGCTGTCCACCGGCGTCGTGGTCGTCCTCGGCATCCGGATCTTCTCCAACGCGGCCGGCATCCGGCGGAAGCTGTTCGGCGCATGACCGGGGACGAGCGCGAGAACGGCCGACCCGACGAGCCCGCGGGGCTCCGCGGCCTCCTCGACTTGTTGAGACCGCGAGTCAGCATGGGCCAGCTGATCGGCGGGCTCCTCTGCCTCGTCCTCGGGTTCGCGGTCGTCGCCCAGATCCAGTCGAACGAGCGCGACACCACGTTCGCCACCGCCCGGCAGGACGAGCTCGTCGGAGTCCTGTCCGATCTGGGCCAGCGATCCGAGCGGCTGCGCGGCGACCTGCGCGACCTGGAGGACACCAAGGCGCAGCTGGAACGGGACGCCGAAGGAGGAACCGCCCTTGAGGAGGCGCGCAAGCGGGCGACCACCTATGGCCTCCTCGCGGGCACCGTCCCGGCCGAGGGCCCCGGCATCGAACTGCTGATCACCGACCCGCGCCGCGGCGTCAAGGCGATCAACCTCCTGGACGCGCTGCAGGAGCTCCGCGACGCCGGCGCCGAGGTCGTCCAGGTCAACGACGTGCGCGCCGGCGTCGACACCTACTTCCTGGACGGCCGGAACGGCGTCCAGGCCGACGGGAGGCCCCTCGCCGCCCCGTACCGGTTCCTCGCCATCGGCGACCCCCACACCATGACGACCGCGCTGAACATCCCCGGCGGACTGGTCAGGACGCTGCAGGGCGTCGGCTCCGACGTCTCGATCACCCCGCGCGCGAAAATCGCCGTCGACGCGATACGGTCTCCCTAGGGGAATTCGGGGAAGCGGTAAACCGGACGCCGGGCTCGGGCGTCGCGATCGGGGACGTCCGCGCGGCGGCGTAGACCTGCGATCATCGGCGAATGTAGGTTGGTCCAGCCGGCTCGCCGTTCCAGTTGACCCCTCGGGTAATACCCGCGTAAGTTGCGGCGACCGTCCCGTAAGCGGCCGGTGAGTCAGACCGTGGTCGGGGCGGGTCCCCGGCGTGGGTTGGTTGAAGGATGCGCGTGGCGCAGGCGGCTCCCGTTGCGGCGGGACGCCCGCGAGCGGCACGCCGATGGTAGGAGGCCGAGCCGATCGATGCCGAGCGTCTACTGCACGCAGTGCGGTCACGCCAACCCGGATGATGCCCGCTTCTGCTCGAACTGCGGAACTCCGCTCACCCGGAGCCCGCTGCCTCCCCGGGAGTCGCCCGGCGAGTCCACGTCCACGATCTCCATCGGCGGGTTCGAGGCGCTGGACACCGACGCGGGCGCCGAGGAGCCGTCGCTCGGGCCGGACCAGATGGCCATGGAGGCGCTCCCTCCGGGGACGGCGCTCCTCGTCGTCAAGCGGGGCCCGAACGCCGGCAGCCGCTTCCTGCTCGACAAGGACCGCACCTCCGCGGGCCGGCACCCCTCGAGCGACATCTTCCTGGACGACGTCACCGTGTCCCGCCGGCACGCCGAGTTCGCCCGCCAGGGCTCCGCGTTCTCCGTCCGCGACGTCGGCAGCCTGAACGGCACCTACGTCAACCGGCAGCGGATCGACCAGGCCGGCCTGTCGGGCGGCGACGAGGTCCAGATCGGCAAGTTCCGGCTGGTGTTCCTGATCAACCCGGCGCACGGCTGACCGGGGAGCAGGAGGCCGCGGCGACGATGGGAGGGGCCATGAACGCGCAGCCAGCCCGGTCCCTGATGACGATCGGGGACGTCCTCGGACTGCTCAGGCCCGAGTTCCCCGACATCACCATCTCCAAGATCAGGTTCCTGGAGTCCGAGGGCCTGGTCGAACCGGAGCGCAGCCCGTCCGGCTACCGCAAGTTCGGCGCCGCAGACGTCGAGCGGCTCCGCTTCGTCCTCACCGCGCAGCGCGACCACTACCTGCCGCTGCGCGTCATCAGGCAGCACCTCCAGGCCCGCGACCGCGGCGAGAACGTCCCGCCCCTCGGCGCCCACCACGCCGCGTCCGCGGGGACGGCGGCCGCCCCCGAGCCGCGCCGCCCCCGCACCCTCGTCGCCGCCGACACCACCGCCGAGGACCCCTCCGTCCGCCTCACCCGCCGCCAGCTCCTCGACGGCGCCGGCATCGACGAGGCCCTCCTCGGCCGCCTGGAGGAGTACGGCCTCGTCCGCCGCACCGGCGCCCACTACGAGGGCGACGCGCTCAACATCGCGCGCGTCGCCGCCGCGCTCGGCGAGTTCGGCTTCGAGGTCCGGCACCTGCGCGCCGTCAAGGCCGCCGCCGACCGGCAGGTCGGCCTCATCGAGCAGATGGTCGCCCCGCAACTGCGCCGCCGCAGCAGCGGCGCCCACGAGCAGGCCGCCGAGACCGCCCGCGAGATCGCCGCCCTTTCGGTGAAACTGCACGCCGCGCTGGTGGCCGCCGGCCTGAACGAAAGCCTCGACCGCTGATCATGCGCGCCGCGGAGGTTTTTGCCGAACGCACGGCATCACGAGCTGTCCGGGGCGGGGTGTACGTTGGCTACAGGGTTCGGTCACGAATCGATCCGCTGCACGTGGTGATCGAGATAGCGAGAACCAGCAGGGAGCCGCAGTGAAGCAGATGGAGGTCGTCGGCGTCCGGGTCGAGATGCCCTCCAATCAGCCCATCGTCCTGTTGAAGGAGACGGAGGGCGACCGCTACCTGCCCATCTGGATCGGGGCGGTCGAAGCGACCGCGATCGCCTTCGCCCAGCAGGGGGTCCTGCCCGCCCGGCCCCTCACCCACGACCTGTTCCGCGACGTCCTGGACGCCCTCAGCGTCCAGCTCCGCACCGTCAACATCACCGCGCTCCGCGAGGGCATCTTCTTCGCCGACCTCGTCTTCTCCAACGGCGTCGAGGTCAGCGCCCGCCCGTCCGACTCCATCGCCCTGGCCCTCCGCACCGGCGCCACCATCTTCGCCAGCGAGGACGTCCTGGAAGAGGCCGGCGTGGCCATCCCGGACGAGCAGGAAGACGAAGTCGAGAAGTTCCGCGAGTTCCTCGACACCATCTCCCCGGAAGACTTCGGCCGAGCCGGCTGAAGCCTGACGGCGAGTCTGCCCGAAGCAGCCTTCCCAGCGGGTTAGCCTGGGATTACGCGCGAGCAGTGGGTTTGTTGCCCCGGTTCCTGGGGATTCTTGAAGATGTGCTTGATCGCCTGCCGGAAGCCGTCATGCGCGACAACCTCAGCCACCACCGCAACCCCGCGACGACCTGGGGCGTCGCGATCGCGTCCGAAGGCAGGTTTCGAGCTTGCGAGAAACCTGATCGCGAAGCGAGCCGCAAGGCGAGACGGAGCGATGCAGTGATCGCACGCGTTTCTCGACGATGGAGGCCCTCCAGGGCCGAAGGAGGAGAGAAATGCAGGTAATCAGCGGGTTCATCCGGGCATGCGACGCGCCGACGATGAACGTTGACCCCACCCTGACCGGCACCTACCGTGCTGGTGGAACACCCGTGGTGTAATTCGTCAAACCCCCTTGACGAAGCGCCACGGGATGATTTGGAGCCGGAGGTCCGCGTGGCGGTGAGCAGCGGCGAGGGCAAGGCGACCCCCGAGAGGCATATGGCGTCCCAGCGCGCCGGGGAGCAGGGACTGCTCTTCGACACGCGGGTGTCGGCGCCGCCGGACGATGTCGGATACCGCGGCCCGACGGCCTGCGCCGCGGCGGGGATCACCTACCGGCAGCTCGACTACTGGGCCCGGACGAAGCTGGTCGAGCCTGGCGTGCGGTCGGCGCACGGGTCGGGGAGCCAGCGGTTGTACAGCTTCCGCGACATCCTCGTGCTGAAGGTCGTGAAGCGGCTCCTCGACACGGGTGTGTCGCTGCAGCAGATACGCACGGCGGTCACCCATCTGCGCGATCGCGGCGTGCAGGACCTGGCGCAGATCACGCTGATGAGCGACGGCGTCAGCGTCTACGAGTGCACGTCGCCGGACGAGGTCGTCGATCTTCTGCAGGGCGGGCAGGGCGTGTTCGGCATCGCGCTCGGACGGGTGTGGCAGGAGGTGGAGGGCAGTCTCGCGGAACTTCCCGGTGAGCGCGCCGCCACCGACGACGACCCGTCCGGACACCCCCACGACGAGCTGGCCAACCGGCGCCGCGCGCGCCGCACCGGATGACCACGGCTTCGGCTACAGCGCTTCCTTGCGCTGCAGGTAGGTGAACGCTCCCCAGCCGGGCAGGACGGGCAGCCACAGGGTGAGCAGCCGGTAGAGCAGGACCGCGGACGTCGCCGTCTCCGCGGAGAGTCCCGAGATCGTCAACGCCAGGGTGAGGGCGCCCTCGACGGCGCCGAGCCCGCCGGGCGTCGGCGCGGCCGACCCGAGCGCGTTGGCGGTGAGGAAGACCACCACGACCGTCGTCAGCGGCAGCGAGCCGCCGAACGCGCGGATCGAGGCGTCCAGGCACAGCACGAACGCCACCGTCAGCAGCAGCGTCCCGCCCATTCCCGTGGACAGCTTCTTCGGGGACTGCAGGACGTCCACCAGCCGCGGCACCACGCCGGAGAACATGCTCTTCAGGCGGGTCGTGACCTCCCGCCGGACGCGCGGCACCGTCAGCGCGAGACCCGCGAGCAGGCCCAGCGACAGCACGGCGATCACGACGGTCCGGGACGGCGCGAGGTCCTGCGTCGCCTTCGACGTCGACCCGGTGAGGAACCCGAAGAGGATCAGCAGCAGGATGTGCGTGACCAGCCCCACCAGCTGCGACGCGCCGACGCTCGCGACGGCCGGGCCGGGCCGCACCCCGGAGCGCTGCAGGTAGCGGGTGTTGACCGCGACGCCGCCGACGGCCGCCGGCGCGACCAGCTTCACGAACGACGCGGCGAGCTGCGCCAGGACCGTCCGGCCCAGCGGCAGCCGCTCCGGGACGAACCCCATCAGCATCAGCGCCGCCGCGACGTAGGTGAGCGCCGCCGCGCCCAGCGCGATCAGGACCCAGTGCCAGCTCGCGGTGGCCGTCATCCTCCCGATGTCGAGGCTCGCCACCTGCGGGATGACGATGTACGCCGCGACCGACAGCGCCACGATGCTGAAGATCGTCCGGGGGCGGAAGCGCTCCAGCCTGGCGGGCGCGACCTCTGTCTCCGGCTTCAGCCGGACGATCTGCTCCCGGATGCGGGTCAGCAGGTCCCGGTCGTGCCGCAGCGCCGTCCGGGTCGTCCGGGACAGCGCCACCCGCTGCAGCAGCGGGACGGCGGCGGCGAGGGCCTCCTCGCCGAGCACGGCCGCCGCGGTCCGGACGGCCCGCTCCGGGCTCGCCCGCAGCGCCAGCGTCGTGAGGACCTGCGCCAGGTCGAGCCGCAGCGCCAGGTCGCCCGCTGCGATCTCCCCGGCCCGCAGGTCGGTGATGTAGGCGCCGCCGTCGTCGCCGACCAGGACGGCGCCGTCCTGCAGCCGGCGGTGCGCCAGCCGCCCCTCCTGCAGCGCGCGGAACTGCCGCCAGATGTCCGTCAGGAGGTCGTCGGTGATCTCCTCGTCGTCGAGGTCGGCGAGCCGCCGCCCCGGGACGTGCTCGTACGCCAGCAGCGCCGCCTCCGTGCCGACCTCCGACGTGCCGATCAGGCGCGGCGTCCGGACGCCCGCCGCGTCCACCGCGTACGCCATCAGCGACTCCTGCTCCAGGGACCGGCGCAGCGAGCGCAGCGCCCGCCCGGTCGTCGTGCCGCGCAGCCGCAGCAGCCGCCACACCCGGTACAGCAGGCCCGCCGTCTGCTGGTCGCGGTCGAGGACGTGCAGCTCCAGGTCCCAGTCGCCGTGGGCGCCGCGTCCGACGGGGAGGCGCGCGCCGCGTCCGTCCAAGGGGCGAGGCGCGAGGACGACGCCGTACCGGCGGGTCTGCTCGGCGCCGTCCGCGGGCTCGTCCAGCCGCGCGGCGCGTTCCGGGCGCAGCCCGAGGCGTTCGAGCGCCGCCACCACCGCCCGTCCCGGCGGGCGCGGGTTCGGGGTGCCGACCGCGTACAGGGTGCCGTGGCCGATGGCGCGGCCGAGGAGGTAGGTGGCGGCGAGCGCGGCGACCGAGGCGTAGGACGCGGTGAGGCCCGTCAGCGCGGCCAGCCCGATCAGCGTCCAGGTCGCGGCCTGCCAGCGGGCGCGGCCCGCCATCCCGACCGCGCTGACGAACGCGATCACCGGCGCGATGTCGGTGTGCACCGGCGCGGTCTCCGTGCCGCCCCAGATCAGCGAGTCCAGGACGCCGCCGGGCGCGCCCCGCACGACCAGGTCGTCCAGGCCGACCGTGAGCCCGAACGCGATCACGGCGGCGAGCAGCGCGATCGCGACGCGCATCCCGTCCTTGTGGAACAGCCGCTCGATCCCGAACGCGATCGGCACGGCCAGCACGCCGAAGCTGGACACCAGCGTCGCCAGCGACAGCAGCAGCCGCGGCGCGTGCGCGGCGCCCTCGGCGATGTCGGTGTGCAGGCCGTGCGTCGTCTCCTGCGCGATCGACACCAGCAGCATCACCGCCGCGAGCCCGACGACGGACGCCGCGAACCGGATCGCGTCGCCCGGGCGGCGGATCCGGTCCGGCTGGGCGGGCTCGTCGACGGGCACACCGGCGGGCGCGCCCTGCCGCGCGGGCACCGTCTCCTCGTGGATCGGGGTCACGCCGTACCGCCGCCCTGACCGTCCGCCATCGCGATCAGCGTCCCAGAACCGGCGGCGCGCCGTCGACCGGTGCCCCGTCGGGCGTCGCGCGTTCACCCCGCAGCCCACCGTCCTCCAGCCCCCACCCACCGCCATTCAACGGACGAGCTCCGCTCGACGGACCATCTCCAGCTCCCGCCCACCGCCGTTCAACGGACGGGCTCCGCTCGACGACCATCTGCGTCCGCGTCGCCCGGGGCCGTTCCGTCCCAGGTGGGACTGCACATCGTACTGGCTGGTACGGCGCCGGGCCCCGCGGGGACGGGCCCGGCCGGACCCGGCGCGATCGTGGGAACCGATCTTTGGGTAGGGTTTGTCCAGGACATGCCGTCGACCCTGTGCGGGAGAGACCCCACGCCGCCAGCGTGGGGCGCCGAAGGGGCAACCTCCCCGGAACCTCTCAGGCAAAAGGACCGCTGGGCGAGGCACCTCTGGAAAGAAGGCGTCGATTCCCGCAGCGCGGGAAGGCGGCTCACCGAAGGGGAAACCCCGCGGCGCGGGTGAAGCTCTCAGGTGCCGATGACAGAGGGGGAGACCGGCCGCAGGCCCGCGCGCCAGCGGCCCGCCTGAGCGACCGCAGCAGCCAGGAGGCTCTCCATGACCGCCCAGTTCTTCGCCCCCGTGGCCGCGCCGCAGCATCCGCGGGCCGCGTTCGCCGACCGGCACATCGGCCCGTCGCCCGACGACCAGGCGAGGATGCTCGCCGCCATCGGCTACGCGGGCGTCGAGGCGCTGATCGACGACGCCGTCCCGGCCGCGATCCGCACGTCCCGCCCGCTGGACCTGCCGCCCGCGCTGAGCGAGCCCGCCGCGCTGGACCGCCTCCGCGAGCTCGCCGCCCGCAACACCGTGCTCACGTCCATGATCGGCCTCGGCTACCACGGGACGATCACCCCGGGCGTGATCATGCGGAACGTCCTGGAGAACCCCGGCTGGTACACCGCCTACACCCCCTACCAGCCGGAGATCTCCCAGGGGCGCCTCGAGGCGCTGCTGAACTTCCAGACCGTCGTCAGCGATCTGACGGGGCTGCCGGTGGCGAACGCGTCCATGCTGGACGAGGCGACCGCCGCCGCCGAGGGCATGGCCCTCGCCCACCGCGTCACCAAGCGGAAGGAGCCGGGAACGTTCCTTGTGGACGCCGACGTGCTCCCGCAGACGATCGAGGTCGTCCGGACGCGGGCCGTCCCGCTCGGCATCGACGTGGTCGTCGCCGACCTGTCCGGCGGGCTGCCCGAGGGCGACGTCTTCGGCGTGCTGCTGCAGTACCCGGGCGCGTCGGGCGCCGTCCGCGACCTGGAGCCCGTCATCGCGCAGGCGCACGAGCGCGGCGCGCAGGCGGTCGTCGCCGCCGACCTGCTCGCCCTGACGCTGCTGCGGCCGCCCGCCGAGTCCGGCGCGGACATCGCCGTGGGCTCGGCGCAGCGGTTCGGCGTCCCGTTCGGGTTCGGCGGCCCGCACGCCGGCTACATGGCGGTCCGCGAGGGCATCCAGCGGCAGCTCCCCGGACGGCTCGTCGGCGTGTCCGTCGACGCCGACGGCGCGCCCGCCCACCGGCTGGCGCTGCAGACCCGCGAGCAGCACATCCGCCGCGAGAAGGCCACCAGCAACATCTGCACCGCGCAGGTGCTCCTCGCCGTCATGGCGAGCATGTACGCGGTCTACCACGGGCCGGAGGGGCTTGCCGCGATCGCGCAGCGGGCGCACCGCCGCGCCGCCGAGATCGCCGCGGGGCTCCGCGAGAGCGGCGTGGAGGTCGTGCACGGCGCGTTCTTCGACACCGTCCTGGCCCGCGTGCCCGGCCGCGCCGCCCAAGTGGTGGACGCGGCCCGCCAGCGCGGGATCAACGTGCGTCCCGTGGACGCCGACCACGTCGGCGTCGCCTGCGACGAGACGACGCTGCCCGCGCACGTCACGGCCGTCCTTGAGGCGTTCGGCGCCGCCGAGGCCGGCGAGGCGGCCGAGGCGCTCCCCGGCACGCTGCGCCGCGAGAGCCCCTACCTGACCCATCCCGTCTTCCACGCGCACCGCTCCGAGACCGCGATGCTGCGCTACCTGCGCAAACTCCAGGACAAGGACGTCGCGCTCGACCGCTCGATGATTCCGCTCGGCTCCTGCACGATGAAGCTGAACGCCACCGCCGAGATGGAGCCGATCACCTGGCCGGAGTTCGCGAACATCCACCCGTTCGCGCCCGTCGGCCAGGCCGCCGGGTACGTCGAGCTGATCGGCGAGCTGGAGGACGCGCTCGCCGAGATCACCGGGTACGCGAAGGTGTCCGTCCAGCCGAACGCGGGCTCCCAGGGCGAGCTGGCCGGGCTGCTGGCGATCCGCGGCTACCACGCGTCCCGCGGGGAGGAGCACCGGGACGTGTGCCTGATCCCGTCGTCCGCGCACGGCACCAACGCCGCCAGCGCCGTCATGGCCGGGATGCGCGTCGTCGTCGTGTCGTGCGACGACGGCGGCAACGTCGACCTGGACGACCTGCACGCCAAGATCGCCAAGCACGGCGACCGGCTCGCCGCGATCATGGTGACGTACCCGTCCACGCACGGCGTCTTCGAGGAGACGATCACCGACGTGTGCGCGGCCGTGCACGACGCGGGCGGCCAGGTCTACGTCGACGGCGCGAACCTCAACGCCCTCGTCGGGCTGTCCCGTCCCGGCGAGTTCGGCTCGGACGTCTCGCACCTCAACCTGCACAAGACGTTCTGCATCCCGCACGGAGGCGGCGGGCCCGGCGTCGGCCCGATCGGCGTCCGCGAGCACCTCGCCCCGTTCCTGCCGAACCACCCGCTGCGCGCCGAGGCGGGCCCGGAGACCGGCGTGGGCCCGATCTCCGCCGCCCCGTGGGGCTCGGCGGGCATCCTGCCGATCTCCTGGGCGTACATCGCGATGATGGGCCCGGACGGCCTCACCGCCGCGACCGAGGGCGCCATCGTCGCCGCCAACTACCTCGCCACCCGCCTCGGGCCGCACTACCCGATCCTCTACACCGGTCGCAACGGCCTCGTCGCCCACGAGTGCATCGCCGACCTCCGCAAGATCACCAAGGAGACGGGGGTCACCGCCGAGGACGTCGCCAAGCGCCTCATCGACTACGGCTTCCACGCCCCGACGCTCTCCTTCCCCGTCGCCGGCACCCTGATGATCGAGCCGACCGAGTCCGAGGACCTCGCCGAGCTCGACCGCTTCTGCGACGCCATGATCGAGATCCGCCGGGAGATCCAGCGGGTCGCGGACGGCGGCTACGACGCCGAGGACAACCCGCTCAAGAACGCCCCGCACACCGCCGCGTGCCTGGTCTCCGACGACTGGAAGCACGCCTACACCCGCGAGGAGGCCGCCTACCCCGTCCCGGCCGTCCGCGACGGGAAGTACTGGCCGCCCGTCCGCCGCATCGACCAGGCCTACGGCGACCGCAACCTCCTCTGCTCCTGCCCGCCCCCCGAAGCGTTCGAAGACTGACCGGGCCTTCGGGGACTGACCGGCGGCGTCGCGAGACGCCGGGTCGGGGGGTCGCTAGGCTCCTGTGGCGGACCCCCGACCCAGAGGGCGGAGACTGATGAGTCCCGTGACGGATGACCCGGCTCAGCTGTGCGAGGAGGCGCGGAGCCTCGCGGAGAACGGCGAGGCGGGGCGCGCGGCGCTGCTGTTCGAGAAGGTGCTGGAGCTCGGCGAGACGTCCTGCCGGGCGCAGGCCGCGCTGGGGCTGGCGGTCGTCCTCGACGACGCCGGGGAGGTCGAGCGGGCGCGGGACGCCGACCGGGCGGCGATCGCCACCGGCGACCCCGAGTACGGGCCGCGCGCCGCCTACCATCTGGCGCTCACGCACGAGCGGGCCGGCGAGCACGGCGAGGCGGCGCCCGCGTGGCGGGTGGTGGTCGACTTCGGCAACCCGGCGTACCTGCCGCCCGCGCATCTGGCGCTCGCCCGGATCGCCGACGACGCAGGCGAGTTCGACGAGGCGCGCGGCCACTGGGAGGCGGTGATCGCGACGGGCGACGCCGAGTACGGGCCGCCCGCCGCGCACGACCTCGCGCAGCGGCATCTGGAGCGCGGGGAGCCCGCGCGGGCGCAGCGGGTCCTGGCCGCCGGGCTCAAGCTGATCGACCGCGGCACCGCCCCGTACGCCTACGCGCGGCTCGCCGTCGCGCTGGGCATCGCCTACCTCGACCAGGCGATCGGCTCGTTCGGCGCGGCGCTGGGGGAGGATCCGTCCGACCCGGAGGTGGGGCCGCTGGCGACCGAGCTGCTGGCGCGGACGCTGCCGCTGCGGGGACGCGCCGGCGAGGCGGCCGAGGTGTGGCGGCGCGGGCTGTCCGACCCGGCGACCGCGGGCCAGGTGCGGGCGCGGCTCCGCCGCGACTTCGGCGTGGACGAGGATGACGGCGACCCCGCCGACCTGTGGTGGGAGCCGGTCGTCGAGCAGGCCGTGTCCGACGGGACGCTCCCCGCCCTCGCCGGGGAGGCGTTCGGCGCGCTCGACCACATGTACGCGCTGCTCGCCGTCCGGAACGGCGACGCGCCGGACGACCGGCGGGCGGGCGACGCGCGGGAGGCGCTGGGCCGGGCGGTGCAGGTCCCCGGCGACTACGCGTGGGGCCCGCTGCTGCAGGAGAGCTTCGCCGAGCGGCTCCGCCTCGCGATGGGTCCCTCGGACCGGTCCGAGCGCTAGCGCCGGCCATCCCGCCGCGGTGATCGTTTCAGCGGCGGGCTACGGTGGGCCGATGGAGGTCGTGACGGCGCACGGGCTCGCCGGGGTCGCGCTGGACGAGGCGGACGACCCGGCGTTCCTGCTGGTCCTGACGCACGGCTCTAACGGAAGCGTGGACGCGCCCGACCTGCTCGCCGTCCGGGAGACCGCGCTGAGGCTGGGCGGCGCGGTGGCGCGGGTGACGCAGCCGTTCCGGCTCGCGGGCCGCCGCGCGCCCGGCCCGCAGGCGAAGCAGGACGAGGCGTGGCTGGAGATCATCGCCGTGCTGCGGGACCGGGTCGGGGACGTCCCGCTCGTGCAGGGAGGCCGGAGCAACGGCGCCAGGGTGGCGTGCCGGACGGCGACGGCGGCGGGCGCGGTGGGCGTCCTCGCGCTGGCGTTCCCGCTTCACCCGCCGCGGAACCCGGAGAAGACGCGGGCGGACGAGCTGCGCTCCGCGGGCGTGGAGGTCGTCGTCGTCAACGGCGACCGGGACCCGTTCGGCGTGCCGGACGAGGCGGACGCGACGAAGGTCATCGTGCTGGCGGGGGAGCGCCACGATCTGAACCGGGATCCCGCCGCGGTCGGGACGGCGGCGGAGCCGTGGCTGCGGAGATGGGCGGGGTCGCGGGGTCGGGCGGCCCGCGCGGTGCGGACGGGCGGCCCGTGACGGTCCCGATGGCGGTCTGGGCGGCGGTTCCGTTCCGGGCCCGGTGCGGGCCCGGAAGGAGCGGGCAGGTGGCCGTGGCCCCCGAGGATGATCACCCGTTTGAACTAGTCCCCCGTGGACGTCGTTCAGGCGGCGGACGGAGCCAGCGGATCCGTCGGCCGGTGCGGTGCGATGATTCCCCCGTCGGGCAGCAGCTCACCGGTGTCCTCGAAGAGCACGACGCCGTTGCACAGGAGGCTCCACCCCTGCTCGGGGTGGGAGGCCAGCGTGCGGGCGGCGTCGCGATCGGGTGCGTGGTGCGAGGGACAGGGCGGCTGGTGCGGGCACATCGTGGTGCCTCCGGTCTCAACTACGGGTCGGTTGTGGAGCTTTCCTTTATTGACGCCTCTCAGTGTGGAACGGTTCGCCTCCACCGGCCATAGTCCGTTGGGGCGGTTGTCCGTTGGTACCCGAGTACCGGGGGATGTGACCCGTCTCACCCGGAGGTGCCGGTTCCAGCGTTCCTTCCGCGCGCGAACGGACGGCGAACGACACGCCGTCAGCGCGTGAAACCCCTACGATGTTCGGCGGGAACGGGCTTTGCGAGGCGTGGGGGGAGTGAGGCCGGTGCGGGTCGCCCTGTCCGTCGCCTGCTTCGACGACGCGCTGTTCCCGGGCACCGGGAAGGCCGTGACCGCCCTGCTGGAACGGCTCGGGCACGAGGTCGCGTACCCGCCGGGGCAGACGTGCTGCGGGCAGATCCACTGGACGACCGGCTACCACCGCGAGGCCGCCGACCTGGCCCGCGCCTACACCGCCGCGTTCGAGGGCTGCGAGGTCGTGGTCGCGCCGTCCGCGTCGTGCGCGGCGACCGTCCGCGACGGCTACCCGCGGATCGCGCGGGCGGCCCGAGACCCCGGCCTGGCCCGCGCCGCCGAGGGCCTCGCCGTCTACGAGCTGACCGAACTCCTGGTGGACGTCCTGGGCGTCACCGACGTCGGCGCGTATTTCCCGCACCGGGTCACCTACCACCCGTCCTGCCAGTCCGCGCGGACGCTCGGCGTCGCCGACCGTCCGCTCCGGCTGCTGCGCGCGGTCAAGGGCCTCGACCTGGTCGAACTGCCCGCGGCGGGGGAGTGCTGCGGGTTCGGCGGCGCGTTCGCGATGAAGAACTCCGACGTGTCGGTCGCGATGGTGGCCGACAAGGTGCGCCACATCCGCGACACCGGCGCCGACGTGGTCTGCGCTGTCGACAACTCCTGCCTGGCGCACATCGGCGGCGCGCTGTCCCGGCTGCGCGGCGGCGTCCGGATCATGCATCTGGCCGAGATCCTCGCCGAGACGGGGCCGGCGTGACGGGCCCCTCCCCGGGCTCCTTCCCGGGGACGACGCCGTCCTCCACTGGGATGAGGTCACCCGCGGCGACAGGCGGGCCGGTTCCATTGCCGATGCCGAAGTTCGCGGCCGCCGCGCGGTCCGCGCTGGCCGATACCGGCCTTCGCCGCAACCTGCGCGGCGGGATCGCGGCGGCCAGGGAGCGGGGGGCCGCCGCGGCCGCCGAACTCGCCGGCTGGGACGACCTCCGCGAGGCGGGGCGCGCGATCAGGGACGCCGCCCTCCTCGACCTCGACGCCCACCTGGAGGAGCTGGAGCGCGCCGTCACCGAGGCGGGCGGCACCGTGCACTGGGCGGCGGACGCGGCCGAGGCGTGCGAGATCGTCACCGGGCTGGTGCGGGCGGCCGGGGCGGACGAGGTCGTCAAGGCGTCGTCGGCGACCACCCGGGAGATCGGGCTGACCGACGCGCTGGCCCGCGCCGGCGTCACCGCCCGCGAGACCGCCCTCGCCGACCTGGCCGTGCAGCTCGGCGACGACGAGCCGTCCCACCTGCTGTCGGCCGCGCTCCACCGCGACCGCGCCGAGTTCAGGGAGCTGTTCCGGCGGACGATGCCGTCCGCAGGGCCCGACCTGACCGACGACCCCGCCGAGCTCGCCGCCGCCGTCCGCACGCATCTCCGCGAGCGGTTCCTTCGCGCCCGCGTCGCCGTCACCGGCGCGAACTTCCTGGTCGCCGAGACGGGGACGCTCGTGGTGCTGGAGTCGGAGGGCAACGCGCGGCTGTGCCTGACCCTCCCCGACACGCTGATCAGCGTCGCCGGCATCGACAAGGTCGTCCCGACCTGGGCGGACATGGAGGTGTTCCTCCAGCTCCTGCCGCGTTCGTCGTCCGGTGACCGGATGACCCCGTACGTCGCGACGTCGACGGGCGTGACGGCGGGCGACGGGCCGCGCGCGTTCCACCTCGTCCTGCTCGACAACGGCCGCACCCGGGCCCTCGCCGACGAGGTCGGGCGGGCCGCGCTGCGCTGCATCCGCTGCTCGGCCTGCATGAACGTGTGCCCCGTCTACGAGCGGACGGGCGGCCGGGCGTACGGGCCGGTCTACCCGGGGCCGATCGGCGCGATCCTCACCCCGCAGCTGCGCGGCGTCGACAGCGCCGCCGACGCGTCCCTGCCGTACGCGTCGACGCTCTGCGGCGCGTGCGCCGACGTCTGCCCGGTGAAGATCGACATCCCGGACGTGCTGGTCCACCTGCGCGGCACGGTGGTGGAGTCGCGGCGGCGGCGTCCCGTCCCGCCGCCGGAGCTGATGCTGATGCGCGGCCTGGCGTGGACGATGGGCGACCCGCGCCGCTACGAGACCGCGCTGCGGCGCGGCACCCGGTGGGCGCGGCTGCTGTCGCGCGGCGGCCGGATCCGCCGCCTCCCCGGCCTGCTCGGCAAGTGGACCGAGGCCCGCGACCTGCCCGCGCCGCCGGCGGAGAGCTTCCGCGCCTGGTGGACGCGGAGGCGGCCGTGACGGCGTCCGGCGAAGGGCCCGGCGGGGGCTCGCGGGCGGAGGTGCTGCGGCGGGTGCGGGAGGCGCTCGGCGGTGATCGCGGCACGCGTCCGCCGGTCCCGCGCCGCTACCCGCGCCGGCTCACCGAGGACGAGGCCGGCAACCGGGCGGACGTCCTGGCGCTGTTCACCGAGCGGGTCGCCGACAACCGCGCCTCGGTGCGCCACGTCAGCGCCGACGAGCTGGGCACGGCCGTGGCCGCCGCCCTGTGGGGACGGGAGGCCAAGCAGATCGTCGTCCCGGCCGACCTGCCGTTCGGGTGGCTCGCGGAGCTGGACGGCGTCCGGGCGCTGGCCGACACCCCCGCCGTCGACGTCGACACCCTCGCCGCCGTCGACGGCGTCGTCACCGGCTGCGCGGCGGCGATCGCGCTGACCGGCACCGTCGTCCTGGACGGGGGCCGGGCGCAGGGGCGGCGGGCGCTCACCGCCGTCCCCGGCTATCACCTGTGCGTGGTGCACGCCGACCAGATCGTCGGGACGGTCCCGGAGGCGGTCGAGCGGCTCGATCCGGCGCGCCCGCTGACGTGGATCAGCGGGCCGTCCGCCACCCACGGGATCGAGATGGTCCGCGTGGAGGGCGTGCACGGCCCGCGCCACCTGGAGGTCCTCGTCGTCGAGGACTGAGCCGGATCAGCTCACCCCGCTGATGACGAGGTCGAGCCCGGCGGTGAAGCGCGCGTCCCAGTCGACGGGCCGCTCGGCGCCGTCCTCGTTGGTGCCGCGGACCTCCAGGGAGGCGTGGCCGATGACGTAGCCGAGCAGGGTGTGCGCGGCGACCGCGGCCGTGTCCTCGGCGACGCCGCCGCGCCGGAGCACCTCGCGCAGCGACGCGACCGTGGTGGTGAGCGCGGCGGGGTTGCGGCGGGTGACGACCAGGGGGAGGACGCCCGCGTGCGTCAGCAGCCGCGTCCGGTAGTCGGCGGCCCAGGCGCGCAGGACGCGCCGCCAGTCTCCGTTCGAGGCGGCGCTCCCGGTGTCGGCGGGCGCGGACGCGACGTGCGCGACGAGACCGTCCAGGAGCTGCTCCTTGCCGCGGGGGAGGTGGTGGTAGATCGCCATCGCCTCGACCTCCAGCGCGTCGCCGAGGCGGCGCATGGTGAGCCGGGCGAGGCCCTGCCCGTCGACGATCCGCAGGGCCGACTCGATGATCCGCTCGGTGGACAGCGGGGCGCGGTGCTGGGCGTTGATGCTCGGTTGCCGGACCATGACCCGACCTTACTGCGTAAAGGGCCGGAGCGGGGTGTCCGCCGTCACGACACGCCGGGGGCCCGCGTACGCTTTCCTCGACCGGAACACCCAAGACCGCCGATAGGAGTGACCATGCCGCTGGGCCGCCGGGTGAGCAAGGACGTCGCGGAGCCGTACGAGGCCGACCAGCGGCTGGCCGCCGAGTACGAGGACCGGCGCGCGGCGGCGGGCGAGGCGGAGCGGGCGCTGCGGGACGCGCAGGGCGCGGCCACGCCCGAGCCGGAGCTGCGGGCCCTGACGGTCGCGTTCGACAAGGCGATGACGGACGTGCTCGCCGCCGCCGAGGCGTCCGAGCGGGTCGTGATGGGCCCGCAGGTGTACTCGGTCGAGGCGCAGGACGCGAAGACGCGCCGGGCCGCGGAGATCGCGTACCGCAAGGCGAAGGCGCGCCCGAACGTGCGCCCGTGGACGGACGAGGTCGACCGGCTCCGCACCGCGCGGGAGGCGCACCGGCTCAGTTTCCGGACGCGCCCGACCATGGTGGTCTAGAGCCGTGTGACGACACAGCGTCACCGGGTGGCACCGGCCACCGAACTTTGAGAGTCTGCCCTCTCGGGGGAACGTCGGGGGGCGCTCGCGCCGGTCGCCGCAGGCCGCGGCGGGCGCGGCGGCGTCCCGGCGGAGAGGGCACGGCTGTGCACGCACTGTGCTCTGGACGCGGGGGGAAGTCACGTGGAGCGCACGCCGCCGGACCGGGGCCGCGTACTGGAGTCCTACCAGGACGGGGTGAAGGCGATCGGTGAGCTGGCGGAGCGGGCGGGGGACTGGGACGTCCCGACGCCCTGCGCCGACTGGCGGCTGATCGATCTCGCCGGGCATCTGCGGTGCGTCGCGGAGAACTTCCTGGAGTACCTCCAGGACGCGCCCGACAGCCGGCTGGCGACGCTGTTCGCGCAGGACGCGGCGTCGGCGGTGCTGATCAGGCAGCAGGCGCGGCAGAACGCGGCGGAGCTGGCGGTGCTGCCGCCCGAGCCGGGCCCGGAACGGATCATGGCGTTCGGGGTGTCCGCCGGCGCGTACGCCGACCTGATGCCGGACATGTGGGACCGGACGCACCTGATCTACCGGGGCACCAAGTACACGGTCGGGGACCACGCGGGCGCGGCCTGCGTGGAGTGGCATCTGCACGCCTGGGACATGGCCCGCGCCGTGGGGGCGGGCTACCGGCCGCGCGACCCGGATCTGCTGGTGTCGGCGTGGCACTGGGGCGTGCCGCATCTTCCGCTGTCGTCCGGGGACGCGTGGGAGTCGGTGCTGCGGTCGTCCGGCCGGTCGCCGAACTGGCCGGACCCCGACGGCGCGCCCGGCCGGACGCGGGGGCGGCGCGGGGCCCGGCAGGGCGTCAGACGTCCGCCGGCCTCCTCGGGTGGTTCCGCAGGTAGACCAGCCAGGTGAGCGCGCAGCAGGCGGCGTAGAAGGCGATGAACGCGACGTAGGCGGCGTCGCCGGTCCCGTGGGCGAGGAACGACTGCCGGAAGGCGACGTTGACCAGGACGCCCCCGAACGCGCCGACCGCGCCCGCGACGCCGAGCAGCGCCCCGGCGAGTCTGCGGCCCTCGTCGCCGTCGCGGGTCCGCGCGCGGAAGATCGCCGGGATCATCGTGTAGGTGGAGCCGTTGCCGACGCCGCTGAGCGCGAACAGCAGGACGAACCCGGTGAGGAACAGCGGCAGCGACCCGAGCCGCGACGCGCCCAGCACCAGGCCCGCCGCGGCGGCCATCGCGACGAACGTCCAGAAGGTGACGGCGGCGCCGCCGAGCCGGTCGGCGAGCCGCCCGCCCGCGGGACGGAGCAGCGAGCCGAGCGCAGGGCCGATGAAGGTGAGGCAGGCGGCCTTGACGGGGGTGTCGAAGACGTCGGCGAACTGCACCTGGAGGACCTGCCCGAACGCGAACCCGAACCCGATGAACGACCCGAACGTGCCGATGTAGAGCACCGACATGATCCAGGTGTGGGCGTCCTTGCTGACGTCCCGCATGGCCCTCCGGTCGTTGCGGACGTGCGAGAGGTTGTCCATGCGGAGCGCGGCGCCGAGCGCGGCCAGGACGATCAGCGGGATGTAGACCCCGGCGACGAGCCCCGGACGGTCCTTCCCGGCGGTGGCGAGGACGAGGAGCCCGACGAGCTGGACGACGGCGACGCCGAGGTTCCCGCCGCCCGCGTTGACGCCGAGGGCCCAGCCCTTGAGCCGCCGCGGGTAGAACGCGTTGATGTTGGCCATCGAGGACGCGAAGTTGCCGCCGCCGATCCCGGCGGCGGCCGCCAGGACCAGCAGCGTCGGGTAGGAGACGCCGGGCTTGATGAGGAAGGCGGCGAGCACGGCCGGGACGAGGAGCATCGCGGCGCTGAAGACCGTCCAGTTGCGGCCGCCGAACCGGGCGACGGCGAGGGTGTAGGGGATCCGCAGCGCGGCCCCGACCAGCGCCGGGACGGCGGTGAGGGTGAACTTCCCGGCCGGGTCGATGCCGTAGGCGGGGCCGAGGAACAGCACCAGCACCGACCACAGCGTCCAGACCGAGAAGCCGACGTGCTCGGCGAAGATCGAGAAGGCGAGGTTGCGGCGGGCGGTGCGGGCGCCGGCGGCCGTCCAGAACGCGGGGTCCTCGGGCCGCCAGTCGTCGATCCAGCGGCCCTTGAACGCGCGGGCGCGGCGGGCGCGGCGGTCTCGGTCGCTGCGGGGGGCTTGGGCGGTGACGCTCATGGGTCTCCCTGGGGTCGCTCGGCGGGCACGACCGTAGGAGCGGCGCGTTTCGCGCTCGTGTGAGCGGTCATACGGCTCTGATAACTCCGCCGCACAGCGCGTCCCGCCGGCTGTGAGGCGCGGGGTAGACCCGGGACCGTCCGGGTAGCAGTGCCGGATAGGCGGCGCGGCGGGGGAACGGAGACAGGACCGATGGCGACCTGCGAGGTCTGCGGCAACGACTACGACATGACGTTCGAGGTCCACGCGCAGGGCGAGGTGCACACGTTCGACTCGTTCGAGTGCGCGGTCACCAAGATGGCGCCGGTCTGCGAGCACTGCCAGTGCCGCATCATGGGCCACGGCATCGACGTGGACGGGCACTGGTACTGCTGCGCGCACTGCGCCCGCGCGGTCGACCCGGAGCGGGGGCGGCAGGCCAGGGACGCCGTGCTCGCCTAGCCGAACGGTCGCCCGCCCAGCGGAATGGTCGCCCGCCTAGCCGAACGGCTGCTCGCGGCCGTCCTCCAGGTAGACGGCGCGGCCCTCGGCCATCGCGCGCAGGCTGGGGTCCATCCGGCGCGACACGTGCGCGGGCGCCAGCTCGGGGATCTTCTCCGGAGCAACGAGGATGTGGTCGGACAGCTCGTCCGGCGGCAGCCGGATCGCGGCGATCTCCTCGCCGGTGATCGTGCCGCCGAAGACGAACACGTTGACGGCGTCGACGCCGTCGTCGCGCGGCGAGCCCCAGTCGACGCAGGCCAGGCCGTTCAGGCGGGGGACGAGGCCGAGCTCCTCCGAGCATTCGCGCACGCATGCCGACAGGGGGGACTCGTCGGCCTCGATGACCCCGCCGGGCAGGTACCAGCCCTCGCTGTAGGTGGGCTTGACCAGCAGGACCCGCCCGAGGTCGTCCAGGAGGAGGGCCGCCGCGGCGCCGCGGGAGCGCGGCAGTGAGGCGTAGTAAGCAAGGTCGGGCATGTACCGAGGTTAGGCGCGATCATCGCCGCGTGATCCGGGGCTCCGGGCGGCCGGGGCCGCATCCGTCCGGAAGATCGCCGGGGAGCCGCGAATCCGTTCGGAGATCCGGTAAAAGGCGACGAAAGGGCCATGATGGGGGACGACAACGCTTGACCCGCGAATGTCAAGGTCACCGGCTCAGGGCCCCGTCGCGGGACGCCTGACGTCGGTGAACGCGCCGCGTGAAAGGCATTTAACGCTGGGGTCACACCGGGGACTCGCGGACGAAACGGCCCCCGCCGAGCCTCGACCGCATGACGGGGACTCCGACGCACTGCCCGTACTGCGCGCTGCAATGCGGCATGACCCTGCACCGTGAGCGCGGCGCCGTCCGGGTGGAGCCGCGCGACGACGTGCCCGCCAACCGCGGCGGGCTGTGCCAGAAGGGCTGGACGGCCGCGGAACTGCTCACCGTCCCGGACCGGCTCAGGACGCCGATGACGCGCCGCCGCAAGGGCGCGCCGCTGGAACCCTGCACGTGGGACGAGGCGCTCGACCGCGTCGCCGCCGGGGCTTCGCGGCTGCGGTCGCTGCACGGCCCGGACGCCGTCGCGGTGTTCGGGGGCGGCGGGCTGACGAACGAGAAGGCGTACCTGCTCGGGAAGTTCGCGCGCGTCGCGCTCGGCACGTCCCAGATCGACTACAACGGGCGGTTCTGCATGGCGTCGGCCGCGGCGGCGTCCGGACGGGCGTTCGGCATGGACCGCGGCCTGCCCGGCCCGGTCACGGACCTGGCGGCGTCCGGCGCGATCCTGCTGGCGGGCGACCCCGCCGAGACGATGCCGCCGTTCATGCGGCACCTGACCGGGATGCGGGACGCGGGCGGCGCGCTCATCGTCGTGGACCCGCGCCGCACCGCCACCGCCCGGCAGTCCGACCTGCACCTGCAGCCGGCGCCCGGCACCGACATCGCCCTGGCCAACGGGCTGCTGCACCTGGCGATCACCGAGGGCCTCGCCGACGAGGGCTACATCGCCGCGCGCACCGCCGGGTTCGACGCCGTCCGGACGGTCGTGAACGCCTACTGGCCCGACCGGGTCGAGCGGATCACGGGCGTGCCCGTCCCGGCGATGCGCGAGGCCGTCCGGCTGCTGGCCCGCGCGCGCCGCGCCCACGTCCTCACCGCGCGGGGCGCCGAGCAGCACGCGCGCGGCACCGACATGGTCAGCGGCTTCATCAACCTGGCGCTCGCGCTCGGGCTGCCCGGCCGCGCGGGCTCCGGGTACGGGTGCCTGACCGGGCAGGGCAACGGGCAGGGCGGACGCGAGCACGGGCAGAAGGCCGACCAGCTGCCCGGCTACCGGCGGATCGACGACCCGGCGGCACGCGCGCACGTCGCGCGCGTCTGGGGCGTGGCCCCCGAGACCCTTCCCGGGCCGGGACGTTCGGCGTACGAGCTGCTGTCGGCGCTCGGGACCCCGGACGGGCCGAAGGCGCTGCTGCTGTTCGGGTCGAACCCGGCGGTGTCCGCGCCGCGCGCCGCGCACGTGGAGGAACGCCTCGGCGCGCTCGACCTCCTGGTCGTCGCCGACGTCGTGCCGTCGGAGACCGCGCGGCTCGCCGACGTGGTCCTGCCCGCCGCGCAGTGGGCGGAGGAGTCGGGGACGATGACGAACCTGGAGGGCCGGGTGCTGCGGCGGCGAAGGGCCGTCCCGCCGCCGGACGGCGTCCGCACCGACCTGGAGATCATCACCGCGCTCGCCGGGCGGCTGGACGCGCCGGGGGAGTGGAGCGCCGACCCGGAGGCGGTGTTCGCCGAGCTGCGGCGCGCGAGCGCGGGCGGGATCGCCGACTACTCCGGCATCACCTACGACCGCGTCGAGGCCGAGGGCGGCGTGTTCTGGCCCTGCCCGGCAGAAGACCATCCCGGCACGCCGAGGCCCTACCTGGACCGGTTCCCCACACCGGACGGCCGGGCCCGGTTCGTCCCGGTGGACCACCACGGCGCCGCCGAGGACGTGGACGCCGACTACCCCCTCTACCTGACCACGGGCCGCGTCCTCGCGCAGTACCAGTCGGGCGCGCAGACCAGGCGCGTCGCGGCCCTGGCGGAGGCCGCGCCCGGCCCGTTCGTGGAACTGCACCCCGACCTGGCCGGACGCCTCGGCATCGAGGACGGAGCCCGCGTGCGGGTCGAGAGCCGCCGCGGCACCGCGACCGTCCAGGCGCGGCTCACCGGCACGATCCGTCCCGACACGGTGTTCATGCCGTTCCACTGGGCGGGGGACGGCCGCGCGAACCTGCTCACCAACCCGGCCCTCGACCCGGTGTCGCGGATGCCGGAGTTCAAGGTCTGCGCCGTCCGCCTGCACCCCTGCCCAGCCAGGGGCGACGACCCCACACACACCCCGAGCGCTCCGCGCCTTGAGGTGAGCGGCTTTTAACACAGAGGTGACAAGCGGGACCCAACCGCGAAACGGCCCCCGCCGAGTATCGAACCATCGACCCGTACCCGCCAGGGAGGTTGCCGCGCCGATGACCAGGACACCCGAAGCGACCGTGACACCCGAAGCGACCAGGACATCCGAAGCGACGATCACCAGGGGCGCCGTCCGCTGGTCCGACGTCTGCTCCTACGCGACCCTGACCCCGGAGCGGGGCGTCTGCGCGATGCTCGACGGCACGCAGGTGGCGATCTTCCGGACGTTCGACGGCGCCCTGTACGCGCTGTCGAACCTCGACCCGTTCAGCGGCGCCCACGTCCTGTCGAGGGGCATCCTCGGCACCCGGAACGGCGCGCCGACCGTCGCGTCCCCGATGTACAAGCAGGTGTTCGACCTGCGGACCGGGGCCTGCCTGGACGATCCCCGCGTGGCGCTGCCGGCGTTCCCGGTCCGCCGCGCCGGCGACCGCGTGGAGGTGGCGCTCACCGATGAGCACCGCCAGTGAGCCGTCGGCCGGGTTCGCCGAGCCGCTGGCGGGCTTCGCCGTCGGGGTGACCGCGGCCCGCCGCCACGAGGAGCTCGCGACGCTCCTGGAGCGGCGCGGGGCCAGGGTCGTGCTCGCGCCCGCCATCCGCGTCGCGCCGCTCGACGACGACGCCGAGCTGCTGGAGGCGACCCGGGCGTGCGCGGCCGGGCCGCTCGACCACGTGGTCGTCACGACCGGGATCGGGTTCCGCGCCTGGCTGGAGTCGGCCGACGGGCAGGGCACGCGGGACGCGCTCGTCGCCCGCCTCGCCGAGGCGGCGATCGTGGCGCGCGGCCCGAAGGCGCGCGGCGCGATCCGGTCGGCGGGGCTGCACGAGCGCTGGTCGCCGGACTCGGAAGGGCTCGCCGAGGTGACCGAGCACCTGCTGCGGCAGGACCTGAACGGGGCGCGGGTCGCCGTCCAGCTGTACGGGGAGCGGCAGCCGGAGCTGACCGCGGCGCTGCGCGGCGCGGGCGCCGAGGTGATCGAGGTCCCGGTGTACCGGTGGTCGCGGACCGAGGACCCGACGCCGCTGCGCCGGCTCGTCGGCCAGGCCGTCGCGGGCACGATCGACGCGATCACGTTCACCAGCGCGCCCGCGGTCGCCGAGACGCTCGCCGTCGCCGCCGAGGACGGGCTGGCGGAGCCGCTGCTGGACGCCCTGCGCGCCCACGTCGTGGCGGCGTGCGTCGGGCCCGTCACCGCGCGGGCGCTCACCGGCCGGGGCGTCCCGACCGTCCAGCCGGAGCGGGCGCGGCTCGGTGCGCTGGTGCGGGCGCTGGTGACGGACCTGCCGGCGCGGCGGTCGCGGCGGCTGTCGGTGCGCGGGTGCGCGCTGGAGCTGCGCGGGCACGCCGTCGTCCTGGACGGGCTGCTCCGGCCGATCGCGCCCGCGCCGATGGCGATCCTGCGGGCGCTCGCGCGGCGGCCGGGGCACGTGGTGTCGCGGGCGGAGCTGTGCGGCGCCCTGCCGGGCCGCCTCGCCCCCGCCGGGGAGGCGCGGCCGCAGGCCGACGAGCACGCGGTGGAGATGGCGGTGGCGCGGCTGCGGCGCGGCCTCGGCCGTCCCGGGATCGTCGAGACGGTCGTCAAGCGCGGCTACCGGCTGGCGTGCGATCCGCGGCTCGCCGAGCGGCTCCCGGCGGGCGCCGGTGGCTGACCCCGTCCTGCTGGCCGTCGCGCACGGCACCCGCGACCCGGCCGGGCCCGCCGCCGTCCGGGACCTGCTCGCCCTGGTGCGGGCCCTGCGTCCCGGTCTGCGGGTGGTCGAGGCGTATGGCGAGCTGTCGGCGCCGTCGCTGGAGCAGGCGGCCGGCGGCCTGGACGGCGACGGCCCGGTGGTCGTCGTCCCGCTGCTGCTGGGGCGCGGCCACCACGCGCTGGCCGACGTCCCGGGCCGGGCGAGGCGGCTGCTGCCGGACGCGGCGACGGCCCGCCCGCTCGGCCCGGACGCCCTACTGGCCGATGCGCTCACCGATCGACTGGCCGATGCGCTCGCCGCACGGCCGGCCGACGCGCCGGCCGCTCGGCCGGCCGCAGTGCTCCCGCCGCGCCGCCCGGACGCCGTGGTCCTCGGCGCGGCGGGGTCCGCCGACCCGGCGGGCGCCGCCGACGTGCGGGCCGCCGCGCGGCTGCTGGCGCGGAGGCTGCGCCGGCCCGTCCCGGTCGGGTTCGTCGCCGCGGGCGCACCGTCCCTCGACGAGGTCGTGGCGGCCGTGCGGCGGGACGGCGCGCGCCGTGTCGCGGTGGCGTCCTACCTGCTGGCTCCCGGCCGGTTCCACGACCGGATGACGGCCTGCGGCGCCGACGCGGTCGCCGCGCCGATCGGAGCGCACGCCGCCGTCGCGCGGCTGGTCCTGCGCCGCTACGACGAGGCGCGGTCGCGCCCCGCGGTTCCCGCCGCCGCGTCCTGACCCGGCTCGCGGGACGCGGGGCAGGCGAACCGCTGGTCGTGGTGGGCGAGGACGCGCAGCATCAGGTCCTTGAGCAGCCGCAGCTCGTCCGGCGACAGCGGCTCGAACAGCGTCGCGTTGAGGCGGGCGCGGTCGTCCAGGCTCGCGCCGAGGGCGAGCCGGCCGTCCTCGGTGGCCTCCAGCGCGTACCGGCGGCGGTCGTCGGGGTCGCGGCGGCGCCGGACGCTGCCCGCCTCCTCCAGCGCGTCCACGACGCCGACCAGGTCGCCGGGATCCATCCGCAGGTGCCCGGCGACCTCGCGCTGCGACAGCGGCCCGAGCCGCGCCACGCATTCCAGCACGAGCATGTGCGGCAGCCGCAACCGTCCGGGGAACAGGCGCGCCGAGGTGCGCCGCGCGAGCCTCATCAGCTCGAACATCAGGTAGGTGGGCGACTCGTGCAGCGGGTCGGGCCGGTCCTCCACGTGCCCCTCCCTCGGGTTCGCTTGGCGCGTCCTATCTCTCTTGACGTGAGAGATAGGATAGTCCTACCGTTGGACGGTCCACAATATGCCGCGACAGCGCGGAGAGGGAGGCCCGATGCCGGACGGGGGACCCGCCGTCGAGGTCGACGGCCTGACCAAGCGGTTCGGCGACGTGGAGGCCGTGCGGGGGATCGAGCTCACCGTCCGCCCGGGGGAGGTCTTCGGGTTCCTCGGCCCGAACGGCGCCGGCAAGTCGACCACGATCAACATGCTCTGCACGCTGCTGAAGCCCAGCGGCGGGCGGGCGCGCGTCGCCGGGCACGACGTGGTGTCCGAGCGCGACAGCGTGCGCCGCAACATCGGCCTCGTCTTCCAGGACACGACGCTCGACGGCTACCTGTCCGGCGAGCAGAACCTGCGCTTCCACGCCGAGCTGTACGGGGTGCCGAGGGCCGTCACGGGCGAGCGGATCCGGCAGGTGCTGGAGATGGTCGGGCTGTGGGAGCGGCGCCGCGACCTCGCGCAGACCTACTCCGGCGGCATGAAGCGCCGCCTGGAGATCGCGCGCGGCCTGCTGCACTCCCCGCGGGTGCTGTTCCTGGACGAGCCGACCGTCGGCCTCGACCCGCAGACCCGCGCGTCCATCTGGGACTACATCCGGCAGCTCCAGGCCGCCGAGGAGATCACCATCTTCATGACCACCCACTACATGGACGAGGCGGAGTTCTGCGACCGCATCGCGATCATGGACTCGGGGCGGATCGTGGCGCTGGACACCCCCGAGGCGCTCAAGGCGGGCGTCGGCAAGGACCGGGTCCGCATCCAGACCGCCGACGACGAGGCCGCGATCGCCGCGCTCAAGGAGCGGTTCGACCTCGACGCGGTCATGTCCGAGGGCGCGGTCGCGTTCCCGGTGGCGTCCGGCGAGGCGTTCGTGCCGCGGCTGTTCGCCGGGCTCGGCGTCCCGATCCGGTCGGTGAGCGTGTCCCGGCCGTCCCTGGACGACGTGTTCATGTCGTTCACCGGCTCGACGATCCGCGACGCCGAGGCCGGGTCGAGCGACCGCCTGCGGATGACCATGCGCGCGATGAGGAGATGACCATGCCGGTTTCCAGCGGGCCGGTTTCCAACGGGGCGGGCGCCGGCGGGGCGGGCGCCGGCGGGGCGGGTGCCGGCGGGGCGGGTGCCGGCGGGGCGGGTGCCGGCGGCGCGCCCGGTCCGGCCGCGGGCGGGACGGCGCGTCCGGTCGACGTCGTCCGCGTGCGGGTGCCCGAGCCGGGCCTGCGGCAGGACCTGCGCGCCGTGAAGATCGTCCTGCACCGGGAGCTGATCCGGTTCTGGCGCGACAAGCCGAGGATGCTGTCCAACCTCGTCCAGCCGGTGCTGTGGCTGCTGGTCATGGGCACCGGCCTGTCCAACCTGATGGCCACCGGCGGCGGGACGCACGGCGACGTCGACCTGAAGACGTTCGTCTTCCCGGGCGTGTGCGCGATGTCGGTGGTGTTCACCGCGATGTTCTCCGCCGGGTCGATCGTGTGGGACCGCGAGTTCGGGTTCCTGCGCGAGATGCTCGTCGCCCCCGTCAGCCGCAGCGCCATCGTCGTCGGCAAGTGCGTCGCCGGCGCGCTCGTGGCCACCGTGCAGGGCGCCGTGATCCTGGCGCTCGCGGGCCTGGCGGGCGTCCCCTACGACCCGGGCCTCATGGCCGAGCTGCTGGGCCTGATGTTCCTCTGCGCGTTCACGCTCACCGCGTTCGGCGTCATGATGGCGGCGCGGATCAAGCAGATGCAGTCGTTCTTCGGGCTCATGCAGATGGCCGTCATGCCGATGATGTTCCTGTCGGGAGCGCTGTACCCGCTGAACGGGCTGCCCACGTGGCTGACCGTCCTGACCCGCTTCAACCCGCTCACCTACGCCGTCGACCCGCTCCGCCAGGCGGTCTTCTCCCGCCTGGACCTCTCGCCCGCGCTGCAGAGGACGTTCAACCCCGGCGTGACGTGGAACGGCTGGGTCGTTCCGGTCTGGCTGGAGATCGCGATCGTGTTCGGCATGGGCGTCGCCCTGATGGGCGTGGCCATCCTGGAGTTCCGCCACGCCGATTGACGGAGGAATATCTATCGATCACCCAGCGTGATATTGAATACGAGTACGTTACGCACGGAATTGACTCGTATCCGAAGGGTGATGGTAGCCAGGTGAACGGGCAACAGGCTTTGTGGCGCGGGATCGCGGCGGGCGCGGCGGTCCTCGCGGTGATGGCCGTCCCGGCGGTCGCGGACGGGCGTCCGGCGGCGGACGCCGCCAGCGAGGCGAGCACAGCGACGAACGGAACGGCCGCCGAACGGGCGGACGCGCAGCCGCAGCGGAGGCTGCGGATCACGCGGTTCCTGGGCGAGCGGCGCCTGCCGCACAAGATGACGTTCAAGGGCACCACGTTCGGGGGCGTGTCGGGCATCGACCGCGACCCGCGCACCGGCACCTGGTACCTGATCTCCGACGACCGGTGGCGCTACGACCCGGCCCGCTTCTACACCGGCCGGCTGGACATCGACCCGTCCACCGGCGCGTTCACCGGCGTGAGGATCTCCGGCGTCCAGACCCTGACGCGGCGGGACGGCAGCCCCTACCCGGGCTACGCCAAGCCGGAGTCGGCCGACCCGGAGTCGATCCGCTACGACCCGCGCAGCGGCCGGGTGCTGTGGGGCAACGAGGGCGACCGCCCGGACGAGACCCACGCGGACATCCCGGTGTCCGACCTGTCCGTCCGGTGGGCGGGACGGGACGGCCGCCACCGCGGGGACGTGCGCCTCCCGGGGAACCTGAAGCAGACCGACACGCGCCGCGGGCCGCGCCGCAACTTCGGGATCGAGGGCCTGACCTTCACACCGCACGGGATCGCCGCGATGGTCGAAGGCCCGCGCTACGAGGACGGCGAACCGCCGACGGTGGAGCGCGGCGCCCCGGCCAGGCTCACCCTGTGGAGCCGTAGCGGGCAGGTCCGCGCGCAGTACGCCTACCTCATCGACAGGCTCCCGGCGAGGCCGGTGCCGCCGGACGGGGCGACCGACACCGGCGTCTCGGAGATCCTCGCGATCGACGGGCACCGGTTCCTGGCGCTGGAGCGGTCGTGGCTCCAGGGCGTCGGCTACCGGGTCCGGCTCTACGAGTTCGACACACGCGGCGCGACCGACGTCCTGCGCCGGGACGGCCTCGCCGAGGGCGGGCCGTACCGGCCGGTGACCAAGCGGCTCGTCGGCGATCTCGGCCGCGCGTCCAGGCCCGTCCAGAACCTGGAGGCGATGGGCTGGGGGCCGCGCCTGGCGTCGGGGGAGTGCACGCTGGTGGTGGGCTCCGACGACAACTTCAGCGCCGAGGAGATCACCCACTTCCTGGCGTTCGCCGTCAGCGACTGCCCGTCAGGGCAGCGGTAGGCCGCGGTAGGCGGCGCGTGAAAGGGCCCGCCGGACCGGTCACGGTCCGGCGGGCCTTCTGTTGCGCGGGACGCGCGTCGCGGCGCGCGTGTCAGACGGCGAAGTCGAGGAGCGGGCGCGCGTTGCTGGGGTGCCGCAGCTTCGACAGCGACTCCTTCTCCAGCTGCCGGATCCGCTCGCGGGTCAGCCCGAGCGCCTTGCCGATCTCGTCGAGGGTGCGGGGCGTCCCGTCGTACAGCCCGAACCGCATCGCCATGATCTTGGCCTCGCGCGGGGACAGGATGTCCAGCGTGCGGCGCAGCTGGTCGGCCATGAGCTGCCGGTCCACCAGCTCGGACGCCTCGGGGCTGTCGGTGTCCTCGATGAGGTCGCCGATGCGGGTCTCGCCGTCCTCCCCGATGGTGGAGTCGAGGCTGATCGGCTGCCGGCTGGTGCGCAGCAGGTCGCGCACCTGCTCGGGGCTCTTGTCGAGCTCGACGGCCAGCTCCTCCGGGGTGGGCTCGCGGCCGAGCCGCTGGTGCATGTCGCGCTCGACGCGGCTGAGCTTGCTCAGCATCTCCAGGACGTGCACGGGCAGCCGGATCGTGCGGGCCGAGTCGGCGAAGCCGCGCTGGATCGCCTGCCGGATCCACCACATCGCGTACGTGGAGAACTTGTAGCCCTTGGAGTAGTCGAACTTCTCCACGGCGCGGATCAGGCCGAGGTTGCCCTCCTGGACGACGTCCAGCAGCGACAGGCCCCGGTCGGAGTACTTCTTGGCGACCGACACCACGAGCCGGAGGTTGGCCTCCAGCATGTGGGCCTTGGCGCGGCGGCCGTCGGCGGCGACCCATTCCAGGTCGGCGCGCGCGGCGGGGGAGAGGGCCTCGGTCTCCAGCTTGTGCTCGGCGTACAGGCCGGCCTCGATGCGCTTGGCCAGCTCGACCTCCTGGTCGGCGGTGAGCAGCTGGCGGCGTCCGATGGCCTTGAGGTAGGTGTGGACGGAGTCGCCCATGACGGTCGACTGGTCGTCCAGGTCGGCGCCGGCGTCGGCGTCCGCGTCGGCGGGCTCGACCTCGGTGACCTCGAAACCCTCGTCGGGGGCGTCCCCGTCGGCGGGCTTCGCGGCGCCCTTCTGGGAGCCCTTCGCGCCGTTCTTGACCGCCTCGTTCTTGGCCGTGTCGTCCTCGGCGCCGTTCTTCGCGGCCGTGCGGGAGGGCTTGGCGGCGGTCTTGCGTGCGGCGCGCTTCGCGGCGCCGGGCGCGCTCGCCGTGCCGGGGGTCGCCTGGGCGGTGTCGCCGCCGTCGTGGTCGGCCGCCGCGGCCATCTTGCGGACCGCGTCGGACTCGCCGGCCAGGCTGATGCCGGCCTCGGACAGCTCGCGCAGGATGGAGCGGCCCTGGGCCGGGCTGATGCCCGCGGCGTCGAAGGCCCCCCTCACCTCGTCGAGCGAGAGGCGCCCTTGGGCGTGGCCACGCTTCAGGAGGTCGTCGAGCGCGGGGCTCGGCGACTCCGTGAGCGGGGTCTCTACGGCGCTTCGCGGCATGGGGACACCCCCCTCCCTTCGGTGGTGTGAGTACGGCGCGCGGATTGTGTTCGCTGGTGGCGCACGCACTTAACGGAACGTCGCACGAAGGGGTTCTTGTTCCCGACGCCCCGGGATCGGCGGTCCGGCGCGGACCGTGCAGGAGCGATCCAGAAGGTCGTGGTGCCCGGACCGGGTCGTTTCACACGGGACGGTCCGAACGGCCGTTACCTTACTGCGTAAAGGGCCGGGGCGGGTGGCAAATCACGGTAAATCATTCCGACTCCGGGCGCTTGGGGCGCAATGTCCGACCGTACCGCGCGATGACGCGTTCACGCAGCTCAGGGTCGTCGCGGGGGACGGGTTCGAGGAAGACCTCGTCGATCTCCTCGTGCGCCGCGCGCAGGTCGTGCGCCATCCGCACGCAGGCGTGCTCGACGTCGCCGGCGGTGAGGGAGTCGCGGAAGTCCAGCCGGGCGCAGACGAGGACGCGGTCGGCGCCGAACGTGACGGTGACGATGTCGACGACCCAGTCGATCTCGGGCGCGGCGCCGAGGCGGGCGCGGACGTCGGCGACGAGCCTCGGGTCGGCCTGCGTGCCGATCAGCAGGTTGAGGTTGATCCGGCCGAGGACGAGCGCGACGGCGGTGAGCAGCACGCCGATGAGGAGCGATCCGGCGCCGTCCCAGGCCGCCGAGCCGGTCAGGTGGTGCAGCCCCAGGCCGCCGAACGCGATGATCAGGCCGACGAGGGCCGCGGAGTCCTCCAGCAGGACGCTGACGGAGGTGGGCTCGTCGGTCCGGCGGATGTAGGCGCGCAGCGGGAGGTCGTCGGCGCGGGCGGCGGCGCGGACCTGCCGGACGGCCTGCTGCCACGAGACCGACTCCAGGACGAACGCGACCGCGAGGACGGCGTAGCCGACGATCGTGCCGGCCTCGGCGTCCTCGCGGTGGCCCGCGAGGGTCTGAATGCCCTGGTAGAAGGAGAACAGCGCGCCCATCCCGAAGATCGCGACGGCGACGAGGAGCGTCCAGATGTAGCGCTCCTTGCCGTAGCCGAGGGGGTGGCGGCGGTCGGCGGGCCGGCCGCTGCGGCGCAGCCCGGCCATCAGCAGCACCTCGTTGAAGGTGTCGGCGACCGAGTGGGCGGCCTCGGCGGCCATCGACGCCGACCCGGTGATCAGCGCCGCGACGATCTTCGCGACGGCGATGCCGAGGTTGGCGGCGAACGCGAGCGCGACGGTGAGCCGGCTCTCGTTCTCCGGCCCTTTCCCCTGCTCGCCGCGCTGCTCTTCGCGCCGTTCGCCGCGCTGTGCCGCCATGGTCGTCCTGTCCCCAGTGATCACCGGGCCATGCGCGCGCGGGCGGGGTCAGGGGGTGCGGAGGCGGGCGCGGTCGGGTTTGCCGGACGCCAGCAGCGGGATGGCGTCCACCAGTTCCAGCTCGTGCGGCGCCGCGTAGGCGGGCATCGTCTCGCGGACGAGGGCGCGCAGCTCCCGCAGCTCGGGCCCGCCGGAGCCGCCGGTGGCGCCGGGCGCGCCGGACGGGCCTGGCGCGGGCACCACGACGGCGGTGACGCGCTCGCCCCATTCGGGGTCGGGGCGTCCGACCACGACGACGTCGCGGATCTTCGGGTGCCGGGACAGCGCGGCGGCGACCTCGCCCGCGACGACCTTCTCCCCGCCGGTGTTGATCACGTCGTCGAGCCGGCCGCGGACGCGGAGCCTGCCGTCCTCCAGCGCGCCGAGGTCCTGGGTGACGAACCATTCGCCGTCCCTGGCCCCTTCGCCGACCTGGGCGGTCTGCTCGGGCCGCAGCCGGTAGCCGGTGAACAGGGACGGGCCGGCGAGGCGGATCCGGCCGCCGTCGCCGAGCGCGACGCGCATGCCGGGCAGCGGCGTCCCGTCGTAGACGCAGCCGCCGGACGTCTCGCTCATGCCGTAGGTGGTGAACACGCGGGCGCCGCGGTCGCGGGCCTCGGCGAGCAGGCCGGGCGGGGCCGCCGCGCCCCCGAGGACGATCGCGCCGAGCCGGGAGAGGTCGGTCCCGGCGTCCAGGAGGCGGCGCAGCTGCGTCGGGACGAGCGAGATATGCGGGCGTTCCGCGGCGGCGGCGGCGATGGCGGCGGTGTCGAAGCGCGGGACGATGATCGGGTCGGTTCCGGCGACGAGGGCGCGGACGAGGACCTGGACGCCGGAGATGTGGCTGGTGGGCAGGCAGCAGAGCCACCGGTCGCCGGGCGCGGCGCCGATGCGGTCGAGGGTGCCGGCGGCGGAGTGGCGCAGCGCGGCGGCCGAGAGCTCGACGAACTTGGGTGTCCCGGTGGAGCCGGACGTGGCGATGAGCACGGCGGTGTCGGCGTTCACGGGGACGGGCCCGCCGCGGGGGCGGTGCGGGGCGAGGCCGCCCGGGGTGCGGATCGCGTCCGGGGCGAGTGCGTCGAGGAGGTCGCGGAGCGCGGGCTCGGGCAGGTCGGGGGAGAGGGGGCAGATCGCGGGGCCGCCGTCGAGCGCGCCGGCCAGGGCCCGCAGCAGGGGCGGGCCGGGCGGCAGGACGGCGGCGTGCAGCGGGCGATCCATGATCTGATCAGGGTAGACGACCCCGCTGAACGCGTTCAAACCCGGGGGCGGTTGAATGGGACCCGGAGCGCCGCGCCCCCCGGGGCGGCGCCGGCGGCGCGATCCCGACGGGAGAGGGAGTCATGGTCTCGGAGCTGTTCGACGCGGACGCGTGGAAAGAGGTCGAGGGGTTCGGCTTCACCGACATCACCTACCACCGCGCGGTGGACCACGGGACGGTCCGGGTGGCGTTCGACCGGCCCGAGGTGCGCAACGCGTTCCGCCCGCACACGGTGGACGAGCTGTACCGGGCGCTGGACCACGCGCGGATGTCCAGCGACATCGGGTGCGTGCTGCTGACGGGGAACGGCCCGTCCCCGCGCGACGGCGGGTGGGCGTTCTGCTCGGGCGGCGACCAGCGGATCCGGGGCAAGGACGGCTACCGGTACGCCGAGGGGGACACCTCCGACACGATCGACCCGGCGCGGGCGGGGCGGCTGCACATCCTGGAGGTGCAGCGGCTGATCCGGTTCATGGGCAAGGTCGTGATCTGCGTGGTGCCGGGCTGGGCGGCGGGCGGCGGGCACAGCCTGCACGTTGTGTGCGATCTCACCCTCGCGAGCCGGGAGCACGCGCGGTTCAAGCAGACCGACGCGGACGTGGCGAGCTTCGACGGCGGGTTCGGGTCGGCGTACCTGGCGCGGCAGGTCGGGCAGAAGTTCGCCCGCGAGATCTTCTTCCTGGGCGACGAGTACGACGCGGAGGCGGCGCACCGGATGGGGATGGTGAACGCGGTCGTCCCGCACGCGGAGCTGGAGGCGACGGCGCTGGAGTGGGCGCGGAAGGTCAACGGGAAGAGCCCGACGGCGCAGCGGATGCTGAAGTACGCGTTCAACCTGGTCGACGACGGGCTCGTCGGGCAGCAGGTGTTCGCGGGGGAGGCGACGCGGCTGGCGTACGGGACCGACGAGGCCGCCGAGGGGCGGGACTCGTTCCTGGAGAAGCGCGACCCCGATTGGTCGCGTTTCCCGTGGTACTACTAATGGTCGAACTTACGGTGTGGTCAGGAATACGGTGATTGGGCGGGCAGTCAGGGGGTTCGGCGGGTGCGGGTGTACTCCATCCCGATGCGGACGCGGTTCCGCGGTGTGACGCGGCGGGAGGGCGTCCTGGTCCAGGGGCCCGCCGGGTGGGGGGAGTTCTCGCCGTTCGCCGAGTACGGGCCCGCCGAGTGCGCGCGGTGGCTGGCCGCGGCGCGGGAGGCCGCTTTCGAGGGCTGGCCGGCGCCGGTGCGCGACCGGGTGCCGGTGAACGTGACGATCCCGGCGGTCGGGGCGCGGCGGGCGTATGAGATGGCGAAGGAGTCCGGCTGCCGCACCGCGAAGGTGAAGGTCGCCGAGCGCGGCCAGACCGACGGTGACGATCTGGCGCGGGTGGAGGCGGTCCGCGCGGCGCTCGGGCCGGAGGGCCGGGTCCGCATCGATGTGAACGGGGCGTGGGACGTCGAGCACGCCGCCCGGATGATCCGGACGCTGGACCGGTGGGAGCTGGAGTACGCCGAGCAGCCGTGCGCGACGCTGGAGGAGCTGGCGCTGGTGCGGCGGCGGGTGGACGTCCCGATCGCCGCGGACGAGTCGATCCGCCGCGCCGAGGACCCGCTGAAGGTCCGGGCGGCGGAGGCGGCGGACGTGGCGGTGCTGAAGGTGCAGCCGCTGGGCGGTGTGGCGGCGGCGCTGCGGGTCGCGGAGGCGTGCGGGCTGCCGGTGGTGGTGTCGAGCGCGGTGGAGACGTCGGTGGGGCTGGCCGCCGGGCTGGCGCTGGCGGCGGCGCTGCCGGAGCTGCCGTTCGCGTGCGGGCTGGGGACGCTGTCGCTGCTGGAGGGCGACGTCGTCGATGATCCGCTGGCGCCGGTGGCGGGTGAGATCCAGGTGCGGCGGCCGGTGGTGGACGAGGAGGCGCTGCGCCGCTGGGAGGCGCCGGCGGACGGGTGGCGTGAGCGGGCCGCCGAGGCGCAGGCGCATCTGGGCGGGCCTGCGGTGATCGAGGCGGCGCCGTGAACCCGGCGACCGCGCTGGCGACCGTCCTGGTGGACGAGCTGCTGCGGTGCGGGATGACCGACGCGGTGCTCGCGCCGGGGTCGCGGTCGGCGCCGCTGGCGCTGGCGCTGCAGGCCGCCGAGGACGCGGGCCGGATCCGGCTGCACGTGCGGATCGACGAGCGGTCGGCGTCGTTCCTCGGGCTCGGCCTGGCGAAGCGGTCGGGGCGCCCGGTGGCCTTGGTGTGCACGTCGGGGACGGCGGCGGCGAACTTCCATCCGGCGGTGATCGAGGCGCACGAGTCGGGCGTGCCGCTGATCGTGATCACCGCGGACCGTCCGCCTGAGCTGCGCGACACCGGCGCGAACCAGACGATCGACCAGGTGAAGCTGTACGGGACGGCGGTGCGGTGGTGCACCGAGATCGGCGTCCCGGAGAACCGTCCGGGGATGGTGGCGTACTGGCGGTCGCTGGTGAGCCGCGCGTGGGGGCTGGCGCAGGCGCCGGTGCCGGGCCCGGTGCATCTGAACGCGGCGTTCCGCGAGCCGCTGATCCCCGACGGCGACGACACGTGGTGCGAGCCGCTGGACGGCGACGTCACCGGCGCGTGGACGAAGGTTCGGGCGGCTACGCCGGGGTCGGTGCTGCACGTCCCGCCGACGCGCCGGGGCGTGCTCGTGGTGGGGGACGGCGCGTCCAACGTCAAGCGGTACGTGGCGGCGGCGTCGATGGCCGGCTGGCCCGTGCTGGCCGAGCCGAACGGCAACGCCCGTTACGGCGACCACGCGCTGTCGTCGCACCATTTCCTGCTGGGCGTCCCGGAGTTCGTGGAGCGGCACCGTCCCGAGGTGGTGGTGACGCTGGGCAAGCCGGGTCTGTCGCGTCCGCTGCTGTCGCTGCTGCGCCGCGCCGAGGAGCACATCGTGCTGGCGCCTGACCTGGCGCACTGGCCCGACCCGGTCCGGTCGGCGACGCAGGTCGCGCCGGAGGTGGAGATCCCGGTGGTGTCGGGCGACGACGCGTGGCTGAAGTCGTGGCGCACCGCCGACATGGCCGCCGCCGCAGCGGTCGACGGGGTCCTGGACGCGGTGCCGGGGGTGAGCGAGCCGCGGCTGGCCCGCGACCTGGTCGCGGGGCTGCCGGGCGGGTCGCTGCTCTTCACGGCCGCGAGCATGCCGATCCGCGACCTGGACCAGGTGATGCGGCCGCGCCGCGGCATCCGGATCATGGCGAACCGCGGCGCGAGCGGGATCGACGGCCTGGTCTCGACGGCGATCGGCGCGGCGCTGGCGCACAGCGGCCGGTCGTTCGCGCTGCTCGGCGACCTGGCGTTCCTGCACGACCAGAACGGCCTGATCGTCGGCCCGCGGGACCAGCGTCCCGACCTGACGATCATCGTGGTGAACAACCGCGGCGGCGGGATCTTCTCGCTGCTGCCGCAGGCCGCGCTGCGGGGCCCGTTCGAGCGGGTCTTCGGCACCCCGCACCAGGTCGACCTGGAGGCGGTCGCGGCCGCGCACGCCATCCCGTACCGGCTGCTGGACGCCCCGACGGACCTGTCGAAGGCGATGGCGGGGGAGGGGCTGCGGATCGTGGAGGCCCGCACCGACCGCGACGCGAACGCGGTGCTGCACGCCGAGATGCGCAAGGCCGCCCACGCCGCCGTCCGCACCACCCTCACCTGACCGCGGGGCTGCGCGCACCGTCAGTTATCTCAGCCTTCAATTTACAACGTAAAGGCCGTGGGCTGGGGCACTACCTCCAGCCCACAAACCGACAACCACAACTAGGTCAGCAGTCGAGAGCGGAGGGCTTCGGTGTCGTCGGGTGTCCAGCCGTGGTCGGACAGCCAGCCGATCGTCCCGCCGAACTCCTCGTCGACGCGGGCGAGGACCTTCTCCATGAGGGCCGCGTTGGGCCGGTGGCTGCCGGCCGGACGGGAGTCGAGGTCGGCGGCGTAGGTGTCGCTGGCGCGCAGCCGGCGCAGGACGGCCTCCAGCCGTTCGCCGCTCTGGGCGTAGTCGCCGACGATCGCCTCGCGGGTGACGCCGGCGACGTCCAGGGCGAGGGCGCAGACGACGCCGGTGCGGTCCTTGCCCGCGGCGCAGTGCACGAGCGACGAGCCGTCGGTGCGGGTCATGACGCGGAGGGCGGCGATGATCGAGTCGCCGCGGTCGGTGAGGTAGCCGAGGTAGAGGCCGAGCGAGCGGTCCTGCTCCGGGCCGTCGCTGGAACGTTCCTGCCAGGGCAGCGCGCGGTCGGCGTCGACGGTGTCGGCGGTGTCGGCGGCGACGTCGGTGTGGCGGCCGCCTTCGGGGAACAGCGACAGCTGGTGGACGGTCACGGACGGTACCCGCGCCAGCGGCCCGGGGCCTTCCAGCCGGACCTCGGCGTCGCTGCGCAGGTCGATGACGTTCTTCAGGCCGTAGTCGTCGAGCAGGAGGCGGACGTCGGCGACGGTGAGGTCCTGGAGGTTGTCGGAGCGCAGGACGCGCCCGCGCCGTGTGGTCCGTCCGTCTGTGGTGGGGAGGCCGCCCAGGTCACGGGCGTTGACAGCGCCGTCCAGCTCGATCCATCGCGTGCCGTCGTCCATGACTTGTGACCCTATATGGCCGATGTGTCCCGGCCGGTGGTCAGGGTAGGGGCGATGGTCCCGGGGAGCGGTGGCGCTGTGCGGCGACCGGGACCTGGGAGCCAGATCGGGGATGGCTCCGTAGCGGGTTACTGACGTGGATTCACGCTCCGTAGCCTCTCGGGGAGTTGTCCGATTCTCTTCCGTCCCATGGAGGTTTCATGGCCGTGACCTTGCCCGCCCCGCCCGTCCCGTCCGTTTCGCGATCGGCGGAGTCCGGCCGCGGCGGGAGCGACTTCACGCCGCTGGCGCGGCGTGTGCGCGCCAGCGGGCTGCTGGAGCGGCGTCCCGGCTACTACGCGCGGGCCATCGGGCTGAATCTGGTCGCCACGGCGGCGGTCTGGGGGGCGGTCGCGTGGGCGGGGGCGAGCTGGTGGACGGTTCTGCTCGGCGTCCCGCTGGCGGTGATCGCGGTCCGGACGGCGTTCCTGGGGCATGACGCGGGGCACCGGCAGATCGCCCGGACGGCGCGCGGGAACCGGCTGCTGGGGCTGCTGCTCGGCAATCTGCTGCTGGGGATGGGGCACGGCTGGTGGAGCGACAAGCACAACCGGCATCACGCCAACCCGAACCATGTCGGCAAGGACCCGGACGTGGGGGAGGGGATCCTGGCGTGGACGGAGGAGCAGGCGGGGCGGCAGCGCGGTGTGCTGCGGTGGGTGGCGCGGCATCAGGCGTTGCTGTTCTTTCCGCTGCTGACGCTGGAGGGTGTGAACCTGAAGGTCGGGAGCCTGATGTTCCTGCGGGGGCGGAAGCGGCGTGACCAGGTCGTGGAGGGCGGGCTGCTGCTGGCTCACGTGGTGGGGTATCTGTCGCTGGCGTTCGCGTTGCTGCCGGTGGGTCAGGCGCTGGCGCTGATCGCGGTGCAGCATGCGGTGTTCGGTGTGCATCTGGGGGCTGTGTTCGCGCCGAATCACAAGGGGATGGTGATGCCGGAGCCGGGGGAGCGGTGGGGTCACTTGCGGCGGCAGGTGCTGACGTCCCGGAACGTGCGGGGCGGCGTGGTGACGGACTGGGCGTTCGGGGGGCTGAACTACCAGATCGAGCATCATCTGTTCCCGAGTGTTCCGCGGTGCAATCTGCGGCGTGTCCGGCCGTTGGTGCGTGCGCATTGCGCGGAGGTGGGCGTGTCGTATGCGGAGACGGGGGTGGTCGGGTCGTACCGGCTGGCTCTGCGGCATATGCGTGAGGTGGGGGAGCCGCTGCGGTAGGGCGGGTGGGGCTATGCTCCGTGGGCATGCCCGAGGGACACACGATTCATCGTCTGGCCGCCGAGCATCAGCGGATGTTCGGCGGCCGTCCCGTGTCGGCGTCGAGTCCGCAGGGGCGTTTCGCTGATGGTGCGGGGGTGCTGGACGGGCTGGTGCTGGCGGACGCGGACGCGCATGGCAAGCACCTGCTTCTCCAGTTCGGTGAGGACCGGGTGTTGCACGTCCACCTGGGGATTTACGGCAAGTACGTGTTCGGTTCGGGGCCCGCGCCCGCACCTGTAGGGGTGGTGCGGCTGCGGTTGTCGGGCGCGGGCGGGTACGCGGATCTCCGCGGCCCTAATACCTGCGAGGTGCTGGATCCGGGTGAGGTGAAGCTGCTGCGTGACCGGCTGGGTCCTGATCCGCTGCGGGCGGACGCGGATCCGGAGGTGGCGTGGCGGCGGATCGGGCGTTCGCGGACGCCGGTCGCGGTGCTGCTGATGGATCAGTCGGTGGTGGCGGGGCCGGGGAACATCTACCGGGCGGAGGTGCTGTTCCGGCAGGGGGTGGATCCGCGGTTGCCGGGGCGGCGGTTGACGGCGGCGCAGTGGGCGGGGATCTGGGCTGATCTGGTGGTGTTGATGGCTGATGGTGTGCGTGCGGGGCGGATCGACACGGTGCGTCCGGAGCATATGCCGGAGGCGATGGGGCGGCCGCCGCGGGTGGACGGTCACGGCGGCGAGGTGTACGTGTACCGGCGTGCGGGGCTGCCGTGCCTGGTGTGCGGGACGGCGGTGGCGGCGGCGGAGCTGGCGGGTCGGAATCTGTTCTGGTGCCCGGGCTGCCAGCCGGCGGCCGGATAGCCGGATAAGGGGTCAGGCGGGTTCGGCGGCGTCCTGCGTGTCGTCGGCGGTGCGTGCGTCTCCGGTGGTGCGTGTGGTGGGGACGGGGACGTCGTCGTCGGTCTGCGGGGCGTGGTGTGGTCCCTGCTCGCGGGCGGCGCGGCGGGTGCGGAGGCGGGCTGCGAGGGGTTCGGTGCCGCGGGCGAGGACGGGTCCGGCGACGGCGAGGATGAGGACGTAGGCGGCGGCGAGGGGGCCGAGGCGGGCGTTGGAGCCGGCGCTCACGGCGAGTCCGGCGATGACGATGTTGAACTCGCCGCGGGGGGTGAGGGCGGCGCCGGCGCGGAGGCGTCCGGTGGTGGCGACGCCGGCGCGGCGGGCGGCGATCCAGCCGGTGGCGAGTTTGGTGAGGATGCCGGCGGCGGCGAGGAGCGCGGCGACGCCGAGGACGGGGGGCAGGTCGCCGGGGTCGGTGTGGAGGCCGAAGAAGACGAAGAAGACGGCGGCGAACAGGTCGCGGAGGGGGCTGAGGAGTTTCTGGGCGGTGTGGGCGAGGGGGCCGGACAGGGCGATGCCGACGAGGAAGGCGCCGACGGCGGCGGAGACCTGGAGTTGCTGGGCGACGCCGGCGACGAGGAGGGTGAGGCCGAGGACTTTGAGGAGGAGGACCTCTTCGCTGGGGGAGGCGACGAAGCGTTCGACGAGGGCGCCGTGGCGGAGGGCGACGAAGAGGATGGCGGTGATGGTGGCGGCGGCGATGGCGAGTGCGGCGGCGCCGCCGAGGAGTCCGGCGCCGGCGAGGAGTGCGGTGAGGATGGGCAGGTAGGCGGCCATGGCGAGGTCTTCGAAGACCAGCACGGACAGGACGGCGGGGGTTTCGCGGTTGCCGAGCCAGCCGAGGTCGCCGATGACTTTGGCGGTGATGCCGGAGGAGGTGACGTAGGTGACGCCGGCCATGGCGACGGCGGCGACGGGTCCCCAGCCGAGCAGGAGGGCGGCGATGGCGCCGGGGGCGGCGTTGAGGACGAGGTCGGCGAGTCCGACGGGTGCGGAGGTGCGGAGGGTGGCGACGAGTTCGTCGGCGGTGTATTCGAGGCCGAGGGTGAACAGGAGCAGGATGACGCCGACCTCGGCGCCGATGGAGACGAAGTCTTCGCTGGTGGTGAGGGGGAGGATGCCGCCGGAGCCGAAGGCGAGGCCGGCGATGAGGTAGAGCGGGATGGGGGAGATGGAGAAGCGGACGGACACGGCGCCGAGGAGGCCGAGGCCGAGGATGATGGCGCCGAGTTCGATGAGCTGGACGGCTGAGTCCATGCGGTCAGCCGTCGGCGAGGATCTGGGCGACGGCGCGGGTGCCTTCGCCGGTGCCGACGACGACGATGATGTCGCCGGCGGTGAAGGTGAAGTCGGGGCGTGGGCTGGCGATGACCTGGCCTTGGCGGACGACGGCGACGATGGAGGCGCCGGTGCGGGTGCGGGAGCGGGTGTCGGCGAGGGGGCGTCCGTCGTAGGGGGAGCCGGGGGCGATGGGGATCTGCTCGGTGACGAGGCCGTCGACCTGGCGGTGGAGTTCGGCGAGGTGTTCGACGATGCGTCCGGTGCCGAGGAGTTCGGCGATGGCGTTGGCCTCGTCGGCGGACAGGGCGACGGTGGCGATGCAGGTGTCGGGGTCTTCCCTGTCGTAGATGACGAGGTCGCGGCGGCCGGTGCGGTGGGAGATGACGCCGATCTGGCGGCCGCGTCCGGTGGTCATGACGTGTTGCAGGCCGATGCCGGGCAGGGCGGTCCGTTCGACGTCCACGGTGCTGGTGTTCCTTTGGTTCGTGCTGGTCCGGGTCGTGGACGACCGTACCGGGTGCGGTGGGCCGGTCTTGCGGGGGCGTCCTGGCGTTAGCGGGCGTCCCCGGCGTTAGTGGGCGTCGCGGCCTTGGAGGGCGTCGCGCATGACGCGGAATTTGGTGCGGGCTTCGGCGAGTTCGGCGGCGGGGTCGGAGTCGGCGACGATGCCGCAGCCGGCGAAGAGGCGGGCGCGGGTGCCGTCGAGTTCGGCGCAGCGCAGGGCGATGCCCCATTCGCCGTCGCCGCGGGCGTCGACCCAGCCGACGGGGCCGGCGTAGCGGCCGCGGTCCATGCCTTCGAGTTCGCGGATGAGGTCGAGGGCGGTGTCGGTGGGGGTGCCGCAGACGGCGGGGGTGGGGTGGAGGGCGGCGAGGACGTCCAGGACGGAGCGGTCGGCGGCCAGGCGTCCGCGGACGGGTGAGGCGAGGTGGGTGAGGTTGGGGAGGGTGAGGAGTTCGGGCTGGTCGGGGACGGTGAGTTCGGCGCAGAGGGGGGTGAGGGCGTCGCGGACCATGTCGGCGGCGTAGCGGTGTTCTTCGCGGTCTTTGGCGGAGGCGAAGAGGCGGGCGGCGCGGTCGCGGTCGTCGGCGGGGCCGGTGCCGCGGGCGGTGGTGCCGGCGAGGACGAGGGATTCGATGTCGCCGCCGGTGCGGCGGATGAGGAGTTCGGGGGTGGCGCCGACCATGCCGGCGCAGGAGAAGGCGTAGCAGCCGGGGTAGCGGCGGGCGAGGCGGCGCAGGAGGACGCGGGCGTCGATGGGGGCCTCGGCGCGGACGGTGAGGTCGCGGGCGAGGACGACTTTGCCGAGGCGGCCGTCTCTGATGCGGGTGACGGCGGTGGCGACGGCGTCCTTCCAGGCGTGTTCGGGGAGGGCGCCCTGGGACCAGCGCAGGCCGGCGGGGGTGTGGGGCGGGGTGGTGAGGGTGAGGGGGTCGGTGTCGTCGCCGATGGTGGTGAGCCATGCGGTTCCGTCGCGGCGGCCGAGGACGCGGCGGGGGACGATGAGGACCGAGTCGGGGGATTTGGGGTCGAAGGCGAAGGAGCCGAAGGCGACGGGTCCGGTGCCGGGGGCGGTGACGGGGTCGTCGACGGCGGCGTTGCCGAACAGGTCGCGCAGGAGGCGGGCGGCTGCGGTGAAGCGGTCGGGGCCGCCGGGGAGGGTGAGGCGGGCGGCCTCGCCCCAGCCGACGATGCCGTCGCCGTGGCGGATCCAGGCGAGTGCGGCGGGGTGCGGGAGCCGTGCGATGAGGTCGCCCGGGTCGGGGACCGGGACGGTGCGGACGGACAGTCGGTCCGGTGCGGTCACGGCGAGCTTCACGCGACCCACTGTACGACAGATTTGAACCTGTTCAAACGGGCGGGGGCGGGGTGGGCGGTGAGGTGTGCGCCACATTGTGCGGTCGGCGCCGGTTGTGTGGGTGATGCCCGTCCGTCCGGGCCCTATTCGGGCGGAACGGACGGACGGGCACGCCGGGCGGGCTCCGTCAGCGCCCCCGGCCCCGGTCCTGGCCCCGGTCGGCGTCGCGGCCCCGGTCGGCGCCGGTGAGCTTCCACGCGGCCGGGAGCAGCCCGGCGGCGAGCAGGACCTTCAGCGCGTCGCCGGCGAGGAACGGCGTCATGCCGAGGTCGAGCGCGCGGCCGAGGTCCACGTCCAGGGACGCCATCAGGTAGGGGACGCCGGCCGCGTACATGATCGCCGTCCCGGCCAGCATGGTCGCGGCGGTCTTGACGGGGGTGCGGTCGCCGCCGCGCTGCGCGAGCCGTCCGACGACGGCGGCGGCGGCCACGAACCCGAGGACGTAGCCGAGGGTGGGGACGCCGGTCCCGGAGCCGCCGTCGGTGAACCAGGGCATTCCGGCGATGCCGGCGAGCAGGTAGAGCAGCATGCCGAGGGCGGCGCGGCCGGGGCCGAGCGCGGCGGCGGCGAGCAGCACCGCGAAGGTCTGGCCGGTCACCGGCACGGGGGTGCCGGGCAGCGGGACCGCGATCTGCGCGGCGAGGCCGGTGAACGCGGCGGCGCCGGCGACGAGCGCGGCGTCGCGGGCGAGGGCGCCGGGCAGCAGGTCGCCCAGGACGGCGGGGCGCCGCCGGGCTGCGTGGGCAGTGGCCACGGTTCCTCCCAAACGTGTGGTGTCAGGTCGAAACCTAGCGAACGGGCCTTACGGTGCGGTCGGGCGGGTCACGAGCCGGGCTGGAGGGCGCTCACCGGCCGGCGGGTTCGCGGGCCAGGTATTCGCGGGCCAGGTAGACGACGTCGGGTTCGCCGCGGGGCACCGGCACCGGCCGTGCCCGCACGTGCGCGAACCGGTCCCGCAGGAGCGCCTCGAAGGCGGGCGCGGCGTTGGCGCTCCACACCGCGAGCGTCCCGCGCGGGGTGAGGCGCGCGGCGAGCAGGTCCAGGCCAGTGGGGGCGTAGAGGCGGGCGTTGCCGGGGGTGACGGTCCAGTCGGGGCCGTTGTCGATGTCCAGGCACAGGGCGTCGAACCGTCCGTCCGGGCCGTCCGGGCTGTCCGGGGCGGGCGGGCCGTCCGGGCCGTCCGGGGCGGGCGGGGCGGTGAGGACGTCGAGGAGGTCGAGGAGGTCGGCGTTGTGGACGGTGACGCGGGGGTCGTCCAGCGCGTCCCGCGACCAGGGCCGCAGGACGGTCCGGTGCCAGGCGATGACGGCGGGCTCGCGTTCGACGACGGTGACGTGCGCGACGCCGGGCAGGGCGAGGGCCTCGGCGAGGGAGAACCCGACGCCGAGCCCGCCGATCAGGACCCGCGCGGGCCCGCCGGCGCCCGCGCGGCCGTCGAGGCCGTCGAGGGCGGCGCGGACCAGGAGCCGTTCGGACTCGCCGTTGCGGGTGTCCATGAGGAACACGCCGTTGCTGATGATCTCGTAGTCGGCGCCGGCGCGGCGCAGTACCAGCTCGCCGCCGGCGCCGTCCGCGCGTTCGACCACGACCGGCTCGGCGGCCGTCCCCGGAGCGGCTTCCATGCCCCGCACCCTACGACGTCGCGGCGGCGGGCCCGCGCGCGGCCGGTGATCGGCGGAACCGGGTGGCCGGCGGGGCGCGCCGGGCTTACCGTGTGGCCCGTGGACGATCATGTGCGACTGCGGCCGGTGGCCGAGGAGGATCTGCCGTTCGTCGAGCGGCTGCGGACCGACCCCGGCCTGTGCGGCCCGTTCCTGTGGGAGGGGTGGCGCGACCCGCGGCGGTTCCGCCGCCGCTGGGAGCAGGACGGCTGGCTCGGCGACGACACCGCCACGCTCATGGTCGACGGCGGGCCGGGCGGCGGCGGTCCGCTCGGGCTGGTCTCCTACCGGAGGATGCACACCGCCGGGCCGGTGTGGTGCTGGAGCATCGGGATCTCGCTGATGCCCGAGGCGCGCGGGCGGGGCGCCGGGACCCGCGCGCAGCGGCTCCTGGTGGAGTACCTGTTCGCCTACACCCTCGCGCACCGGATCCAGGCCGAGACCGACGTCGACAACGTCGCCGAGCAGCGCGCCCTGGAGAAGGCGGGTTTCACCCGCGAAGGCGTGATGCGCGGCTACAGCTTCTTCGGCGGCCGGTACCGCGACGAGGTCCTGTACAGCGTCCTGCGCGAAGAACTGCGCGAGGACGGCCCGTGAGCCGCGCGGGCGGCAGGCACCGGGCCGGGCGGCGGGCGGGAACACCCCTTCCCCGACCGTCGTTACCGTGTAACGATGTAATCATCCGGGAGGTGCGATGGTCTCCGACCCCCACGACGACGCGCCGCTGGACGCCTACTCCCGCGTCGTGTCCGCCGTCGCCCGCGAGCTGACCCCGCGCGTGGCGGCGCTGCGCGTCCGGCACCGGCGCGGCGAGGGCGCCGGGTCCGCGGTCGCGTTCACCGGCGACGGGTTCCTGCTCACCAACGCCCACGTCGTCGGCGCCGCGACCGGCGGGCAGGCCGCGTTCGCCGACGGCGCGACCGCCCCGTTCACCGTCGTCGGCACCGACCCGCTGTCGGACCTGGCCGTCGTCCGCGCGGACGGGCCCGTCCCCGACCCGGTCACGCTCGGCGACAGCGACGGGCTGGTCGTCGGGCAGCTCGTCGTCGCGGTCGGCAACCCGCTCGGCCTGTCGGGGTCGGTGACCGCCGGGGTGGTGTCGGCGCTGGGCCGGTCGCTGCCGACGTCGCAGCCGACCCGCACCGGCACCGTGGTCCGCGTCATCGAGGACGTGATCCAGACCGACGCCGCGCTCAACCCGGGCAACTCCGGCGGCGCGCTCGCCGACTCCCACGGCCGGGTCGTGGGCGTCAACACCGCCGTCGCGGGGTTCGGGCTCGGGCTGGCCGTGCCGATCAACGCCACCACGCGCCGGATCATCGGCGCGCTGATCCGCGACGGGCGGGTCCGCCGCGCGTTCCTCGGCCTGGTCGCCGCGCCCGTGCCGGTCCCGGCGGTGCTGCGGCCCCGGATCGGGCAGGACGAGGCGCTGCGCGTCGCGGAGGTCGTGCCCGGCAGCCCCGCCGACCGGGCCGGGCTGCGCCGCGGCGACCTGGTCCTCACCGCGGGCGGCCGGCCGGTGTCGACCGCGCAGTCGCTGCAGCGGCTGATGTTCGCCGAGGCGATCGGGCGCCCGCTGTCGATCACGGTGCTGCGCAACGGCGCGATGGTCGACGTCATCGCCGCCCCCGTCGACCTGGACGGGGCCGAGCACGCCTGACCGCCCGGCCCCCGGGCCGCGCCCGCCCTCGGCCGCGCCGTGCGGCCCCGTGCGGCCCCGTGCGCCTGGGGGGTCAGCGGCCGCGGAACGTGGCGCGGTAGGCGGTGGGCGGCACCCCGACCGCCGCCTGCAGATGCTGGCGCAGCGACGCGGCCGTCCCGAACCCGGCGCGCTCGGCGACCCGGTCCACCGGCAGGTCGGTCTCCTCCAGCAGCCGCCGTGCCCGCTCCACCCGCTGCGCCGTCAGCCACACCTGCGGCGACACGCCCGTCTCCTGCCGGAACCGGCGGGTGAAGGTCCGCACGCTCATCGAGGCCCGCGCCGCCATCCGCGCCAGCGTGACCGGGCCGTCCAGATGCCGCAGCGCCCACGCCCGCGCCGGTCCCGTCGACGCGTGCCGCTGCTCGGGCACCGGGCGCGCGATGAACTGGGCCTGGCCGCCGTCGCGGTGCGGCGGCACGACCGTGCGGCGCGCCACGTCCCCGGCCACCGCGGCGCCGTGGTCGCGGCGGATCAGGTGCAGGCACAGGTCGATGCCCGCCGCCTCCCCGGCCGAGGTGAGCACGTTCCCTTCGTCGGTGTACAGGACGGCCGCGTCCACCCGCACCCCGGGGAACATCGCGGCGAACCGGTCGCACGACATCCAGTGCGTGGTGGCGCGGCGCCCCTCCAGCAGCCCGGCCGCCGCGAGCACGAACGCGCCCGTGCAGATCGAGGCGATCCGCGCGCCGCGCCGCGCCGCCTCCGCCAGCGCCGCCGGGACCGGGCCCTCGCCTGGGCGGGTCTCGTCCAGCGTGTGGGACGCCGGGACGATCACGGTGCCGGCGGCGGCGACCGCGTCCAGGCCGTGGGCGACCGTCACCGCGAAGTCCGCGTCGGTCGCGACCTCGCCCGGCTCCACCGCGCACGACACCACCTCGTACAGCGGCGCGCCCGCGGCGGAGCGGGCCTGCCCGAACAGCTGGTGGACCAGGCCCAGCTCCAGCGGCAGGACCCCGTCGCGCACCAGCACCGCCACCCGATGCCGCACCACGATCATGGCCCGATCCTGACACATCTCGGCCGACCGGCCACTCGTGGGCGTCCCGCCGCCGCGGCAGCATCGGACACGCAGCACATCGGAAGGAGACAGCCATGAACGTCCTGTGGGTCTTCGCGCACCCCGAGGGCCGCTCCCTCAACGGGGTCCTGCGCGACCGCGGCGCCGCGACCCTCGCGCGCCTGGGCCACCGCGTCCGCCACTCCGACCTGTACGCGATGGAGTGGAACCCGGTCGTCGGGCCCGCCGACTTCGGCCACGACCCCCGCGACCGGCTCGTCGTCGGCGCCGCGTCCGAGCGCGCCCACGCCGCCGGCGCCCTGGCCCCCGACATCCGCGCCGAACAGGACAAGATCGCCTGGGCGGACGCGCTGGTCGTGCAGTTCCCGCTGTGGTGGTTCGGGATGCCCGCCATCCTCAAGGGCTGGTTCGACCGCGTCTTCGTCCAGGGGTTCGCGTTCGGCGTCACCGACGACCGCGGCCGCACCCAGCGCTACGGCGCCGGCGGCCTGGCCGGGCGCCGCGCCCTGGTCGTCACCACCGCCGGCGCCCGCCCCACCGGCCTGGGCCCCCGCGGCGTCCACGGCGACGCCGAGGACGTCCTGTTCCCCCTGCTGCACGGCACGCTGTTCTACACCGGCATGGACGTCCTGCCGCCGCTGGTCGTCCCCTCCGCCGACCGCGCCGGGCCCGCCGACACCGCGGCCGCCGCGGCCGCGCTCGACGAGCGGCTGCGCGACCTGCCCACCGCCGCGCCCATCCCGTACCGGACCGAGTCGGGCGGCGACTACGACGACGACCTCGTCCTGCGCCCCGCCCTGGCCCCCGGCCGCACCGGCCTCACCGTCCACCGCAGGGCCCCCGCGTCCCGGACGAACGCCGCCCGCCCCTCCCCGAGGCGGGGCACGGACCGGGCGAGGTCAGCGTCGGCGGGCCGTGATGATCCAGGCACGCGAGTCGAAGCACACCCCGCTGCCGGTGTCGTGCGCGGCGAGGGCGGCGCGCAGCCGCGCGCGTGCGTGCTCGACCGTCGCGGCGTCCAGGCCGGCGAGCACGTCGTCGTCCCAGAGGCGGAGCACGTTGTCGAAGGCGGCGGCGCTGCCGGGGCCGTAGTAGACGGGTTCGTGCACGTCGGTGAAGGCGACGTCCGCGAAGCCCGCCGCGGCCAGGACGCCCCCGGCGACGGCCGGGTCGGCGAGTGAGAACGGGTCCGGCCCGCCGGCGGCAGGGGCGGCGGGCGCGGTGCCGGGCCGGCGGATCACGGAGGCCCACTCATTGCGGTCGCGGCTTTGCCAGACCAGCAGCGCCAGACGCGCCGCAGGGCGCAGCGCGCGCCCGATATTGGCGAACGCGGCGACCGGGTCGTCGAAGAACATCGTCCCGAACCTGCTGATGCACAGGTCGAAACCCGCCGGCGGGAACGGATGCACCTGCGCGTCCGCCAGCTCGTAGGTGACGTTGGACAGTCCCTGGTCGCCGCTGAGCCGGCGGGCCCGCTCGAGCATCCGCGCGGACGTGTCGACGCCCACCGCGCTTCCCTCGACGGCGGCGCGGGCCGCCTCCCGCGTGGACTGGCCCGTCCCGCAGCCGATGTCGAGCACACGGTCGCCCGAGCCGACGCGGGCCGCGGCGCGGAAGAGCTCGTTGTGCCGCCGCAACTCCGCGTCGTAGTCGAACAGGCCGGCGCGATCGGACGCCACCGTCATCAACTCCTCTCACCCGTCATTCGGAAAGGTGATCGGTCATGCCGCCACGCTAAGCCGGGATGGCGATGCTCAGGCGCGCTCCCGTCCGGTTCGCCCGGCCGCGCGGACGCCCGCGCGGGCGTCCGCGCGGCCCGTGTGCAGGTAGCGCGCGCGGCCCTCGCCGTCATCTCCCAGGAACGCGACGGGCCCGCGGCCGGGCTCGGCGGGCAGCAGGGAGTCCCCGCGCCAGCCGAGCAGCTCCGTCCGGTACGGCTCGGCGCCGGCCTGCACCGCCAGGCCGAGGGGGACGTGGTCGAGCCACAGCCGCCCCCGCTCGTCCTCGCTCACCGTGGTCTCGCTCGTGCTCGACCGGTAGACGCCCGCGCAGCGCCGGGCGTCCGGGCGCGCCGTGGGGTCCGGGACGGGCTCGGCGGGCGTCCCGACGACCCTGCCGAGGATCTCCCTCATCAGCGGCCTGCGGTCGCCGCCGTTGGTGAGGACCGCCACGGACACGTCGCGGCCGGGGTCGACCCGCAGGACCGCCGACTGCCCGATGGTGTTGCCGTTGTGGCCGAACACCGGGCCGCCCGGCAGGTCGTAGAGCTCCCAGCCCAGGCCCCAGGCCGTCCCCCAGCCGATGTCGGGCAGGACGACCTGCGGCTCCCGCATGGCCCGCAGGCCCTCGTCGGCGAGATGCGCCCGGGCGAAGGCCAGCAGGTCGCGGGGGGTCATGGCGAGCATCGACCCGGCGGGCGCCTCCGAGCGCGCCATCGCCCACACCGGGACGGGCCGCCCGCCCAGGTGCCCCACCGCCGCGCGGTGCAGGATCGCCTCGTACGGATCGCTCGCCGCGTGCGTCATGCCCAGGGGCGTGAACAGGTGGTCGCGCATGCACCGGTCGAACGGCTCGCCCCGCACGACCTCCACGATCCGCCCGAGGACGCAGTAGCCCGCGTTGCAGTAGGAGAACATCTCCCCGGGCTCGAAGATCTGCGGCACTCCCGCCAGCAAATCCACGTACTTCTCCAGGCAGTCGTCCCCCTTGCCCGTGTCGGTGAACAGGTCCCCCTCGAACCCGGCCGTGTGGCACAGCAGCTGCCGGACGGTCGCCTCCCGGAACCCGGGAAGGTACTCCCCGGCCGGCGCGTCGAGCTCCACCAGCCCCTCCGCGACGAGGCCCATCACCAGCGTCGCCGTCAGGACCTTGGTGACTGACCCGATCTGGAACACCGAGTCGACCGTCGCCTCCACCCCCGTCGCCGTGCTCAGCACCCCCGCCGCGGCCTCGACCACCCGCCCCCCGGCGCCGACGGCGACCGCCGCCCCCGGCACCCCGTGCTCCTCCGCCAGCCCCGGCAGCCGCTCCCGCAGCCACCCCTCGACCTCATCGATCTCCATCGTCACCCGCCCCACCGTAGACGGCCGCAACGGCGCCATTTTCCGTTCACCGCGGCGTCCGCCAGTCCGCCCAGGTGAGTGCCGTCAAAGGAGGGAGAGCTGCCTTGGGGGATCGGGCGGCGGTGGCGGTGGGGATGGGGGATCGGGGCGGTGTGCGGCACGGTCGCCGATGCCGTAGCGGGCGGCCAGGTCGCGGACGCGGCGGGAGATGTCGTCCTGGTACTCGCGCGGCGCGTAGGCGCCCGCCCCGTACAGGCGCGCGTAGGGGACGATCAGCTCCGGGTGGTGCGCGCGCAGCCACGCCATGAACCATTCCCGGGCGCCGGGACGCAGGTGCAGCGTGATCGCCGACACCCAGGTCGCGCCGGCCTCGGCGATCTGCCGGACGGCCGCGTCCAGCTGCGCGGGCGAGTCCGACAGGTGGGGGAGGACCGGGCCCATCAGGACGCCGCAGCCGATGCCCGCCTCGTTCAGCGCCGTGCACACCGCGAGCCGACGGCGCGGCGGCGGGGTGCCCGGCTCCGCCAGCCGCCACAGGTCCGGGTCGACCGACCCGACCGACACCGCCGCGCTCACCGCCGCGCGCCCGGCCGCCTCCCGCAGGATCGGCAGGTCGCGCAGGATCAGCGACCCCTTGGTCAGGACGGAGAACGGGTTCGCGGCGTCCCGCAGCGCGGTCAGGATGCCCGGCATCAGCCGGTAGCGGCCCTCGGCGCGCTGGTAGCAGTCGACGTTGGCGCCCAGCGCGATGTGCTCGCCCCGCCACCGCGGCGACGCCAGCTCCGCCCGGACCCGCTCGGCCGCGTTTACCTTCACCACGATCCGCGAGTCGAAGTCGGCGCCCGCGTCCATGTCCAGGTATTCGTGGGTTTTGCGGGCGAAGCAGTACACGCAGGCGTGGGAGCAGCCTCGGTAGGGGTTGATCGTCCAGCGGAACGGCATGCGGGACGCCTCGGGCACCTTGTTCACGACCGTCCTGGCGCGGACCTCGTAGAAGGTCATGCCGCGGAACTCGGGGGTGTCGAACGTGCGGGCCACCGCCCGCCGCTCGATCAGCGGCGGCTCCGGGCCCGGGTCGCCGTCCAGCCGCAGATGATCCCAGCGCACACCCCACCCACTTTCGAACGTCTGAGCGATCAGCGTCCGGCCAGTATGGAACGTGTGTTCGATGATCGCAACGCGGAGGTCGGGCGAAACGGGACGGGTGGGCATTACACGGGCATCCGCGTTCCGTACGCAGCACCGCGACGGGTAGGTGACAATGGGCCGCTATGGCAACGCGACTGAGGATCCGGATCACGGCGGCCCTCGCGGCGGGAACGGCGGCGTGCGCGCTGGCCGGCTGCGGCATCCCCGCGCTCGGCGGCGAGAGCGGCGACCGCGGCCCCGTCACCGCCGGCGCCGAGGCCGAATGCACCGCCGTCCCCGCGCCCGGCGACGGCGGCCGGACGCGGCAGCTGCGCGCCATGTGGATCGCCACCGTCGCCGGCATCGACTGGCCCAAGGACACCGCCGACCCCGCCGCCGAGCAGCGCGAGCAGTTCACCCGGCTCCTCGACACCGCCGCCGCGATGAACATGAACGCCGTGTTCGTGCAGATCCGCCCCAACTCCGACGCGTTCTACCCCTCCCCGTACGAGCCGTGGTCGCAGTGGATCACCGGCACGCAGGGCAAGGACCCCGGCTACGACGTCCTCGCCTTCATGATCAAAGAGGCGCACGCCCGGAACCTGGAGTTCCACGCCTGGTTCAACCCCTACCGCGTGTCCCGCCAGGACGACCTGAAGAAGCTCTCGCCCAAGAGCCCCGCCCGGCAGCACCCCGACTGGGTCCGCAAGTACGGGACCGGCCTGTGGTACGACCCGGGCATCCCGCAGGTCCGCGACCTGGCCACCAGAGCCGTGATGGACGTCGTCGCCAAGTACGACATCGACGCCGTCCACTTCGACGACTACTTCTACCCCTACCCCGAGGGCGGCGAGTTCCCCGACCAGGCCACCTACAAGACCCACGGCGGCGGCATGGACAAGGGCGACTGGCGCCGCAAGAACGTCGACACCCTCGTCCAGACCCTGTCCGGGAAGATCCACGACAAGAAGCCGTGGGTGCGGTTCGGGATCAGCCCGTTCGGCGTGTGGCGCAACAAGACCACCGACCCGCGCGGGTCCGGCACCCGCGCGCTGCAGAGTTACGACGACATCTACGCCGACACCCGCACCTGGATCAAGAAGGGGTGGATCGACTACGTCACCCCGCAGCTGTACTGGCCGATCGGCGACCCCCGCGCCGACTACGCCGAGCTCGCCGGCTGGTGGGCCCGCCAGGTCGAGGGCACCGACGTGCAGCTCACCATCGGGCAGGGCGCCTACCGCGTCGGCAAGGACGCCGCCTGGAAGGACCCCGCCGAGCTGTCCAAGCACCTCACCCTCAACGCCAAGCACCCGGAGATCCGCGGCGACGTGTACTTCAGCGCCTCCGACATCGTCTCCAACCGCCGCGGGTTCGCCGCCCGGCTGCGCGAGGACCACTACCCCCGCCCCGCCATCCCGCCCGTCCCCGCCGGCCGTGGCGGGAAGGCGCCGCCGCCCGTCCAGGACACCGCCGCCGTCCCCGCCGACGGCACCGGCAAGGGCGGCAAGGGTGTGAAGGGCGTGAAGGTGACCTGGCGGCCGTCGGAGGGCGCCACCTCCTACGCCGTCTACCGCGTGGACGGCGAACGCCCCGGCTGCGCCCCCGTCGACCCCGAGCGCCTCATCGCCAACGTCCGCGGCGGCGGCATCGTCGACCCCGGCGCCAAGCCCGGCCGCGCCTACACCTACTACGTCACCGCGCTGGACCGCCTCCACCACCAGAGCGCCCCCGGGCGCGGCGCAACCGTCACACCGCCCCAGGGATAACGATCATGCTCCGCGGGGAGAATCCAGACACCTGACCCCCGGAGGTATGAGCATGGCGCTGTCGATGGAGGAGCAGCGGATCCTCACGCAGATCGAGGTCCGCCTGAGCGAGGACGAACCGCGGCTGGCCCATCGCCTCGCACGGCTCGGCGCACCCCGCCGCCGCGCCCGCACCGTCGTCCTCGCCGCGGCCGCCGCCATCGTCGTCCTCGCCGCGATCGGCGCCGCGATCGCCGCGGCCGTACTCTGACACCGCCGTAACACGGCCGGGCCCCGCAGTCTCGCGCGGCGCCCGCGCCGGTCCCGGGACGGCCGTGCGCGCCCCCGGCCGCCCGCAGGCGCGCGAACGCCGATGCCCCGGCGAGGACCTCCTCGCCGGGGCATCGGCGTTCAAGCCGGTGTGGTGGTCGCCTCACGGCGAAAGGCACAACGAAGCTCCAGCCCGGACCGCATGGGACCGGCGGTATTCCCCGAAGGCGTCAGGTAGAGCCCGGGGGACACATGCCACACCGACCCGTCCACTGTAACGGCTCCCCGCGGGTGCTCCTCCACCGCGTCCCCGATGTCCCGATCACCTCACCCCCGGGTGAGGCTTGCCTGAGCCCGTGCACCCCGCCCGCGCCGGACGCGTCCCCGACTGTGACCGCACGCTCGCAGCACCGGGGGAACGGCGGCCAGGGGACGGCCGCCGGCCCGGTGGAGACCGGTACGGAAGAGACCGGCACAGAGGGGAGAAGCGACAGTGACCACCACGGGGACCGGAACCAGGCGACCCGCCGACGCGGCCGCCGCCCGCGGCGGGGGCCGCGACACGCTCCACCGCACCGCCGCCACCGACCTGCCCGACGACACCGAACCCACCGAACCCACCGAAGCTGCAGACACCGCCGCCGACACCCGGGCACGGGCGTCGCCGCCAGCGCGGGCACAGGCCCGGCCGCCAGCGCGGGTGCGGGCCTCACCGCCGGCCTCACCGGGGGCGCTGGCACCGCCGCGGACGACGATGCGGATGCGGACGCAGCCGCGGAGGGCAGCTCGGACGGCGGCGTGGGCGATGGCGTGGGCGACGGCTCTGAGAGCACCGGCGGTGGTGTGGACGGTGGGGAGCGCGGTGCCGGCGGTGCGGGGTCGGGGGCTTGGGAGCTGGCCGCCGAACCCTACGCCGCGGCCCGCGCGCGCGGGCTCACCCGCCGCGCCCTGCGGGACTGGCGCGTGACCGACCCCGGCGACGTCGACGACGTCGTCCTCATCGTCGACGAGCTCGTCACCAACGCCGTCGTCCACGGCGCCGGGCCCGTCCGCCTCGCCCTGCGCCTGCACGGCGACCGCCTCGACGGCGAGGTCGGCGACGCCGCGCCCGCCGGGCCGCCCGGCCCGCGCAACCCGCTGACGGGGGATGCGCCCGCCGAGCCGCGCGTCCTGGACTGGGCCGAGGCCGGACGCGGGCTGCTCCTGGTCGCCGCCCTCGCCACCGGCTACGGCGCCCGGCCCGAACCGTCCGGCAAGACCGTCTGGTTCACCCGCCGTCTCGCCGCCGGCGGCCCCCCGCCCCGCCTGACCCGCTACCTGCGACGGGACGGGGCGGCCGTCAGGCTTGCAGGGGGCAGCGGTCCACGACCCAGACCTCCTCGTCGTCCCCGGACGGGGCCGGCGGCGGCTCGTCGGTCAGCCGGTCCAGATGCCACTCGATGTGCGCCAGCGGGCCCCGCCAGCCCGCCAGCAGGTCCGCCAGCGGTCGCGGCGGGCCTGGCGGGCCGTAGGGGCGGGGGTCGGGCAGCTCCCCCTCCCATAGCGCGTCGTCGCAGCCCGCCGCCCAGTGCGCCACCGACTCCAGGACCTCCTCCAAGTCACGAGCCAGCTCGCCCAGCGACCGCAACGCCATCGCGTCCTGGATCATCCGCTCGCGCGCGTCGAAGGGCAGCTCCCGGTCGAACCCGTCGGGGAACCGCGGGCGGCGCCCCGCCAGTACCGGCTCCTCGTCGGTGGCCGCCGACCGGATCGCCGCCGCCTGCCACCGCGTCCACTCCGCCAGATGCCCCAGCACGCCCCGCAGCGCCGCCGCCCCCGCGCCACGCGACGCGCCCCGTGACGCGGCGCGGGCCGAGCCGGTGGGCACGACCTCCGCCGTCGCGTCCCGCAGCCGGGACCGGACGAACTCCAGCCGGTCCAGCGTCCACGCACGCGCCCGCGCGGCGCCCGCCGGGCCGCGCGGGCCCGTCTCGGCCGGGGGACGCGGCATCGGCACCCGCAGCGCCGCCAGCAGCGCGTCCAGGTCGCGGACCTCGCCGCCGCGCCCCGACAGGAACGCCGCGCCGATCCGGTCCAGCCGGAACATCCGGGGACCGTCGCGCATCCGGCACCACCCCACCAGGTACTCGGCGTAGGGGGCGATGACCAGGCCGTGCGCCTCCACGTCGCGGAAACTGCGCGCCCCCGACTGGTCGGTGTAGGCCAGCCGCACGATCCGGCGGGTCCGGACGGCCTCGGCGAGGGTGCCGCGCACCGGGCCCACCAGCGACTCCGCCTCCGTCAGCGGCGCCGGCTCCGCCGCGGCGGGCAGCGCGTGCCCGCGGCCCTTCTCCGCCCGCACCGGCAGCCCGCCGTGCGTCAGCAGCTCCAGGTCGCGGCGGACGGTCCGCTCGCTGACCCGCAGCCGCGCGGCCAGCTCCGCCGGGTCCAGCGGCGCGGGCGACGCCGCGCGGAGCTCGGCGACGAGCGCCAGCAGCCGGTCTACGCGATCCACACCCCCATCGTGACCGCGCCCACCGACATTTCACCGCGCGCAGGGGCCCAAATCCCTTACGGGCAAGGCGAATCGGGCCCCCGGGCGACCGCCCCGCCGCGCCAAGCCCCGGTGGCCGAGCCCCGGCGGGCCGGGGATCAGCGGGCGCGGTCAGCGGCCTGACAGTTCTGCTGCCAGGCCCTCGAAGTCGGCCGCCGTCAGCGACAGCGCGCTGCCGATCGCCTGCGTCGCCTCCGCGCTGCCCAGATGCCGGGTCGCCGCCCGGTCCAGGTAGGCCTCCACCAGGCGGGCGCCGGTGAGGCGGCCGCGCGGGCGCAGCGTCCCGACGTCGCGGTTGACCACCGTCCAGGCGTCCGACCCCAGCCGCAGCCGCCGCTCCTCGGCCAGCAGGCCCACCAGCGCCGACCGCGCCGCCGCGTCGGAAAGGTCCGGGAGCCGCACCGCCCGCAGGTCCGTCACCAGCTCCGGCGACGCCGCCGACAGCTCGCCGACCCGGTCCGGCTCGCACGTGCCCAGCAGCGCGGTGTCGTTGACGCCCTCCAGCCGCGCCCGGTACAGCACCGACGCGTACGCCGGGCCCTGCGCCTCGTCCAGGATCAGGCCGTCCAGGCCGTCCAGCAGCAGGACGTGCCCGGCGTGCTCCTCCAGCGCGGCGCGCAGCCCCTCGGGGCCGTGCTCGCGCAGGTCCTCGGCGTGGGCGCTGTGGACCTGCCCGCTTGAGGCCTCCACCTCCGCCAGCGCCGCCGCGGCCATCCGCGCCAGCCGCCGCTGCCCGCTGGACGGCGTCCCGATCAGCAGCAGCGCCGGCGCCGACGCGCTGGACACCTCCTGCCCGCGCAGCCGCCGCGCCCACTTCCCGCGCCGCCGCACCTCCGTCACGACGCGTTCGATGTCGTCGGCGCCGCACAGGAACCGGATCCCGTACGCCTCGGCGATCTGCGGGCTGCGCTCCCGCGCGGGCGCCGGCCGCAGCGGGGGCGGCGGCTCGGGCACCGGCGCCGGCGGCGGAGGCAGATCCGCGTGCGGGACGGCCTCCCGCTCCGGCTCGGCCGGCGGCTCGGCAGGCGAGGCCGAAGGTGCGGGGGGCGGCGCGGTGTCCGCGCCGGGCCAGGCCGGGCCCGGGTCTAGCTGGGTCTTGAACGCGTCGGTGTCCAGCTGCGTCTCCTGCGGCTCGGCGGGCCACACCGGCTCCGGCGGCGCGGGCGGCAGGCCGGGAAACGGCGGGGGAGCGGCGTCGGCGGTCGTCGCGTCCGGCGGCTGCGGCCACGCCGGGGGCTCGTCCGCCGCGCGCGCCGGCTCAGGCGCCGGGGGCGGGGGAGGAGGGGGCGGCGGGTGCGGGGTGGCGCGCGTCGGCGGGGCCTCCATGCCGAACGGGTCCGACGGCTCGGGCGCCACGGCGGTCGGCGGAGCCGGAGCCGGCGGCGGAGTCATCGGCCGGGCGGGCGGCTGGGCGGGCGGCTGGAGGGGCGGGGGCTCGGGCGCGGACGGCGGCGGCACCGGAGCGGCGGCCGGAGGCGGGGCGGGCGCGACCGCGGGCGGCGGGCCCGGCGCGTCCTTCGCCGGCTCGGGCACCGGCGCCACCGGCTGGTCGCCGCCCGCGCCGCGCTCGGCGGCCAGATGCTCCCGCGCGGCCTTGATGATGTCCCACGCCGACAGCTCGTCGGTGGACGGCGGGGTGTGCATCGCCGGGGACGTCAGCTCCGCCGCGACCGCCTGCGGCACCGCGAACCCCGTCGCCGGCGGCGGGACCTGCGCCAGCCGGCACCACGTCAGCCCGAGGGTGTAGGTGGTGGCCAGCAGCGCGGCGAGGGCGTCGGCGTCGTCGCTGCGCAGCGCGTCCGGGAGCCGCCCGTCGCGCGGCCACAGCGACCGCAGCGGGTTGGCCGGGTCGCCCAGCACCGCCTGCACCGTCCGGGCGCTGTCGGCGTCCAGCCACCGCTGCAGCGCCGGCAGCGCGCCCGGCGAGGCCTGCAGGTCGGCGGCCAGCACCGCGACCCCCGCGCGGCGGACCTCGTCGTGCCCCCGCCCCGGCGCCGCCGGGCGCGGGCCGGTCAGCCCCGCGACGATCTGCTGCAGGTCGTACAGCGCGAGGCGCAGGTACTCGCCGGGCGCGGTGTCGCGGACCATCGGCGTCGCGAACTCCGCCGGGCAGCGCCGCCGCCACTCCTGCACGATCGCGTCCGGCCCGTACCGGACGGTCGCCAGGTCCTGGTTGACCAGCCGCAGCGACGCCGCCGTGATCGCCGAGAGGGCGTCCGCGCCGGGACGGAACCGCGGGTCGGCCTGCAGCCCCGCCGCGACCTCGTACATCACGCGGGCGATGTGCGCGGCGCCGCCGCCGTCGCCGGCGCCGAGGCGGTGCACGTAGTAGCCGGCCAGGGTGCCGAGGTCGGGCGGCATCATCCAGTGCAGCTGCTCGGCGGAGGTGGTCAGGAACGGGATGAACGACTCGATCAACGGGTGCTCGGTCAGCGCCACCGGCGACCCCGCGCACCACAGCAGCGCGCCCCACGCCGCCGCGACCGTGGACGGCGTCCCGGGCTGGAACATCGGGTCGCGCTGCACGAACTGCTGCGGGTTGACCGCCAGCGCGGTGGTGAGCGCCTGGGAGATCCGCGCCACCACCGCGGTGTCGGGGACGGGCCCGAGGAACCCCAGCGGCGCGACCCGCCCGGCCGACAAGTCCGGGCCGGTCGGGAACAGCTGCGGCGGGACGGGCGGCGTCCCGGCCCCCTGCGGCGCGGGGACGGCGACGCGGCGGTCCTCGAACGCGGCGGGCGGCGGGCAGGGATGCCAGGTGCCGTCCAGGCCGCACCGGTACCAGCGGCCCCACGCCCCGTACAGCCACCACTCCCCGGCGCCCCACAGCATCCGCGCGGCGATCTGGGCGGCGCGGTCGGCGGGCGGCGCGGTCTGCCACCAGGGGGAGGCGACCAGCTCGCGCACGTTGCCCTCGACGGACGCGAACAGGTCCCCGCTCGGGCCGCCTCCGGTCCCGCCGGGTCCGCCGGGTGCTCCGCCTCCGCCGGGCCCCGCCCCGGCCGCCTGCCAGCTCATCCGGCGATAGTAGTGGCCGCGGGCGGACCGTCCGGCACCGCGTGAATCAATCGCTCCGGACCGGTCCGTCCCGGTTCGCGGGCGGCCGCGCGGGCCCGTGTGCGGGCCGGTGCGCCGCCCGTCGACGTGTAAGGAGTGTTATGTCATGATGCTCATTAGCTCGCGGGTGCGGGCGGCACGACGGCGGTGAGGCCCGGGCGGGCCGGGCGACGGATCAGAGGTGGCGGTGGACGGTGCGGCGCGCACCCGCGCCTGGGGCGTGGGCCTGGCGGTGTTCTCCTCGGTCTGCTTCGGCGCGTCCGGGCCGTTCGGCAAGGCGCTCATCGAGGCGGGCCTCGGCCCGCTGCAGGCGGTGTGGCTGCGGATCGCGACCGCCGCGCTGGTCCTGGTCCCGCTCGCCCTGCTGCTGCGCGGCCGGGCGGCCGTCCGGGGCCTGCGCCTAAACCTCGGGCCCGTCCTCCTGTACGGGGTGACCGGCGTCGCCGGGTGCCAGGCCCTGTACTTCGTCGCCGCGTCCCGGCTGCCGGTCGGCGTGGCGATCCTGCTGGAGTTCAGCGGCCCCGTGATCGTGCTGGCGTGGCTGGGGCTCGTCCGCCGCGCCCCCGTGCACCGCACCGCCGTCGCCGGCGTCGCGGTCGCGATGGCCGGGCTGACGATGGTCGTCCAGGTCTGGACGGGCCTGAGCCTGGACCCGGTCGGCCTGGCCGCCGGGATCGGCGCCGCCGCCTGCCAGGCCAGCTACTTCCTCATCGTCGACCGCCTCACCGGACGCGTCGACCCCCTGGTCATCACCGCGTCCGGCAGCGTCGTCGCCGCCGTGTCGCTCACCGCGCTCGCCACGCCCTGGTCGCTGCCCTGGGACGTGCTGCCCGCGCAGGTCCCCGTCGCCGGGCACACCGCCCCCGGCTGGACACTGGTCGTCTGGATCGGGATCGTCAGCACCGTGCTGGCCTACCTCGCCGGGGTCGCCGGGCTGCAGCGGCTGTCGGCGCAGGTCGGCGGCGCGATCTGCTACACCGAGGCGGTCGCCGCCGCGCTCATCGCCTGGGCCGTCCTCGGCGAGCGCCTCACCCCCGCGCAGATGCTCGGCGGCGTCATCGTCCTGACCGGCGCCTACATCGCCCAGCGCGCCGCCGTCCCCCGCCCCGGCCTCCCCGCCCAGGTGCCCGCCGGGACCGGCACGGCCGCCGCCGCGCCCGGGACCGGGATGGCCGAGCCCGCCGGGAAATGAGCGCCGGCGCCGCCTACACTCCAGATGTGATCAACGTCTGCTTCGCCGGCGTCACCGGCTGGACCGCGCCGCCGATCATCGCCGGGCTGGACGCCGCCGACGACCTGGCTCTGACCGCCGGGGTGTCCCGGTCCGCGGCCGGGCGGGACCTGTCCGACGCCACTGCCGCCCGCGGCCCCGGACGCGTCCACGCCACCGTCGCCGACGCGCTCGCCGGCGCCCCCGTGGACGTCCTGGTCGACTACACCAGCGCCGACGCCGTCCGCCGCAACGTGTGGACCGCCGTCGAGGCCGGAGTCCACGCCGTGATCGGCTCCAGCGGCCTCACCGCCGCCGACTACGACGAACTGGACCGCCTCGCCCGCCGCACCGGCGCCGGGGTGATCGCCGCGGGCAACTTCTCGGTGATGGCCGCCGTCCTGCTCCGCGCCGCCACCCTCGCCGCCCGGCAGCTGGACCAGTGGGAGATCATCGACTACGCCGCCGCCGCGAAACCCGACGTGCCCAGCGGAACCGCACGCGAACTCGCCGAGACCCTCGGCCGGGAGCACCCGCCCGCCCCCGCCGTCCCGCCGGAGCGGCTGCACGGCCCGCCCGAGGCGCGCGGCGCGGACGTCGCCGGAACCCGCGTCCACTCGATCCGGCTGCCCGGCTTCGTCGTCGCCACCGAGGTCGTCTTCGGCGGCGACGGCGAACGCCTCGTCATGCGCCACGACCCCGGCCTCACCCCCGACCCCTACGCCGCCGGGACCCTCCTGGCGATCCGCCGCGTCGCCGAGACCCCCGGCGTCCGCCGCGGCCTCGACACCCTCCTGTTCCCCGCCGACCCGCCCGGATGACCCGCACCGCCCGGGGCGGGCCCGATCCGGCGGGACGCGATCCTCGCCCCCCGGTACAGTGGGCGACCGCCCATCCGACCGCCCATCCGACCGCCGGGGGACAGGGGTCACAGTGCCGACCGGGGTGCACATCCGCGACGTGCGCGAGCAGCTGTTCGGCGCCGCCGACCGCGTCCTGCTCCGCGCCGGGCCGAGCGCGCTGACCAGCCGCGCCGTCACCGCCGAGGCGGGCTGCGCCAAGGGCGTCCTGCACCGGCACTTCGCCGACTTCGACGACTTCCTCGCCGAGTTCGTGCAGGCCCGCGTCCACCGCATCGACGCCCAGGCCGCCGCCCTGCGCCGCGCCGCCGGGACCGGCACCGTCACCGGCAACCTCACCGCCGCGCTCACCGCCGTGTTCGGCCCGGCCGCCGTCGCGATCGTCGCGCTCGTCACCTTCCGCGACGGGCTGCGCGCCCGGCTGCGCCGCACCCGGCCCGCCGGCGTCCCGATCCTCACCGAGGCCGCCGGGATGATCGCCTCCTACCTCGACCGCGAGCGGGACCTGGGCCGCCTCGACGCCGCCGCCGACGTCGACACGCTCGCGGGCACGCTGATCGGCGCCGGGCACATGCTGTTCGCCGACCCGGGGTCCGCCCCGCCGGACGCCGAAGCCGTCCGCAGGACGGTGACCACCGTCATCGCCGCCGCCCTGACACCGCCGCCCTGACACCGCCGCCCTGGCCCGCACCGGGGTGAGCGGCGGCCGCCCGGCGCCGATACCCTGCTCCTATCGGATCATCGGCTCCCTCCCTGCCGCGCCGTCCAACGGACGCCCACCCCGCAGACGCACCGCGACGAGGAAAGGTGACCGATGAACGAGCACGGCGCGCTGGCCGAGCGGTTCGAGGCGCACCGCGGGCGGCTGCGCGCGGTCGCCTACCGGATGCTGGGCTCGGCCGCCGAGGCCGACGACGCCGTCCAGGAGGCCTGGCTGCGGCTGTCGCGCACCGACCCCGCCGGCATCGACAACCTGGAGGCGTGGCTGCGCACCGTCGTGTCCCGGCTGTGCCTGGACATGCTCCGCGCCCGCACCGCCCGCCGCGAGGAACCCTACGGCTGGCAGCCTCCCGTCCAGGCGGGCGACGGCGACCCCGAACGCGAGGCCGAGCTGCTCGACCAGGTCGGACGCGCCATGCTCGTCGTGCTCGACACCCTCGGCCCCAACGAACGCGTCGCGTTCGTCCTGCACGACGTGTTCGCCGTGCCGTTCGAGGAGATCGCCGCCATCGTCGGCCGCACCCCCGCCGCCGCCAAGAAGCTCGCCAGCCGCGCCCGGCGCCGCGTCCGCGGCGCCGCGGCCGTGCCCGCCGCCGAACTCGCCCGGCAGCGCCGCGTCGTCGAGGCGTTCCTCGCCGCCGCCCGCGGCGGCGACCTGGACGCGCTCCTGGCCGTCCTCGCGCCCGACGTCGTCCGCCGCGCCGACGCCGCCGTCCTCCCGCCCGGCCGCGACCCGGTCGTCCGCGGCGCCGACGCCGTCGCCCGCGAGATCGAGCTGTTCGGCCGCCGCGCCCGCCACGCCGAACCCGCCCTGGTCGACGGGCGCGCCGGCGCCGTCGTCGCCCCGCACGGCCGCCTCCTGCTGGCAATGGCGATCACCGTCCGGGACGGCCGCGTCGCCGAATACGAGCTGATCGCCGACCCCGGGCGGCTGCGGCGGCTCGACCTGGCCGTCCTCGACGACCACTGACCGGGCCGGTCGGGGTGGCCGCGTTCAAGGTCGTTGCGGCTCCAGGTGCAGCGCGGTGATCCCGCAGTCGAACTGCCGCGCGGTCACCAGCCGCAGCGGCCGCTTCGCGCCGGTGTCGGGGAACACCGGCATCCCGGCGCCGAGCGCGGTCGGGTTGACGAACAGGTGCAGCTCGTCCAGCAGCCCCTCGGCGATCAGCCCCCGCACCAGCGTCCCGCCGCCGTAGGCGATCAGGTCGCCGCCCGGCGCGGACTTGAGCCGGTGCACCGCCCCGGCCAGGTCCCCGCCCTCGACCACGGCGTTCTTCCACGGCGACTCGGCCAGCGACCTGGAGAACACGACCTTCGGCGTGTCGTTCATCCAGTCGATCGACTCCTGGTCCTCGCCTTCGGGCCCCGCCTCCCACGTCGGGATGAACCCCTCGGCGAGCCTGCGGCCCAGCACGATGGTGTCGACGGGCCTGGTCAGCGCGCCGACGTAGGCGTTGACGTCGTCGGTCCAGGGGAACGTCAGCCAGTCCATCTCGCCGTCCGGGCCGGCCATGTAGCCGTCGACGCTCATCTGGACCTGGAGCTTGAACTTCCGCACGGTATGTGTCCTTCCGGGTGATTTCGTGACGTGCCCGCAGCGTGCCCGATCCCGTTTACGGGATCCTTACGGCCCCTGCCCGAACCGTCCGCCCCGACGCCCGCCCCGCCCCTGGTCGGCGGGCTCTTTCATTGGACGGGAGCGGTGGGTGATGCTGGGGCGATGATGCACTTCGCGGACGCCGCCCAGTGGGAGGCGTGGCTGGCCGACAACCACGACGCCGAAGGCGGCGTCTGGCTGAAGATCGCCAAGAAGGGCGCCCCGGCCGCCTCGATCACGATCCGGGAGGCGCTGGACGTCGCGCTGTGCTACGGCTGGATCGACAGCCAGCGCAAGTCCCACGACGAGCACAGCTACCTGCAGCGGTACTCGCGCCGCCGCAAGGGCAGCCCCTGGTCGCGGGTGAACGTCGAACGCGTGGAGCAGCTCACCGCCGAGGGGCGGATGCGTCCCCCCGGCCTCGCCGAGGTCGCCGCCGCCCAGGCCGACGGACGGTGGGACGCCGCCTACGCCGCCCAGCGCGACGCCACCGTCCCCGACGACCTGGCCGAGGCGCTCGCCGCCCGCCCCGAGGCCGCCGCCCGCTTCGACGCGCTCGACAAGACCCGCCGCTACCAGGTCATCCTGCCGCTGCTCAAGGCCCGCACCCCGGCCGGACGCCGCGCCCGCCTCGACAAGGCGATCTCCGCACTCCTCGACGACCGCCCGGCTTGATCATTTTTGCCAGGGGCCGCCGCGCGGGTCGCCGGTTGCTGGGCACATCGCGGTGCTCCGCCGCCCCGCGCGGCGCCTGAGAAGGCGGGGCCTCACGGCTCCCGCAGGACGGTGTCGAGGCGGTCGTAGCCCTCGGCGACGCCTCGGGCCATCGGGGACTCGATGACCAGGTCGCGGATCCGCTTGGACTCGAACAGGAACGTCGTGGACAGCGTCGTCGTCCCGTCCCGCTCGGTGAGGTCGTGGGCGACGACGGCCCGGCCCGGATACCAGGCGTCGTCGAACGCCTCGGTGTAGACGAGCCGGGCCGGCGGGTCGATCTCGCGGTAGACGCCGCCGGCGGCCATGCCCGCCCCGTCCGGGCCCCGCCACACGAACCGCCAGGCGCCGCCGACCCGCAGATCGATCTCGGCCGCCACCACGTCCCAGCCGTGCGCGCCGTACCAGCGCCTGACCAGATCGGGCTCGGTCCAGGCCGCGAAGACCAGCGCGCGGGGCGCGGCGAAGTCCCGGGACATGACGATCGCCCGGTCCGAGGGGGTGGCGACCGTCACGGCCGCCAACGCGGATCCCTGCCGATGAAGGCCAGCAGCCGGTCCTGCGCGGAGGCGTCCGGGCCGACCTTCACCTCCGGGCCGAAGACCTCGACGCCCGGGCCGAACGCGCCCGGCGTCCGCAGCATCCGCAGCGTCTCCTCGGGGATGGCGTCCATGCTGGACGACGCCTCCTCGACGTCGGCCGGGTCGATCGCGTCGTCCTGCCCGGTGGCCTTGGCCAGGTCCCAGCCGTGCAGCGGAAGGTCCCGGCTGACGACCTGGTCGATGTGCTGCAGCGCGGTCAGCCGCCCGGACGGCGTGTCGCACTCCCGCCCCGCCAGCGCGGGATCGGCGAGCACGGCCTCGACGTCGGCGCGGGCCGCGCGGAACGCCGCCGCCGGGTCCTCGGCGACGCCCGGCGCGGCGCTGAGGGCACGGCCGATCGGGGTCAGCATCACCCCGTGCATGTCGACGATGTGCCGGACGACGTCCCTGGCCGTCCACTTCTCGCACGGCGACGGGTTCTCCCACTGGTCGGCGCGGACGGCGGCGACCTTCGCGCCGAACGCGTCCGCGCGGCGCCGGTAGCGCGCCGCGATCTCCTCGGCGCCGGCCGCGTCGGCGCGGCCGCGGTACTGCTCCTCGAACTCACTCATCGTCGGTCCCCTTCAGCTCGTCGAGCAGGATGTCCAGGTTCTGGAAGCGGTCCTCCCAGAAGGCGCGGTAGTTCTCCAGCCAGCCCGCCGCGTCCTCGAGCGGGCCGGGACGCAGCCGGCACGGCCGGCGCTGCGCGTCGCGGCCCCGCGAGATCAGCCCCGCCCGCTCCAGCACCTTCAGGTGCTTGGACACCGCGGGCTGGCTCATGTCGAACGGCGCGGCCAGCTCCGACACCGACGCCTCGCCGCTGCGCAGCCGCGCCAGGATCGCCCGGCGGGTCGGATCGGCCAGCGCCGCGAACGTCGCGTCGAGCGCGCCCGTGGCGGCATCGCTCATGACCACCTGCTTTCATGACCACTTTCATGACCAGGGTCGTTAACCTAATGGTTCTATAACCGTCCGGTCAAGGACGGGCGTTCGGCGGGTGGGTGGGGCGGCTGAAATCTCGGCAAAGGTTGCGCCCGCGCCGGGCCATGCGCGCCGGGGCGGGCGGGGCCACGCGGTTAGCGTGCGGGGATGCCGCAGACGCCGGGCGACAGCGCCGCCTACGCGCCCGCCGACATCCCTCCCGACGCCCCCGCCGGGCCCGCCGAGCTCGCCGGAGGACCGTCCGCCGCCGGACGCGGCAGCGCCGGGCCGCCCGGCCGGATGCCGCCGTGGCTGCCCAAGGCGTTCCTGCTCGCCGGCGCGGTCGTGCTGCTGTTCCTGGCCGGGCTGTGGCTGCTGGAACGGCTCCGGGAGCTGCTGCTGCTCCTGCTGACGTCGCTGTTCCTGGCGTTCGCGATCGAGCCGGGCGTCAACTGGCTGGCCCGGCGCGGCTGGCGGCGCGGCCCCGCCACCGCCGTGATGTTCCTGGTCATCGCCGTGCTCGTCGGCGGGTTCCTCGGCGGCATCGGGTCGCTGCTGGCCACCCAGGCGATGAACCTGATCGACGGGTTCCCCGGCTACGTCCGGCACCTCATCGGCTGGATCAACTCCACGTTCGGGACGCGGCTGTCGCAGGACACCCTCTTCCAGCGGCTGCCGACCGTCACCGACACGCTGACCCGGCACCTGTCGTCCCTGGCCGGGAACGTGTGGGGGATCGGCGCCACCGCGTTCGGCGTCATCTTCAAGGGCCTCGGGGTCCTGCTGTTCACCTTCTACCTGTCCGCCGAGGGCCCGCAGTTCCGCCGGACGGTGTGCTCCCTGCTCCCGCCGAGACGGCAGCGGCAGGTGCTGTGGGCGTGGGAGATCGCCGTCGAGAAGACCGGCGGCTACATCTACTCCCGCGCGCTGCTGGCGCTGCTGTCGGGCGTCGCGCACTTCATCGCCATGATCGGGCTCGGCATCCCCTACGCCGCGACGCTCGCGCTGTGGGTGGGCGTGGTGTCGCAGTTCATCCCCGCCGTCGGGACCTACCTGGCGGGCGCGGTGCCGGTGCTGATCGCGCTGACCGTGGCGCCGTCGACCGCGCTGTGGATGCTGCTGTTCGTCATCGGCTACCAGCAGCTGGAGAACTACCTGCTGCAGCCCCGCATCACCGCCCGCACCCTGGACATGCACCCGGCCGTCGCGTTCGGGCTGATCCTGGCCGGCGCGGCCGTCATGGGGCCCATCGGGGTGCTGCTGGCCCTGCCCGTCGGCGCGAGCGTGCAGGCGTTCGCGGGCGCGTACGTGCGGCGCTACGACATCGAGGAGCATCCCCTCACCGAGCCGGACGCGCCCGCCGGCGCGATCTGGCGATGGCTGCGCCGCAAATGATCGTTTAACGTCGGGGCGTGGCGGAGTCCGCGCGGCGGAACCGGTGGCTGCTCCTCGCCGTCGCCGCCGCGGTGGCCGCGTCGGCGGTCTGGCACGCCACCGCCGGGCCCGACCGGGTCGACTGGCTGCCGCCGCGCGCCACCGGCCAGGACTGGTACCCGGTCTGCCAGGGGACGGCGTTCACCCGCGCCGCCCCCTATCGCGGCTCGGGGCCGCACCCGGTCGTGATCTACGGCGGGGGAGGGCCCGGCGGCGGCGCCTCCGCCGACCCCGACAAGCCGCCGTCCACCTGGCGGCCCGCCGCGCCCGGACGGGTGCGGCTGGTCTCCTGCGCCGAGCCGATCGACGACGGCGCCGGACTCGGCGAGGAAGCGGCGCGATGCCCCAGGTACTCGCGGGTCACCGTCCTGGAGCGCCGCCGGACCGGCGAGGTCGCCCTCTACCGGACGCGCTACCTCGTCCGGCTGCTGGAGGCCCGCACCGGACGCGAGGTCCGCCGGTTCGAGATCACCGGCGCCGACGAGGTCTGCCCCCTCCACGCGCCGGAGGCGGCCGTCCACGACCCCGCCGTCCAGCCGCTCGGGGGCGATGTAGCCGGGGCTGCCGATCACCGTCCCCGTCCTGGTCAGCGCCGGGTCCCCGGCCATCTCGGCGATGCCGAAGTCGGTGAGCACCACACGCCCGACCCCGCCCGCCGGGCCGGGGGCGAGCATGATGTTGCCCGGCGTCACGTCCCGGTGCAGCACCCCCGCGGCGTGCGCGGCGCGCAGCGCGCCCAGCACGGCCGCGCCGACCCGCGCCGCCTCCGCCGGCGGCAGCGGCGCCGCCTCCCGCAGCGTCACGCCCTCGACCAGCTCCATCACGATCCACGGCCGGCCGGCGTCGACGACGACGTCGTGCACCACGACGATCGACTCGTGCTCCAGCAGCGCCGCCGCCCGCGCCTCCCGCACCGCCCGCGCCTCCCGCACCGCCCGCGCCATCAGCCGCCGCCGCTCGTCCGGCTCCAGGCCCTCGGGCGGCAGCACCTCCTTCACCGCCACCGGACGCCGCAGCACCCCGTCGGCCGCCTCCCACACCCGCCCCATGCCGCCGCGCCCCAGCTCGCGCACCAGCCGGTACCGGCCGCCGATCTCCACGGTGCCCCACGCTAGCCGCCGCGCCCGGACCAAAGTGATCATTGCCCTGTACCGGCCACGCGGCCGGTTCCGGCGCGGCCGCGGGTGGTGGACGGGCGCGCGGCGCGGGGTTAACTTGCAGGGAGAACCTTGATCGTCGGGACTGCTCGGGGGACGGGAGGGAGCCCACATGTACCGTCCCCGCACGCGCCTTCGATGGCTCGCCGGACTCACCGCCGGGACGCTCGCCGCCACCGGCCTCGCCGCCCTGGCCGCACCCACCGCCCACGCCGACGCCGCGCACGCCGGCGCTGGGCAGGCCGGCGCCGGGCACGGAAGGAACCCGCAGCTGATGCGCGTCCTGCGGTCGATGACGCTGGAGGAGAAGGCCGCGCAGCTGTTCGTCCTGCAGATCTACGGCAAGAGCGCCGACACCGCCGACCCGGCCGCCGTCGCCGCCAACCGCAAGCTGTACGGGGCCGACAACGCCGCGCAGGTCATGGCCCGCTACAACCCCGGCGGGTTCATCTACTACGGCGAGAACGTCACCGACCCGCACCAGCTCGCCGCGTTCTCCAACGGCATCCAGCGCGCCGCCCTCGCCCAGCGCCACCGGATCCCCGCGACGATCGCGATCGACCAGGAGGGCGGCATCGTCGCCCGCGTCCAGCCGCCCGCCACCCAGTCGCCCGGCGCGATGGCGCTGGCCGCCGGGCGCAGCACCGGCGACGCCCGCGCCCTGGCCCGCATCACCGGACGGGAGCTGCGCGCCATCGGCGTCAACCAGGACTACGCGCCCGACGCCGACGTCAACGTCAACCCCGCCAACCCCGTCATCGGCGTCCGGTCCTTCGGGTCCGACCCGGCGCTGGTGTCGTCCATGGTCACCGCGCAGATCGGCGGGTATAGGTCCGGGGGCGTCACCCCGACCGTCAAGCACTTCCCCGGGCACGGCGACACCACCACCGACAGCCACACCGGCGTCCCGGAGATCGACCACACCCGCGCGGAGTGGGAGCGGCTCGACCTGCCGCCGTTCCGCGCCGCCATCGCCCGCGGCGCCGACTCGATCATGACCGCGCACATCGTGGTGAAGTCGCTGGACGCCTCCGGCGACCCCGCCACCCTGTCGCGGCCCATCCTCACCGGCATCCTGCGCGAGCGGCTCGGCTACCGCGGCGTCGTCGTCACCGACGCCCTGGACATGGACGGCGTCCGCGCCAAGTACGGCGACGAGCGCATCCCCGTCCTCGCCCTCAAGGCCGGCGCGGACGTCCTGCTCAAACCGCCCGCCGACGCCGGCGGCACCGGTGTGTTCCCCCGCCAGCTCGCCGCCGTCGTCGCCGCCGTGAAGTCCGGCGAGCTGACCGAGAAGCGCATCGACGAGTCGGTGTACCGGGTCCTGGAGCTGAAGCACAAGCGCGGCCTGTTCCGCGACCCCTACGCCGACGAATCCGAGATCGGCGACGTCGTCGGGACGCCGGAGAACCTGGCCGCCGCGCAGCGCGCCGCCGACCGCACCACCACCCTGATCAAGAACGGCGCGGGCGTCCTGCCGCTGCGGCCGGGCGCCCGCGACGTGCTCGTCACCGGGTGGGGCGTGTCGACCACGGCGGCGCTCGGCACCGAGTTCGCCCGGCGCGGCGCCACCGCCACCGTCCGGCAGACCGGCCTCAGCCCCGGGCAGGCCCAGATCGACCAGGCCGTCGCCGCCGCCCAGGGCCAGGACCTCGTCGTCGCCGTCACCAACCGCGCCTGGGACGTCAAGGACGAGCCCGGCCACAACGGGCCCGGCCAGACCAACCTCGTCAAGGCCCTCGTCGCCACCGGCAAGCCCGTCATCGTCGTCGCCGTCCGCGACCCCTACGACATCGCCTGGTTCCCCGAGGCCGCCACCTACCTGGCCACCTACTCCTACACCGCCGAGGCGCTGCGGTCGCTGGGCAAGGCGCTGATCGGCGAGCTGGACCCGCGCGGACGGCTGCCGGTCACGATCCCCGTCCGCGACGAGCCCGGCACCGCCCTCTACCCGTTCGGCCACGGCCTCGGCTACGGCCGCTGACCCAAGCTGGGCGCCTAGCGGAGCGCCGGCCGAGCGCTAGTCGAGCGCGGCGAGTTCGTCCAGCAGGGCGGCCAGTTCGCGCGGCTCGGAGAGCATCGGCCAGTGGCCGGTGGGCAGTTCCCGGTACGTCCAGCCGGGGCCGGTCATCATGGCGAAGACCGGGTGGCCGTCCTCGCCCATCTGCCGGACGGCGGCCAGCGGGATCGTGCTGGCGATCAGCGTGCGGGGCGTGTCCGGCACCGGGTCGGGACGCGCGGCGGGCTGCGTGGCCGTGCCGAACGGCTGCGGGGTGCCGCGCTCGCGCATCTCGGCGAGCCGCTCCCCGGTCAGCCCGGCGAGGTTGACCGGGTCGGCGGCCGGGTCGAACGGCGGCACCGGGATCAGCCACCCCTCGCCCTCCTCGGCGACCTGCTTCTCCAGCGCCGCCCGCGCCTCGGGGTCGTGGAAGTCGATCCCCGCCAGGCCCGACGGCATCGGCCCGGTGTCGACGTAGACGATCCGCGCGATCCGCTCCGGGATCCGGTCGGACGCGGCGGTCGCGGCCATGTTCGCGCCGCTGTGCGCGACCAGCACGACCCCGGTCAGGCCGCCGCCCTCGACGACCTCGACGATGTCGGCGGCGTGGGCGTCGACGTCCACGTCCGGCGCCGCCTCCCCGGCCCGCTCCGCCATGCCCCTCAGCGTCACCGCGTGGACGTCGTGGCCCGCGGCGCGCAGCGGACCGGCCACCTCGTCCCACGCCCACGCGCCGAGCCAGTATCCGGGGACCAGTACGAACGTTGCCATGTCAGCCGTCCTTTCTCGGTGGTGTCACCACACGCTACGGTCGATACCGGACAGAAACCGCCCAGATTAGGTGAGCGACCCGTGTCACATTCCCCGCCGTCCGGGTCGTCGCATCCGACGACCCGTGTCCTGGCCATGCTCGAATTGCTGCAGGCCAACCACCGCATGCGCGGCGGGGACCTGGCCCGGCGGCTCGGCGTGGACGAGCGAACCGTCCGCCGGTACGCGGCGCGGCTGGAGGACCTCGGCGTCCCCGTCGTCGCCGAACGCGGCCGCCACGGCGGGTACCGCCTCATGCCCGGCTACAAGCTGCCGCCGCTCATGCTCACCGACGACGAGGCCACCGCCGTCGTCCTCGGGCTGCTCGCCGGGCGGCGGATCGGGCTGCCCGCGCAGGCCACCGAGAGCGCCCTGGCCAAGGTGCAGCGGGTGCTGCCCGCCGCGCTCCGCGACCGCGTCCAGGCGCTGCGCGACACCCTCGAATTCACCCTCGCCGTCCGCGACGCCGCCGCGCCCGACACCGGCGCGGTCCTCACCCTGGCCGCCGCGGCGCGGGAGCGGCGCCGCGTCCGGCTGCGGTACCGGTCGTGGCGGGACGCCGAGACCGAACGGGACCTGGACCCCTACGGGCTGGTGTTCCACTCCGGCCGCTGGTACGTCACCGGCCACGACCACCGCAGCGGCGAGATCCGCACGTTCCGCGTCGACCGGGTCGTGTCCGCCGAGCCGGGCGCCGCCCGCTTCGAGATCCCCGGCGGCGTCGACCCCGTCCAGCACGTCACGCGGTCGCTGGCGCGCGTCCCGTACGCGCACGAGGTCGAGGTGCTGCTGGAGACCACCCTGGACCAGGCGCGGCGCCGCGTCCCCGCCACCACCGCCACGCTCACCGAGCAGGACGGGGGAGTGGTCATGCTCGCGCGGGCCGAGCGGCTGGACGGGATGGCGCGGATGCTCGCCGGGCTCGGGTTCCCGTTCGTCGTCCGCCGTCCCGCCGAGCTGCGCGGCCACGTCCTGGACCTGGCGCGGACGCTGGAGGAGCAGGCCAGGCGGTGACCCACCGCCCGGGGGTCAGGAGGAGGCGGTGCGGGCGTCCCACTCGTGCCGCAGCATCGCGTACACGACCTCGTCGCTCCACTCGCCCTTGACGATCTCGTTCTGCATCAGATGCGCCTCGCGGCGCATCCCGAGCCGCTCCAGCACCCGCGCGGACGCGGCGTTGCGGCCGTCCAGCCGCCCGCACACCCGGTGCAGGTCCATGCCCTCGAACCCCAGCCGCAGCACGACCTCGGCGGCCTCGGTCGCGAACCCCTTGCCGTGGTAGGCGGGGTTGAAGATGTAGCCGATCTCGCCCTGCCGGTGCTCCCTGCTGCGCCACTGCAGGTTGACCTCGCCGATCAGGTCGCCGGTCTCGCGCCACACCACCGCCAGGACGAGCCAGTCGCCCTCCTTCTCCACGGTGGACGCGCTCATCTTCTGCTTCAGGAACTCCCGCGACTCCTCCAGGTTCCGCGGCTCCCAGTACAGGAACCGCGCCACCTCGGGCAGCGACTGGTAGGCGTACAGGCCCTCAAGGTCGCCCTCGCGGAACGGCCGCAGGGTCAGCCGCTCGGTCTCGATCGGGTAAGCCGGACGCAGCATGCGATGATCCTATTCACCGTGTCCGGTCTTGTGCGACCCGTGATCCCCGCAGATTAGGCCCGGCGGGCGCCATGACCCGTCCCCGCCCCGTCGCCGGTGCGGGGTTCGTCGCCGGAGTCCTCCGCGATGCCCGCCGCGCGGCGTTCGTCGTCGTCGAACCCTCGGGTGTCGCGGAACTCCACGTACGGCCCCTCGCCCGGACGGGCGCCCTCCTCGACGGCGCGGCCGCGTTCCAGCTCGGCGTTCAGCTCGGCGCCCAGCAGGATCGCCAGGTTCGTGATCCACAGCCACACCAGGAACACGATGATCCCCGCGAGACTGCCGTAGGTCCTGTTGTAGGACGAGAACCCCGACACGTACAGCGCGAACAGGCCCGACGCCGCCAGCCACAGCACGATCGCCAGGACGCCGCCCGGCGTCACCCACCGGAACCGGCGCTTGGCGTTGGGCGCCGCCCAGTACAGCAGCGAGAACAGGAACGCGATCACCACCAGCAGCACCGGCCACTTGGCGATGTTCCACACGGTGACCGCCTGCGAGCCGAGCCCGAGCAGGTCGCCGGCCTCGCGGGCCAGCGGCCCCGACACCACCACCGCGATCACCGACGCCGACAGCAGCACCAGCGTCACCAGGGTGATCATGACGCGGAGCGGGACGGTCTTCCAGAACGGCCGCCCCTCCGGGATGTCGTAGACGACGTTGGACGCCCGCATGAACGCCCCCACGTACCCCGACGCCGACCAGATCGCCGCCGCCAGGCTCACCAGCGCGACGATCCCCGCGCCGGCGCGGTTGCCCTGCAGCTGGGTGATGGAGCTGACCAGCAGCTGCTTCACCGACCCTGGCGCCATGTCGCCGGCGCTGGCGATCAGGTCCTGCGTCACCGACGTGCCAGCCAGGCCCACCAGGGACACCACCACCAGCATCGCCGGGAAGATCGACAGCACGGAGTAGTAGGTGAGCGCCGCGGCCCAGTCGGACAGGTTGTCGTTCTGGTACTCGCCGGCCGTGCGTTTCAGGGCCCGTCCCCACGTGGTCGCGGGCAGGTCGGTGGGCGCGCCGGGTGCGGTCATGGCCGGGGCTCCCTCCCCCTCAGCGGATCGGACGGCGGCCGCGCCGCATCCGGGCGGCCCGCCCCCACGGCGCCTTCGACTTACCGCCCCACGGCATCTTCGACTTGGACGAGCGGCCCCATCCCGGCTTGGACGGGCGGCCCCAGCGCGTCCCGGACGAGCGGCGCCGCCGCAGCCACACCGCCCCCAGCGCCACCGCGCCCGCCGACGCGACCACGATCCCGCCGCGTTTGGCCTGCTCCGCGCCGCCGGCGTCACGGGCGCGGGCGGCGGCGTCGCGGGCCCGCTCCTTCGCCTGCGCGGCCTTCTCCCTGGCCATCGCCTTCACGTCGGCCTTCGCCGCGAGCTGCTCCACCGTCTCGCCGAGGTCGTGGCGCGCCCGGTCGACCTCCTGGCGCAGCTCCTCGGTCCCGGCGGCGGCGCCGTGCTTGCCCCGCGCCGTCCCGTGCCTGCCCTGCGCCGTCTCGTGCTTGTCCTGCGCCGTTTCGTGCTTGTCCTGCGTCGTCATCGGTGCGTCGCCCTCTCCTTCAGCTCGGCCACGGTCTGCCGGGCCCCGTCCATGGCCTGCTCCGGCTTGGGCGGCGTGGCCTGCCTGGTCTGGGACCGTCCCAGCACCGCCAGGACGCCCGCGACCAGCATGAGGAACCCGCCGACGATCAGCGCCGCCGCCCACACCGGCAGCGCCAGCGCGATCGCGGCGACCGCCGCCGCGAGCAGCACCGCCACCCCGTACAGCGCCACCAGCGCGGCGCCGCCGAACATCCCGGCGCCGGTCCCGGCGTGGCGGCCCTTGTCCTTCAGCTCCGCCACCGCCAGCCGCAGCTCGGCGCGCATCAGGTCCGACACCTGCTGCGTGGCCTGCTTGACCAGTTCGCCGGTCCCCGGTTCGCGGCGGTGGCCGTCGAACTCGGGGGCGCGTCCGTAGTCGTGCCGGTGGGCGCCCGCGGTGCCGGGCCCGTTCCCGGGCACGGCCTCGGATCCGGCCCCGGTTTCGCCGTTGTGTGCCTGCCGCACGATGCTCATGACCTCCGGCCCCCTCCGCGTGTCCGCTCGACTAGAAGCCTGGGTTAAGCCGTTCCCCCTGCTCGCCGCCTAAACTCAGGCGGTGGTGAGCCAGCGGACCCGGTGGGCCTCGGTCGGGTCCGGGGTCTCCCAGCGGCGGACGAGCCGGTCGATCACCGCGTCCGGCACGGGCGCGGACCGTCCCCGGTTCCGGTCGCGGACCACCCGCGGCGGCGCCTCCAGCGCGACGACCTCCACCCGTCCCCGGTAGCCGGCGATGAGGCCGGTGCACGCCTCGCGCTGCGTCCGGGACACGTTGGTGGCGTTCCACACGAACGACCGCCCGGCGCGCAGGTGCTCGCGGGCCAGGTCGTGCGCGGCGGCCGCCACGGCGCGCTGGTCCCCGGCCGGGGACACGCCCAGCTCGGCGCGCAGCCGGTCCAGGCTGACGACCGGCACGCCGGGGCGGTTCGCGGCGATCCAGTGGTCCTTGCCGACGCCCGGCAGCCCGGACAGGACGGTCGCGGTCAGCCGCGTGTCGTCGTAGGCGGCGTAGCCGGGGTCGCGTCCGGGCTTGCGGAAGTACCAGAACCGGGCGTGGTCGGACGGGAACGCCCGCGGCCCGTCCAGGCAGTCCTGCTCGGCGCAGTACTCCCCGTACAGGCCGACGTTCTCCAGCAGCTCGGCGGTGTCGGGGCAGACGCGGCCGAGGATGTCGGCCGACGCCAGCAGCACCAGATCGTCGTTGCGGGCCAAAAGGCTGACGCGGAACGCGATCTGCTGCAGGTCGGGGCGCTCCAGCGCCCAGAACGGCACTTGGTGGTGGCGGATCAGCGCGGCGACGTGCTCGCGCCACTCCACGGGCGCGTCCAGCTCCCACAGGATCCGCCGCACCATCAGGTCGCCGCGCCGCGAGTGGCCGCGCGCGGTGATCCGGCCGTCGCCGTCGACGGCGGTGCAGTGCGGCTTGGCGATGTCGTGCATCAGCACCGTCGCGAACAGCCGCACCCGTTCCGCGTGCGGGCGGGCCCGCCACCGCGGCAGCGACGCCAGCGCCTCGCACGCCATCCGGGTGTGGGTCTCCACGTCGCCCTCGCCGTGGAACACCGCGTCCTGCGGGACGCCGGCCATGTCGCGGACCCAGTCGAAGGCGCCCCGGATCCGCGCCCAGTCGAGGTCCCAGTGCGGCGGCGCGGGGCACAGGTCATCGAACACCCGCATACAGCACCTCCGGGTCGGCGAGGCCGTTGGCGACGATGGGACGCTCCTGCCAGTGGGTCCCCGAGTCCAGGATCGCGGTCAGGAAGCTCGGCCGGACCCACTTGTAGCGGTCGACGGTCCTCCCGCCCTCCTCCACCTTGACGTAGAGGCCCTCCATCTCGTCGGAGGCGTCGCTCTCCTCGGCGACGCGGGCCGGGTCGGCGCCGCCCGCCTCCGCCGCCGCGCGCAGCGCGTCCCGCCAACCGCGGGTGCGGCAGGTCGACGGGCCCGCGAACGCGGTCAGCGCCGCCACGTCCTCCAGCGGGCCCTCGTGCAGGACGGGCACCGACACCACCGGCGTGCCGTCGAGCAGCTCGCGGCGCGCCGCCGTGGACAGGAACGTCCCGTCGGACTGGTCCAGGACGTCGAACTCACAGAAATAGTGGGGGAGCGCGTCGTAGAAGACGGTGTGCTTGGCGTACAGCCACTCCCCGTACAGGACGTACCGGTCGCCCAGCCGCTCGCGCAGGACATGCTGGACGGACGCCGCCCACGCCTTCAACGGCCCGAACTGCCGCTCGCGCGGCCCGCCCGTCAGGTAGTGGCCGCGGCTCTGCAGCCGCAGCTCACCCTCCGCGGTGAAGCTGATGCCGGCGTTGGCGCCGTCGAGCTTCTCCTCCACCACCAGGTACCGCCCGGCGATCGCCGCGAACGGCGCCGAGGCGAGGTCGTGGTCGCCCGGCTGCAGCCGGGAGCCCTCGATGTGCCGGGTCCGGGGGTACTTGCGGAGCATGCCGACCGTTCTAACGAACGCCGCCGGCCGTGCCAACCGGTTTTCACCCCGGCCGGGCCCGCGCCGCGCCCGCCCCGCGCCCGCTCTGGGCCCGCCCCGGGTCAGCTGACGGTGACGCGGGCGAGCGCGCCGGTCTCCAGCGCCACCCACAGCGCGCCGTCCGGGCCGAGCGCGATGCCGTGCGGCTCGCAGCCGGGGGTCGGCAGCGGGTGCTCGTCCATGCGGCCCTCCGGCGTGATCCGGGCGACGTGCGCGGTGCCCCACTCGGTGAACCACAGGTCCCCGCCGGGCCCGGCGACGATCGCGTGCGGCCGGGCCGCGGGGTCGGGCAGCGGGAACTCGGTGACCTTCCCGTCGGTGGTGATCCGCCCGATGTGCCCGGTGCCGATCTCGGTGAACCACAGCGCGCCGTCCGGACCCGCCGCGATGCCCACGGGCGCGGACCCCTCGGTGGGCAGCGGATGGACGGTCACGTCCCCGTCCATCCCGATCCGGCCGACCGCGTTGCCCTGGTTGAGGGTGAACCACATCGCCTCGTCCGGGCCCCGCGCGATCATCGAAGGCAGCGCGTCCCGGGCGGGCAGCGGATGGTCGGTGACGTGCCCGTCGACGGTGACGCGGCCGATGCTCCCGCCCTGCATCCGGGTGAACCACAGCGCCCCGTCGGGCCCGGCGGCGATCCCGCACGGGCCGCCGCCGTCCGGGACCGCGAACTCGACGACCTCGCCCTCCGGGGTGATCCGGCCGATCGCGCCGCCGCCGTACGCGGTGAACCACAGCGCGCCGTCCGGGCCCGCCGTGATCGTCGTCGGCCCGGCCGGGACGGGCCCGTGGACGGCGAGGTCCCCGTCCGGCGTCATCCGGCCCACCCGCCCCGCGTGGACGAGCGTGAACCACACCGCGCCGTCCGGCCCGGCGGCGACACCGTACGGGCCCGCGTCCGGACCGGCGACCGTGAACTCCCTGATCGTGGCATGTGAACCCTGCGGCATGGATCGTCCCCCCTCGTCCCTCATCTGCTGTTTCCGTCCGATGGCGAGGTTAACGCAACCAATGTTGCGTTACGATCGGGATGTGAGATCTCGCAGGCAGGGCGAGTGCGGGCACTGCGAATGCAGGCGGGGCGGGTGACCGCCGCCGGGCCCGGGAGCGTCCGCCCCGGCGGCCGCACCGCGCGGGTGCGCGAGGCCGTCCGGCGGGCCACGCTCGCCGAGCTGTCCGAGCACGGCTACCGGGGGCTCAGCGTCGAGACCGTCGCCGCCCGCTCCGGCGTCCACAAGACCACCGTCTACCGGCGCTGGGGCGGCGCGGGCGGGCTCGTCGCCGACGCGCTGGACGCCGCGGCCGGCGAACCGTGGCCCGTCCCCGACACCGGCACCCTGCACGGCGACCTGCGGGCCATCGCGCGGCTCGTCCTGACCGGCTTCACCGACCCCCGGCAGGGGCCCGTCACGCGGGCGTTCGTGTCGGCCGCCGCGCAGAGCGCCGAGGCCGCGCGCGCCCTGCACGCCTTCTTCGCGCGGCGGCACGAGCAGGCCGCGGCCGTGGTGCGGCGCGCCGCCGAGCGGGGCGAGGTCCCGGCGGGGACCGACGCCGCCGACGTCGTCCGCGCCGCCGTCGCGCCCCTGTACCACCGGCTGTTCATCACCGGCGAGCCGGTCGACGAGGCCTGCGCGGACCGCGCCGCGGCGGCGGCCATCGCCGCCGCCCGCGCCGGCGTCTTCCGCCAGCACTCGACCGACGCAGGCGTGTCCGGTGCGGGCGTGTCCGGTGCGGGCGTCACGGGGACAGGCGCGCCGCCCGCGCGTTGAGGTACCGCTGCTCGGGGACGCTGTGCGTGCGCCCCGCCGCCGCCAGGTAGGACTCGCGCGCGCCCGCCGCGTCGCCCGACATCTCCAGCAGGTGCGCGCGGACCGCGTGCAGCCGGTGATGCCCCGAGATCCGCCGGTCCGAATCCAGCTTCTCCAGCAGGGCGAGCCCGGCCGCCGGGCCGCGCGCCATCGCCACGGCGACCGCGTGGTTCAGCGCGGCCATCGGGTTGCCGGACATGCCCAGCAGCACCTCGTACAGCGCGGCGATCTGCGGCCAGTCCGTCTCGTCCGCCGACGCGGCCTCGTCGTGCAGCGCCGCGATCGCCGCCTGCACCTGGTAGGGGCCGGCCGGGCCGCGGGGGAGCGTCGCCGACACCAGCTCCAGGCCCTCGGCGATGTCGCCGGACCGCCACCGGCTCCGGTCCTGCTCGGCGAGCGGGACCAGCGCGCCGTCCGGGGCCGTCCGGGCGGGACGGCGCGCGTCGGTGAGCAGCATCAGCGCCAGCAGCCCCGCCGCCTCGCCGTCGCCGGGCAGCAGCCGGTGCACGATCCGCGCCAGCCGGATCGCCTCCGCCGACAGGTCGGGACGGAACAGGCCCGGCCCCGCCGTGCTCGCATACCCCTCCGTGAAGATCAGGTACAGGACGTGCAGGACGGCGGCGACCCGCTCGGCGCGCTCCTCCGGCGCGGGCGGCCGGAACGGGACGCGGCTGTCCCTGATCCGCTTCTTGGCGCGGCTGATCCGCTGGCCCATCGTCGGCTCGGGGACGAAGAACGCGCGGGCGATCTCCCCGGTCGTCAGCCCGCCGACCGAACGGAGCGTCAGCGCGATCCGCAGGTCCGGGGTCAGCACCGGATGGCAGCACAGGAACAGCAGGATCAGCGTGTCGTCGGCGTCGCGCGGCGGGCTGTCGGCGGCGGGGGACAGCCACTGTTCCGGCAGCCGGAACGCGGCGACCGCGTCCTCGCGGCGGCGGCGCGCCTGCTCGGCCCGCAGCAGGTCGGTCAGCCGCCGCGACGCCACGGTGATCAGCCAGGCGCGCGGGTCGTCGGGCACGCCGCCGTCCGGCCACTGCGCCGCGGCGGCGATCAGCGCCTCCTGGACGGCGTCCTCCGCGGCGTCGAAATGCCCGTACCGGCGGACGAGCGCGCCGAGGACCTGCGGCGCCAGCGGGCGCAGCAGGTCCCCGAACCCGGCCCCGCGCCGGCCGCCGGTCATGGCGCGGTCATCCCTCCAGGTCGGCGCGGCCGTCGACGAGCGGCCGCAGGTCGGCGTAGGCGCTGCCCTGCGCGGCCGCGGGCGCCGGGCACTCGCTCAGCCGCGCGGTGATCTCCGACGCGCGGTCGAAGCCGTCGCACTCGATGATCGTGTACCCGGCGAGGACCTCGGCGGTCTCGGGGTAGGGGCCGTCGGTGACGACCGGCACCCCGTCCCTGGAATGGAACCTGCGGGTGTGGATGGGCGCGGCCAGGGCGTTGGCGTCCACGAACTCGCCCGACTCGACCAGGTCCTGGTTGAACTTCTCCATGAACGCGCCCATCGCGGCCAGGTCCTCGGCCGTCCAGACCGCCTCGCCCGCGGGCACCATGCCCGCCATCTCGTCGTAGTCCCGCTGCGACGCGTACAGCATGATCATGTACTTCATGGCCGTCTCCCTCTCGTCCCGGCGCCCCTCCGGCGCCTCTCACCGGAGACGTCGGAGCCGCCGCGCCCCGTTCGACACCTTCACAGCGTGCACCCCGGAAATGCCCGCCCCGAAACCCGCATCAGGGCGGCGGGCAGCGGGCTTGCATCCGGGACCGCGGTACAGGGTTACCGTCGAAACATGGACGTGAACCATGCCTGGGCGCCCGAGGGGGCGCGGGCGTGCACGCTGCCGACGGCCGAACGGCCGCTGCGGGAGGCCGAGTTCGACGCGCTGTTCGCCGAGGCGGCGACCGGCGTGGAACGCGCGGGCCCGGGACGGACGCGGGTCCGGCTGCGGCCCGGCCCGGAGACGGCGGGACGCGCCGCCTCCCTGGCGGCCCGCGAGAACGCCTGCTGCTCCTTCTTCACCTTCACCGTGACCGTCTCCGGCGGGGACCTGACGATGGACGTCGCCGTCCCCGCCGCGCACACCGGCGTCCTGGACGCGCTGACCGCCCGCGCCGAGAGCGTGCTCAGCGCCGGGCCGTCCCCGCGCGAGGAGCAAGCGTGACCGGCGGGGCGGGGCTGCGCAGCGGGCAGGTCGCGGCGGCCGCCGGGGTGAACCCGCAGACGCTGCGGTACTACGAGCGGCGCGGCCTGCTCGACGACCCCGCCCGCACCCCCGGCGGGCACCGCGTCTACCCGCCCGAGACCGTCACCCTGCTCCGCGTGATCAAGACCGCGCAGCGGCTCGGCTTCACCCTCGACGAGGTGGCCGGGCTCCTGGCTGCGGGCGCCGGGGGACGAGCCGCGCCGGGCGCCGGGCTCGCGGGACGGGCGCGCGCCAAACTGTCCGGCATCGAGGCCAGGATCGACGAGCTGGCCGCCGTCGCAGCGACGCTGCGGTCCGCGCTGGCCGCGGGCTGTGACGACCTGGTGACCTGCGCCGCCGAGCCCGGCTGCCCGCTGCCCTTCCCCGCAGAGTAGGCGGCACCGCCCTGCCGCGGGGCCGGGTCAGGCGAGGCCGGCGTCGTGGGCCAGCAGCGCGATCTGGGTGCGGTTGTCCAGGTCGAGCTTGGTCAGGACGCTGGAGACGTGCGCCTTGACGGTCGCGACGCCCATGAACAGCTCGGCGGCGATCTCGGCGTTGGAGCGCCCCCGGGCGATGGCGAGGACGACGTCGTTCTCCCGCGGGGTGAGCCGGCCGAGCGCCGCGCGGGCCCGCTGGTGCGCGCCGGCCTCGACGGCCGCGCGGTCCATGAGCCGCCGGGTGATCCGCGGGGAAAGGATCGGGTCCCCGGCCGCGACCCGCCGGACCGCGTCGACGATCTCCTCCGGCGGGGTGTCCTTGAGCAGGAACCCGCTGGCCCCGGCGCGCAGCGCCCGCAGGATGTTCTCGTCGGAGTCGAACGTCGTCAGCACGACGACCTCGGGCGGGTTCGTCCGGGACCGGAGCCTGCGGGTGGCGGTGATGCCGTCCACGCGCGGCATCCGCAGGTCCATGAGGACGACGTCGGGCGCGTGCGCGTCGGCCGCCGCGGGCACCTGGTCGCCGTCGGCGGCCTCGCCCGCCACGGTGATGCCGGCGGTCCCGTCCAGCATCATCGACAGCCCGGCGCGGACGAGCGCGTCGTCGTCCACGATCAGGACGCGCAGGGGCCGGGTCACGCGGGCCATGGCAGCCAGGCGTGCAGCCGGAACTCGTCCGCGGTGGCCTGGTGGTCGAGGCGGCCGCCGGCGAGCCGCACCCGCTCGGTCAGGCCGACCAGTCCCGTCCCGCTGCCGGGCGCGGCGGGCGCGGCGCCCGGGTCGTCGGGCAGCGGGTTGCGGACGTCGATGACCAGCCGGGCCCCGGGCCGTCCCCGCAGCTCGACGCGGACGGGACGGCCGGCCGCGTGCTTGCGCGCATTGGTCAGCGCCTCCTGGACGACCCGGTACGCGGTCCGCCCGGCGGCGGCGGGCAGCGCGCCGGGGTCGACGACCTCGTCGCGCAGCTCCACCCGCCCGCCCGCGTCCCGCGACTCCTCCACCAGGCGGGACACGTCGTCCAGCACGGGCTGCGGGCGGCCCTCCTCCGCCTCGTCCTCCCGCAACAGGACGATCACGTCGCGGAGCTCGTCGAGCGCCTGGTGCACCCCGGCGCGGACCACCCCGGCGGCGTGCGCGAGCTTCTCCGGCGGCGCGTCCGGACGGTACTCCAGCGCGCCCGCGTAGGTGGCCAGCAGCGACAGCCGGTGGGCCAGCACGTCGTGCATCTCCCGCGCGATCCGGGCGCGTTCCGCCATGCGCGCCTCGGCGACCCGGCGGCCCTGCTCGGCCTCGGCGCGGCGGGCCCGTTCGCGCAGCGACTCCAGCAGCGCCCGGCGCGCCCGCGCCAGCGCGCCCCAGCCGATCAGCGCGCCGTACCCGAGCGAGATCAGCAGCAGCCACCAGCCGAACGAGATCCCGTCCGACGGCTGCCACCACCCCTGCACGACGTGCGCGCCGACGCCCGCCACGGCGATCCCGGCGGCGACCGGGAACGGGCGGCGCTGCGCGACCTGCAACGCACCCAGCGTCGCCGCCGGGGTCGCGGCCGGCGACACAGCCGCCAGCACGGTCAGCGCCACCGCGACCGCCACCGGACGCCACAGCAGCGCCGGGGACAGCAGCCACGCCGCCGCCCCGATCGCGATGTCCAGGGCGAGCCGCCCGTCCGGCACGTCCGCGCTGTACCGGCCCCAGATCGTCAGCGACACCAGCGCGCCGGTGACGGCGAGCACGATCGCGACGTCCGGCCGCCTGCCGCGCCGCCGGCACGGGGCGGCGGATTCCAGTCCGTCAGTTTTCTCGTTCACGTGCGAAGGCTAGCCCCGCAGGTCACAGTGCCGACACCGACCAAAGTCGGTGGCGGCCCCGCCCGCGAACGGAGCCGCCCCCCAGACCTGTTCGGCTACCGGGGCTTCATGCGGAGAACGGCCGTCCCCTCCGACGCCGAGACGACGGCGATGACGACCCCGTTGGCCTTGACCCGCGCACCGGGATGCGCGGTGATCTTCGCGTTCCCGGACGACCCGTACGCGGGGCCGACGACCATCGTCTGGCAGCGGGGATCGCCCTCGCAGTTGAAGTCGAACGCGCCCGAGGACGGGAGGCCGACCTCGAAGGAGATCGCGTCGCCCTTGAGCGACGTCACCTTGATCGTGCTGACTTCGAGCTTCTCCTCGTCCATCGGGATGGTGACCCGCCGCGTCACCTTCACCTCGCAGGCGCCGTCCTTGCAGGCGCGCAGGTTCGTCCCGTCCGCAGGCGGCGGTGTCGGCGACGCCGTCGGCGTGGCCGGAGCCGCCTTCGCGGCGGAGGGCGAACCGCTCGCGGACGCGGCGCCGCTGCCGTCACCCCCGCATCCGGCGAGGCCCAAGGCGGCGGCCGCGGCGAGCCCGGCGGCGGCGCGAAGACGGGAACCAGCGCGTGGACGAGCCATGACGGGACTCCTTTGCTCTGCGCGCACGTCCGATCCGTGCAGCCGGGGGTCCTCAAGATAGGGACCGAGCACGGGACGGGTCCCGCCAACCGCCCGATAGGCCCGGCCCGGTCTGGAGCCCGCGGACATCCGCGTGCGGGACTTGCGGCGGTTCGCGGGCCCAGAAGCCGGTCATGCGCGCGGCCGTTCCGCGATGCCGGACGCTGGCACGTCCTCGCGCGCCGAGGCCCGCATGCCCCGGGCGGCCCGGACGCTCCGGACGGCTTGCGCGACACCGGCCGTGACGAACGCGGCCGCCACCAGCAGCGCGCTGAGCCACAGCGGCGACCGGTAGCCGAGCCCGGCCGCGATGGCGGCGCCGCCGAGAGCCGGCCCGGCGGCCGCGCCCACATTGAGCGCCGAGGTCGCGAAGGCCCCGCCGAGCGAGGGCGCACGCGTCGCCGCGTACAGGATCCGCGTGATCAGCGTCGAGCCGACGGCGAACGACAGGGTTCCCTGGACGAAGACGAGCAGGAGCGCGACGACCTGGTTTCCGGCCGCGGCCGTGAACAGCGTCCACCCGGCGAGCAAGGCGATCCCGCCCGGGACCAGGACCAGCATGGGCCGCGTGTCGGACATCCGCCCGCCGACGGTCGCTCCGGCGAACGACCCGAGACCGAACAGCGCCAGCACCGGCGCCACCCAGTCCTCGGAGAACCCGCCGACCTCGGTGATCAGCGGACCCAGATAGGTGAAGGTGCAGAACGTCGCGGCGTTCACCAGCGCCGCCAGCAGCAGCACGACGAGCAGCCGGGGGCTGCGCAGCGCCCGCAGCTGGCCCCGGGCCCCGGCCGGGCGGTCGTTCGCGCGGTCGTCTGGAGTGCCGGTCGCCGGGACGCCGGCGGGCACCGAGCGCAGGACGGCGAAGACGGCCGGCAGGCAGATCAGCGCCACCGCCCAGAACGCCGACCGCCAGCCGAGGGCCTGGCCGAGCGCGGCGCCGGCGGGCACTCCGGCGACGCACGCCAGCGTGATGCCGCCCAGCAGGACGGAGGTCGCGCGTCCCTTGGCGTCCGGCCTGACCATGGCGGTCGCGGTCGCGAGCCCCACGGCGAGGAAGCCGGCGTTGGCCAGCGCGCCGAGCGCCCGGGTCGCCAGGAGCACCGCGAAGCTGGACGTGACCGCCCCGACGACGTGCACGAGCATGAAGGCGACCAGGAAGGCCAGCAGCGCCCGGCGGCGCGGCCAGCGCAAGCTGAGCACCGCCATCAGCGGCGCTCCGACGATCATTCCGGCGGCGAACGCGGACGTCAGCGCGCCGGCCGCGGAGATGGGGATGTTCAGTTCGCGGGCGATGTCCGGATTCAGCCCGGACAGCATGAACTCCGACGTTCCCTGGGCGAAGACCGCCAGCCCGAGGACGTAGATGGCGAATGGCATGGGAGAGGAACTCCACAGTCGTGTCGTGAGGCATCGAAGAAGGGGCGCGGACGCACCGTCGCGACGTCCCCGACCAGCCGTGCGAGGCGGCATGCGTGGTGGGACGCGCGAGTGCGGCGGCGCGCGCAGGAGACCGAGCCTCGGCAGCCCCAGCGGGGCGGCGGAAGGCGGCGGACCTCCAGGGAGGATTCAGCCCGAGTGACGATGATCAATGGCCACCGAGGAACCGGTGGCTAGCGTCTTGATGCCTCAGGACTGGACACGGGCCACACGATAGACAGGCGCCGCGAAACCCGTCCACCGCATTTCACACCCGTCGACCAGCCCGCGGACAGGCTTTTGCCGTCCCGGCAAAGAGTTTTGCCTGTTCGGCCGGCGTGAACGCATAGTCGGCGTGGAGGTGGTCACGATGACCGACCAGTTGAGAGACGACTATGACGTGGTAGTGATCGGCGGTGGCGCCGCGGGTCTGAACGGGGCGCTGATGCTGGCCCGCGTCCGGCGGACCGTCGCGGTGATCGACGCTGGCGCGCCGCGCAACGCGCCCGCCGAAGGCGTGCACGGCCTGCTGGGCCGCGAGGGGATCAGCCCGGGCGAGCTGCTGGAGCGCGGCCGGGCCGAGGTCCGCCACTACGGCGGTCACGTGGTGCCGGGAGAGGTCGCCGCGGCGGTCCCGGACTCCGGCGGGTTCACCGTGACGCTGGCCGACGGCGCGACCGTCCGTGCACGCCGGCTGCTGGTGACGACCGGGGTGGTGGACGAGCTGCCGGACGTCGCCGGCCTGCGGGACCGGTGGGGACGCGACGTCGTGCACTGCCCGTACTGCCACGGCTGGGAGATCCGCGACAAGGCCATCGGCGTGCTCGCCGGCGGTCCGATGGCGGTTCACCAGGCGCTGCTGTTCCGGCAGTTGAGCGACGACGTCGTCCTGTTCTCCCACACCATGCCGCCGCCGGCCGGAGAGGAGGCCGAGCAGCTGGCGGCCCGCGGCGTCCGCGTGATCGACGGCGAGGTGGTGTCCCTGGTGATCGCCGAGGACCGCATCGAGGGGGTGCGGCTGACCGACGGAACGGTGGTCGGCCGCGAGGCGATGGCCGTCGCGCCGCGGATGACCGTCCGCGCCGCCTTCCTCGACGGCCTCGGACTGCGGCCGGTCGAGCATCCCGCCGGGGTCGGCGAGCACGTCCCGTCCGACGCGGCGGGACGCACCGGCGTGCCGGGAGTGTGGGTCGCGGGCAACGTCACCGACCTGATGGCCCAGGTCGGCGCCGCCGCCAGCGCGGGCGCCGCCGCGGCCGCCCAGATCAACGCCGACCTGATCGCCGAGGAGACCCGCCAGGCCGTCGCCGCGCACGAGCCGCAGTTCTCGCCCGCATCCGAGCCCGCCGCGTGAACGCCTAACCGACGATCGGGTCCCGGCGGCCTACGCCCGGAAGGACGATGCCCGGGGCTTGCGGCCGGGCCAGGCGACGTCGTCGACCGCCAGCCACGGCTCGCCCGCCACCGTCACCGGGGTCGCCCCGGTGAACGCGACGACGTCGCGATGCAGGTGGGGCTGGTCGGCGTAGCCGGCCTCGGCCGCGACCCGGGCCGCGTCCTCGCCCGCGGCCAGCCGGTGGGCGGCGTGGTCGAAGCGGACGAGCCGCGCGGCGCGCTTGGGCGGCAGCCCGATCTGCGCCTGGAACCGGGACCACAGGCGCTTGCGGCTCCATCCGACCCCGGCCGCCAGCCGATCGACCCGGACCAGCCCGCGGCCGCCGACGATCCGGTCCCACGCCCAGGCCACTTCCGGGTCGACCGGGGACCCCGTCTCACGCCGCCGGGCGAGGAAGGCGTCCATCAGCGCGAAGCGCTCCTCCCACGAGGAGGTCTCGCTCAGCCGCTCGCCGATCCGCGCGGCGTCCCGGCCCCACAGGTCGCCGAGGGCGATCACGGCGCCGTCCAGCTCGGCGGGGGAGACGCCCAGGATCTCGCGCGCGACCAGCGGCGACAGGCGCACCTGCACGGCCTCGAAACGCTCGCCTCGCACCCACATCGCGCCGGAACCGAGCCCGAGCCCGGCGACGACGCTTCCCCGCTGCCTGCGTCCGGCGGCGTCGTCGACGATCAGCGGCCCGGCGCCGAGCTCCAGGGCCAGCGACACCGCCGGATGCGGGACCGCCCGATGCCCGGCCGCGGACCCGCCGCGGTCACGGAACCCGGCCATGCTGACACCGGCCACCCGGCTGGGCCGCTCCGGCGCCGCGACGTCCCACGCGAGCGCATCGGCACGCTCGCGCACGATGGACCGCATCACCACATGGTACGGCGGGCCGCCGGGAACATTCGTTCAAGCCACCGCCCCGCCCGGGCGGCGACAGTGCCCCCATGACCACGAAACACGCGAAGAACCGCCGCAGACGCCGCCGCGTCATCGCCTCGGCCGTCCCCCTCACGGTCGCCGGGCTGCTCCTGGCGAACGCCGCGGCGGTGTCGCGGCAGGAAGCCGAAGCCACCGGAGACTCGACCCTTCCCCTGCACGGCGGAAGCGTCCACGTGCGCCAGGACGGCCCCGGCGACGCCCCGGCGCTCGTGCTGATCCACGGCCTCGCCGGATCGACCCGCTGGTGGGACCCGCTGGTCCCGATGCTGGCGGAGTCCTCGCGCGTCATCCGGATCGACCTGCTCGGGCACGGCCGGTCGGCCAAGCCGTCCGGCGGGGGCTACGCGATCCCGGAGCAGGGACGCCGCGTCGGCGAGGCGCTGGACCGGCTCGGCGTGCGGCACGCCATCGTGGTCGGCCATTCCACCGGCGGCGCCGTCGCCACCGCCCTGGCCGAGCAGCGCCGCGACCTGGTGACCGCGCTGGCGCTCATCGACTCCGGCCCCCGCCTGGACGCCTTCGTCTCGGACGGGTTCGTCGGCCGGCTCCTGTTCGTCCCCGTCGTCGGGCACCTGCTGTGGCGGCTCCGCACCGACGGGATCATCCGCCGGGGCCTGGACACCGCGTTCAGCCGCCCCGGCTACGAGATCCCGCAGCAGCTCGTCGACGACGTGCGCGGCGTCACCTACCACGCGCTCACCGCGACGTCGCGCGCCGTCGACGACTACCTGAAACAGCGCACGCTCCCCGATCGGCTGGCGCCCCTCGGCAAGCCACTCCTGGTGATCTTCGGCGAGGACGACCGGAGATGGCGATCGTCGTCGGCCGCCGACTACCGCACCGTCCCGGCCGCGAAAGTCGAGGTCCTGCCCGGCCTCGGCCACTCACCCATGCTCGAAGACCCTCCGAGAACGGCCGCAGCCCTTTTGCCCTTCACCGCAGCCCACACGGCGCCGACGCCGGCTGGTTCAGATCGGCGAGCAGGTCATCAAGGGCCCGGGTGAGGGCCTCGCGGCCGGCGGAATCGAACCATGTCGTGCGGATGCGTTCGTTGTTCCCGTTCGGGGTCTCGTGGTCGGCCGCGAGCTGGTGCAGGGGTGCGGGTCTCGTCGCTCAGGGCGCGTCCGACGCCCTGGAAGAGGCTGCGAACGTAGCGGTCCGCCTCGCCGGAGGGGACGCCGTGACCGGCCGCCCACGACGTGAGTGTCGCGAGATACCAGTAGCGGGTCGTCAGCGTGCGTCGGTGGCGAGCACCTGCCGCACCTCGTCGTCGCCGACGCCGGCCATCACGTTGATCACGATCGTGTCGTCGTCCACCCGCAGGCCAGCGCTTCGTACCGGTCTGCGGGACGCACCGCGATGATCAGGACCTCGGAGCGGTCCACCACCGCCTGGTTGCCAGCGCACACCTGGACCGCGTCGTAGCGCTCGGGCACCTCGCCGGCTCCGCCGCACAAGCCCACCGCAATCGCCCGGCCGATCTCGCCCACCCAATGATGCCGACGCGCTCCACCACGCCGTCCTGGTTCGATCGGGATCGCGGCTACCGCAGCTGGTCGCGGCGACGTGTCAGGTAGGCGGTCTCGGCGGTGTTGCCCGCCAGTTCGATGGCCTTGTCGTAGGCCGCGCGCGACTGCCGGCTTCGGCCCAGCCGGCGCAGCAGGTCGGCGCGGGTGGCGTGGTAGGCGTGATAACCGGCCAGTTGGTCCTCAAGGTGGTCGACGGCTGCCAGTGCCACCTCCGGGCCGTCGAGTTCGGCGACCGCGATGGCCCGGTTGAGGGCGATGATCGGTGAGGGGTCGAGGCGGACGAGCTGGTCGTAGAGGGCGAGGACCTGCGACCAGTCGGTGTCGCGCATGTCGCGGGCGGAGGTGTGCACGGCGTTGATCGCGGCGAGGATCTGGTAGCGGCCCGGAGCGATCCCGGCGGCGGCAGCGGCCAGGCGCTCGCGCACCAGCCGGTGACCCTCGGCGATCAACGCCGCGTCCCAGGCCCCACGGTCCTGCTCGGCCAGGGAGACCAGTTCGCCGCCGGTCGAGACCCGGGCGGGGCGGCGGGCCTCGGTGAGCAGCATCAGCGCCAGCAGCCCGGCCACCTCACCGTCGCCCGGCAGGAGGGCGCGGATCAGGCGGGTGAGCCGGATCGCCTCGGCGGTCAGGCCGGGACGCACCGGGCCGGTGTCGGGGCCGGTCGCCAGGTAGCCCTCGTTGAACACCAGGTACAGCACGGCGAGCACGCCGGTGACGCGTGCCGGGAGATCCTCGGCGGACGGCACACGGTAGGGGATGCGCGCCGCCTTGATCTTGGCCTTCGCGCGGGTGATCCGCCGCCCCATGGCGGTCTCGGCCACCAGGAATGCCCGGGCGAGCTCGGGCACGGTCAGACCGCCCACCATGCGCAGCGTCAGCGCCACGCGGGTTTCCATCGCCAGCGCCGGGTGACAGCAGGTGAAGATCAGCCGGAGCCGGTCGTCGTCGATGGCGCCGACAGGCTCGGGCGGGTCGTCGTCGTACACCATCTGAGCCTCCTTGTGCTTGTCGTCGCGCTTGTTCTCGCGCCGGATCCGGTCGATGGCCTTGCGGTTGGCGGTGGTGGTCAGCCAGGCGCCGGGGTTGGGCGGCACACCGTCGGCCGGCCACCGCTCGACGGCGGTCGCGAACGCCTCGGCCGCCGCCTCCTCGGCGATGTCCAGGTCACCGAAACGCCTGGTCAGGGCGGCGATCACCCGCGCCCACTCCGCATGGTGGGCCAGGGTGATCGCCTCCTCGATGTCGCTCACTGGAACGGCCGCACCTCGATCTTCCGGTTGCAGGCCTTCGACCCCTCGGCGGCCAGCTTGAGCGCCACGTCGAGGTCGGGCGCCTCGATGATCCAGAAGCCGGCGAGGTACTCCTTGGACTCCAGGAAGGGCCCGTCGGTGACCAGCGCCTCCCCACCCCGGTTGTCGATGACGGTGGCCGTGTCGGGGAAGGCGAGGCCGCCGGCGAAGACCCAATGGCCCTCGGCTTGGAGCCGGTCGTTGAACACGTCGATCGCGGCCTGCTCGTCCGGGGTGGCGAGGCTGGACTGGTCGTGGATCACGGAAACCAGGTACTGCATCTGGAGATCATCCCCTGTGGTGTCGAAACAGTGTGGTCTACCGGGCAGGTGCTTCAGTCGGCGCCGGGTCGCTGCGGCTGCCGGTGACGTTGACCAGGTACTGCATGCTCAAATCCTCTCTCGGCCCTGCCCTGCCACGCCTAGCCCGCGTTTCGGAGCCGTGGACCGACGCCCTCGGGGATCTCGCCGTGAAGGTGCGGGGTGTACACGAGCTTGTGCGTGCGACCGTCGAGCACGGTCGACTCGATGAGTTCCAGGTCGAACTCCGCCCCGTCGTGGAAGAGCGCCGCTTCGCCGGCGCGACCTGAGATGGCGGGGAACATGATGACTTCGAGTCGGTCGACGAGGCCGGCGGCGAGCAGAGCGCGGTTCAGCGAGACGCTGCCGTGCGAACGCATCGGGACGTCCGTGGTGCGCTTCAGGCGCTCGATCGCCGTCACTGCGTCCTCGTTGAGAACCGTCGAGTTCTGCCACCCGAGCGGGTCTTCGAGCGTGCTGGAGAACACGATCTTCGGCAGCTCGTTCAGGCTGTCGTAGTAGGGCTCGTCGTACTCGACCACGAACTTGCGGAACTGCCGGAACGTCGTCGCGCCGAAGACGAGCACCTGGTCCTGCGCGAAGGTGCGCACCCGGTCCTCGCGGATCTCAGGGCCTTCCTTCCCCCAGTACCCGGGCCAACCTCTGGCCATGCCGTAGCCGTCGAGGCTGCAGAAGAAGTCGACAGTGAAGGTGGCGCTCATGGTGCTGCTCCCTTTTCTCGCGCCGCCTCCGTTGGGCGGCTTCACCACTTCCACGAACACGACTGGCCCGATCCGACACCGCCGTCGAAATTGTTTGAGGACTTCTCCAGCACGCCGGCCGCCACCGAGGCGGCTCCAGGGCCGGGTCAGTGGGTGCGGTTGGCAGAACACCAGCGCCAGCCCGATGGGCCCTGCCGGGCGACCATCGGGGTGTCGGCCGGACCGATCGTCTCCGGCCGGAAGTAGTTGAAGTAGTTCTGGAACACGTGCGACGGCCGCGACCACTCCAGGTCAGCGCGCGACACCTGCGCCTCGATCGCCTCCCATGCCGCCGTCCGTCATTCGTTTGAGGTGGGGTTCGGCGGCGGCGGGGCGGCGCGGTGGCCGGCGAGGATGCGGGTGAGGTCGGTGACCGGCGAGGCCGCCAGCTTGTGGTTGGTGTCGTCGTAGCCGCGGGTGGTGCGGGGGTCGGCATGCCCGGCCAGGTCCTGGACCTTGGCGAGCGGGACGTCGTTGCCGAGCAGGGTGGTGATGACGGTGCGGCGCCCGCTGTGCGGGGTCAGCCGGCGGGCCGCGGGCAGCCCGGCCAGTTCCGCCTGCCGACGCAGGATGTTGGTGACGTCGCGCTGGGTGAGGCGCTTGCCGCCGGGCTTGGCGGGGTCGTAGGGGTGCGGGACGGTGACCAGCAGCGGGCCGGGCGGGCAGGCGCCGTCCGGGTGGCGGCGAGCGCGGACGGCGAGGTAGGCGTCCAGGACGCGGCACAGCTCGCCGTCCAGCCGCACGAGGTCGCGGCCGCCGGGCCCCTTCCCCTTCACGCGGTGCCGCAGGACCCGGTAGCCGGCCTCAGTGTCCAGGTCGGCCAGATCGGCCTGGGTGAAGGCGGACACCCGGAGCGCGGTGTAGAACAGCAGCCCGATCACGGCCGCGTCCCGCCAGGCGGTCTCCGTCCCGCGGTCCGCGGCGCGGGCCTCGGCGGTGTCGAGGAGCCGGGCGGTCTCGGGGACGCTGAGCGTGGGGGCCTTGCGCGCGGACGCCGCGATCTCCGCGCCGGAAGGGCGCCTGACCAGCAGGGTCGGGTTGCGGTCGGCGACGTCGTTGGACTGCAGGTAGGTGTACCACGACGACACCGCCGCCAGCCGCCGGGCCCGGGTGGCGGCGCTGGGCGGACGGACCGCGCCGCCGACCCCGACGGTCATCGACGCCGACCAGTCGTCCACGTCCGCGCGGCGGGCCGTCCGCGGATCCAGGCTGGTGCGGGCGCAATAGTCCAGCCAGGCGGCGAGGTCGCGGTAGTAGGCGCGGCGGGTGGCATCGCTGTTCTGACCGCGCAGCCAGGCCGCGGTCAACACCCTGATGCCGTACCGGTCGCCGGGCCCGTCGGCGGGCAAAGCGGGCAGCAGCGCCACAGATTCGGCGATCGGATCAAGGCCCGATGGCTCCCCCAGGAAGACACGCGACGCCGGAACGGAGCGTGCGGGGATCACCTCCCCGGCAATCACCCCCGGCGACGGCTCCTGCGGTGCGCCCATGCGCTCTGGCCTCCTGTCGGCCCCTGGTGAACCCAAGGTTCGCGAGATCACGAAGAGACACCAGGATAACCGTCCTTATCCTGGAGCCTCACACACTCTCATCTAGCGCGTATCGCGCGTCGCGTAAATGATTTCGCGCAGAGCAACGCGATACTAGATCGCCATGAGTGTAGGGTGAGGCGCGTGAGCAGCGACGACATCGCCGCAGAAGCGGCAGCTACCGGCGTCCCGCAGACGGACCAGGAACCCGACCGGCAGACCGATCCCGAGGGGCCGGAGGTGGTGCCGAACGCAGCGGCCGAGGACGGGCCGCCACGTCCTGGCGGGGAGTGCGCGTTGGCCGGTTGCACGCAGCCGCTGCCGCCGCCTGGACGTGGCCGTCCGGCCAAGTACTGCAGCAAGGCCCACGCCGACCAGGCCAGCCGGGACCGTCGCGCCGCCGACGCCGCCGCGCTGGACGAACCGCTCCGCCGCGCCGAAGCCCTGGCCGGACGACTGCCCGAGGCCATCGGCGGGCTGCAGGAACAGCTCACCGCCCTGACCGACGCCCTCGCCCAGGCGCAGGCGGGCGGGCTGGCCCGGGTGCAGCGGGCCGAGGCGGAGTCCGTCGCCGCCCGCCAGGCCGAGGCCGACGCCGACGCCCGCGCGGCGGAGGCCGACCGCGCCCGAGCCCGGGCGGAAACCGCCGCCACGGACGCCGCCCAGGCCCGGCGGGCCGCCGAGCAGGTGGCCGAGCGGGATCGCGCCGCGCTGGCGCAGGTCCGCGCCGACACCGCCGAGACGATCGCCGCGCACACCCAGCTCCGCGACGCCGCCCGCGAGGCCCAAGCCGCCGCGGAGACCGCCCGGGACGCCAAGACCGCCGAGCTGCGCGAGGCCCGCCAGGGCCACGAGCAGGACCTGGCCCGCCGGGACGCCGCCATCCGCGCCCAGACCGGCCAGTTGGACGCCGCCCGGACCGATCTCGCCCGCACGACCGATGCCCTGTCCGCTGCGCGAGAGGCGCTGGCCACCGCCGGCGGCGAGGCCCGCGCCCAGCGAACCCGTGCGGAAGCCGCCGAGCACGCCCGCGACGCCGCCCTGCGCGACCTGCAGACCACCGAAGCCCGAGCCGCCGCGCTCGACCGCCGCTCGCGGGACCTGCAGACCGCCGCCGACCAGGCCGCCGCCGAGGCAGCCGACGCACGGGCCGCTCTGACGGCCTGCGAGGCCGTGTCCAACCGCCTCGAAACCGCGCTGGAAGCCGCCCGCGCGGAAGCCGCCGAGCAACGCGAACGCGCCGCCCGCGCCGAGGCCGCCGCAACCGCGGCGGCCGCTCAACGCTCCGGCGACAACCGGCACGACCAGGACGACCAGGGCGACGGACAAACTCCCCGGCCCGACAGCCCCCGCACCACCCAGCAACCCACCTGATCCCGGCCCGCCCGGCGAAGAGGGTCCTCAGCGTTGGCGGTGGGATTCGCGGCGGCCGTGCCACTGGTCGGTGGCCTAGCGGCGCCTCCGCATTAGGCCGGGGAGGCGGCGCGGGTCTCGTACGAGGTCGAGGAACCCAGGATCAGTAGTCGACGCCTAAATGATCATGGCTCCTGTAGTGGGCTCGCCGGAACACCGCCGGGTGACTCCGGCAAGGCCCTCATCGCTCGGGGACCCGGTGGCTGACCTGCTTCGGCTGCCTTTTGACCAGCGCTGACCGGCTCTCTGCCCCGGCCCAGACCAGGTGGGCGGACTCTTGGACGCCACCTGGTGCCGGCTTCGAGGTCGTCGGGCCTCCACGTCGTCGCCGGGCCGTAACTCGGTTGCGCGGACGCGGGCGACGTGGCTGTACTGGGGGCGGAAGCCGGAGGAACGAGGAACAGGGGAAACGATGCGCCGCACGTTCATGTCCACCCAGCAGGTCATCACCAGCTACGCAAGGGGCATGAACGTCAGTGCGAACACTGAACCTGGGGATTCTGGCGCATGTAGACGCCGGTAAGACGAGCCTGACCGAGCGGCTGCTGTACGCCGCCGGAGTCATCGACGAGCTCGGCAGCGTCGACGCCGGCAGTGCCCGGACCGACTCCCTGGCGCTGGAGCGGCGGCGCGGGATCACCATCAAGTCCGCCGTCGTGTCCTTCGTCGTCGACGCGGTCGCCGTCAATCTGATCGACACTCCCGGCCACCCGGACTTCATCGCCGAGGTGGAACGGGTGCTCGGCGTGCTCGACGGCGCGGTGCTGGTGGTCTCGGCGGTGGAGGGCGTCCAGGCGCAGACCCGGGTGCTGATGCGGGCCCTGCGCCGGCTGGGCATCCCGACGCTCGTCTTCGTCAACAAGGTCGACAGGCCCGGGGCGCGGGACGAGGACCTGCTGCGGAGCATCTCCGCACGGCTGACCACGGGCGTGATCGCGATGGGTTCGGTCGCCGGGCTCGGTACCCGCGACGCCCGCTGCACCCCCTACGGCGAGGCCGACCCCGGCTTCTCCGCCCGGCTGCTCGAACTGCTCGCCGAGCACGACGACGGCCTGCTCGACGCCTACCTGGAGGAGCGGCCGCCCGCCTACCCGCGGCTCCGCTCGGAACTCGCCGCGCAGACCCGCCTGGGCCTCGTCCATCCGCTCTACTACGGTTCGGCGATCACCGGCGCGGGCGTCCCCGACCTCATCGGAGGCCTCACCGAGCTGCTGCCTGCCGCCGAGGGCCGCTCCGGCGGCCCGGTGTCGGGCACCGTCTTCAAGATCGAGCGCGGTCCGGACGGGGAGCGGATCGCCTACGCGCGCCTGTTCTCCGGCACGGTCCGCGTCCGCGACCGGCTCCCCGTCCGCCACGCCGAGACGACGGCCGAGGAGGGGAAGGTCACCGCGATCGAGGTGTTCGACCGGGGGGAGGCCGTCGGGCGGTCCGAGGCCGGGGCCGGGCTGATCGCCAGGATCCGCGGCCTGGACGGGGTCCGGGTCGGCGACCCGATCGGGACCGTCCCGCCGCCGAACCCGCGGGCCCGGCAGTTCGCTCCGCCGACCCTGGAGACGGTCGTCGTCCCGGCGGAGCGGACGGACCGGGGCGCGCTCCACCTCGCCCTCGCCCAGCTGGCCGAGCAGGACCCGCTGATCGCGCTCCGCGAGGACCCGGTCCGGCGGGAGATCTCCGTCTCGCTCTACGGCGAGGTCCAGAAGGAGGTCGTCCAGGCCACGCTCGCCGACGACTTCGGCGTCGAGGTGACCTTCCGGGAGACGACGACGATCTGCATCGAGCGTCCGACGGGGAGCGGGTCCGCGCTGGAGATCATCGACACCGGGGCCAATCCGTTCCTCGCCACGGTCGGCCTGCGGGTCGACCCGGCGCCGCCCGGCTCGGGCGTGGAGTTCCGGCTCGGCGTGGAGCTCGGGGCGATGCCCTACACCTTCTTCCGCGCCGTCGAGGAGACCGTCCGGGAGACCCTGAGCCAGGGCCTGTGCGGGTGGCGGGTCACCGACTGCCTGGTGACCATGACCCGCTCCGGCTACTGGCCCCGCCAGAGCCACGCCCACGCGACGTTCGACAAGAGCATGTCCAGCACGGCCGGCGACTTCCGCAATCTCACCCCGCTGGTCCTGATGGCCGCGCTGACCGAGGCCGGCACCGAGGTCCTGGAGCCCGTCCACCGGTTCCGGCTGGAGATCCCCGCCGACGCCTACGGCGTGGTCCTGCCCGTCCTCGGACGCCTCCGCGCCGTCCCCGGTGAACCCGTGCCCATGGGCGACGCCTACCTGATCGAGGGTGAGATCCCGGCCGCCCGCGTCCACGATCTGGAGCAGCGGCTACCACCCCTGACCAGCGGCGAGGGCGTCCTCGAGTCGGTCTTCGACCACTATGCCCCCGTTCAGGGCCCCGCCCCGACCCGTCCCCGCACCGACCACGACCCCCTGAACAGAGAGGAGTACCTGCTGCGCGTCCTCCGCCGTGTCAGCCGCGCCGGACCAAGCCATTGACACGGACCGAGCTCCGCCAGGGGCAGGTGCCGAGGCTCCGTGGCGTCCCTGGTGTCCGGCCACGGTGCCACTCACCTGAGACCAAGGCCGTGCAGCGAGAGGCGTCGGGCCTGTGAGCGGAACGTGACGGCAGCCCGGCCTACGCGGCCAGCTTCTCGAGGCCGGTCCGGACCCAGCTGAGGCCCAGTTCGTCGGCGACGTTCCGAGCGGACTCGATGAGTGTGGCGCGCTCAGGATCGTCCTTGGGCAGCTCACCGGCGAGCAGCAGCTGGGCCGCGGCGATCTGCGGACGGATGCCTGCTGCGGAGCGCAGGTGAAGCGAGCGCCGCAGCATGCGCAGCCCCTCCTCGCGATCGCCGTCGTTGATGACATGCCAGGCCAGGTGGCGGAGCACGATGGACTCGAGGATCAAGTCGCCTTCCTGGCGGGAGGCCTGCAGAGCCGTGGCGTAGTGCGCCCTTGCGGCAACGCTGTCTTCGCGGACGTTGTCGAGGAGCGCAGCCCAGTGGAACTCGGCCCATCCGTGCGTCGTCGGGTCGGCGGCGGCGAAACGGTACCCGGCCTCTGCGGTCTCGTAGTCCCCTGGCAGCGGGTCCAGCTGGAAGAGCAGGCGGGTGTAGGCGAGCCGGGCGGTGAGCAGACGGGCTTGCAGCGATTCCGGATCGAGGGCGGCTATCGCGTCGGCTGCGGCTTCGATGCCGTCGACTCGGAACAAGAACCGCTCGTACAGGATCTCGGCCTTCAGTTCGAGCGCTTCGGTGCTCTCTTCTTCGGCCAGCACTGCAGCGGCGCGATCCCAATCACCGAGCACGTGAAGGCGGCGAGCCACACCAAGGCGCATGTAGGCGTCATTAACGATCATGCCGCCTACACTAGAATCCAGGAATGTAGGCGGTCAAGCTCAGTACAACAACTACATGGAGAACATGACTCGCCCGGCAGCCGCCGCCTCGGGCAAGGGCGCCGCGCAGCGGGTCGTCGCGGCGGGTGGCCTGGCCGGTGTTCCAGGTGGCGGTGAGCTGGTCGAACAGGTCGGTGAGGAACCGGGCCGCCTCGCGTGTCCTGGGGCTCCGGCGGCCCAGGTCGTGGGCGAAAGCGCGCAGCGTCGCGGTGGTGTCGGGTGGTGGCGCGGGTTTGCCGGACGGGCTGGGCAGCACCCGGGGGCAGGGTGCGCATCACTGGCGGGCACCGGGGTGCAGGCGGCCGATGGCGGGCAGGAACCGGCCGACGCGGGCGGCATAGGCGGCGTAGGCATCTGCGTGGACGGCCCACAGGTAGGGCTCTTCGACGATGCGGACCTGCAACTGGAACGCCACCGCGGTGAGGGCCAGGCCGGTGAGCGCGAGCGGGTTGGGGACCATGGCCGTCAGTCCGGCCGCGGTGGCGATCATGACGGTGAAGATGGGGTTGCGGACCAGGGCGAACGGCCCGCCGGTGACCAGGGCGGTGCGCTCGGCCTCGTCGACGCCGATCCGCCAGGAGGCGCCCATGGACGCCTGCGCGGCCAGGGTGGCGGCCACTCCCAGCAGTGCCAGCGCGGTTCCGCCGGTCCTCAGCCATGCCTGGTCGAGGGCGGCGATGGGATCCAGACCGGCAAGCGCAGCGATCGGCCCGGTCGCGCCGATGACCAGCGCGGCGATGGACAGGGCCCGCACCCACCACTGTGTGCTGCCGCGCGGCAGGCCGCCGCCGCGGAAGCCGGTGTCACCGGTGCGGCGCCATTGCGTCCAGGACCGAAGCCCGAACGCCAGGGCGGCCCAGAGCAGGTAGATGATCAGCGCGGCAATCGCCACGATGCCCTCCGTGAGACTCGATCAGGGACGTTAGACAGGGCAGGGGCAGTGGAGCTCAGGAGCAGCAGGCGCAGCCGGGCCCGCAGGGCGCGCAGTCGTCGCTCCCTCTCGCGCCCGTGGCCAAGGCGTCGACGGCGGCGGTGGCCTCCGCCGGAGTGGGACGGGCGCAGCAGGCTTTGCCGCGCCAGGCTTCGCGGCCTTCCTTGACCGCGACGGCCGCGATGACCAGCGCGGCGATCGGGTCCGCCCACGCCCAGCCGAACAGGCTGTTGACCGCCAGCCCGACCAGCAGCACACCCGACAGGTAGGTGCAGAGCAGGGTCTGCTTGGAGTCGACGACCGCGCTGGCCGACCCGAGTTCGCGGCCGGCCCGCCGCTGCGCGAACGACAGGAACGGCATGATCGCCAGCGACAGGGCGGCCAGGACCAGCCCGGGCGTAGAGCGCCCGGCCTGGCCGTCGCCGACCAGGACGCGGATCGAGTCGGCGGTGACGTAGGCGGCCAGCGCGAAGAACGAGACCGCGATGATCCGCAGCGCGCGCTGCTCGCGCCGCTCGACCACCTCCGGGTCGAGCGCGGAGAACTGCCAGGCGACCGCGGCGGCGGAGGCGACCTCGATCACCGAGTCCAGCCCGAACGCCACCAGCGCCCCCGACGAGGCGAGCGTCCCGGCGCCGATCGCGACGACGGCCTCGAACACGTTGTAGGTGATGGTGGCGGCCACAAGCCACCGCATCCGCCGCGCCAGGACCACCCGGCGTACCGGCGAGGGTGCCACCGACGACATGGTCATGTCGGCGGCCGTCCCTCGGGAGCGCATGCGCCCACCGGCTGGTCGGCGCCGTCGCCGTAGGTGGGGCAGAGTGCGACGGCGCGGTCGGTGACGGCCAGCAGGTGCTCGGCCGAGCGCAGCAGGTCCAGCAACTCCGGGGTCGCGATGAAGTAGAACGACTGGCGCCCCTCTGCGCGGTAGTCGATCAGCTTGCAGCCCCGCAGGCAGCCCAGGTGCTTGGACACCGTGGACTGCGCCAGCCCGAGTTCGCGGGTCAGATCCACGACCCGGGCCTCGCCCCGCGCCAGCCGCTGCACGATCGACAGCCGCACCGGGTCGGCCAGGGAGTGGAACAGCGCCGCCGCCGGCGCAAGCCCGTCCAGCGAAGTCATTCCACAATCAGAATCAATCGCCATAGCGCGATGATAGTCCTGGGATGTGATCGGTCAAGGGGTGGAGAGCGGCCCGTGGCGTCGACAACATCACCAACAGCGACGAGGGCAACTGCAGAGCCACGGGTCAGATCGCTGATGTAGGCAACGTAACGCACTTGACCGCCTATCGCCCTCGCTCTCATAGTAGGTGGCATGAGCGTTAATGCCGCCTACAAGTTCGCCGACGATGCCGCGCCGGCCGAGAAGGATTCCCTTCTCGGTGGGTACTGCGACGCACAAGTCACCTGCACCCGGATGCTGTTTGGGATCGAGCCTCGACCGGATGAGGGGGAGCGGGCTCGGACGGGCTTCACCGCCGCGACCGTCAAGCACCCGGACCTGATGCCGGGGTCCTATGCGATCAGGGACCTGGTCGGCCGGACGTCTCGCCTTCGTGCTGCCCGGGACGCTCGCCCCCAGATCGCGCAGGAGACCGCGGCGCGTGCAGCCCGCGAATTCAGGCTCATCTGGCCGATCAAGGGTTTGTGAAAATGATCGCCGACATCGACCTGGGCAAGGGGCTGCGGCTGCGCACCTTGACCGCGCATGACGTCGCCCTCGTGGTCGAGGCCACCGGCGCCGAGACGGCACATGCCCTGTGGGGGCCGCGCCCAGCCGGGCCCTACACGCCTCGCGATGCGCGCGCGGCGCTGAACGCCTGGGATCCAGATGCGGGACGCCAAGCGTCCTACGGATTGCTCAAGAACGACCGCCTGCTCGGAGCCTTGGGCCTGATGATCGACGGCCCGCACAGCGCCGAACTCGCCTACTGGGTGCGCCCGGAAAGCCGCCGCCAAGGCCTGGCCCTGCGCGGTATCAACGCGCTGACCTGCTGGACGCACGACGAACTGGGCCTAGACCGGATCTGGCTTGAGATCAACCCCGTCAACACCCCTTCGCTGCGTCTGGCCGACCGCGCCGGCTACCAGTACGAACAACGCCTCCCACACCATTGCCGTACTTGGACCAACCCCGACCCCGAGCACGACACCTGGCACGACTGCATGATCTGGGCGCACACCAACTCCACGACGCCACCGCCCATCTGAAACCGCACCACCCTGTGCCAGGTGAGAGTTCATCGATGCCGGGCGGTCGGCACCACCGCCTGGCTCGGCCGTGCTGCAGCAGGCCGCACCCGGCAGTCCCACTCACCTTGCACCTCGGCACGCTCGGCAAAACCAAGGTGAAGGCGTCCCGGCCGTACGGGCGTACGCGACGTCGCGGCGTCTGGGGCTCCGCCACCACGATCACACCGGCGGCGCCATTGCGGCGGCGACGGTACTCGCGCCGATCAGGGCCACCAGCCAGCTGGCCAACACCAGCAGACAGTGACGATGGGGCCCTTCCCGGGCCGGTCAGCAGGGCTTTCATTGAGGTCTACGAATGGTCCGGGGAACAGGTTGGTGCGGATGAGCCGTCAAAGACGGCCATCGAGTACTCGGTAAGGCCGCTGCTCGGGTCGGTGACGGACGTCTCAAGCGTGACGTCGAACAGCGACGACGTCACCGTCGCTGTCGCTCGCGCCCTCGTGCTCCACAGCGCCCCGGCAGCCTGGGCTGAGAAACGCGGCGAGCCTTTCGGACTTGTCGTGCTGGTTTCGGGCAGCCGGGCACCGTCCTCCCTGGCCTGCGGTTCTCACCTGCCGCCCGCTCGGGGCTGCAGGAAGCGGTGGGCCGGTACCGTCAGGCTGCTGCTGCCTCGTCTGCTCGAAGGTCGGGCAGCTGGGACGGCGTGTGCCCCGCCACGCCACCTGACCAGTCTCGGCACCTGCGGTCGCTGTTTCCTGAGTAGGGTCTTCGGTCGGGTGTTCCGCGGAGCCGGCCTGCGCGCGTGTCGGCGGGCTCTCGTCCGGTGTGGGCACCCTGGGCGGTGACGGCCCAAAGTAGGGTCCCGAAAAACTCAGCGCGCTTGCGGTGTCGAGAATGCGGCACCGGCTCCGTCCTAGCTGCATCAGCGGCTGCAGGGGCCCGCACGACGAGGAAGGAATCGCCATGACGATCCGGCGGATGGACAACGTGCTCATCGTCGTCGAAGACCTTGAGGCCGCTATCGCGTTCTTCACCGAACTCGGCATGGAGCTGGAGGGCAGGGGGCTTGTCGAGGGGGAGTGGGTCGGGCGTGTGATCGGGCTCGAGGGCGTCCGTACCGACATCGTCATGATGCGGACCCCGGACGGGCACGGGCGGGTCGAGCTGTCGAAGTTCCACTCGCCTCCGGCGATCAGCGGTGAGCCGCGGAACGCGCCGGCGAACACGCTGGGCATGCGCCGCATCATGTTCCTCGTCGAAGACCTCGACGACGTCGTCACCCGCCTGCGCACGCACGGCGCCGAACTCGTCGGCGAGGTGGCGCAGTACGAGGACAGCTACCGGCTCTGCTTCATCCGCGGCCCCGAGGGGCTCATCGTCGGGCTGTCCGAGCAGCTCGGCTGACGGCCACCTCGCAGCCGGGCTGCGACCGGCCAGAACGATCCGCTGGACGGACCAAGGAACGACGACGAAGGGCTGACCGTGCAACCGAACGAGATCACCGAGGTTCTGAACCGGCCGATCGCGCAAGAGCTGCTGGCCCGCGACGTGACCCGCATGGCCTACGTCGCCAAGGACGGCACTCCCCGCAACATCCCGATCATCTTCGCCTGGAACGGATCGGAGATCGTCGTGTGCACGCCGAAGAACGCTCCGAAGCTCCAGGCCCTGAGGGAGAACCCGATGGTCGCCCTGACCATCGACACCGAGGCGCACCCGCCCAAGATCCTTCTCATCCGCGGCCGGGCCGAGCTGGACTATGTCGACGGCATCCCGGACGAGTACCTCCAGACGACCAGCACCTATGACATGTCGCCCGAGCAGCGGGTCGAGTGGGAGGCGGAGGTGCGTTCGCTGTACCACGACGGCATGGTCCGGATCGTCGTGACCCCGACGTGGGCGAAGCTGATCGACTTCGAGACGACCCTGCCGAGCCCGGTCGAGGAACTGATCCGACAGCGGGAGGAGCGTCAGCGCAGCTGAGCGACGCGCTGTCGGCGGCCTGACCACGCGCCAGATCGCGCAGGCCTACCTCGTGCCGGAGGCGACCATGGCCAGCGCGTCAGCCGGGCAGAACGGACCGTCTCGGGCGAAAGGCTCAACCGGCCCGGTGCCGTCGCCACCGTGCTGCGCGTCCGTACCTACTCTTCGACGAGGGCTACTCGGGCCGACGTCGACCTTGCAGCCGTGGCGATCCGGCTCACGCGCCGGCCGGCGTCCGAGACGGGCCATGAGGAGGTCGCGGGGCTGCTCGCGCTCATAGTGCTGCGCCACGCGCGGCGTCCGGCACGCGCCGGCCCCGGCGGGGGGCTCGTGCCGCTGGCCGAGCAGGACCGCGGCTTGTGGGACACGTGCCTGATCAGCGAGGGCGTCGGCGTCCTGCAGGCGGCCTTCGCCCGCGGCCGCCTGGGCGGGTTCCAGGTCCAGGCGGCCATCGCGGCACTGCACGCCGACGCCCCGGCGGCCGGGGAGGCCGACTGGGTGCAGATCGTCGAGCGGTACGACGTAGGCCGGACGCCGATCCGCGCGGGGGCCGGGCGATTCACTCCTGCCACACGGGTCCGGTCGCCTCGTGTCTCTCCGAAGGGGCAGGTCGGCGCCGGTCCGTTCCGGCGATCCCGTTCAGGGACGGGTCAGTGCAGGGGGGTGAAGAAGGCGTGGATGTCGGTGGTCAGGGGGGCGGGTTGTTCCATGGCGGCGAAGTGGCCGCCGCGGTCGAACGTCGTCCAGTGGGCGGCGACGCCCTCGGGGTCGACCAGCGGCCGGACCGCGGGGTCGGCGGAGAACTCGGCGATGCCGACCGGGACCGCGCCGGGGGAGCCGTCGCCGGGCCGCACGGGCCGGGAGAGGTCCTGGTGCAGCTCGTAGACGAAGTGCGCGGACGAGACGCCGAGCCCGCCCAGCCAGTACAGGGTCACCTTGGTCAGCAGGTGGTCGCGGTCGACGGCGTCGTCGGGCAGTTCGGCGGCGGGGTCGGTCCACTCCTTGAACTTCTCGGCGATCCAGGCGAGCTGGGCGGCGGGCGAGTCGTTGAGGCCGTAGCCGAGGGTCTGGGGCCGGGTGGACTGGATCTGGAAGTTGCCCATGCCGTCCTCGGCGAACGCGATGCCGGGCCGGACGCCCATCGTCCCGTCCGGGGACAGGACGCCGAGCATGTCGTCGGTGGAGGCGAGGGACAGGTGCAGGCCGGCGATCCGTCCGGGGGCGAGCAGCCGCATGGTGTTCGCCACTCCCGACCCGGCGTCGAAGGCGTGCACGCCGTAGCGCTCGTAGCCGAGGCGGGCCATCAGCTCGATGAGGGCTTCGGCGGAGCGGTTGACGCCCCATCCGGCGTCCCGGACGGGCGTGGAGAACCCGAATCCCGGCAGGGACGGCGCCACGACGTGGAACCGCTCCGTCAGCGGCCCGATGACCTTCATGAAGTCGGCGGGGGAGCCGGGCCACCCGTGCAGGAGGACGATCGGCAGCGCGGCGGGGTCGGCGGCGCGGGCGTGCGCGAAGTGGAAGGTCTGGCCGTCGATCCGCGTGGTGAACTGCGGGATCGCGTTCAGTTCCGCCTCGTGCCGCCGCCAGTCGTAGCCGTCGCGCCAGTAGGCGGCCAGCTCGCGCAGGTAGCCGACCGGGACGCCGCGGCTCCAGCCGCCGCCGGGCGCCTCGGCGGGCCAGCGGGTCCGCGCGAGCCGGTCGCGCAGGTCGTCGAGGTCGGCCTGCGGGACGTCGATGCGGAACGGGCGGATGCCGTGCTGTGAAGTCGTCATGACCGCGACGCTACGGGCCCTTGTGGAACGTACGGTTCCTCAATGTCTGCGAGGATCGACAAATGTTGGAGACCTCGGTGCGGCTGCTGCGGCTGCTGGCGCTTTTGCAGGCGCGTCCGGTCTGGTCGGGCGCGGAGCTGGCGGGACGGCTGGAGGTGACGACCAGGACCGTCCGCAACGACGTCGAGCGGCTGCGCATCCTCGGCTACCGGGTGGAGTCGGCGACGGGGACGTCCGGCGGGTACCGGCTGGGCGCGGGCGGGGCGCTGCCGCCGCTGCTGCTGGACGACGAGGAGGCGGTCGCGGTGGCGGTCAGCCTGCACGCCGCCGCGTCCGGCACCGTCTCGGGCATCGAGGAGACGTCGCTGCGCGCGCTGACCAAGCTGCAGCGGATGCTGCCGCCGCGGCTGCGGCACCGGACCGGGGCGCTGCGGGCCGCGACGGTGTCGGTCGCCGGACGCGGCCCCGTCGTGGACGCCGCGACGCTGACCGCCATCGCCGCCGCGATCCGCGATCACGAGCGGCTGCGGTTCGACTACCGCGGCCACGACGGGACGGAGGGCGCGCGCGTGGTCGAGCCGCACCGCCTCGTCTACACCGGCCGCCGCTGGTACCTGCTGGCCTGGGACACCGGCCGCGACGACTGGCGGACGTTCCGCGCCGACCGGATCACCCCGCGCACGCCGAACGGGCCGCGGTTCGCCCCGCGCGAGCCTCCCGGCGGCGACGCCGCGGCACACGTCGTGCGCGGTGCGGGCTCGCGCGGCTGGCGGTATCCGGCGCGAGTGCGGTTGCACGCCCCGATCGAGGCGCTCGCCGAACGGCTCGCGCCCGCGGCGGGCCTGCTGCAGAGCGTGGACGAGGACACGACCGTGCTGGAGACGGGCGGTGACTCGCTGCACGATCTGGCGGGGTTCCTGGGCAGCCTCGACGTGGAGTTCACGGTCTTGGAGCCCGCGGAGCTCCGCGATCATCTGCGCGTCCTGGCCCGCCGTTACGCGTCGGCGGCCGGAGACGCGTGACGAGCGTCCCCCGGGACGGCTTGACGAGCGGGCGCGCGAGCGCGCATGCGCGGAGGCCGCGGAGCGTTCCCGGCCGTCGTCGGCATCGCGAGGTCTCGTGACAGGCGTCGAGCAGGGCTATTCTCAGGCCTCGTCTGAGAGGCACAGGAGGCTGCGGTGGCCGAGACGACGCCGGACGAGGCGACGCTGACCAAGGCGATGGTGGCCGAGGTGATGGCCGAGCTGGCCGCGCTCGAGGATCCGAAGATCCGTGCGGTGAACGAGAAGCACGGCGACGACCACGGCGTGAACCTCGGCAAGCTACGCGCGGTCGCGAAGCGGCTGAAGACGCAGCAGGAGCTCGCGCGCCGGCTCTGGGCGACGGGTGACAGCTCGGCGCGGCTGCTGGCGCTGCTGATCTGCCGTCCGAAGGCGTTCGGGCGGGACGAGCTGGACGTCATGCTGCGCGAGGCGCGCCGGCCCAAGGTGCACGACTGGCTCGTGAACTACGTCGTGAAGAAGAGCCCGCACGCCGAGGAGCTGCGCCTGGCCTGGTTCAACGACCCGGATCCGGTGGTCGCGAGCGCCGGCTGGGCGCTGACGACCGCGAGGGTGGCGAAGAGCCCCGACGGCCTGGACCTCGCGGGGCTGCTCGACATCGTCGAGGCGCGGATGAAGGACGCCCCGGACCGCCTGCAGTGGGCGATGAACGAGTGCCTGAGCACCATCGGGATCGAGCACGCCGGGCACCGCGCCCGCGCCGTCGAGATCGGCGAGCGGCTGGAGGTGCTCAAGGACTATCCGACGCCGCCGGGCTGCACCTCGCCGTTCGCGCCCGCCTGGATCGCCGAGATGGTGCGGCGGCGCGGCGCGTAGCGGGGTCCGCGCTCGCGCCGCGAGATAATCTCAACATTGAGATTGTGGATCGAGGAGGACCCATGGCCGACGCGGTGGACGCGATCCTGGCGCAGTGGGAGCGCGAGCGGCCCGACCTGGACTCGTCCCCGATGGGCGTCATCGGGCGGATCTCCCGGGCGCAGCAGCTGCTGGGCCGGGAGCTGAAGGACTTCTTCGCCGCGCACGGGCTGGAGAGCTGGGAGTTCGACGTGCTGGCGACGCTGCGCCGGCACGGCGCCCCCTACGAGCTGACGGCGGGCGGGCTGCTGCGGGCGGCGATGGTCACCTCGGGGGCGATCACCAACCGGATCGACCGGATGGAGGCCAAGGGGCTGGTCGAGCGTGTCCGGGACGCCGGCGACCGCCGATCGGTGCGGATCCGGCTGACGGCGCGGGGGCTGGAGGTCGTGGACGAGCTGGTGGGCCTGCACGTCGCCAACGAGGAGCGGCTGCTGGCGGGGCTGGACGCGGCCGGGCGGGAGCGGCTGGCGGGGGCGCTGCGCACGCTGCTGGAGTCGCTGGGCGACACCTCCCTCGGCTGATCCCCGGGGGCCCGGTGGCCCGGGCCTGCGCGGGGCGGCGGTCAGGGCCGGGTGGAGAAGCGGATCAGGGCTGGGTGAAGGAGCGGATGGCCTGGGCGGCGCGGTCGGCGATCGCGGCGAGGTGGTCGGCGAGCTCGGGCGGGTCGAGCAGGGTGTAGTCCACGGTCAGCAGGGTGACGCGGTAGGCCAGGAACCGCAGCGAGTCCGACCGGGTGTGCAGGATGCAGGTGTGGTCGTCGACCGGTTCCAGGACGCCCTGCCACGCGGTGACGTGCTGGGCGGCGTCCTCGGCGGGGAGGTGGAGCAGCAGCCGGGCGCGGATCGTCCCGGACCCGCCGGCGAGGGCGTCCATCGCCCAGGTGACGGCGTCGGCGCCGCCGGGCAGCTCGCGTTCGGGGCCGCGGACGCCGGTGCGGTGCGGGCCGGTGACGCGGTCGGCGCGGAAGGTGCGCCAGGCGGCGCGGTCCTCGTCGTAGGCGACCAGGTACCAGCGGCGGCCGGCGGCGACCAGGCGGTGCGGCTGCGCGTGCCGGCGCGTCTCGCGGCCGGCGGCGGCGGTGTAGGCGAAGCGAACTTTCTCGCGGGTGACGCAGGCGGCGGCGAGCAGGGCCAGGACGCCGGGGTCGGCGGCGGGCGGGGCGGCGTCCTGCGGGGGGAGGGACACCGCGGCCGCCGACAGCGCGGCGACGCGGCTCCGCAGCCGGTGGGGGAGGACCTGCTCCAGTTTGGCCAGGGCGCGCAGCGAGGTGTCCTCGATGCCGGTGACGGCGCCGGCGGCGGTGCGCAGGCCGATCGCGATGGCGATGGCCTCGTCGTCGTCCAGCACGAGGGGCGGCATCGCGGTGCCGGCGGTGAGCCGGTACCCGCCGGTGCTGCCGTGCGTGGCGTGGACGGGGTAGCCGAGCTCGCGGAGCCGGTCGACGTCGCGGCGGATGGTGCGGGCGGTGACGCCGAGCCGGCCGCCGAGTTCGGCGCCGGACCATTCGCGGGGGGTCTGCAGGAGGGACAGCAGCCGCAGCAGCCGTCCGGACGGGTCGCGCATGGTCCCCATCCTGCCGCCCATATAGGACGTTCACTGACCTATTGGCGGGTTAGCGTCGTAGGCGTCGGGTCGGGAACGAGATCCCGGCCCCGGTGAAGGAGGCAGGACATGCTGCGTGGATTCGCCACCCTCAACTTCTGGGCCGACGACATGGAGGCCGCCAAGGACTGGTACGCCGAGCTGCTGGGCGTGCAGCCGTACTTCAGCGTCCCCGGCCCGAACGGCGGGGCCGCCTACTACGAGTTCCGGGTCGGGGACTACGAGCACGAGCTGGGCCTCATCGACGCCCGGTTCCGTCCCGGCGGCGCGGACGCGGCGGGCCCGGGCGGCGCGATCATGTACTGGCACGTCGACGACCTGGAGGCGGCGGTGGCGCGGCTGCTGTCGCTGGGCGCGACCGAGCACGAGAAGATCACCGAGCGGGGCGAGGGGCGCGGGTTCGTCACCGCGTCGGTGCTCGACCCGTTCGGCAACATCCTGGGCGTGATGTCCAACCCGCACTACGTGCAGACGCTGGCCACGACCGGGCGGGGCTGAGCACCGGCCGCGTCCCGGCCGTGTCCCGGCGGCGGCCGGGCCGCGGGCGGGGCTAGCGTTAGGCTTCCCGATCAGGAGGAGGCTGCCGATGCTCCCGCCCGCCCGCACGCCCGAGCAGCGCAAACACGACGTCCTGGACCGGCTCGGCCGCGACGTGGACGCGTGGGTGGCCACCGCCGACCCGCGCACCGGCGCCCCCTACATGGTCCCGCTGTCGTTCCTTTGGGACAGCTTGTCGCTGCTGGTCGCGACGCCTGCGGAGAGCGTGACGGGGCGGAACCTGCGGGCGTCGGGGACGGCCCGCGTCGGGGTGGGCGGCACCCGCGACGTCGTCATGATCGACGGGACGGTGGAGGCGCTGGAGGCCGCGGAGCTGCCGGACGGCACGGCCGACGCGTTCGCCGCCCGGACCGGTTTCGAACCGCGTTCCCTGCCGGAGCACTACCTGTACTTCCGGGTGCGGCCGTCGCGGATCCAGGCGTGGCGTGAGGTCAACGAGCTGCCGGGACGCGACGTCATGCGCGACGGCGCATGGCTCGTGCCGGACTGAGACCCGTCCACCGAACGGGGGCGGGCGGTCAGGTGGGGCACCCGGCTCTCACCGGCGGGTGTGAGTTGGGTCTCTTGCCGCGCCGGGGCGTCACATCCGGGGGGTCGAAGGGGCTCTTACTTGTATGGAAGCATTCGCGATTCAGCCGCGCGAGATGACCTGCCACACGATCCTGCGCGCCGCGCACGACGCGTTCCTGCGGGACGCGGACCGGCTCGCGGCGGCGGTGGCGGCGGGCAAGGGCCGCGCCGCGCACGTCCGCGCGGGCTGGGAGAACTTCAAGGACCTGTTCCGCGCGCATCACGACCTGGAGGACCGGGTGCTGTGGCCGCGGGTGGAGCGGGCGGTCGGGGGACGCCGGGTGGAGCTGGCGGTGCTGGCGGAGGTCCGCGCCGAGCACGCCCGGCTCGAGCCGCTGATCGGCCGGGTCGACGCGGCGATGGAGGACGGCGGGGATCTGCGCCCGGCGGTGGCCGAGCTGCGCGCCGCGCTGGAGACCTACCTGCGGCATGAGGAGACCGGCGCGCTGCCGCTGGCGGAGTCGGTGCTGGCGGACGAGGAGTGGCGGGCGCTGGCCGACGAGGCCAGGCGGCGCTGCGAGGCCAGGACGCCGATGTTCGTGCCGTGGGTGGTGGACGGCATCGCGCCGATCGAGCGGAGCCGGTTCCTGACCGCGCTCCCGGCGCCGGTGCGGGACCTGAACCGGGTGATGTGGGAGCCGCACTACCGCAAGCGCCGCCTCTGGAGCGTCTGACCCGGCGCCCGCACGCCCGGCCGTCCCGCCCGGGTGGGGTCGGTGCGTGCGCGAGGGGGCGTCCGGGGGGATGTTTGCCGGCACTCGGCGGGGTAGGCGCGACACGGCGGCGGCTGCGGGCCGCCGCCCTGTGATGACCCCCCGATGGAAGGGACGCAGATGAACACCCCCCGAGTTCCCGGCGGCAGGTCCGGGAAGGTGAACGACTCCGGCGCGGCGACCGGCGCGGCGACCGGGAGGGCTACGGCGACGGCGCGGCGGGCCACCGGCGCGGCCAGGGGCACGGCGCGGGGCGTCCAGGACGGCGCCCGTAAGAGCGCGGGCCAGGTCAGCGAACGGGTCGGCGGACGGGTCGCGGCGCTGCCCGGGCGCCTCGCCGGGCTGGCGCGGCTGGTGACGCTCGCCAGGCTCCTGCGGGCCGCTCCGATCGCGGCGGCCGCCGCCGCGGGCGTCGCCGTCGGGCGCCTCACCGCCAGGAAACGCTGACCCGTGCCCCACCTGCGGCATCACGCCGCCCGCCGCCTTGACCGTCGGCTGACCGAAAGCAGGGGGCCCGTTTAGGCGGATCGGTGCGGGTACATCGGGGGGCGTGCCAGAACGAGACCCCCGATCGAGGGAGTGGATGACATGACTGGGCCGATCGCCCAGCAGACCTCGGGCACCGGTTACGTCCAGCGCGGCGGGTCGGGCAGCAGCCTGGCCGACGTCGTCGACCTGATCCTGGAGAAGGGCCTGGTCATCGACGTGTTCGCGCGGGTGTCGCTGGTGGGGATCGAGATCCTCACGGTGGACGTGCGGATCGTGGTCGCCAGCGTCGACACCTACCTGAGGTTCGCCGAGGCCTGCAACCGGCTCGACATCTCCCATGACGGCACCTCGCAGGGCCTGCCGCAGTTCGTGGAGGGCCTGCAGGAGTCGGGCGCGAAGAAGAAGACCCGCGGCGCGCTGGAAGGAGCGGGGGAGCGGCTGAAGGAGACCTTCGGCGGCGACTCCGGCGACTCCGGCGAGGAGGAGAAGCAGCCGGCGCGGCGCCGCTCGTCCCGCAAGAAGGAGGACGAGGAATGAGCACGCCGCAGCCCCCCGGCGGCCCCGCCCCCGGGGACCCGCAGTACGTCTACGGCGTGACCCGCTCGGGCGCGGCGCTGCCGCCCGAGGTGCACGGCCTGGACGACCGGCCGGTGTCGCTGGTGGAGGACGGCGGCGCGTGCGCCGCGGTCGTCAGCGCGCTGCCCGGCGGCCGGGCGCTCGGCGAGCGCGCCGACCTGGTGGCGCACCAGCGGGTGCTGAACGCGCTGGTCGGCGCCGGGACCGTGGTGGTGCCGTTCCGGTTCGGGGCGGCGATGGCCGACCGCGCCGCCGTGCAGAAGGAGCTGCTGGCCGCCAACGCCGGCCGCCTCGGGCAGGTCCTGGACGAGCTCGACGGCAAGGTCGAGCTGCGGCTGAAGGCCACCTACGTCCAGGAGACGGTGCTGCGCGAGATCATGGCGGCCGACCCGGAGATCGCCGAGCTGTCGCGGCGGCTGCGGGAGGTGCCGCCCGACATCGCCGACGCCGTCTACTACGACCGCGTCCGGCTCGGCGAGCTCATCGCGCAGGCGATGCAGCGGCGCCGCGACCGCGACGGGCAGGCCCTGCTGGACGGCGCCGCCCCGGCGGCCGAGGCGTTCACCAGCAAGCCGCCGGTCCGGGAGGAGGACGTCCTGGACGCCTCGTTCCTGGTCCGCGCCGACCGCCGCGCCGAGTTCGAGCAGGCCGTCGACGACCTGGGCCGGGCGCACGCCGACCGGGTCCGGGTCCGGCTGATCGGGCCGCTTCCGCCCTACGACTTCGTCCCGGAGGTCTGAGCCGATGGGCCTGTTCACCGGCCTGCTGACGCTGCCGCTGGCGCCCGTGCGGGGCGTGGCACGGCTGGCGGAGGTCCTCACCGAGCAGGCCGAGGCGCGGCTGTACGACCCGGCGCGGATCGCGGCGGAGATGCAGCAGGTCGCCGACGCGGCCGCCGCCGGGGAGATCACCGAGGAGGAGGCCGCGGCCCGCGAGGAGGACCTGGTCCGCCGGCTGAACGAAGGCCGCGCCCGCCGCGGGCCGGCGGGCCGCTAGCCAGGGAGGCCCGGAATGCTGTCCGCGTCGCAGGCCGCCAAGCGGGCGGCCGAGCACGTCACCGCGATGACCGGACGCTGCGCCGAGAGCGTGGTGGGGGTGGAGCGCGCCGGCGAGGACGGCTGGCGCATCACGGTGGAGGTCGTGGAGACCCACCGCATCCCCGACTCCGCCGACATCCTCGCGGTCTACGACACCGAGATCGACGCGGCCGGGGAGCTGGTCGCCTACCGGCGCGCCCGCCGCTATCCCCGCGGACGAGTGGAGAGGGACTGAAGAGCGTTGAGTGAGATCTCCTGGGGCGGGTCCCGGTCGCCGGCGCGGACGATGCCGGGCGAGCGGCAGGGCGCCAGCCTGGCCGACCTGCTGGAGCGGATCCTGGACAAGGGCATCGTGATCGTCGGGGACGTCCGGGTGAACCTGCTGGACATCGAGCTGCTGACGATCAAGCTGCGGCTGCTGGTGGCGTCGGTGGACCGCGCGAAGGAGATGGGCATCGACTGGTGGGAGCACGACCCGTCGCTGTCGTCCAGGGCGCGTCCCGCCGAGGAGGTCAACGGCGGCGGCCGCGACCGGGAGCTGGAGGAGGAGAACCGGCGGCTCCGCGACCGCCTCGCCGCGCTGGAGGCCGCCTCCGGCACCGCTTCCGCCTCCGACGGGAAGGAGCCGAGATCATGACCGCAGGTCCGTTCGCCGCCGGCGAGACGGCCGTCTACCTGTACGGAGTGGCGCGCGGCCTGGACCCGGGCGCGCTGCGCGGCGCCGCCGGGGTCGCGGGCGCGCCCGTCCGCGGCGTCGTCGAGGGCGGGCTGACCGCGCTGGTCAGCACCGTCCGGCTCGAGGAGTACGGGGAGGCGGCCCTGCGCGCCAACCTGGAGGACCTGGCGTGGCTGGAGGCCACCGCCCGCGCCCACCACGCGGTGGTGGACCGGGCCGCGCACGCCGCGCCGACCGCGCCGGTCCGGATCGCGACGATCTACCGCGACGACGCGCGGGTCGCCGAGGTGCTCGCGGCGCAGGGCGCCCGGTTCGGCGAGGTGCTGGACGGCATCGCGGGCCGTTCGGAATGGGGCGTCAAGGCCTACGCCGCCGCCGGAGCGCCGTACGGGGCCGAGGACGTCGCAGATCCCGGTGGGGGGCTCGCGCCGAGCGCCGAGCCCCTCACCGGCCCCAACCCCGGCACGGAGCCGGGCGGTGTGGGGACGGCGTATCTGCAGCGCCGGCAGCGGGAGCGCCGCCGCCGCGAGGACGCCGGCCGCCGCGCCGCCGAACGCGCCGCCGACGTCCACGCGGCGCTCGCCGGCCACGCCGTCGCGTCCCGGCATCACCCGCCGCAGGACCCGCGCCTGTCGGGACGGCCCGGCGCGCAGATCCTCAATGTCGCCTACCTGCTGGACGAGGAGCGGGTCGAGGGCTTCCTCGCGGTGGCGCGCACGGCCGCGGACAGGCTGCCGGGCGTCGAGGTGGAGGTGACGGGCCCGTGGCCGCCGTACTCGTTCATCGACACCACCGACACCGACACCGCGCCCGCGGGCGGGCCGGAGGACGCGTGAGCGCCGTCCTGGACCAGGGCCGCGACGTCCCGATGGAGCGGATCGCGCTGGTGGACCTGCTGGACCGGCTCCTGGCGGGCGGCGTCGTCATCGCGGGGGACCTGGTGATCTCGATCGCGGGCGTCGACCTGGTGCGGGTGTCGCTGCGGGCGCTGATCACCACCGTCCGCGACGAGCTCATGCCCGACGCGCCCGGACGGGAGGACCACCCATGACCCGCCCCGAGCGGCCAGCCCGGGAGCCGGTGACCGGCGAGGTGGAGGTCCGCGACGCCCCCGCCGCGTACCCGTTCACCACCGCACCCGCCCCCGCGCCCGCTCCCGCGGAGGGGCCGGGGGAGCGGGCGTCGCGGACGATGCGGCGGCTGCGGTCCGACCCCGAGACGGTGGAGCGGGACCTGGTGAAGCTGGTGCTGACCCTGGTGGAGCTGATCAGGCAGCTGATGGAGCGGCAGGCGCTGCGCCGCGCCGACGGCGGCGACCTCACCGCCGACCAGGTCGAGGCGCTCGGCCTGGCGCTGATGCGCCTCGACGAGGCCATGACCCGCCTCAAGGACCACTTCGGCCTGGACGACCACGACCTCAACCTGGACCTGGGCCCCCTCGGCCCCCTCCTCCCCGAGGACTGACCGCCTACAGCCAGGGCCAGGCGGCGTCGCGTCCGCCCTCCAGCAGCGGGATCAGCCGGAACGCGGCGTCGGACAGGCCTCCGAACACGTGCCGGTTCCCGCCGCCCGAGGGGCCGTGCCCGTGCTTGTACCCGGCGAGGTTCCAGGTGTAGACGGGGACGTCCGCCGGGACGTGGGCGGTCGGGTCGGCGCCGTGGCGGCCGCCCCACGCCTGCTCGTCGGTGACGATCACGACGCGGTCGTGCTTGCGGTAGTGCGCCCGGACGGCCGCGGCGGTGTTCGTCCCGCCCATGCTGGTGAACCGCTCCAGGACCGTCAGCAGCGACTCGCCCGCGTCGACGCGGACGGGCCGGTGGCCGGTGCCGAACTCCACCAGGTCGGCCGAGGCCGCGCGCAGCGCCAGCGCCGTCCCGAAGATCGCGGCGGCGTCGGCGCGGTTGAGCCCGGACTTGTCCGAGACGCGCCCGAACATCGACCCGGACCGGTCGACCAGGATCAGCGTCCGGCCGGTGAGCGCGGGCACGTTCGCCAGGGAGTGGTCGAGCGCCTGCTGCAGCGGCCACGCCCACCGCAGCGACGGCGCGGCCCGGTGCGCGGCCAGGAACCGGAACGGGAACATGCGCGAGCGGGCGATCACGCCGGGGTCGGCGAGCTTGGCCGCCACGGTCGCGGCGACCTCGTCGGAGACGCCCGCCCGGTCGAAGTTGCGCAGGTTCCGCGTCAGCGCCATCACTCCCATGCTCGGGATGATCGCCTCCCACGCGGCGGCGTCCATCGGGCCCTGCAGCCAGCCCGCCAGGGCCTCCCAGGTGATCCCGGCCGAGCGCAGCCGGTCCGGGCCGCCGGCGGCGAGCAGCACCGCCCGGCGCTCGGCGGCGGGGGTGGCCATCAGCTCCTCGCGGGCCCGCAGCATCGGCAGCGCGGGCTCGCCGCCGCGGCCGTGCCGCCGGTCGAGCGCGTGCGCGAACAGCTCGCCCTGCCACGGCTTGCCGGGCGCGGGCGCCGGGTGGACCAGGTCGATCACGTCGCCGAAGCGGAAGCCGTGCGCGCCGGTGTCGTACTTGAGCAGGGACCGCTCGGTGTAGAGGCGCCGGACGGCGTCGGCGATGCCGCGCTTGACGGGCTTGGGCACGGCGCGGCCGTGGACCGAGGTCCAGTAGGCCAGGGCCTCGCCGGGCTCGTCGGCGCGCTGCAACACGCTCGCCACGAGCTGCCGGTTGCCGCCGTTCAGCCCGGCGGCCAGGCGCGCGTGGACGGCCTCCAGCGCGGCGGCGACGGGCGCCGACCGCATGTTCGCCTCGCCGCGCAGCCACGGCAGGAACCCGGCCGTCCAGTCGGCGTCGTCGACGGCGACGCGGCGGACCAGGTCGCGGAAGCGGGCGTCGCGGTCGCCGGCGGCCTCGTAGAAGGTGCCCTCGCCGACCATGTTCGCCACCGCGAGCAGGAACAGCTCGCCCTTGGCGTCGCGCGCGTAGCCGGGCGCGCCCTCGTAGGTGCGGCCGGACGCCGCCGACCCGGTCCGGATCGCGCTGGAGACGGCCGCGCGGACGGTGCCGCGGTTGAACTTCGCCATGAGCAGGGCTCCCTTCCAGTTAATCGAGGGAGCCCTTCGGGTTTTCGCGGTGATGCCCGAGATCAGGAGTCGGCGACGGTCCGACGCGTCCACTGCTCTGCCGTGCTGAGCTACGCCGCCCCATGGACGGCGACGGGATTCGAACCCGCGCCCCGTGGATCCCAAGGAAGTATCCGTTGCCTGCGCACCGGGCACCGCGAAGAATGTGCTCCCTCCCGAGATCGAGTCGGCGCACGGAATAGCCCCGCCGAATGGGGCGACAGGCCCATGGGGGGCCTGCAAGGAATTGAACCTCGAAGTATCCGTCCGCCTGCGCACCGGGAGGTGCGTGTTCAGTTGTGACCAGAGAGCGCGCCCGAGATCAGAAGGTCGGCGAGAGACACGTAGCGCTCTACCCTTGAGCTACACGAGCCCAAAGGCTCGCGACGGGACTCGAACCCGCAACCACTCGATTATGTGTCGAAGTAACTCTCACCTGCGCACCGGGCACTCCCTGCAGTTGCCGAGCCCTTCCGAGTTCGGAGGCGGCCTCGGGAGAGGGTTTTCTTTTTTGCAGAAAGAAGTATCCCGTGGCCTTCGCACCGGAAGGGCGATATCCCTAGGGGACCAGTCCGGGCGCCGCCCGCACAACTGATTATTCGTTAAGGGGACGGGTTGACCGCCGTGCCTTTGAAGAAGGTGTAGTGGAATGTGCCGTCCGGGGCGGCGGTGCGGCGCAGGTCGGCGACGCCGCGGTCCCAGTCGGCGGGGGTGGCCAGCCCGGCGGCGACCGCGTCGGCGCGGACCGCCTCGACCATCGCGGTGAAGGTGTCGCGGGTGAACGCCCGCGCCAGCGCCGGGCGGCTCCCGTCGGCGTACACCGTCCGCGGCCCCACGCCGACCCGCTCGTACCCGGCGGCCGCCAGCAGCGGCGCCAGCCGCCGCCCGATCAGCGCGTCCCCGCCCGCGGCGGCCTGCAGCGCGACCAGGTGCGCGATCGCGGCGCGGGCGTGCGCGCTGTCGGGGTGGAAGAACGCCGACCCGTGATCGCCCTCGATGACCGTGACGGTCCCGCCGGGCCGCAGCACCCGCCGCAGCCCCGCCAGCGCGGCCCGCGGGTCCGGCAGGTGCTCCAGGACGAAGCACACGAACAGGTGATCGAACGCGTCGTCGGGGAACGGCAGGTCGTGCAGGTCCCCGAGCCGCCACTCCACCCGCGCCCCCGGACGCGCCGCCGCGACCCGCGCGCGGGCCTGGTCCAGCGACGCGGGAGACACCTCGACCGCGGTCAGGCGCGCGCCGGGGGAGCGGGCCAGCAGCTGCACCGTCTGCGCCCCGACGCCGCAGCCGACCTCCAGCACCCGGCTCCCCGCCGGGAAGGACGTCCCGTCGTGCAGCAGATCGGCCAGCGCCTCGGCCTGGTCCCCGAGCCGCCGCGCCTCCCGCCCCGAATACCCGTGCACATACCCGTTCCCCGGCCCGTCCGCCGGCCCGTCCTGCGACCCGCCCGCCGGGTCGTTCGCCGTCGTCGTCGCTTCCATGGACACCAACCGTGCCCCCCGCAATGGCCCGGTGAACAGGTCCAATCCCGGCCAGCCTGACAGGTCCATCTGACCTGACCCCGCGCGCCGCCCTGACCCGCGCGCCGCCGGTCAGGCGGTGAGGGTCTCGGCGTCCCACAGATCCCGGTACGCGCCCGGCACCGCGAGCAGATCGGCGTGCCGGCCGCGCTGCACCACCCGGCCCCGGTCCAGCACGACCACCTCGTCGGCCGCGTCCAGCGCCGCGAGCCGGTGCGTCACCAGCAGCAGTGTCCCGCCGCCCGGACGCGACAGCAGGTCCCGGGTGACCGCGTCCGCCATGACCGGGTCCAGCGCCTCGGCCGGCTCGTCCAGCACCAGCACCGGCGGGTCGGCCAGCAGCGCCCGCGCCAGCAGCAGCCGCTGCCGCTGCCCGCCCGACAGGCCACGCCCGCCCGCGCCGACCACCGTGTCCCATCCGTCCGGCAGCGCCTGCACCACCTCCAGGAACCGGGCCCGCTCCGCCGCCGCCCGCAGCCGCGCCTCACCTGCGTCCGGACGCGCCAGCAGCAGGTTCGCGCGGACCGTCCCGGCGAACACGTGCGCGTCCTGCGTCAGGCCCCGCACCGCCGCCCGCACCTGAGCGGGCGCGTCATCGCCCAGGACGTGCCCGCCGACCGTCACCGCGCCCGACCCCGCCGCCACCTCACCGGCCACCGCCGCCAGCAGCGTCGACTTGCCCGCCCCGCTCGCCCCCACCACCGCGACCCGCCGCCCCCGCCCCACCCGCAGGTCCACCCCGTCCAGCGCGACGGACGCGCCGTAGGACACCCGCACCCCGAGCAGCTCCACCTCCAGCGGCCCCCGCGCCACCCGCACCGGACGCCCCGCCGCCCGCGCCGGGGGAGCGGCCAGGACCGCACCGACCCGCCGCAGCGACGGCCGCACCTCCCGCAGCCGCTGCGCCGCCCCGGCCAGCGGCAGCACCGACTCCACCGCCACCAGCGCCGTCAACGCCAGCACCGCCGCGCCGACCTCGTCCACCCCCGCGCCCAGCCCCGCCCACAGCACCGCCGCGACCACGGCGCCCTGCACCGCGAAACCGGCCGCCGCCACCGCCGCAGCCACCCGCGCACCCGACCGCTCCGCCCGCGCCAGCCGCCCCGCCGCGTCCCCGGCCCGCGCCGCGAACCGCCCGGACGCCCCGAACACCGCCAGGTCCGCAGCCCCCTCCAGGACGTCCAGCGACCGCACCGCCAGCGCCTCACGCTCCGCCGCCGCCCGCGCCGCGGCCCGCCCGCCCGCAACCGCCGCGACCCCCGGCAGCACCACACCCGCCACCAGCAGACCTACCGCCAGCACCACCGCGGCGGGCGCCCACACCGCCCCGCACACCACCACGCCCGCGACCCCGCACGCCACCGCCGCCACCCCCGGCAGGACGCACCGCAGCAGCAGATCCTGCACGGCGTCGACGTCCGACACCATCCGCGTCAGCGCGTCACCGTCCCGCACACCCCGCCGCCCCGACAGCCGCTCGCCCGTCCGCGCCGCCGCCAGCGCGTCGAACACCCGGCCCCGCAGCTCCGCCAGCGCCCGCAGCGCCGCGTCATGCCCCGCCAGCCGCTCCACGTACCGCAGCGTCCCCTTCGCCAGCGCGAACCCCCGCACCGCCGCGATCGCCACCGACAGCGCCGCCAGCTCCGGCTGCTGCGACGCCCGCGCGATCAGCCACGCCGCCGCCGCGATCAGCCCCAGCCCGCACAGCTCCGCCGCCGCGCCCGCCAGCCCCGCCGCCACCAGCCGCACCGCGTGCGGCCGCACCGCACCCCACACCCCGCCCCCGCTCACCCGGTTCGCCGTCACATTGCTCATGGTCACGTCGCTCGCGGTCATGCCGCCTCCTCGCGCGCCGCGCCGGCGACCCGGCCGCCGTCCAGCCGCACCACCCGGTCCGCGACCCCCAGCAACGCCGGACGATGCGCCACCAGCACCGCCGTCCGCCCCGCCAGCAGCCGCGCCGCCGCGTCCACCAGCAGCCGCTCACTGCGCAGATCCAGCCGCGCGGTCGGCTCGTCCCACAGCACCACCGGACCGCCCGGCAGCCACGCCCGCGCCACCGCCAGCCGCTGCCGCTGACCCGCCGACAACCCCGCACCGCCCTCACCCAGCACCGTCGCATACCCCTCCGGCAGCTCCTCGACGAACTCCGCCGCGGCCGCCGCCCGCGCCGCCTCACGCACCCGCGCCTCGCCCGCGTCCGGATCGCCGAGGCGGATGTTGTCGGCCACCGACGCCGCGAACAGGTGCGGACGCTGCGGCACCCACCCCAGCCGCGCCCGCCACGCCACCGGATCCAGCTCCGCCAGATCCACCCCGTCGACCAGCACCCGCCCCGCATCCGGGACGACCAGACCCGCCAGCACCAGCAGCAGCGTCGACTTGCCCGCCCCCGACGGCCCCGCCACCGCCACCCGCTCACCCGCCCCCACCCGCAACGACACCCCCTCCAGCGCCGCACCCTCCGACCCCGGATACCGCACCGTCACCCCCTCCAGCACGATCTCCGGCGCACCCCCGCCCGGCATGACCCGCCCGCCCGGACGCGCCGCCGGGACGTCCAGCGCCGCGAACGCCGCCTCCGCCGCCGCCACACCCTCCGCACTCGCATGGAACCGCTGCCCCAACGCACGCAACGGCAGATACACCTCCGGCGTCAACACCAGAACCAGCAGACCCGCCGACAACGCCATCCGCCCCTCCAGCAGCCGCAACCCCACCGGAACCGCCACCAGCGCCACCGACAGCGCACACACCAGCTCCAGCACCAGCGACGACAAGAACGCCACCCGCAGCGCCCGCACGCTCGCCCGCCGATGACCGTCCGCCAGCTCCCGCACCACACCCGACTGGTGCCCCATCCGCCCGAACGCCCGCAACGTCGAAAGACCCGCCAGCACATCCCGGAAATGCCCGCCCAGCCGATGCAGCAACGCCCACTGACGCCCCGTCAACGCCGCCGTCCGCATCCCCACCAGCGCCCCGAACACCGGAACCAGCGGCACCGTCACCAGCACCACCACCGCAGACGCCCAATCCACCGTCACCAGCCGCGCCAACACCACCACCGGCACCACACACGCCGCCAGCAACTGCGGCACATACCCGGTGAAGAACGGATCCACCGCGTCCAGCCCCCGCGTCAGCAACGTCACCCGCGCACCCGCATCACCCGCCGGACGAGCCAGCAGCGCCTCCCGCAGCCCCCGCTTCACCCCCGCCGCCGCACCACCCGCCACGCTCGTCACCACCCACGCCAGCGCCGCCCGCGCCGCGACCGCACCCGCCAGCCACGGCAACGGACCCGCATCCAGCCCCGCCACCGCACGCACCAGCAACTCCGCCTGCACCAGCAGCAGCACACCCTGCGCCGCCGCCAGCACCCCCAGCACCACCGGCACCCGGCGGGGGAGACGCCGCAGCAGACGCCGCTCGACACCCTTCACCACAACCCCCTACAGGTCACCACAACCCCCTACAGGTACGACGGCGACTCGACCCGGCCTCGGAACGTCCACCACACCAACGCCTGCGCCGCCAGCAGCAACGGCAGGACCACCACCGTCGTCACCGCCGTCATCGTCAACCCCGCACCCTCCGCCACCACCTCCGACCACGACACCTCCACACCCGCCACCACCGGCGCCGACGCCATCACCAGCGCCGACAACCCGTACCGCGACGGCACCCGCGCCGCCCGCCCCGCCAGCGCCACCGGCAGCCGCCACCGCGCGAACCCCGCACCATGCCACGCGAACAGCACCGCCAGCGGCAACCCCAGCACACTCCCCGCGTTCAACCCGCCCCCACCGGCCAGCAGCGACCCCAGCACCGACCCCCACGCCAGCGCCAGCCCCCAGCTCCCCGCCACCACCGCCGCATCGCACCCGCCCCGCCACGCCGACGCGTCCACCCGCCCCCGCAGCCACAGCCCCATGTCCCGCACCACCCACGCGAACAGCAGCACCGCGAACACCGGATACAGCTCCTCCAGCAGCTCATGCTCCAACCCCGGGAACGCGCCCGCGACCAGACCCGCCGCCGCCACCAGCCACACCTCGTTCCCCAGGAAGAACGGCGCGAACGACGCGATCACCAACCGCCGCTCCCGCTGATCCCGCCCCAGCCACGGCAGCAGCATCCCCACCCCGATGTCCGCACCGGCCAGCACCAGATACCCGGCGGAGAACACCGCCAGCAACACCACCGCGAGAGCATCCATCACCAGGCTCCTTATCGACCGGTCGGCTTCAGAACGTCAGGCTTCAGAACGTGGGCTTCAGAACGTCGGGCAAGGCCGCGGGCCTCAGAACGTCGGGCTCAGCACCGGGGACGCCGGCTCCGCCGGGGGAGAGGCCCCCAGCCCCGACCCCTCCGGACCACGCCGCGCGAACCGCACCAGCAACCACGCATTCACCCCGAACAGCACCGCGAACAACACCGTGAACGCCGCGAACGACGCCGTCATCGTCCCCGAACCCACCCCCGGCGACAGCGCGTCCCGCGTCTTCAACACCCCGTACACCATCCACGGCTGCCGCCCTACCTCACGGAACAACCACCCCGACACCATCGCCACATACGGCAACGGCACCGCCGCGATCATCACCACGTGGAACACCCGCCCCCGCACCAGCCACCGCCCGAACGGGAACTTCACCAGCGCCACCACCGCCACGATCAACATCAGCAACCACATCATCGTCATCAGCGCCTCACCCACCCACGCCAAACCCGGCGGCGAGTAGTCGTCCGGCCCGAACCGCGCCGTGAACCCCGCCACCGCCGCCGCCCCCTCGTCACCCCCGCGCTTCGTCGGCTGGACGTAGGCGAACTGCATCCCCCCGAACACCACCACCGGCATCACCGACAACATCACCGTCAGCAACCCGATCCGCATCGACCGCCGGAAGAACTCCACCTCCGCCGTCCGCCGCAACAGGTGATAACCGCTCACCCCCGCCATGAAGAACCCCGCCGTCAGCAACCCCCCGAACAGCACATGCACGAACGCCAGCACCGCCGTCGGATTCGTCAGCAACGCACCCGCGTCCGTCAACCGCGCCGCACCGTCCACCATCTCGAACCCCACCGGACGCTGCAGCCACCCATTCGCCACCAACACGAAATACGCCGACAGATACGCCGTCAGCGTCACCACCCAGATCAGCCCCAGATGCGCCCACCGGTTCAGCCGATCCCACCCGAAGATCCACAACCCCAGGAACGTCGACTCCACGAAGAACGCCACGATCGTCTCCAACGCCAGCGGCGCCCCGAACACACCCCCCGTCACCCGCGACATCCCCGCCCAGTTCAACCCGAACTGGAACTCCATCACCAGCCCCGTCACGATCCCCACCGCATAATTCACCACATACAACTGCCCCCAGAACCGCACCATCCGCTCATGCACCGCACTGCCCGACACCGCCGCACGCGTCTGCGTCAACGCCACCAGCGTCGCCAAACCCAACGTCAACGCCACGAACAGAAAATGCGTACCGGCCGTCAACGCGAACTGCACCCGCGCCAGCATCAACGGGTCCCCACCCATGAGCGACACACCCCAACGATCGATCCGAGAACGACCCCACGATCCTCGGGCCCCGCACCCCACCGCCGAATCAGGCGCAAGCGTTCAACCCGCATGCGCATTTCGCGCAGCCCCACCCCGCCGCCTACATCTCCCGATGTACACGCCCACGCCGCCCCGCCAACCCCAGTACGACGGCCACCACCACATACGGCACCGCCGCCACACTCACCAGCACCCCGGCACCCGCCCACTGCGACCCCAACGCATACCCCGCATACACCAGCAACGCCACCACCTCCGAACCGAACCCCGCCACCGACGTCACCGTCGCCCGCGCCCCATCACCGATCCGCTCCTGCAACCGCGCGTCCGCCGCCGCCATCGCCCACCGGGACACCCCGAACGCCGCACCCACCAGCACCATCCCACCCGGACGCCCACTCAACGCCCCCGCCGCCAGCAACACCGCACCCACCCCCAGCAGCGGCGCCAGCCACCGCACACCACGCCCCGCCACCCACCCCCCGACCGCATCACCCACCGTCACCACCAGCACCAGCAACGGCACCGACGCCGCCGCCACCCCCGTCGACTGCGCCAGCAACGGCACGTACTCGTCCAGCGACGTCAACCCCTCCACCACCATCACCAGCACCAGCGACCACCGCACCGCCGACCCGCCCCGCACCTGCGCCCACCCCGCACGCACCACCGACCCCAGCGACGGCTCCTCCTCACCCTCACCGCCGCCGCCCCGCGACTCCGGCAGCAACCACCCCACCGCCGCACACGCCAGACACGCCGCCACACTCGCCGCGCCCAACGCCCGATACCCGCCCGCCGCCAGCACCGGAGCCGCCAGCGCCGTCGCCGCCACCACCGCCAGCATCGACACCGCCTCCGACCGCCCGATCAACCGCGCATACGCCCCCGTCGCCCCGACCCGCTCCAGCTCCTCGTACACCAGCGCCTGCATCGTCCCCGAACGCAGCGCCGACCCCGCGCCCCACAACACGAAACCCGCGGCGAACACCGGATACGACGGGAACAACGACCACAGGCCAAAGCCCGTACCCGCGAGCAGGGGAGCGATCACCAGCAGCGTCCGGCGCGAGAACACGTCCGCCCACACACCGGACGGCACCTCAAGCGTGAACGTCGTCACCGACCAGATCACGAACAGCGACGAGATCGCAGCGGGAGACAACCCGGTATCGGCGAACAGCAGCGCGTACACCGGGTACAGAAGAACGAGATCCTCGAGGAACGCGTAGGCGTACAGCCTGCGCGCGAGCCCCGCCTCAGGTGAAGATCAATGTCGCCAGGTCATACTCCGCACCCTAACCGCCCCACCCCGCCCGCCGCACCCGCAAATCCGGGGGAGAGGGACACAAGGGACACGGCCGGGGCGAGCGGCGCGAGAACAGCCGGTCGATCAGCCGGCCAGGGGAGTGCGGCCCAACAACGCCAGCAGCCGCTCCTGATCACCCGCCCCATCGGGCAGGACGCGCTCGGGACCCACCATCCCCGCCGCACGCCCGCGCGACGCGAACTCCCTGGCCGTCGCCAGCGCGGCCGCCACCAGATCCGCGTCGAACACGACCTCCTGCCCGGTCGCCTGCGCCAGATCCCACGTGTGGACGAGCAACTCCACCGGAGAATGCTCCAGCCAGTCACTCAGCGTCATCACATCCCCGGACCCCAGCGTGATCCGCCGCGCCAGCGCCTCCGGGGTCAACTCCGCCGTCATCCGCGCCCGCACCGCACGCCAGCTCGCCACCGGATCCTCACCGGCCACCTCGCGCCAGTCGGGATCGTCCCGGGGGAGCGGCAGTCCGGCCGCCCGCAGCTCCACCACCAGCAGCCCCGCCGTCACATGGCCCGCCACGTCGATCGCGCACCAGCCCTCGCACGGCGACGGCGACAGCCACCGATCCGGCGGCACCGCGACGAGCACCGCCTCGAAACCGTCCAACGCGCGCACGAACCGCTCAGGGATCACGACCGCCACACCGCCCGCCTCGCATCGTCGCCAACCGCGAACGCCCGCACTCTAACGCCCGCAACCGCCATCGGCCACGATCACCTCTACTTAACATAATATACATTATCGACCAACGATCAAGGGTGCTGGAAGCGGGGCGAATCGGGCGGTTCTCGGGTTCAGATCATTCAGGTGGTGAGGGTGATCCAGTAGCGGTCCTCGCCGTGGGCGCGGCCGTCGTGGACGCCGCCGTTCGCGACGATCACGCGGCGGGACGGCTCGTTGCCGGCGGCGCAGGTCAGCAGGACGCGATCCAGGCCGAGCCGACGGCATTCGTCCAGGCCCGCCGCGAGCATCCGCGTGGCGTGGCCCCGCCGCCGCCAGGCCGGGACGACGTGGTAGCCGATGTGGCCGCCGACCTCGGCGAGCTCGGGCGTCAGGCGGTGCCGGACGATCAGCGTGCCGAGGTAGTGCTCCCCCGACACGTACCAGAACGTGCTGCAGGGCACGCCCCAGCGGGTCTGCGCGCCGCGGCGCTCGGCGACGAACGCGCCGAAGTCCTCGCGGGCCGGTTCGAGCCAGCCGGTCGGCGTGCCGCTCGCCAGGCAGTCGGACCACTCCCCGACCAGGAACGATTCGCGCACCGCCGTCGTCGGCCGCACGAGCCGCGGAGGCTGGAGAAGGTCGCTCACCTGGCCGATTGTCCCTCTTCGCCTGCACCGGCGGGCTGCCGGGGCGGCGGACGGGCGCGAAGAATGTCGAACCGGACAGAAGCCAAATTCTGTATGGTGTACGGCGTTTTCGTGACCGCGTGGTCCGTCGCCCCGGGTCGGCGGCGGCGAACCACGCGATCGGCTCGCACGTCTTTCGCCAGGTCAGCTGCCGTCCCATGTGGGGCAGTAATCGTGGAGGGCGTTGAAGTGCTGGTCGAACTTCGCCCATATGGGCGAGGTCTTCATGATCCGGAGCACGCTCTCGTCGGCGTACTTCAGGGCGCCGTCGGTCATGTTGGCGCTGCCGATGTAGAGGCCGGCGGTGGGACCGTGATTGATCATCAAGGTCTTCTCGTGCATCTCCGAGTAGGCGCCCATGGACGGGTGGCACACCTTGACGTCGATGTTCGCCTCAAGGAGAAGGAGGAGCGCCGGCCAGTGGTCGTTCCCCGGCGTGCCGGGGTCGTCGCCCACGTCGCCGGTGACGACCTGGACCGTGCAGCCCCTCTTCTTGGCGAACCCGAGGATCCCGGTGATGTTGCTGCGGGAGATCCTGAAGTTGGCCACCTTGATGACGTCGTCGGTCGTGGTGGTGGAACAGGTCCTGGACGCCCTCTCGATGGCGGCGCCGACGGGGTCGTGGACCTGCCTGGGATAGGTGAAGACCTCGTTGTCGGCGCTGTGGAAGTTGTTGTCGGCCTCCGGGTCTGGGTCGGGGTCGCCGTAGGAGTTGTTCCCCGTGGTCGTCGGGCCGTCGAACAGGTCCTCGAAATATTTCTCGCCGTAGAACTTGTGGAGTTCGGCGCTCGCGAGGGTCACGACGTTCTCGTAGGCCTTCAGGTCGGGGCGGTCCTCGCCTTTCCACCAGTCCAGGTTGGCGGAGGACACGTAGACGACGTTGCTCACCGTCCCGGAGGTCGTCTGCACGCTGGACAGCGTCATGAACTTGTTGTGCATGATGGACGGCTCGTTGCTGGGCTCGCCGGTGTCCTCGTCGTACTCGCGATTGGCGATGCAGCCGCGGGACGCCACCCAGCGTCCGTTGTAGTTGACCCGTTTCGGGCTGCAGGTGGAGACGGCGACGCGCTCCGAGGGCGGCGTGGGTGCCTTGGACGCGGCGATGAGAGCCTTCCACTGGGGCCTGGTGCGGTTCCAGCCGTCCATGACGATGCGGACCTTGACGCCGCGTTTCGCCGCGGCGAGGAGCGCTTCGGTGACGTCCGCGCGGTCGTAGAAGTAGAGGGTGATCCTGACGGTGGAGCCGGGGGTGGCGGCGTTGAGGAGGGCGATGGCGTGGGCTGCGATCTTCTGGTGCTTGCCCTCGTCGAAGTCGGCGTAGTTCACGACTTTGGTGAGGTCGATGGGCTCGGCGGCGAGGGCGGCCGGGGATTCGGCGGCCGCGGGTGCGGCGAGGCCGAGGATCGCGGGGATCAGGAGGGCGCTGCAGGCAGCGCCGATGCGTAAGCGTCGGCTGGACATTCGTGTCCTTTCGCGGGGTGGGCGGCCTCGCGGGCGGTGATACGCCGGCGGCCGTTGATGATCACGAAAGTATCCTTGATGTCCCGGCTTGTTGATCATTGTCTGTCCAGGGGTGGACAGCGGCGTTGACGCCGCGGGGGCGAGGCGCTCTTGGATGACGCGTATTCGTAGGGTGAGCGGCATGGGTGTGCTGCGGTCGGTCGGGTTGTTCGTGGTCGCCGCACTGGCGGAGATCGGCGGGGCGTGGCTGGTGTGGCAGGGGTGGCGTGAGGAGCGCGGGCCGGTGTGGATCGCGGCGGGTGTGCTGGCGCTGGGCGCGTACGGGTTCGCGGCGACGTTCCAGCCCTCCCCTGATTTCGGGCGGATCCTGGCGGCCTACGGCGGGGTTTTCGTGGCGGGGTCGCTGGCGTGGGGCGTGGTGGTGGACGGTTTCCGTCCCGACCGGTGGGACGTCGCGGGTGCGCTGATCTGCCTGGGCGGCGTCGCTGTGATCATGTATGCGCCGCGGGGGTGACGCCGCTCCCCCAGGGGCCTCCCCCGGGTCTCCCCCTGGCTCCTCCCCTGGGTTCAGCGGAGGAGGTCGGTGAGGCGGAGGGCGTCGTGGACGGCGGCGCCGCCGGGGTCGTTGTTGAAGTAGACGTAGGCGTCGTCGGCGGGGGCGAGTTCGCGTGCCCAGGTGCGGAGTGTGGTCTCGTCGTAGCGGGGCCAGGGTTGTGCGGGGCCTTCGTGGAGTCGCAGGTAGAGCCAGTCGGCGGTGCGCCAGAGGGGTGTCGTGGGGCGGCCGAGGCGGTCGGCCCAGCACAGGGCGGCGCGGTGGTGGTGCAGGACGGTGCGGGTGTCGTCGGTCCACCAGGAGGGGTGGCGGGGTTCGACGGCGACGCGGACGTTTTCGGGGAAGCGGCGTAGGCAGGCGTCGAGGAGGTCGGGGTCGGCGCGCAGGGTCGGCGGGAGCTGCAGCAGGACGGGTCCGAGTTTGGGGCCGAGGCCGGCGGCGGCGTTCATGAGGCGGGTGACGGGTTCGGCGGGGTCGTTGAGGCGTTTCATGTGGGTGAGGTAGCGGCTGGCTTTGACGGCCATGACGAAGCCGGGTGGGGTGGCGTCGTGCCATTGCTCGAAGGTGGTGCGGGTGGGGAGGCGGTAGAAGGCGTTGTTGTTCTCGACGGTGGTGAAGGTGCGGGCGTATTCCTGGAGCCAGCGCTTCTGCGGGAGTCCGGGCGGGTAGAGGACGTCGCGCCAGTCGGCGTATTGCCATCCGGATGTGCCGATCCGCATCGGGTCGTCCCCTCCCCCGGTGTCGGTGTGTGCAGGTGGTGGTACCCGGCGGGCGGTCGATTCTGCGGGCGGGGGCGGGTGGGCGGTTTTGTCGGTGGCGGTGGGTAGCGTCCGGCGGGTGCGTCCCTCTGCTGTTCAGCGCCTGTCCGTTGCCGAGACCACCGACCGTTATGCGGAGATGGTGCGTGCGAAGACTTCGACGGGTGCGCTGACGCCGCGGACGGCGGAGGTGTACGTGCGGGACGTGCTGACGTTCGCGGACCTGGCGGGCGGTGAGCGGGTGCTGGACGATCTGACGGGTCAGGACGTCGACGCGGTGCTGCTGGCGTTCGCGCGGAAGCCGGACGCGCGGCGGCGGCCCGGGGCGGCGGGTGCCGGCGCGGCGGGGGCTGGGGCGCCGCGGCCGCGGGCCGGGTCGTCGGCGCAGGCGGGGCCGGTGCAGAGCGCGGCGTCGCAGGCGCGGTTCAGGCGGTCGGTGTCGGCGTTCTTCAAGTACGCGGCGGTGGTGGGGTGGGTGCAGCTGGATCCGATGCGGGCGGTGACGGTGCGTCCGGTGCAGCGGGGCGGGTTGCGGGCGGAGCGGCGGGCATTGACGGCGGAGCAGGCGGAGGGGCTGCTGGGGGCGGCGCGGGGCTTGGCGGAGGCGGGTCCGGCGGGTGCCGGGGCGGTGGGGGCGGGTCAGGGGCGGCGGCGTTCCGATCAGCGGACGGAGTTGCGGGACGGGCTGGTGGTGCTGTTACTGGCGGCGGTGGGGCCGCGGGTGTCGGAGCTGACGGCGGCGAATGTGGAGGACTTCTTCGTCAACGGCGGGACGCGGTACTGGCGGATCTTCGGCAAGGGCGGGCGGACGCGGGATGTGCCGTTGCCGCGTCCGGTGGCGGAGGTGCTGGACGCGTATCTGGCGGAGGGGCGCGCGCTGCTGGACCGGGGGCGGGAGCCGAAGGCGCTGCTGCTGTCGTGGCGGGGGCGGCGGCTGGCGCGGGGCGATGTGCAGGGGGTGATCGACCGGGTGCTGGCGAGGGTGGAGCCGGGGCGGCGGCGGAGCGTGACGCCGCATGGGCTGCGGCATACGACGGCGACGCATCTGCTGGCGGCGGCGACGGACATGGACGCGGTGCGGCGGGTGCTGGGGCATGCGGATCTGTCGACGCTGGGCCGGTACCGGGATGAGCTGCCGGGTGAGTTGGAGGCGGCGATGCGCGTCCATCCGCTGCTGGGGCCGCTGGAGGGCCGCCGCGGCGGGTAGCGCGCCGGGTGCCGGTCACGGAGGGGCGGTGGCCGGCGGCTGGCGGCCGGGTCGGCGGGTGGAGAAAGGGGTGTGCCGGGGGCTCATTTACCGCGAAGTGGAACGGGAGTTGATCCCGCTGTGCCTCGACGAGGGTGTGGGCCTCTTCCCCCGGGTCAGACCCAGCCGATGTCGGAGGGCTGGGGGAAGCCGTGGTGCCAGATGCCGTAGCCGATGAGCATGACGATGGCGGGTGCGAAGGCGGGGACGAGGACGCGGCCGAAGGTGCGGCGGGTGTGCAGGCCCCAGGCGGTGAGGGCGGCGGCGACGGCGAGTCCCATGAGGGCGGTGCCGCCTTCGAGGGAGTTGCTGGTCCAGGTGAAGGCGACGCCGAGGGCGGGGAGGATGGTGAGGCGGTCGGGCGGTGCGGGGTGGTGCGCGAGCGCGGCGGTGAGCGCTGCGACGACGAGGGCGGTTCCGGCGTACCAGAGGTAGTGGCCGACGACCTCGTCCCAGAGGTGGGCGACGTGTCCGGGGGCGTCGTTGCCGACGGAGTTGGCGGCGAGGTGGATGCCGTGGCCTTCGACGTAGGTGATGGCGCCGATCAGGTAGAGGGCCCAGGTGCGGCGTCCGGCTCGGGCGGTGTGGAGCGCGGCGGCGGCGGTGAGGAGGACGGCGTAGGGGGTGAGGATGTCGATCCAGTCGGCCCAGCGGGTGCGGTCGACGGTGCCGAGTCCGGCGAGGCCGAAGCCGATGTGGTGGGTGAGGCCGTAGAGGATCGCGCTGGCGGTGAGCCAGTGCAGCGGGCGTCCGCCGCGGGTTCGGGGGGCGCGTCCGTCCGGGGCCGCGTGCGCGCCCGCGGCGGGCTGCGGGGGCGGGGGCGTGGTCGCGGGCGTGCCGGGTGGCGTGTCCGCGGGTGTGGACGGAATGGACGTCATGGACGCTCCCCGTGTCGTGGCGAGTGTCCATCATGGCCCGGCGGGCGGGCGTCCGTCGCGCAGGGGGCGGGCAGGCGGGCCGGGTCGCAGGCCGGGCAGTGCCAGGGGCCCGCAGGGCGTCGGCCGGGGTGGGCGTCAGGCGGGTTGGAGGGTGCGGGCCAGGGCGTAGGCCTCGGTGAGGTCGGTGCCGCGGTAGTCGAGCGCGGCGATGTCGGCGAGGTGGTGGTCGGCGTTGACGGCGACGGTGTTGGCGAGGTGGCGGAACAGGGGCGCGTCGGACATGGAGTCGCCGTAGGCGGTGCATTGGGCGGGGGTGAGTCCGTGGCGGGTGCGCAGGTCCTCGGTGATGCGGACCTTGTCGGCGGGGGTGAGGATTCCGGCGGGGTCGAGGGCGCCGGTGAAGGGCATGGGCGGGAAGCGTGAGGCGATGACGTCGTCGAAGCCGAGGTCGAGGAGGTGGCGGGCGAAGAAGTCGGGCGACATGGTGATGACGGCGGAGTGCTCGCCGCGGGCGCGGATGTCGGCGCAGACGTCGGCGATGCCGGTGAGCCAGGTCGCGGCGGTGTAGGCGGTGGCGACGACGGCGGGGGTGAGGTCGCGCCAGAGGCGGTGGATCTCGGTGGAGAAGGCGCGGGTGTCGATGTCGCCGGCGGCGAAGCGGGTCTCGAGGTCGTGGAGTTCGGTGCGGGTGCCGAGGTGGCGGGCGATTTCGAGGTTGGCGGTGGTGCCGGTCAGCAGGGTGCCGTCCATGTCGAATATGTGCAGGTGTCCCACGGGTTCTGCAGTGCGGTGGACGGACGTCCCGCGGCGCGAACCGTTTTTGCCGTGGCCGTGGCCGTGGCCGTTGCGGGGGCCGGGGTCGTGTCCGTGGCCGGGTCAGTGGTCGTCGCGTGAGGGCCAGAGGGCGTAGGAGAGCAGGACGGCGGCCCAGATGCCGAGGGGGACGGCGGGCCAGTAGAACGTCCACTCCCCTTCCCGGAGCGCGGACACGGCCCAGATGGTGGTCATGATCGCGGCGCCACCGGCCCAGTAGCCCCATTCGTTGTGCCAGGCGCGTTCGTCGGCGCGGGTCTCGGCGGTGCGGCGGGCGGTTTCGGCGCGGTCGCGGGCGGCCTGGGAGGGGGGCAGGTCGGCGGTGAGGCGGTGCAGGTCGCCGTGGGTGGTGGCGGCGAGGGCCTGGTCGAGGCGGCGGTGGTGTTCGGCGGGGTCGAGGGCGCCTTCGGCGAGGGCGTCGCCGAGCCGCTGGACGGTGGCGTCGCGGTCGTGGTCGGCGGCGCGGATCCGGTCGTGTTCGGGCGGCGGGTCGAGCCGCTGGTCGCGTGGGCGGACGTTCGGGCGGTCGTTCGGGTGCTGGAGCTGGTGGTCCATGGTGTGCCCCTGGTGGTGGCGTCGTGCTCGGCTTGGTTCCAGGGTCGCGCGGTGGAAGGCGGTGGCGCTTCGTCCGCGGTGACGAACCGGGTGTACATCGTTCGCAGGACGCGGGGGCGGCCCTGCCGAAAGTGGGGGGTGGTGCTGGTCTTTCGGCGGATTCGGGGACCGTTCATTGTTTCTTAGCGTCGGGTTCATGGATGCGGTGATGGGGCTGGTGGACACGGCGGTGACGTCGCCGTGGTTCTACCTGGCGTTGTTCGTGCTGGCGGCGCTGGACGGGTTCTTCCCGGTGGTGCCGAGCGAGAGCGTGGTGATCACGGGGGGCGTGTACGCGGCGTCGGGGCAGCCGGAGCTGGTGCTGGTGGTGGTGCTGGCGGCGCTGGGCGCGTTCACCGGTGATCACGTGTCGTATCTGATCGGGCGGGGGTCGCGCGGGCGGGTGCTGCGGGCGTTGCGGCCGGGGTCGAGGCGGCATGCGGCGTTCGGGTGGGCGCGGCGGACGATGGACGAGCGGGGCGGGCTGATCCTGGTCGTGGCGCGGTACGTGCCGGGGGGCCGGACGGCGGTGACGCTGACGATGGGCGCGGTGGGGTTCAGGCCGCGGTCGTTCGTGCTGTTCGCGGGGGTCGCGGCGGTGTCGTGGGGCCTGTACGGGGGGTTGCTGGGGTATGTCGGCGGCCACGCGTTCGAGGACGATCCGCTGAAGGGCGTGGCGGTCGGGATCGGGCTGGCGTTGTCGGTGACGGCGGTGGTGGAGGCGGTGCGATTCCTGCGGCGCCGCCGCCAGGCCGCGTCGGACGTATCGGATGTAGCGGACATACCGGGTGGGTGCGGCACGGACGTCCCCGACCGGGTGGGGCCGATGTCGGGCGCGTGACCACCGCCCCGGTTCGCCGTTGGCACCGAGGTGGCCGACAGATGACTTTAAGGTGAACTTCAGCGGTCTGCACAGTGTCTCAAAGGTGTCGGGCAGGGGCCCGTTTCGAGTGTGAGGGAGAGCATGCGAGCGCCGGATTTCAGCGCCGATCTGTACCGCGACATCACCGGGTTCGCCGAGGGCACGCCGTCGTGGGTGCATTCGGCGGCGGAGGTGGGGACCGACGGGGGCCTGCTGCTGTTCGCCGCGCTGTTCGTGGCGGGGTGGTGGCGGGCCCGGGGACGGGACGCGCGGTCGATGGGCCTGGCGCTGGCGGCGCCGTTCGCGGTGGTGGCGGCGTATCTGGTGAGCGAGGTGTCCAAGACGTTCATCGAGCAGGAGCGTCCGTGCCGTGCGGTGGCGGGGGCGGTGCACATCGCGGCGTGCCCGTCGCCGGGCGACTGGTCGTTCCCGAGCAATCACGCGACGATCGCGGCGGCGTCGGCAGCGGCGATCGTGGTGGCGTGGCGGGGGCTGGCGCCGCTGGTGCTGCCGCTGGCGGCGCTGATGGCGTTCTCGCGGGTGTTCGTGGGCGTGCACTATCCGCATGACGTGGCGGCGGGGTTCCTGGTCGGGGTCGTGGTGGCGCCTGCGGCGGCGCTGGTGCTGGTGGCGGTGTCGCGGCGGGCGGTGGAGGCGCTGCGGGGCGTGGCGGCGGGCGCGGCGCTGCTCGGCGCCGGACCGGCGGCGGCGCCCGGCGGCCCGATGCCCGGCGCCTCGAGGCTGGTCGCGGGCGGTGTCCCGCAGGGCGTGCCGGTGCATGCCGGAGCGGCCTCGGCGCGGCGGGGCGGCGGCGGGCCGGAGGCGTCGGTGACGATGCCCGAGGTGACGATGCCGGACGTGATGGGCGGCCTGACCCGCCGCGGAGGCCCGCGCCCCTGACGTCCAGCGGCGACCGGCACTCCGTCGGAGCGGGACGCTGCCGGACCAGGACGTGCCGGACCAGGACGGGGGGCCTGAGCAGCGGGAGCGGGTCAGGTGTTCTCTTCGATGCCGTCGACGAGCCCGGCCTCGTAGGCGATGACGGCGGCCTGGACGCGGTTGCGGACGTCCAGCCGGGTGAGGATCGCGCTGACGTAGGCCTTGACGGTGCCCTCCACGACGTGGAGCCGCGCGGCGATCTGGGCGTTGGACAGCCCGGCGCCCAGCAGTGCCAGGACGTCGCGTTCGCGCGGTGTGAGCCCGGCGGTGCGGCGGCGGGCGCGGGCTCCGCCGGACAGGCGGCCGCCGCCGAGTTCGGTGATGACGCGGTGGGCGACCTTCGGGGACAGGTAGGCGGCGCCGCCGGCGACGGCGCGGACCCCGGCGATGAGTTCGCGGGGGTCGCCGGACTTGAGCAGGAAGCCGCTGGCGCCGCCGGACAGGGCGCGGGCGATGTACTCGTCCTCCCCGAACGTGGTGAGGATGATGACGGCGGTGCCGGGCGCGGCGCGGCGGAGTTCGGCGGCGGCGGCGAGGCCGTCCAGGCGGGGCATGCGGATGTCCAGGAGGGCGACGTCGGGGCGGTGCCGGAGGGCGAGGTCGACGGCCTCGCGGCCGTCGGCGGCCTCGGCGACCACGTCGATGCCGGGGTCGGCGGTCAGGATCGCGCGGACGCCCGCGCGGATCATCGCCTCGTCGTCGGCGAGCAGTGCCCGGATCACTCGGCGTCCTTCCGCTGCTGCCGGGCGCTGAGCTGCCCGGTGTCGTAGGAGTCCTTGCCGGTGAGGCGGCCGCCGGTGAAGCAGAGCCGGTAGTAGCGGTTGACGCCGACGAGGTTGGCGTCGGGCCGGTAGTAGCGGCAGTCGGCGTGCGCGGGTTCGGGGACGGTGGCCTTGACGACGCCGGAGCCCATCGCCTCCATGCGCGGCAGGGCGTCCTGGACGTCGCTCTGCGCGGCGCCGAGGCGCAGCGCGGCGTAGTCGGCGGGCGCGAGGACGGAGTTGAGGGTGGCGTACACGTAGTAGCCGGTCATGATGGCGCCGAGCGCGGCCATGAGCGCGGCGGGGACGGCGATCGCGGTGATCAGGCCGCGGCGGACCTGGCGGCGTTCGCGGGCCAGGTGGCGGGCCGATTCGGAGGACCACTCCCCCGCGCCCGCCCCGGTGCCGGTGAGCCCGAGGGCGCCGCGCAGCGCCGCGCCCGCAGCGCCGGCCGCGGCTGGGACGGCGGACGGGGCGGCGGGTGGGAGGGTGGCGGGCGGTGCGGTGGGCAGGTCGGCGGTGACGGTGAAGCCGCCCGCCGCGGTGGGTCCGGCGCGGAGCGTGCCGCTGAGGAGGCGGACGCGTTCGGTGAGCCCGGTCAGGCCGTGCCCGCCGGACGGCAGCAGGGGCGGTTCGCCGGGCGGCGCCTCGTTGGCGACCACCACCGTGATCACGCCGCCGCCCGTCCCGCCGCCGCTGTCGGTGGCCGGTTCGCTGTCGGTTGCCGGTTCGCGGTGGGTGAGGCGGACGGTGACGGCCGCGCCGGGCGCGTGCTTGGCGGCGTTGGTGACGGCCTCCTGCACGACGCGGTGGGCGGCGAGCGCGACCATCGGCGGCAGGTCGCCGGGCAGGTCGGAGTCGTCGGCGAGACGGACGGGGACGCCGGAGGCCCGTGCCCGTTCGACGAGCTCGGGAATGCTCTCCCCCGCGGGACGCGCAGGCGCCGCGGCCGCGCCGTCCGGTGCGGAGGCGTCCGGGGCGGTCTCCTCGCGCAGGACGCCGATGATCTCGCGGAGGTGCTCGGTGGCCTCGGCCGCGCCGGCGCGCAGCTGCGCGGCGGCGGTGCGGTGCCGGTCGTCGAGGCCGGGGTCGACCTGCAGGGCCCCGGCGCGGACGGCGATGAGGGCGAGTTCGTGGCCGAGGGAGTCGTGCATGTCCTGGGCGATGCGGGCGCGTTCGCGGAGCCGTTCGCGTTCGGCGATGATGCGCTGCTGGTGTTCGAGGCGCTCGGCGCGCTCCCATCCGGCGTGCAGGAGTTCCTGGTACTGGCGCCAGTAGCGGCCGACGAGCCAGGGCAGGACGCCGAGCAGGACCAGCCAGACGGTCGTGGGGAACCAGGCGGTGACGTCCATCCCGCGGATCATCGCCAGCGCCGCGCCGCCGACGAACACGGCGGCGAACCCCCACAGCAGCGGCTGCGCGCGGGTGGTGCGCAGCCCGGTGAGGTAGGCCAGGACGGGCATCGCGAACGTGAAGTTGCCGTGGACGGCGATCAGCGCGATCGCGGTGAGCAGCGCGGCGGTCGGCCAGGCGCGGCACACGGCGACCGCGGCGGCCAGGACGCCGAGCCCGGCGGCCTGCAGCCACCACGACGCCCGGCCCGGCTCGGGCGGGGTGATCCCGCCGGAGGCGACGGGGAACGCCAGGACCGCGTACATGACGACGTCCTTGACCAGCGCGGACCGCGACGGGCGGCGGACGGCCCGGCGGACGGCCTGGCGCAGCGCACCGGGCCTGGCGGCGCGGGCCGCGCCGGCGATGCGGGCGGTGACGCGGGCCGTGGGCGGGCGTGCGGGATCGTGGACGGTGGTCGCCGGGACGTTCACGCGCCCCACGCTACAAGCGGTTTGAACTGCGGCGTTACTGACGAAAGTCAGGAACGTCCGCCCCCGGCCGCCGGGACGCCGTGCCGGGCCCGCCGCGCACCGCGCGTCCTGGTCGGTGCCGCGCCCGCGCCGGGGCGTCCGGCCGGGCCGTGCGGTGATCGCGGGCGGACGCCGGCGGGCGCGGGTGTGCGCGGGCGGGACCGCGGCTGAACTACGGTTGGCGCGTGACCGAGACCCCGGCGCCTCCGGAGCGCCAGCGCCCGCCCGCCGAGCCCGCGGCGCCCGCCGCCCGCGCGGCGCGGCGGCCGCGGCGGCCGGCGTGGGTGCGGTGGCCGCGCGGGCAGGCCGCCGACGCGGTGTTCGCGTTCGCGGTCATGGCCGCCACGCTGGTGATGAGCGTCCAGGCCGAGAAGCCCGAGGACCGCGCGCTGTGGCCAGGCGGGTTCGCGATCATCGTGGTGGCGACGCTGGCGCTGGCGGTGCGGCGCCGGTACCCGGTGGCGGTCCTGGTGGTCGGGACGATCGCGCCGCCGATGTACTACCCGCTGGGCTACCCGGACGGGCCGATCGCGCTGGTGCTGTGGGTGGCGCTGTTCACCGCGGCCGCCGAGCGCCGCCTGGCGGTGTCGCTGGGCGCGGTCATCGTCGTCAACGCGGGGTTCGTGGTCGTGTCGGTGGCGCGCGGCGGCGAGGACGGCGGCGACCCCGAGGCGATCGTCGACGCGCGCGGCGTGGCGTCGCTGTCGCTCGGGCTGCTGCTGGCGGTGGCGCTGGGGCAGTACGTCCGCACCCGCCACCTGCGGGCCGTGGCCGCCGAGCGGCGCGCCGCCGAGGCCGAGCGGACCCGCGAGGAGGAGGCGCGGCGCCGCGCCATCGCCGAGCGGCTGCGGATCGCCCGGGAGCTGCACGACGTCCTCGCCCACCAGATCTCGCTGATCAACGTGCAGGCGGGCGCGGCGCTGCACCGCCGCGACGACCCCGCCCGCGCGTACGCGGCGCTGGAGGCGATCAAGTCGGCGAGCAAGGAGACGCTGCGGGAGCTGCGCGGGGTGCTGGGCGTGCTGCGGCAGGTCGACGCCGCCGACGCGGGCGGCGGGCCGGCGGCGCCGCAGCCGTCGCTGGCGCGGGTGGTCGACCTGCTGGAGCAGACCGCGGCGGCCGGGGTGACCGTCCGCCGCGCCGGCGACCTCGCCGATCCCGCCCCCGTCCCGGCCGATCCCGCGGACGCTGGTTCCGCCGAGCCGGGCGCGGGCGGGGTGGAGGCGCTGGCGGAGCTGCCCGCGCCGGTCGGGCTGGCCGGGTACCGGATCGTGCAGGAGGCGCTGACCAACGCCGTCCGGCACTCGGGCGCCGCGACGGTGACCGTGGAGGTGCGCCGCGTCCCGGGCGCGGTGATCGTGCAGATCGACGACGACGGCTCAGGCCCCGCCGACCCCGCCGACCCCGGCGGGACGGGCGAGCTGGGCGGGAGCGACGGGAACGGGCTGCGCGGCATGCGCGAGCGGGCCGCGTCCGTCGGCGGGGAGATGACGGCGGGACCGGGCCCGGCGGGCGGGTTCCGGGTGTGGGCGCGGCTGCCGCTGGGCGGGCCGGGCGAGGAGCGGGAGCAGATGGAGGGGATCGCGTGATCCGGGTGATGCTGGCCGACGACCAGACGCTGGTGCGGGCGGGGTTCCGGTCGATCCTCGAGGGCGAGGACGACATCGAGATCGTCGCCGAGGCCGGGGACGGGGAGCAGGCGGTGCGGCGGGCGTCGGAGCTGCTGCCCGACGTGGTGCTGATGGACATCCGCATGCCCGTCCTGGACGGGCTGGAGGCCACCCGCCGCATCATGACCGACCCGCGGCTGGACGCCGTCCGCGTGGTGATCCTGACGACGTTCGACCTGGACGACTACGTCTACGGCGCGATCAAGGCCGGGGCCAGCGGGTTCCTGGTCAAGGACACCGAGCCGCCCGAGCTGATCCACGGGGTGCGGGTGGTCGCGCGCGGGGACGCGCTGCTGGCGCCGACGGTGACGCGGCGGCTCATCGCCGAGTTCGCGTCCCGGATCACCGCGCCGCCGCCCGCGGTGGAGCTGAACTCGCTCACCGACCGGGAGCGGGAGGTGCTGGAGCTGGTCGCGGCGGGCCTGTCGAACGAGGAGATCGCCGGACGGCTCGTGCTGTCCCCCGCCACCGCCAAGACCCACGTCAGCCGGATCCTGGCCAAGCTCGGCGCGCGGGACCGGGCGCAGCTGGTGGTGCTGGCCTACGAGACGGGCATGATCCGTCCAGGATGGCTCGGCTGACCGGCCCTGAGCCGCAACCGGGCCGGTCACGGCGGTGTTTGAACGGATGTGACGGTTACGGACGAAGCCCTGCACCACCACGCCCCGCCGCCCGGCCCCGCCCCTGACGGCGCCGGCGGCCCAGGCGGCGAGGCGGCCCCCGACGGCCCTGACGGCGGTGCCGACGGCGCTGACGCCGCGGCCGCGCGGGTCGTCGCGGCGCTGGCGCGGGACCTGGACACCGGGTTCGAGGCCCTCTACGAGGCCTACCGGGGCGCGGTGTTCTCCACCGCGCTGCGGCTGTGCGGGCGGTGGGCCGAGGCCGAGGACCTGTCCGCCGAGGCGTTCCTGCGCGCCTACCGGGCGCTGTGCGGGTACGGCCCGGACCGGATCGAGGGGCTGCGCCCGCGGGCGTGGCTGCTGACGATCCTGACGAACGTGTGGCGCAACAGCCTGCGGTCGGCGTCCCGGCGCCCGCCGCCCGGCCCGCCGATCGAGGACGCCCCGGACCCGCCCGACCCGGGCGAGGGCGTGGAGGACGCGGCCGCCCGCCACGAGACCGGCCGGGAACTGGCCGGTCTGCTGGCCGAGCTCCCCCACGCCCAGCGCGCGGCGGTCGTGCTCCGCCACGTCACCGACCTGCCCGTCGCGGAGATCGCGGCCGTGCTGGGCGTCCCGGAGGGCACCGTCAAGTCGCACATCTCCCGCGGCCTGGCACGCCTGCGCAAACTCCGCACCGAACACGACCCCGCCCCATCCGCCCCGGACGGGGCCGATCACGATCCGCAGCACCTTGACCAGCGAGGGGGTACCCGATGACCCGCACCGATCCCGCCCACGCAGCCCCCGACCCGCCGGCCCGCGACCTGAACGGAGACCCGGCCGGGGAACTGGCCGGAGAGCTCGCCGGGCTGGCCGCCGACGCTCCCCCGTCCCTGCTGGACCGCATCGCCGCGCGGCGCGTCCACGTCCCCGGGCCGCTGGAGGGCCTGCAGGTCGCCTTCACCGACCACGGCGTCGCCTACCTGCGCGCCGGGCTGGACGACGAGGAGTTCACCGCCGCGTTCCGCGCCCGGTTCGCGCGGCCGCTGCTGCCCGCGGCCCGTCCGCCCGCCGGGCTGGTGCCCGCGCTGCGCGCCGGGAAGCTCGGCGGGCTGCGGCTGGACCTGCGCGGCCTCAGCGAGTTCGAGGCGGCCGTGCTGCGCGCCGCGGCGAAGATCCCGCGCGGGCAGACCCGCCCCTACGCGTGGGTGGCGCGTGCGGCGGGGCGGCCCAAGGCGGTCCGGGCGGTCGGGTCGGCGCTGGGCCGCAACCCCGTCCCGCTGCTGATCCCCTGCCACCGCGTCACCCGCTCGGACGGGACGCTCGGCGACTACGTGTTCGGCGCGGACGCCAAGGAGCGGCTGCTGCGCGCCGAGGACGTCGACGTCGAGGAGGCCGTGGAGCTGGCCCGGCGCGGGGTGCGGCTGGTCGGCAGCGACACCACCGGGATCGTGTGCTACCCCACCTGCGGGGACGCGCGGCGGATCACGCCCGCGCACCGGCGCGGATTCCCGGGCCTGGCCGCCGCGGAGGCCGCCGGGTACCGGCCGTGCCGGCACTGCCGCCCCGGCGACCCCCGGCCCGCCTGACCCTCACCGCCTCCCCCGGCCGGCCCTCTCCGCCCGGCGCATAGATCGGCGGGAGGCGGGAATGGGGCGGTCCCGTCCATCCGCGCGGGACGGCCCTCGCGGGGGCGGCACGACGAGGGGGGAGGCTGCCATGCGCGTCGTCGTCACCGGCGCCACCGGCAACATCGGCACCAACACGGTCCGGGCGCTCGCCGCGGACCCGGGCGTCACCGCCGTCACCGGCCTGGCCCGCCGCGCACCCGGCCCCGACGCCGACCCGGTCGCCGACCCGAACGACGGCGGCGGCGGGAAGGTCGAATGGGCCGAGGCCGACGTCACCGACACCGACCTGGTCCCGCTGATGCGCGGCGCCGACGCCGTGGTGCACCTGGCGTGGCTGTTCCAGCCCACCCACCGGCCCGCGGTGACGTGGGACGCCAACGCCGTCGGCAGCGCCCGCGTGTTCGACGCCGCCGCGCGGGCCGGGGTGCCCGCGCTGGTGTACTCCTCGTCGGTCGGCGCGTACTCGCCCGGGCCCAAGGACCGGCCGGTCGACGAGTCCTGGCCCACGCACGGCTGGCCCGGCGCCGCCTACAGCCGCGAGAAGGCCTACGTCGAGCGGCTCCTGGACGCGTTCGAGGCCCTCCACCCCGAGTGCCGGGTCGTGCGGATCCGGCCGGGGTTCATCTTCGAGCGGCAGAGCGCGGCCGAGCAGCGGCGCCTGTTCGCCGGGCCGCTGCTGCCCGGCCGCCTCGCCCGCCCCGGCCTGATCCCCGCCGTCCCGGACCTGCCCGGGCTGCGGCTGCAGGCCCTGCACTCCGCCGACGCCGGCGAGGCGTTCCGCCTGGCCGTGACCCGCGAGGTCCGCGGCGCGTTCAACATCGCCGCCGACCCCGTACTGGACGCCGCCGAGCTCGCCGACATCCTCGGCGCCCGCACCGTCCGGGTCCCGGCGCGCGGGGTCCGGGCGGCGCTGGCCGCCGCGTGGGCGCTGCACCTGGTGCCCGCCTCCCCCGGCCTGTTCGACCTGGCCCTGCAGATCCCGCTCATGGACGTCTCGCGGGCCCGCGACGAGCTCGGCTGGACGCCCCGCCGCACCGCCCGCGAGGCGATCGAGGAGTTCCTGGACGGCCTGCGCACCGGCGCCGGCCGCGACACCCCGCCGCTGTCGCCCGGGACCGGCGGCCCGGCACGCGCCCGCGAGTTCGCCACCGGCATCGGCCGCAAACCCTGACCCGTCCGCCCGTCCGTCCGCGGCGGCCCGTCCGCCCGCGGCGATCCGCCTGCCCGCCCTCGCCGTCGTCTCGGCGCCCGCACCTGGAGGTCACCCCATGCCGACGATCACGTCCGACCATCTGCACGCCCTGCTGGCCTCCGCGCACCGCGACGCCGCGCTCGTCGTCGTCGGCGGGCGGGCCGCCGTCGTGCCCGCCGACCCCGGCCGCGGCGACGGCCCCGAGGAGGCCCTGGTCATCACCACCCGCAACGCCGTGATCGCCGAACTCGACACCGGCGCCAACGACGAGCAGCTCGAAACCCTCGCCCAGCGCCTCGACGTCGCCCTGGACAGCCTCGGCGGCTGACTCGGCCGCCCGCGTCCGTCCGCGGGTCAGCCGTGCAGGGCGACGTCGGGCGCCAGCGTCAGCAGGCTCACCACCAGCGCGCCCGTCAGCGCCCGCGCCGGGACCGCGCGGGCGATCATCCACCCCAGCACCACGCCCGCCAGCTCCGGGACGCCCACCACCGCCGCCAGCGGCCAGTCGACCGCGCCCGCCGCCGCGTACCCGGCCGTCCCGACCCCGGCGATCACCACCGACTGCGCCTGCGCGGCCGCCAGCGCCGACAGCACCGGGACGCCCAGCGCCACCAGCAGCGGCACGCACAGCATCGGCCCGCCGACGCCGAACATGCCGCCCACCGCCGCCACGCCCGCGCCCGCCGCGACCACCGTCCCGCCGCGCAGCCCGCCCACCCCCTGTTCCGCGCCGCCGGGCGGGCGCCGCAGCACCAGCACCGCCACCAGCGCGATCAGCGCCCCCAGCAGCACCCCGAACACCCGGCCCGTCACCAGCCCGTTCACCAGCACGCCCAGCGGCGTGCCCGCCACCGCCCCGCCCGACAGCAGCACCGCCGTCCTGCGCGTCCCCGGGTCGCGCAGCTCCCCCGACCGGGTGTAGACGGCGGCGCCCAGCACGCCCGTCGCGACGTTGGTGGCCAGCGCCGTCCCCGCGACCTGCGCCGGCGACAGCGCCGTCACCGCGAACAGGCCCGCCGTGGCCAGCACCCCGCCCGGCCCCACCGCGGCGATCCCCGCGCCGGCGACCAGCCCGATCACCGCCAGCGCCACGACCGCCGACACGTCCAGCCCCGCCATCACCCCGCCCACGCGCCCGCCGCGCGGGCGGACGGCTCACGCCGGAACGTCCCGCCCGCCGCCCCCTCCAGCACCGCGCCGCCGACGCCGGACACGCCGAGAACCACGGCCCGGGCAGGGTCGCGAAGGGTCAACCTGCTGGTCATCGCCGCGCACGCTACACCACCGCCCCACCGCCGAACCCCACCGGACGCCGCCCCTCCCCGCCGATGCCGAACACCGCGCGGCTCGGAGATCCCTGCTGCCCGAACGGCCCCGGGTCCGCCGCGCTGACACGTCGGCGCCGTACATGACGACCGTCGGCCTACCCGGCCGTGCTGGAGGCGCTCGCCTACGACTCGATGGTCATGGACGACTCGGCCGCGGGAGGCGTCATGCCCTCCGACCCGGCCGCGCGGGTCGCCGTCCCGCGCTCGTCCTGGACGGCGGCGACAGCCCGAGCCTGGATGCGCCATCGCGCCGACCAGCGGCGGCCCTGCCGGACAGGACGCACCCCAGCCTGGACGGCCAGACCCACGACGTCTCCCGTCGCCGTGGGCGCCGCCCGCCCGCTATGCCGGGGGCGCCGGGGGCTCGGCAGGGCGGGCGGCGGAGCATCCAGCGGGGTCACGAGGTCACGGGGTGACGGGGACCTCGACGTATCCGGGGGCGCCGCGGCGCAGGGACGCGCGGCCGGCGGTGACCTGCGCCGTCCACGCCTCGAACTCGTCCAGGTCCCTGACCGGCACCGCCACGTCCGCCTCCACGTCCCGGCCGTAGCGGACGTCGCCCGGCGGGACGCCCCGCGCGTGCAGGTCGCCGAGGAACCGTCCCGCCAGCGCGTGCTCCACCGCCACGGTGACCGTCACCACCGGGCGCAGCTCCACCACCCCGACCGCGTCGATCGCGCCGGCGACCGCCTGGCCGTAGGCGCGGACCAGGCCGCCCGCGCCGAGCTTCACCCCGCCGAAGTAGCGGGTGACGACCGCGACGGTGCCGGTCAGGCCGCGCCGCACCAGCACCTCCAGCATCGGGATCCCGGCCGTGCCCGCGGGCTCGCCGTCGTCGCTGCTCTTGGTGATCTCGCCGTGCTCGCCGACCACGTAGGCGGTGCAGTTGTGGGTGGCGTCGCGGTGCGCGCGCCGGTGCAGGTCCAGGAACCGGGCCGCGTCGTCCTCGCCGGCGGCGCGGGCGAGGGTGCAGACGAACCGCGACCGGCGGATCTCCAGCTCGCGGGACCCCGCCTGTTTGATCGTGCGCATGGCCGCACCGAGTCTACGGCGTTTGACACGGCCGTCCCCGCGCGGTCAGCGTGGAGGGATGGACCTGCTGGACGAGCTGTACCGGCGCTGGCTGTTCGAGGTGTGGGCCGGCGACTACGCCGTCGCCGGGGAGATCCTCACCCCAGGCTTCACCGGGCACTGGCCGAACCTCGACGTGCACGGGCCCGCCGAGGCCGCCGAGCAGGTCCGCCGCTCGCACGGATACTTCGCCGGCGTCCGCACCACCCTGGACGTCGGGCCCGTCGTCGGCGACGGGATGGTCGCGGCCGGCTGGACCTTCCACGGCGAGTACCGCGGCGGCGTCCCCGGCGCGACCGCCGCGCCCGGCACCCCGGTGTCGTTCTCCGGGCAGGACATCTTCCGCGCCGAGGACGGCCGGTTCGCCGAGTACTGGGTCGTGTCCGACACGATGGGCCTGATGGCGGCCCTCGGCGCCGTCCGCTGACCCGGCCGCGGCTGACCCGGCCGCGGCGTATCGGCCGTGCGGGTCAGACCAGCTCGATGAGGTCGGCGATGGACGCGACGACGCGGTGCGGCCGGAACGGGAACCGGGCGATCTCGTCCTTGCCGGTCACGCCGGTCAGCACCAGGATCGTCTCCAGCCCCGCCTCGACCCCGGCGACGATGTCGGTGTCCATCCGGTCGCCGACCATCGCGGTCCGCTCGCTGTGCCCGCCGACCACGTTCAGCGCCGTCCGCATCATCAGCGGGTTCGGCTTGCCGACGAAGTACGGCTCCACCCCGGTCGCGCGGGTGATCATCGCGGCGACCGCGCCGCAGGCGGGCAGCGACCCCTCCGGGGACGGGCCGACCGGGTCGGGGTTGGTCGCCACGAACCGCGCGCCGGCCTCGATCAGCCGGATCGCGCGGGTGATCTGGGAGAAGCTGTAGGTGCGGGTCTCGCCGAGCACCACGTAGTCGGGGTCGATGTCGGTCAGGACGAAGTCCGACTCGTGCAGCGCCGTCGTCAGCCCCGCCTCCCCGATCACGTACGCCGACCCCTCGGGCCGCTGGTCGGCCAGGAACTTCGCGGTCGCCAGCGCCGACGTCCAGATCGACTCGGCGGGCACGCGCAGCCCCGCCGCCGCCAGCCGCGCCGACAGGTCACGGCGGGTGTAGATCGAGTTGTTGGTCAGCACCAGGAACGGCTTGCCGGACGCCGACAGCCGCCGGATGAACTCCTCGGCGCCGGGCACGGGACGCCCCTCGTGCACCAGGACGCCGTCCATGTCCGACAGCCAGTAATCGATGGGCCCGCGCTCGCTCATGCCCCCATTGTCGCAGGCCAAGATCTTCCCCCGGACCGCCCCGCCGCCCCGGGACGGGCGGGCGCGGAAACGGGGCGTCCCGGGGACCAGGTCCCCGGGACGCCCCGTTTCGTCCGTCCGGACTACGGCGTTTCCGGCGCTCGCGCCGGCGTCCGGCCTTCGCGGACGCTCAGACGTTGACGCCGAAGTCGGACGCGATGCCCGACAGGCCGGAGGCGTACCCCTGGCCGACCGCGCGGAACTTCCACTCCTCGCCGCTGCGGTACAGCTCGCCGAACACCATCGCGGTCTCGGTCGAGGCGTCCTCCGACAGGTCGTAGCGCGCTATCTCGCTGTTGTCGGCCTGGTTCACCACGCGGATGAAGGCGTTGCGGACCTGCCCGAAGTTCTGCTGGCGGCCGTCGGCGTCGTAGATCGACACCGGGAACACGATCTTGGCGATCTCGGCCGGGACGGTCGACAGGCTCACCTTGATCTGCTCGTCGTCGCCCTCGCCCTCGCCGGTGAGGTTGTCGCCGGTGTGCTCGACCGAGCCGTCGGGGCTCTTGAGGTTGTTGAAGAACACGAAGTGCTGGTCCGACAGCACTTTGTTCTCCGCCGAGCACACCAGCGCACTGGCGTCCAGGTCGAAGTCGGTCCCGGTCGTGGTCCGAACATCCCAGCCCAGACCGACCACGACGGCGGTCAGTCCTGGAGCCTCCTTGGTCAGCGAGACGTTGCCGCCCTTGCTCAGACTGACTCCCACTGTGTCTACCTCCGTATCGGCCCGCGCGGGCCCGTTGTCACCCGCGCGTGTTCGTCTGTCTAACGAGAACGGTAGCCACATCGCGCGGGTTCCCCCGCCTCCTTGGCAAACTCACGGCGTGGCGTGCGGTTTCTTCCCCGCGTCCGGGGCGCTCGCCAGCCTGTCATCCGTCCGGTAGACGACCGGCGGGCGGGGCGCCGGACGCCGAGCGGGCGCCGAACCCACGCCGGGGGCGCGTCAGAGGGAGGTGACGAACGCGGTCGGGGACGTGACCGGGGCGGGCAGCTCGAACGCGGCGGCCAGCGCGCCCGCGCGGGGGGCCAGCTCGTCGCAGGCCCGGCGCCGCGCCGCCCACACCTCGTCCAGGAACCCCGGCGGCGCCGCGCCCTCGTTCAGCAGGTCCGCGGCGCGGCGGTCCAGCACGTTCAGGGCGTGCAGGCCCAGCACGGGCCGCAGCGCGTCCGGACCCGACTCGGCGGCGGCGCCGACGATCTCCAGCACGATCCGGTCCGCGCTCGCCGCGGCGGTCCGGGCGGCCAACACCAGGTTGCCGTTCCACGCCGCGAACGGGTCGTCGCCGCCGTCGCGGGCGGCGGCGACGCGCGCGGCGAGCCGGTCGCGCATCCGCCGCTCGGCCTCGCGGGCCAGGAACAGCCACACGCGCGGGGAGGCCAGGTCGCCGCCGTCGGGCGGGCCCGCGCCCGGGTCGGGCGGGACGTAGCGGTCCAGGTCGGCCATCGCGCGGGCGGTGTCGTAGAGGATCAGCTCGTTGTCGCCGCCGGCGTTCATGTAGGCGTGCGCCAGGCCCCGGTAGGCGTTGAGGCGCTCGACGGCGGCGAACCCGGGCGCGCCGCTGTGCACCCGGCACGCCGACACCGTCTCCTGCGCCTGGACGGTCGCGGCGGCCTTCAGCAGCGCCAGGTCCCGGTCGACCGCCGACCACGGCGCCCACGCGGTGTCCGGCCCGCCCGCCGCGCCGCCGGGGGCGTCGGCGGCGGTGCGGGCGGTCTTGACGTGCTCGGCGACGGCGGTGAGCGCGTACCCGGCGGCCAGCGCGCCCAGCACCGCCTCCTGCTGGTTGCGGTAGTCGGTCAGCGGCCGCCGCGGCGCCAGCCGCCCGAGGGTGGCCCGGCCCGCCGAATGCGCCAGCAGCGTCCCCGCCGACGCGCGGGTGATCGCGGCCGACGCGGAGATCACCGCCCGCCACACCGCCGGGGCGATGCCCATCGAGCGGGTCAGCCGCGCCGCCGCCGACCCGGCCGGGTCGTGGAAGGACCCGCCGGCGCCGATGGACGCGCCGTCGCGCAGCCACGCCCCGTAGGGGACGTGCAGATCGTCCAGCAGGACGGCGGCGTAGTCGACCTGCAGCCCCGTCGTCTCCGGCGCGTCGACGACCCGCACGCCCGGCGCGACCGCGCCGCCGGGCCCCCGCAGCGGCACGACGAACACGAACACGCCGCGTTCGGCGCCGCCGTGGACGAGGGTGGCGTAGACGGCGGCGGTCTTGGGGACGCGGGGGTGGGCGGTGCTGGTGGGGAACTTGGCGGCCTGCGCGTCCGGCGTGCTGAGCACGAACCCGCCCGAGGCGGGGTCGTGGCGGGCGATCGTGCGCGGCGACAGGTGGCTGTTGCTGCGGCCGACCTCGGTCATCAGCAGCGTCCCGAAGGAGTCCATCGACGCCAGCGCGTCGCGCGCGTCCCGCAGCCCCCGCTCCCCCGCCCGCTGCCCGGCCGAGTCCCCTTCTCCGCCCATCTGCGCGGCGCCGAACCGCAGGATCGGGCCGAGCGCCAGGGTGTAGTGCAGCAGCATCACGTGGAACAGCGCCGGGTCGGCGATCGCGGCGCGCTCCAGCAGCGCGCACAGCGCCGGCGGGTCGGCCAGCAGCTCGGCCGCGGGCGGCGCGGCCAGGCCCGCCCGACGCAGCCGCTCGTAGGTCAGCGCCTGGTGGTCGCGGGCGGTGAGGCCGCCGGGGTAGGTGAAGAACTCGTCCGGGACGGCCTCGGCGATCCGCGTCCGGGTCTTGGCGTCCAGGGACGGGCCGCGGACGAAGCCGAGCAGGCCCTCGTCGGGGACGGCGGCGGTGAAGGTTTCCACGGCGGTCGATCCTTTCCTCGGGCCGTGCGCAGGAGTGTTCTCAATGCTGCCGGAAGGCGTGCTGGAGGACGTGCCAGACGGCGTGCCAGGCGGCGTGCCGGGCGGCGTGCCGGGCGGCGTCCGCCTGGAGCGGGGCCAGGGCGGGGCCGTCAGGGGCGGGGCCGTCAGGGGCGGGGCCGTCAGGGGCGGGCGGTGGGGTCGGCCTTGCCGCCGCGGCGGGCGCCCTCGCCGTCCCGGCCGCCGGGGCCGTGGTGGGGGCGTTCGCGCAGCGGGGTGAGGGTCCGCGCGCCGGGGACGGTCAGCCGCGCGCACCGGCACAGCGCGTTCCCGGCGCCGGCCTCGGCGAACACGGTCGCGCCGGCCGCGTGCACGGCGCGCAGCGCGTCCGGGAGCCGCACGGGTTTGACGATGCAGTCGGCCAGCGCGCGGTGCAGGTCGTCGCCGTCGTGGTAGGCGCGTCCGCGCACCGGCGAGTGCACGGGCAGCTCCAGCGGGCGCTGCGGGTAGCGGCGGATCATCGTGTACCACTCGTCGTCGGCGCCGGCCATCGCGGGATGGTGCGACAGGTAGGGGACGGCGAGCCGCACGGCCCGCACCCCCCGGCCGCGGGCCGCGTCCAGGACCCGCTCCAGCGGCCCGTCGGGGCCGGCGACGACGGTCGCGGACGGCGCGTTCAGCGACGCCACCACGACCTGCGGCTCGGCGGCGGCGTCGATGGCGGCGCGGGCGCCGTCCTCGCCGTCCTCCAGCAGTCCCATGCCGCCGCCGCGGCCGCGGCGCGCGAGGACGCCGACGAGGCTGACGGCCATGCGGGCGCCGTCGGCGATCGCGAACGCGCCCGCGCCGACGAGCGCGGCGATCTCGCCGAAGCTCTGCCCGACCGCGTAGGCGGGCTGGACGCCGCCGGTGCGCAGCGCCCGGTCGACGGCGACGGACGCGGCGTATCCGGCCAGCTGCGCGACGCCGGGGGTGCGCGCCGCCGTCCGGTAGGCGGCGGGGTCGTCCAGCAGGATCGTGCGCATCGACGGCCAGCGGGTGCGGGGCAGGCCCTCCTGGACGGCGTCCAGGACGTCGGCGACCGCGCGGGCGGCGCCGCGTCCGGTCCGGGCGAGGGCGGGCAGGTCGGGGGCTCCGGCCGAGCCGGTGCCGGCGAACAGGAAGGCGCACGCGTCGTCGGGCTTGAGCTCCTCGGCCGGATGCGGATCAGAGAACACCGGGGGTCTCCTTACCTCGAAGGAAAGGTTCTCATCTCTATTCGGATAAAGGCCGCTTAACTCGTAGTTATGGAACACAGACCCTGAAATGGGATTATTCACTCGTGGGATCGGTCTGGCAACCGTCAGTGGTGTGCGCACGTCACGCGCCCGCGGCGGCGGGGGCGCGGGCCGGGCGGCCCGGCAGGCCGGGCCGACCAGTGACCACCGGCGGCGACGCCGGTCGAGGGGAGCGAGCGATGACCCACCCCGAGCAGCAGCCGCGCGAATACCGGACCCATTTCGGACAGCCTGACGGCGGGAAAATGGGATGGTCGATATGGGGTACCGGTGCGTATCTGCCCGACCGGAAAGTGTCCAGCGAGGAGGTGTCGCGGTCGCTGGGCCTGGACCCGTCCTGGATCGAGGGCCGCACCGGCATCCGGCACCGGCACGTCGCCGCGCCCGGGCAGGCCGCCTCCGACCTGGCCGCGGCCGCCGCGAGCCGCGCGCTGGCCGAGGCGGGCGTGGCCGCCGCCGACGTCGGCCTGATCGTGCTCGGCACCTCCACCCCCGACGAGCTCGGCCCGTCCACCGCGTGCCGCGTCCAGGCGCTGCTCGGCGCGTCCCGCGCCGCCGCGTTCGACGTCGCCGCCGCCTGCTCCGGGTTCGTCTACGGGCTGCAGGCCGCGGTCGGCTGGCTCGCCGCCCAGCGCGGCCCCGCCCCGTACGCGCTGGTCATCGGCGTGGAGGTGTACTCCCGCTTCCTCAACGACGCCGACCGCGCCACCACCGCGCTGTTCGGTGACGGCGCCGCCGCCGCGGTGATCGGGCCCGTCGCGGGCCCGTACGGGATCGGCCCGGTCACGCTCGGGTCGGACGGCACCCGCGCCGGCGACGTGCTCATCCCCGCGGGCGGCAGCCGCTCCCCCGCCAGCGCGGGCACCGTGACCGGGTGCGGGCACACCATCCACATGGACGCGCGGGCCGTCCGCGACTTCATCGGCGAGATCTTCCCGCGGCTGGTGGCCGAGGCGTCCGAGGCCGCCGGGATCAAGCCCGCGGACCTGGCGCTGGTCGTCCCGCACCAGCCCAACCCGCGGCTGGTCGCCGCGCTGGCCGCCGCGGCCGGGCTGGAGGAGGCGCAGCTGGCGATCGCCGGGCACGACGTCGGCAACATCGGCGCCGCCAGCCTCCCCTACGCCCTGCACCGGGCCCTGCGGACCCGCCGGATCGCGCCCGGGGACCTGGTCCTGCTCGCCGGGTTCGGCGCCGGCGTCACCTGGGGGCACACCCTCATCACCTGGCCGCCGTCCCCCTGACCCCCGTTCATGCCTTGCAAGTTATATGCGGAAGGAGTTATGTTCGGTGGTGTGAGCCGTGCGGGCGCGCCGCCCGCACGGCCGGGCACCACCCGCGACCGGAAAGGCAGGCGAAAGTTATGGGCACCGACTGCACGGCCGGCGACGCGACCGCTCCGGACGGCACCGCCACCCACCGGGACGGGCGCACCCTGCTGCGGTTCGAGCGCCGCCTGCGCCACCCGCCCGAGCGGGTCTGGCGGGCCCTGACCGACCCCGCCGAGCTGTCGGCGTGGCTCGCCGACGCCGACCTGGAACCCGCCACCGGCGGCAAGTTCGAGCTGCGCTGGCTGAACGCCGCCGACCCCGCCGAGCAGGCCGTGGCGCGCGGCACCGTCACCGCGTTCGACCCGCCGCGGCTGCTGGAGCTGGACTCCGACCTGCACGGCCGGCTCCGCTGGGAGCTGGCCCCCGCACCCGAAGGGACGCATCTGGTGTTCACCAGCGACGTCCGGCTGCCCGGGGAGTACCTCGTCCAGACCCTGGCGGGCTGGCACCTGCACCTGGACTACCTCGGCGAGGCCCTCGACGGCGCCCGCGTCGACTGGGCGAACTGGACCACCGGCCGCTGGCAGGTCCACCACGACCGCTACGCCGCCCGGCTCGGCGCGCTGGACGCCGTCCGCGGCCTGTACCGGGGGATTCTGGACGGCTGGAACGCCCGCGACGGCCGCGCGTTCGCCGCCCCGTTCCGCGACGACGGCGTCTCGATCGGGTTCGACGGCAGCCTGCACGCCGGCCGCGCGGAGATCGCCGCGCGGATGGCGGAGATCTTCGCCCACCACCCCACGGCCCGCTACGTCGCCGCGGTCCGCGACGTGCGGCTGGTCGGCCCCGGCGCCGCGGTGCTGCACGCCGTCGCCGGGATGGTCCCGCCCGGCGCCACCGGCGCCCCGGACGTCAACGCCGACGCCAACGCCGTGCAGACCGTCACCGCGTCGCAGCTCATGGGCGAGTGGCGGGTGGCGCTGTTCCAGACGACGCCGGCCGCCTACCACGGCCGTCCCGACGACGCCGCCGCGCTGACGGCCGAGCTCAGCGCCCTGGCGCGGCAGGAGCCGCCGTCGTGGTGTGCGGGGGGCCGTCGTGGTGCGCGGGGTCAGCGTCCGAGGACGCGGCTGCGCGCCGAGCGCAGCGCCTGCCGGGACTCGGCGCGCCGGTCCCAGGCGACCGCGGCGAACACGACCGCGTACGCGGCGGGCAGCAGGCTCCACGCCGGCTCCAGCACCAGCAGCTGGGTGAGGACGGCGCCGCCCATCAGGCCGATCAGCCCGGCGGCGGCGAGCCCGGCCAGCCGCGGGATCACCAGGCCGATCGCGCCGGCGGCCTCGACGGCGCCGGTCACGTACCGCAGCCACTGCCCCCAGCCGATCTCGCTGAAGGTCTTCACGGCGTCGGCCTGCCCGGCGAACTTGGGCAGCGCGGATGCGAAGAGCAGGAACGCCGCCAGAAGGATCTGGAGGCCCCACAGCGCCTTGCGCAGGACGCGGCGTCCCTCCACATCGGCGGTGGCGGCAGGGGCGGCGGTGAGGGTGTGGGTGGCGGTCATGGCGGTGGTCCTTCCGTGCGGTGTCTCATCGGCCTTTCACTGACGCGTCGCACGGATCGCCCCCGGATCGACATCCCGCCCGGATTTTCTTCAACCTTTTTCTGGCGGGGGTATCGGCGCAGGTCAGAGGGCCGGTGGTCACCAGGGGGACAGGACCAGGGCCTGGACGGCCAGCGCCGTCGCCGCCTGCGCCGCCAGCCACGCCCGGGCCGGGGGGCGGTGTAGCGCGGCGGCGACCGTGAGCCACGCGGCGAACGGCACCCAGATCCGCTCGACCTCGCCGCGAGTGACGCCGGAGGCGTCCAGGACGAGCACGCCCAGCAGCGCCGCCCCGGCCAGCGCCGCGACCCCGCCCGCCGGTGAGGCAGCCGCCGCGCGCGTCCGGGCCGTCTGCCGCAGGGCGCCTGCCGCGCGGGGCAGCGCGTGCGCGACCGCCGGGCCGGTCAGCAGCCCGAGCACCGCCAGGTTCGCGGCGGCGAAGTAGGCGTAGGAGCGCTGCGCGGACCCGCGGCTGATCAGGTAGGTGTCCAGGGTGGCGCGGACGCCGTCCGGCCACCAGAACCCCAGCAGCGTGAACACCGCCGGCGCCGCGGCCAGCCCCGCGGCCGCGGCGGCGACCGTGGCCGCGCGGGGACGGGTCAGGGCCAGCACCGCCAGCGGCACCGCGAACAGCGGCAGCAGCCCGTAGCTCAGGTAGGGCAGGCAGCCCAGCAGCCCCCCCCCCCCCCCCCCCGCCCCCCCCCCCCCCCCCCCCCCCCCCCCCCCCCCCCCCCCCCCCCCCCCCCCCCC
>NZ_JBIRAY010000046.1:0-543 GCF_044326405.1 Actinomadura sp. 1N219 | reverse complement strand
TCCACCGCCAACGCGCCCTCTACGGAGCCTGGTACGAATTCTTCCCCCGCTCCGAAGGCGCCACCTTGGACCCCCTCGGACGCCGCGGCCCCACCTCCGGCACCCTGCGCACCGCCACCAAACGCCTGCCCGCCATCGCCGACATGGGCTTCGACGTCATCTACCTCCCACCCATCCACCCCATCGGCACCACCTTCAGAAAAGGCCCCAACAACACCCTCGACGCCGGCCCCTACGACCCCGGCTCCCCCTGGGCCATCGGCTCCCCCCACGGCGGCCACGACACCATCCACCCCGACCTGGGCACGCTGGACGACTTCGACGCCTTCATCGACCACGCCGCCACCTGCGGCCTGGAAGTCGCCCTCGACCTGGCACTGCAATGCTCCCCCGACCACCCCTGGGTCCACGAACACCCCGAATGGTTCACCACCCGCACCGACGGCACCATCGCCTACGCCGAAAACCCACCCAAGAAATACCAGGACATCTACCCCCTCAACTTCGACCACGACCCCGACGGCCTCTACGACGAGGTACGGC
>NZ_JBIRAY010000045.1:0-557 GCF_044326405.1 Actinomadura sp. 1N219 | reverse complement strand
TCGCAGATAAACGAACAACACCACCACGACGGCGAACCATCACGGCAGCATCACCCGTTCACCAGAGATGCTCGCGTCCACTGTGCAGTTCTCAAAAAACAACCGGGCCCACCAGCACCCCACCCCCAATTCAGGAAGGTGAGGTGTCTGGTCCCGCAATCCAGAGGCCACCAGGCTCGCGCCCGTTTCCTCAGGACCCAACAGCGTGTCCAACCCCCCGCGCGTCCGAGACCGTCGTTCCCACTCCCCCCAGACCCAACAGGTCCAGCAGACCTACAGGTCCACGGGGCGGTACTTGCCGGCTCACACGCGCAGTGAGCTGAGTAGCCAGTGCTCCACATCTATGAGCAGCCACCTGACGAACATTCGCCGTCATAGGCGGCCACCGACCACGAACCCCCGCCCCCCTGCGTGAGGAGAGCGAAGCGATCCTGGCCAGTTGGTGCTCCTTAGAAAGGAGGTGATCCAGCCGCACCTTCCGGTACGGCTACCTTGTTACGACTTCGTCCCAATCGCCGGCCCCACCTTCGACCGCTCCCCCCACACAAGGTGGTTGG
>NZ_JBIRAY010000044.1:0-563 GCF_044326405.1 Actinomadura sp. 1N219 | reverse complement strand
TCTGGTGGACGTCGAGGATGAGGTGGTGCAGTGCGGGGTCGCCGGTGCGGAGTTCGGTGGCGGTGCCGATGGTCAGGTCGTCGATGGGGCCGTCCTTGCCGCCGAACCACCGCTGCCCGGGCAGCCACTCCGCGAGGGCCCGGGTAAGGGCCGGATGGGGTGGCAGCACGGTCAGCCGGTCCTTTCCGCGGACGTGCCCGGTTCCGTGACGTCGTCGTCCGGAGGGTTCAACTGGAACCAGAAGAAGCCGTGCCCGGGAAGCGTCATCAGATACGGCAGTTCGCCGATGGCCGGGAATTGGACGCCGCCCATGCATTCCACGGGGGAGTAGCCCTCGAATCGGCGCAGGTCGAGTTCGACCGGCTGCGGGAAGCGCGACAGATTGCTGACGCACAGGACGGTGTCCATTTCTCCCCACGGGCTCTCGTCCTCGGTGATCTCGCGGGTGAAGGCGAGGACGGAGGGGTTGGAGGCGGAGAGTTCGACGTAGGAGCCGACGCCGAAGACGGGGTGGCGTTGGCGGATTTCGATCATTTTGCGGGTCCAGTGGAGGAGGGATCCGG
>NZ_JBIRAY010000043.1:0-576 GCF_044326405.1 Actinomadura sp. 1N219 | reverse complement strand
GGCATATCGCAGGCTCCCACGTCCTTCATCGGCTCCTGATGCCAAGGCATCCACCGTATGCCCTAAAAAACTTGAACACACAAAACGATCAAAACAAATCGCAGATAAGAACCATCAACCCCACCCCAAAAGGCAGGGCATCAAGCTCTCACCAGAGATGCTCGCGTCCACTGTGCAGTTCTCAAAAAACAACCGGGCCCACCAGCACCGCCCCACCCATACAAGTGAAGCGGTGTCTGGTCCCGCGATCCAGAGGCCACCAGGCTCGCGCCCGTTTCCTCAGGACCCAACAGCGTGCCCACCAGCCCGCCCACCCGGACCCGCCGTTCCCACTCCCCCTGGACCGAGGTCCAGGAGGCGGTACTTGCCGGGCCGCACGAGCGGCCTGGTGAATAACCAGTGCTCCACATCTATGAGCAGCCACCCGGCAGACATGCGCTGCCGACGGCGGCCACCGACCACGACCCCCCAAGGCCCCGAGGGGTGAGTGACCTGGCCAGTTGGTGCTCCTTAGAAAGGAGGTGATCCAGCCGCACCTTCCGGTACGGCTACCTTGTTACGACTTCGTCCCAATCG
>NZ_JBIRAY010000042.1:0-641 GCF_044326405.1 Actinomadura sp. 1N219 | reverse complement strand
CCAACCACCTTGTGTGGGGGGAGCGGTCGAAGGTGGGGCCGGCGATTGGGACGAAGTCGTAACAAGGTAGCCGTACCGGAAGGTGCGGCTGGATCACCTCCTTTCTAAGGAGCACCAACTGGCCAGGTCACTCACCCCTCGGGGTGGGGGGTCGTGGTCGGTGGCCGCCTATGACGGCGAATGTCCGTCAGGTGGCTGCTCATAGATGTGGAGCACTGGCTATTCACCAGGCCGCTCGTGCGGCCCGGCAAGTACCGCCCGCTGGACCTCGGTCCAGGGGGAGTGGGAACGGCGGGTCCGGGCGGGCGGGCTGGTGGACACGCTGTTGGGTCCTGAGGAAACGGGCGCGAGCCTGGTGGCCTCGGATCGCGGGACCAGACACCTCGCCTCCTGTTTGGGGGGTGGGGTGCTGGTGGGCCCGGTTGTTTTTTGAGAACTGCACAGTGGACGCGAGCATCTCTGGTGAACGGGTGATGCTGCCGTGATGGTTCGCCGTCGTGGTGGTGTTGTTCGTTTATCTGCGATTTGTTTTGATCGTTTTGTGTGTTCAAGTTTTTTAGGGCATACGGTGGATGCCTTGGCATCAGGAGCCGATGAAGGACGTGGGAGCCTGCGATATGCCTCGGGGAGTCGGCAACCAG
>NZ_JBIRAY010000041.1:0-690 GCF_044326405.1 Actinomadura sp. 1N219 | reverse complement strand
CAGTGATCCCGGCGACCTCGGCTTTCGCGCACGGGTACGTCTCGGCGCCGATGAGCCGGCAGGCGCAGTGCGCCAAGGGAATCGTCCAGTGCGGAGCGATCAAGTACGAGCCGCAGAGCGTCGAGGGCCCCAAGGGCCAGCGCACCTGTAGCGGCGGCAGCCGGTTCACTGACCTCAACGACGACAGCAAGGGCTGGCAGGCCACCAACGTCGGCCAGTCGGTCACCTTCACCTGGACGTTCACCGCCCGGCACCGCACCACGAACTACGAGTACTACGTCGGCGGCCGGAAGGTCGCGGACGTCAGCGGCAACAACCAGCAGCCGCCCTCCACCGTCTCCCACCAGGTCAACCTCGGCGGCGTGAGCGGACGCCAGAAGATCCTCGCGATCTGGAACATCGCCGACACCGCCAACGCCTTCTATGCCTGCGTCGACGTCAACGTGCAGTAACACCGGCGTCCGCGCCACGACATGACCACCCCAAGGCAAGGACCCCCCGCATGAAGAAGTCACACCGCAGGCTCGCCGCCGCGGCGGCGGGCGTGGGAATCGCCCCCTTCGTCGCAGTGATCCCGGCGACCTCGGCTTTCGCGCACGGGTACGTCTCGGCGCCGATGAGCCGGCAGGCGCAGTGCGCCAAGGGAATCGTCCAGTGCGGAGCGATCAAGTACGAGCCGCAGAGCGTCGA
>NZ_JBIRAY010000040.1:0-860 GCF_044326405.1 Actinomadura sp. 1N219 | reverse complement strand
AGGTCGGGTTGGTGGGAGAAGAAGCGGTGCCAGTAGTACTGGCCGCGGGTGGGGTCGTAGGTCCAGTTGGAGGTTTCGGTGTCGATGAAGATGATGCGGGCGTCGGGGTATTTGGTGTCGGTGTCGTTCCACATGTAGAAGTCGCCGAAGGGGCCGTCGGGGTCGGTGCGGGAGGCTTGGAACCAGGGGTGCTGGTCGGAGGTGTGGTTCATGACCAGGTCCGCGATCACCCGGATCCCGCGCGCGTGCGCCTGCTCGATCAACTCTACGAAATCGCCCAGATCCCCGAAGTCGGGCAAGACCCTCGTGTATTCCGCGATGTCGTAGCCGCCGTCCTTGAGCGGTGATTGGTAGATGGGCAGCAGCCAGAGGCAGTCGATGCCGAGCCATTGCAGGTGGTCGAGTTTGGAGATCAGGCCGCGCAGGTCTCCGTATCCGTCGCCGTTGGAGTCGGCGAACCCGCGCACTGAAACCTCGTAAAACACCGCCGTCTTGAACCAGTGCGGATCGCGTGGCGTTTCTGGGCTGAACGCGTCCGGGACGGGCTCGGACGAGGCAGGGAGCGCGTCCGGCGGAATCTCGGTGAAGGGCTCATGGCCCGGCACCGCTCCCGGCGGCGGATCCTGCGGCGAGTCAGGGTGGCGTGGCTCCTGCGGGCCGCTCACGTCTCACCACTCCCGAACGTCAGGACGTGCGCCGGCTGGACCTGGGGGTCGAGGCGGACGTAGTTGGTTTGGGTCCAGGTGTAGGTGGCGCCGTCGAGTTGGTCGGTGACGGTGTAGGCCAGTTCGGGGTCGTTGGGGAGGCCGAGGGCGGGTAGGTCGAGGTGGAGGGTGGCTTCGCGGGGGTGGTGGGGGTTG